>JAZSQU010000058.1:0-2762 GCA_045538095.1 Acutalibacteraceae bacterium | reverse complement strand
AGAATGCTCGCAATTCATTGTGACAGTAAGGGCCAACCAAAAGGTACGATGGATGACAGACTTATGGCTTGGGCAAAAGAACAGCTTGATAAGGCAAGAAAAGACAACTGCTCTGTTTTTGCAATTTGTCACTATCCGATTATTCCACCTGTACCTGTTTTTGAGTTAGTTGGAGATGCAAAAATAAAGGATTGGAGAAAGATTGCTTCATTTCTTGCTGATAACGGAGTTGAACTTGTGCTCACAGGTCATATGCATATTCAAAGCATAAACGAGTTTTATTCAGAAAAAGGCAACCGCCTCATTGATGTATGTACATCTGCTCTTGTGGGAAGTCCTGCAAAATACAGAAAAATCACCATAGATGAAAATTCTGTTCTTAAGGTTAAATCACTTGATGTGCCTGATTTTGGATGGGACTTAAACGGTCTTACACCTCAAGAGTATTTTGATAATCATTTCTCTTCTGCGATTGTTGCAAGAGTACGTGGCGCACTGGGCGGTGGAAAAGGAATTGTAAAGCACCTTAAGGCATTTGCAAGAAAGCGCTTTGACAAAATGACGGTTAAGTCATTAAAGCGTTTGCTTTGCTTAAAACGAGATAAAGAATTTGACAAGAAAAAGTTTTCAGATTTTGTTGGTGAAGTCGGCTTAAGCATATTTACAGGTGATATGCCTTATGTTGAGGGGACAGCAGGATATAACCTTCTTGCAGGTATTCTTGACAGGTTTTCATTTGTGCTTAAAAAGGTTGAACCTAAACTTAGCAAAAATGGTGAAAAAATTGATTTAAGAAGTATGCTTCTTAACACTATCGGAAACAAAAAAGGCTTTTCGGATAATAATGCCGAATTTACACTTAAATAAATTCACAATATCGTAAGGTGAATAATATGTTATATAAAAAGAACGTTGAAAAATCACTAAAAACAGAACTTTTTAAAAATCCTACATCTGAATTCCGTGGAACACCTTTCTGGGCACTTAACTCATATTTGACAAAAGAAGAATTATGCCGTCAGATAGATGTATTCAAGGAAATGGGCCTTGGCGGATTTCATCTTCACGTAAGAACAGGTCTTGAAAACGAGTACCTTAGTGAAGAATATATGGAGCTTGTCAAGGATACTGTGGTTAAAGCAAAAAATGAAGAAATGCTTGCATGGCTTTATGACGAAGACCGTTGGCCATCGGGTGCTGCAGGTGGACTTGTGACAAAAGACGAAAAATACAGAAGCAGATGTCTCTTTTTCACTCCTTTCAGAGAAGAAAAACACAGTGGTATCAATGACTATTGGGTAAACAAAAAAGAAAATCCTATTGCTTGCTATGACATAATTCTTGACAGTAACGGTTTTCTTTCTTCTTACAAAAAAATCTGTGAAAATGATGAGGCTGAAGGTACAAAATGGTATGCTTTTCTTGAAATAGCAAATCCTTCCAGCTGGTATAACGGACAGACATATCTTGATACACTGAGCAGTGCTGCAGTTAAAAAGTTCGTTGAGATCACTCACGAAAAATATAAAGATAAAGTGGGTGATGAATTTGATAAGACCATTCCTGCTATTTTTACAGATGAGCCTCAGTTTACAAGAAAGGCAGTTCTTAATAATTCATTTGATAAAATGAATATTACAATGCCTTGGACTGATAATGTGCCTGAGCTTTACAAAGAAATGTATGGTGAAGATATTTTTGACACCCTTCCTGAAATTTTCTGGGATAAGCCTGATTCTGCACCGTCCGTTCATCGTTACAGATACCACGATTTTATTGCTGAATTATTTGCAACATCCTTTGCCGATACCATCGGTGAATGGTGTAATGAAAATGGAATTGCCCTTACGGGACATATGATGGAAGAGCCTACACTTAATTCACAGACTGCAGCACTTGGTGAGGCCATGCGTTCATACAGAAGCTTTAAGCTTCCCGGCATTGATATGCTTTGCAATCGGCATGAATTTACTACTGCAAAACAGACACAGTCTGCTGTTCATCAGTACGGTTATGAGGGTATGCTTTCAGAGCTTTACGGTGTAACAGGTTGGGACTGTGATTTCAGAACATATAAGCATCAGGGCGACTGGCAGGCTTGTCTTGGCGTTACAATCCGTGTCCCTCATCTTTCGTGGTATGCGATGAAGGGTGAAGCAAAACGAGATTATCCTGCTTCAATCCACTATCAGTCACCATGGTACAAAAAATATAATCTTATTGAAGATCATTTCGCAAGAGTAAACACTGCACTTACACGAGGCAAGCCTGTTGTAAAAGTGGGTGTTATTCATCCCGTTGAAAGCTTCTGGCTTCATTGGGGACCTAATGACAAATCGGCAATATTCAGAGAAAGTCTTGATGAAAGGTTTTCCAACGTTACAAAGTGGCTTCTTGAGGGCAGTATTGATTTCAACTTTATTTCAGAGTCGCTTCTCCCATCTCTCTGCGAAAAAGGAAATGCACCCTTAAAGGTCGGCGAAATGGAATACGATGCGATTGTCGTTCCCGGGTGCGAAACCTTGAGAAAAACAACGCTTGAAAGACTTGAGCAATTCCGCGAAAATGGTGGTAAACTTATTTTTATGGGTGATGCACCTTCACTTGTTGATGCTGTACCTTCTGATTATGCAAAATCACTTTTTGAAAAGAGTGAAAAAATTGACTTTTCTCGTGCATCACTTCTCACAGCACTTGAGGATGTAAGAACTCTCACAATAAGATATGCTAACGGAAAACTTACGGATAATTACATATATCAG
>JAZSQU010000037.1:0-8044 GCA_045538095.1 Acutalibacteraceae bacterium | reverse complement strand
TTTTTTCTTGCTTCTTGTGCTATTATATTCATGAGAAGTACTTCTTTCTTAGGTAAATGTTTTTGTGGTGAATTCATTATACCATATTTTGAAGTTACTTCTCTTTTTTATTGGGTCACATCATTTTAGCACATACATTTTGAGAGATTTTTCAATTAATTATTTTTTATCTTATATTGACATTCTGCACTTAAAATATTACAATAATTATGTAATAAATTTAACGAGGTATATTATTATGAACGAAGAATTCGGACCCGACATTGTAAGCGTAACAGACGAAGATGGCGTTGAGCACCTTTTTGAAGAGCTTGACCGCATTGAAACCGACGACGGAAAAAGATATGTTGCTCTTATTCCCATTTATGACGACGAAGAAGAAATTCTCGACTCTGACGGTGATGTGCTCATCCTCAAGGTTATTGAAGAAAAAGGCGAAACTTACCTTATTCAGATTGAAGACGAAAAAGAATTCAACGAAATCGGCAACATCTTTGAGGACAGACTTATAGAAAAATATGAAAACGAGGCAAACGATGAATAATCCATTAAGCCTTGCAAAAACTTGATAATGATCCTGCTGTGTTCGATAATTATGATAGTTATAACCCAACACGTATTTAAACGGAGAGATGCTTTGTCAGCGGATTGCAGACCTCCCACTTTTCAGTGGACGAAGGGAGCGTGAACCTGACTCGCTATCACCACCCTGCTTTTAGGCAGGTTATACACATCATTTCCGGCATGGCGGGATTTTTTCACCCTAAAAAATTTAACCACCGAAAGCTGAAGCAATCGGTGGTATTGTTTTATCCGAGAGCAACATCAAGGCTCATCATAACCATAAAACCAAGAAAGAATGAAACAACTCCGCCTCTGAATTTGTTTTCCTCTGAAAAATCAGGTACAAGCTCTTTAAGTACAACAAAAATCATGGCTCCTGCAGCGAACGAAAGCATAAACGGAAGAACGGGTACAAGCACTCGTGACAGTAAAACAGTAAATACAACTGCGATAGGCTCAACAACACCCGACATTACACCGTAAAAGAAGGTTTTACCTTTACTTTTATTCCCATTGTACGGCAGCGAAACAATTGCACCCTCAGGAATGTTCTGTATTGCGATTCCTAAGCTCAATAGAAAAGCGCTTACCGCAAGAGCTTCATCCCTTGAACAGACGTAAGCCGAATAAGCTGCACCTATTGCCATTCCTTCAGGTACATTATGAAGCGTTACTGCGAAATAAAGCAGTTTTTCCTTGTTGTTTTTTGAAGTAAGTTTTTCGAAAAACTTTTCTGAGAACAGCATGAGCATTACCCCTGCCGAAAGACCCAGACAAGGTTCAATAAAACTGAATCTGCCAAGAGAGGAAAACTCAATTGCAGGAAGAAGTAAGCTCCACACCGAAGCTGCGACCATAACCCCTGAAGCAAAGCCCGAAAGAATTGCAGACACACTGCCTTTTATATTTTTCCTCGAAACAAAAGCCACCAAAGAGCCGATAGCAGTACCAAGAAGAGGTATCAATGCACCGATTAAAACCTTATGAAACAAAGAAATCACTCCCTTTTCAGCATATGAGGGAGTGATTTATTCTGTTACTTTTTAAGCTTATCAATGCGTTTTAAAAGGTTTATCATCGGCAGTATCATAAGACCTGCAAAGAAGTTGGAAACGCCGTGAACCGTGTCAAAAATTGCGCCGCTGCCAATCCAAGCGACCATCTGCCTGAAGTCAAGGCCAAACATAATAGCCTGAGCAGGCGCATAAAGAATTCCGAAAAGAAATCCGTGAAGACTGCAGACAACTGCATACACTATAGTTGCAATTTTTGGCGGCATATTTTTCGGCAGGAGCATAGTTATACCCCAAAGCAAAGTCCAGATGTAAAGATATGGAATCCACCAGCCGTTAAAGCCGTTCAGCACACCGAGCAAAAGCACAAAAACATAAATCGGAATAAGGGCTTTCTTTCTGTAGTACAAGGTGAATGCCATTGTAAACATACCTAAAAGGTGGATATTAGGTGCCCATTCAAGAATAATTTTTGAGCAATACATTATTGCTCCAAGCATTGAAAAAACAGAGATTTCGTAAACAGTAAGCGGTTTTTTTGAGTTATTCTTTAGTGTATCTGAGTTCATAAACATCTCCATCGACGAACGTGGTCATATCAACACCGGTGCTCATAAGCTCACCGTCTCTGTCGAGAAATCCCCAATATGCACCGTCTTCTTCATAAACTGCTTTAATGCCGTTTACATGGCTGATATAAAGACCGAAAGGCCCTTCGCTGCCTTCAACAAGACCGTTTTCCATAAGCGCTTCACCTACAAATTCAGCATCGGTCCTTATTGTGAAAACAATGCTTTTTTCTCCGACTCTAACCTCAATTCCAAGGAGCTTTGCACCGACACCAAACTCCGTGTCTTCGGTATATAGAGCAGTGCTCCAAAGGCTGTTTTCGGGAGTTCCGGGTGTTTCTTCGCCTTTGCATGAAGCAAAGCTGAAAACAGCAATTGCAACAAGTAAAAGTGCGAGAATTTTTTGAGTTGAGTTTTTCATTTTTTAGTCCTTCTTTCATTTTTTTCACAAAAGACTAACACAAAAACACCCTTCCGAAGAAGGGTGCATAAATCAAAAAAGCACTCCCCTTCCATCTGCCCAAGGGTATGTTTGCAAGACACAGAAAATTGAGCATTCCGACTTATGTTTAAACAATTACGGTAATGGCTGTTGCCACGGATTTGCACCGTGTTTCCTCAGTTTTCTGCGGTTATTCACTTGTGTATTGGAATTGTAACATAAAAAACCGTTTAAGTCAACCCTCAGATTTCTGATAAAAACTTTGCTTAATGAAAAGGTCACAGTAGAAATACTATTGTTTTTTGTAGACAAAAAACATAAATAGAGTTATAATACTATCGCTTAACAAAATCAGCGAGGTAAATCAATGGAAAATTTAAAAAAAGCCGAACTTTTTGAACGGACTTCAATACCAAAAGCAGTAATGAAAATGTCTGTGCCGACAGTTATCACTTCTCTTGTAATGGTAATTTACAACCTTGCAGACACATTTTTTGTTGGTATGCTCAATGACCCCATACAGAATGCAGCCGTTACCCTTGCAGGGCCTGTGCTACTCGCATTCAATGCCGTTAACAATCTTTTCGGTGTAGGCTGTTCAAGTATGATGAGCAGAGCTCTCGGTGTAAAAGACTATGACACAGCACAGCGAACATCAGCATTCGGGCTTTACTGCTCAATTCTCGCAGGACTACTTTTATCTCTTTTCATAACTGCATTTAAAGCTCCTGTCCTTAACCTTCTAGGCGCTGATGCAGAAACATCAAAAGCAACTGCAAACTATCTTCTCTGGACAGTTACTTGTGGTGCGGCGCCATCGATTTTTAACGTTGTTATGGCATATATGGTACGCTCTGAAGGCTCATCTCTCCACGCAAGTATCGGCACAATGAGCGGTTGTTTACTGAACATTATTCTCGACCCGATATTCATTATGCCTTGGGGACTGGGAATGGGTGCGGCCGGTGCAGGTCTTGCAACCTTTATTTCAAATTCCTTTGCCTCTCTCTACTTCATCATTCTTGCATTTACAAAAAGAAAAACAAGCTATGTTTGCTTCAATCCTAAAAAGTTTTCCTTCAGAAAAAAGATTGTACTTGGTGTTTTTGCTGTTGGAATTCCTGCTGCAATCCAAAACCTTCTCAATGTAACAGGCATGACCATTCTCAACAACTTCACTGCAGCATTCAACGCAGATGCAGTTGCAGCCATGGGTATTTCTTACAAAATCAATCTCATTCCACTGCAGATTGCTCTTGGCGTTTCACAAGGTGTTATGCCTCTCATCAGTTACAACTTTTCGTCAAAAAACTATGACCGTATGAAAGGGTTCATAACCTTTACAACAAAAATTGTGCTTAGTCTTATGACTATCGTTACAGTGCTTTATTTTATCTTTTCAAAAAATCTTGCATCAATGTTTATCGACACTAAAAGCGTTGTTGATTATTCAACTGCGTTTTTAAGAGGGATGTGTCTGTGTCTTCCGTTTATCTGCATGGACTTTATGGCAGTAGGCATTTTCCAATCCTGCGGCATGGGAAGCAAATCTCTTATTTTCGCAATTCTCAGAAAAATTGTATTTGAAATACCTGCAATATATATTCTTAATCATTTCTTCCCTCTTTACGGTCTTGCATATGCTCAGACTACAGCAGAAATTATACTTTCAATTATTGCGGTAATTGTACTTTTAAATTTGTTCAGAAAGTTAAAAGCTGAAAAGCTTACAGGTGAGGTGTAAAATATGGAAAGAAAAGTTATTATTGTTACGGGCGCAAGCTCAGGTATAGGCAAAGAAACTGCAAAAGTCTTTGCACAAAAGGGATGCAAAGTTTACGATTTCAGCCGCAGAGATATTTCCGTGGAAAAGATTAAACACATCAAAGTAGATGTAACTGACGAAGAGAATGTAAAAAATGCAGTCAAAGAGATTTTTGAAGAAGAAGGCAAAATTGACATTGTAATAAACTGTGCAGGCTACGGCATTTCAGGTGCAGTAGAATTTACTGAAACCAGAGATGCGCAAAGACAGTTTGACGTAAACTTTTTCGGCACAGTCAACGTAAACAAAGCAGTTATTCCTTATATGAGAAAGCAAAAAAGCGGCAGAATTGTCAACATAAGCTCAGTTGCAGCAGTAGCTCATATCCCATTCCAGACCTACTACTCTGCATCAAAAGCTGCACTCGAGTCGTACACAAACGCACTTGCCAATGAAGTGCGACCCTTCGGGATAAGCGTTACAGCAATTGAACCGGGTGACATCTGTACAGATTTTACAGGCGCAAGACAGAAATCCTTTGACGGTGACGACATATACGAAGGCAGAATTTTAAGAAGTGTCAGCAGCATGGAAGAAGACGAAGAAAAAGGCATGAGCCCCGTCAAAGCTGCCGAATACATAGCAAAAATATCACTTCAGAAAAAGGTTAAACCCGTTTATGCAATCGGCGCTCAGTATAAGTTCCTCAGTGTGCTCTGCAAAGTTTTCCCTTGTTCATTCAGAAACAGAGTTGTCGGAATGCTTTATGCTAAATAAACTTAAAGACCTGCATCGAGCGAAAAACTCGCTCACGCAGGTCATTTTTTATGCTTCCTGTACCCACTGCAGTTCTTTTGCAGGGATAATAACATAGTTATCGGCACCATCACCGACTCTCATAATTACATTTTCAATACCGGCTTGGATTATGGTTCTCGCACAAACCGGACAAGGCTTTGCTCTGTGAACAGAATTGTCCTTCGGATTAATACCTGCCAGATACAGATCTGCACCAATTGTCTGCTGACGGGAACAGTTGAGAAGTGCGTTAGCCTCTGCGTGAATTGCACGGCAGATTCCATAACCCTCACCCTGATGCATATTCAGCTCAATTCTCGGACAACTACCGATATCAAAGCAACTGTCAAAGCCTCTCGGTGCACCGTTATATCCTGTAGACACAACTGCATCATCCTTAACAATTACAGCTCCGTATTTTCGTTTAAGGCATGTGCTTCTGTATGCGAAAATTTCTGCGCAGTTAAGGTACGCATCAATTTTTGAAATTCGTTCACCGTTTTCGGGAATCACCATAATTTCACCTCAAAGCTTATGAAATATATGATATTCTAACCTATATGGAAGGTAATGTCAACACTTATTTAACACAATAAATCTTAATTGCTTCACTGATGAACTCTGCTGTACCATCAGCATGTTTATCAATGTTGTTTTTAAACCGTTCATCAAAAACATACATCTGACTGAGACCGTCAAGAATTTCATTTGTGCAGGTGTAGTAGTTTTCGGTAATATATTTCTGCAGTTTTTCCACAAGGTTCTGTGCTTCAGCAGAATCAGGTTTTTCACCACTATTAAGACAAATTGCAAATTCTTCCATCATACTGTCCATACTATCGGCAAGAGAATTGAATTTTTCTTGGGTGTACCCTTTACTCTTATTTATGTATTCCGAATAGGCTTCAGTTTTATCCCACCTTTCTTTTACTTCGGCTTTGTATTTTTCAAATTCGTTGTTGTCAAATGCTTTCATGATGTTCTTTCCTTTCACGGCATCGTCAATGGCAGTAATAAGTCTTTCAAGTCGCTCTTTTTTGAGTGTAAGAAGTTTTTTCTGCTCAGCAAGTGCCATTTCTTTGTCATAGTTCGGAGCTGATAAAATTTCACCAATGCTTTTTAATGAAAAATCAAGTTCACGGTAAAACAGAATTTCCTGCATACGAAGAAGTGAATTTTCATCGTAGAAACGGTAGCCTGAGTGTTCGTCAACCTCAGCAGGCTTCAAAAGTCCTATTTCATCGTAGTAATGAAGTGTGCGCACACTTACACATGTAAACTCGGCAAAATCTTTAATTTGCATTTTCATATTTATCACCTCACAAATGTAGTATATACTATAACGGTACGTTAGAGTCAAGAGGTTTTGAAGTATTTTATAGATAGCGTTGCAATCAATCTGATAATAAACAGCCCCCATCAAACGAGTGATTTAACATTACAATAAGCACGGCTTACCTGAAAGTCGTGCTTAATCTTTTCTATTCATTCATTAAATCAAATGCAAGTGTTATACTCCAGCCGTAATCTCTGATAGTCTGATATTTTACTCTGAAATCGTAAGGCTCAACTACTGTACCTTTTCTGTTGAAACAAAAAGGCGGTATTCTGTTTTCACTGTCATAAAACTCATAGACTGTGCCTGTGCGGTTATACCACTCATTTATAACTTCAAGGGTTTTGTCTTTGATTTTTCGGGACAGTTCACCGTATCCGTAATCAGCAAGGCCCTTTGAAATCATATAATTATAGTTAATCCATACAGGGCCGCGCCACAAATCAGAACCGAAGGTTTTATCTTTTTTTGATATAGTCGGTATAGGAAATTCTGTGCCGAATTCATCGGGATTTTCAAGGTGAGTAATGAGTTTTCTGCATTGTTCTTCACTGCTTATGCCTGCAAATAAAGGCAGAAATGATGAAACTGCCTGTACCTTATTAAAGTATCCGTTCTGAATATCGTAATCATAGTAAAAGCCGTCTTCCTCGCACCAAAGAGCAGTGTTTATGTCGGCTTTGATTTTTTCATACCAGCCGCCGAAGAAAGAAACATTTTCTTTATCGCTAAGCTCGTCGGCAATTTTTTTCATAAACCTTGCCTCGCTTGCCATATAGCAGGAAAAGTCAATAGCATAAAGGTCGCTTTCCGTGTCAAATCTCGGTGAGTTATCCATACCTGATTCGTCGCAGCGGTTATTAAGCTCAGGGTTGGTGTGCCAACTGTAAAGCTCTTTTTTACTTTTTCGTCTGTTACTCTGACACCAAAGGAGAAATTTTTTATTACTTTCAAAAACTGCTTTAAGGAAGTCCTTATCACCGCTTTTTTCATAAACGAGCCAAGCTCCCCAGGCTATAACAGGAGGCTGTGTTATATCTGAAATATAATCAGGTCTTGCCATATGCGGTATAAACCCGTCTTCACGCTGTACATCAAATAGAGCAAGGATTAAATTCTGTGCCAGTTTCGCATCGAGGTGTCTGTGACCGATGGCATGAAAAACCGAATCCCACAGCCACATATTTCTGTGTGGCAGACGGTCAGGTGTTGACCATATTCTTTTTATATTACCCTCGGGAGAATAAAGCTGACTTCTCATTACGCTTATACATTTAGCATACAAGGAAACGTATTTATCATCATTCTGAAGCTCTTTTTCAAAAGGCTTTTTCTTTATGTTTTTCAGTTCCTCCAGGCCGATTGCCATACCTTTTTCGCAAAGGCTGATAACCTTTTCCTCACTCTTGCCGTAGGCAAAAGCAAACCTGCCGTCTCTTTTAAGTATAGCTGTATATTCACCGTCATTACTATCGTGTATCTCTATATCACCTTTTCTGACAGTTTTAGATGCACCTGAGAGACTAACAAAAACTCCGGGTATATCTTTACATTCAC
>JAZSQU010000046.1:0-41952 GCA_045538095.1 Acutalibacteraceae bacterium | reverse complement strand
TGCGGTAAGCGTTGGACGCTCAATTATTACGGCGAACTTGAAGGAAATGACGGTGTGACCGAATTCAAATTCCCGTCCGACTGGTATCTGTGGGAAAAGCAAGAGGTTGAAAAAGAGGTCAACGAGGGCAGATATTATTTTGAAAGCGACTGCCATGTGAATGACCTGCCCAATTCCTGGGGCTTTATCACCCTCGGCAAAGGAAAAATGGTGCACGATATGAAAGGATTCCATGTGGAAGGGGTTCGCGATTATGACGGCGAGCCGTTCAGTATGGATTTCGATTCTTCCCTGCAGAACAGCCTGCATGTGGAATATAATTACCGTTTCGGGCAGAAAAAGGACTGCATCGACCTGAACACTATGAAAGACACATGGTATGTATTTCCCGATAACTGCGAATTTTCCGTCACTAAAATGACTTTCGCCACCGAAGCGATCTACAAAAAGGTTTGGAAGGAAAAAAATATCAAGAAAAAAAATCATGAATGAAAAAACCGTCCTCACACGAGGGCGGTTTTTGAATGAAAAATAAAAAAAAGAAACTTTATTGATAAAAATAATAACAAGCAGTATAATGATGTCGGTCGTAGATGAGCCGGAAGGCGGTTGGCGATTTCCTCCGAAAGGAGGTGATCACATGCCTATTACTTTAACATTCCATATTTGTAATATAACAATTACAATCAGAATTAAGGTAAAAAGCAACAACCGCCACTCGGCAAAGTGACGGTTGTTTTTAATTAAATAACCTAATCTGCAGCTAACCGCTTTTATCGGTTACCTTACAGTTATATTATATACCACTTGACAACTCCTGTCAAGTGGTATTTTTTCATCCTATAAACTCAAATCTCTTAAACGTCTTACCGTCTCTCTCAACAGTTTCATTCCACATAGAAGCAGGTCTTACCCAAAGACCACCGTCACCGTAAAGAGCCTTGTAAACTACATATTCTTCAAGAGTTTCGCTGTGCTTTGCAGTGCCTATCACTTCGTATTCGTTGCCCTTGAAGTGACGGTATCTGCCTTCTTTTATTTCATTCATAGTTTTTCCTCACATTTTGTCGTGATACTTTATGTAGTTCACAATGAAACCGATAATAAGCCACAGAAGAATAACGGGCAGGAAAACAATAACCGAAAGCACGAGGCCGATAATTACACCGAGACCTTTTCTGCTCTTGATGAAATTCGGCTTGGTCTGCTCTTTTGACGGAAGATTATCAAATAGGTTGAGAGTTGCTTTTTCGTCGCAGATGCCACTGTTATAAAGAAGGGGCTCAACAAGGCTCTGTACCGATTCAGCACCTTTAAGTATCTTGCCGATTTTGATACCGAACACCGCAAGGATACTGTCAATAATTGCGAGAATGCCCATTGTAATTTTGTAGTGAGGTGTGTCCGGTGTGTATGGACTGTCGCCACCATAAAGGTTTGCAACAAGTGAAACAATGAAATTGACTACATTTTCGTCTTTGATTGCAGCCCAATCGCTCTTTTTAAGGCCTGATTCTTTCTTGCAAAGAGGAGCTACCTTGCCGATTGTAAGACTGCCTAAAAGCTTTGCAAAGGGCTTGATAATCCAGCCGATTTTGTAGATAAGCTCTTCCTTTACGCTGAATGAGGTTGCCATTCTTGCAAACTCAGGAATATCTGTACCGGCCTTTTTGATAACACGGCGAATCATACCGAAGAATTTATCTTCAAGATGTTCTTTTACGGGTCTGCCGTTTACTTCAGCTTTAACGTCAACTGAATCAACGTGAATCTGTCCCTTAGCAGGGTCAAAGGTAACCTTACGGAAGGTTGCAGGGTAGCCTACAGAACCTGCAGTTGTAATGTCATAGAAAATTTTGTCATTCTCCGTGTACTTGTAGGAAATATCCTGCATATGAGTATGACCTGTGAACATATAATTCACGCCAAGCTCTGTAAGTTCATCAATTCGCTTTTCAGCCTCGCCCATAATGTTGCTCTTACCGATAATGGTATAGAAAGGAGAAGGGGAGAGCATAGGGTGGTGAGTCATTGGAATAATAAACTGACCGTTCTTTTTTGCATCTTCAATCTGCTCTTCAATCCACTTGAAGCAGTCATCGGAAAATCCGCTTGCACCCTTGTGGTTTCTGTCGTCGTTAAGAGCGAAAAGTCGGTAGCCGTCGCAAAGCTGAACAACAAAGGACATACTGTCCTTGTGAAAAGCAATTGCTTCATCAGGGCCGAATTCACGGTAAAAATCATAAAGCTCCTCACGTTTTACGCCTTCATCAACGTCTTTTCTTTCGTCACCGTCATAACGGTGAGTCTTTCCGTCACCGGTGAAGTCGTGGGTTGCCGTAATTACATAAACTCTCTTGCCTCTCTCTTTAAGACCTCTGAGAAGCTGAGTTACACCCTCGTGGGATTTTCTTTCTGCGTGGCAGGTGGTGTCGCCGCTTACAAGCACGATTTCGCACTCGTCTTCTGCAAGCTGGTCCATAAGTGAAGCGAGAATTTCCTTGCTGTAATACATTTCATTGGAGGCTGTAACGTTGGCCTTATCAAAAGCCTTTCCCTCGCAGCCCATTTCTCTTGCATAAAAGTGAATGTCTGAAATTACATTCAGCTTTAAAGGTTTAATGTTTTCGTACATTTTATTTTCTCCTTATTTTAATAGTATGGGTTTCTTTGTATTTGCTTGAAAGTTTAATTTCAATCTGTCCCTTGTCTGAGAAAATGTCAATCTCTTTGCCGTCAAGGGTTGCAGTGTAATCGCCTTTTTCGTTCATAACTGAAAGAAGAGTGAAATTCTCTTTGTCGCCGTAGTAAGTGAAAACAATTTCGGCTTCGGTGAAATCTTCGTTGAACTGATACTTTTCAATAAAGGTATCGAAGCCCACATTCACAGTGCCGGGACAGTAGTAAGCCTTGAACCACATATTTATGGGAGTTGAAAGTCCGCCGAAGTTGTGGAACCAACCGCCGCAGCCTGTAACAGTGTTAACCATTTCAAAGGTGTAGTAGCTGCTGTCAACCTCTCTCTTCCAGATGTCAAGCGCCATATGAGCAATATCCCTTGCAATTTCGCCTCTGCCCATATCAAGCATACTTTTGAAAATGAACCACTGATGTGGGAACCAGATGTTGCCGTTCCAGTAGCCGTTTACCATATAGTAGCTTGCAGTCATATCAACGGCTGAGATGCCGAAGGGTGAGTGCATTTCTTTTTCATTGGTAAGGTGACTGATAATTTTTTCGCTTTGTTCATCGTCACATACACCTGCAATAATGGGATAAATTCCGTCAAGACCCTTGTTAAGATTTTCACCGTCTTTTGTGGTGTACTGAACGGTAGGTTCATAGTTTTCATCGTGCAGCACGTAGCTGTAATAGCCGCTGTCCTTGTCCCAGGCGTATTTGTTAAGTGCATCTGTAAATCTTTCAATATCTGCCTTGTATTCGTTTTCATCCTCTGTTTTGTTCAGCTTGTGAGCAAAGATTGAAAGTATTTTGCCGAAACGGATAACCTGAGCCGTTGTGATAACGGGTGCAGCCTTGTCACGAAGCTCGTCTTTCTTCATAGCCATCTGTGCAGGGTAGTCGTCCATACCGCTTGAAGAATAGAAATAATCGTAGGTGGTAAGAAGACCGCTCTTGAATTTTGCAGTTGTTGAATTTCTGATTTTACCTGCAAGAAAAAGGTAGTAAAGTCTTGCTCGCGGATACAGCTTCAGAAGTTCTTCTTTGCTGTTTCTTTTCTGCATCATTTCAAAAAGCTGATAAATCTGCACGGGTACAGGTGAGCCGTGATGCAGAAAAGCATAGTCGGGGTTATCCTCGTGGCTTAAATAAGTATCAATTATGTAGTCGGCATACTTTGGAGCAATTTCGTTCATTCCGAGACCGATAAAGCCCGAATCCCAGGTGTAAAGACAGTCCCAACGCTTGCCGGGTGTGTGGTGTATAATGTAATCGCCGTGCTTGTAAATGGGATAAACAACATTGGTCATAACAGTAGCGGCCAGAATCTGGTTGCTGAGCTTATACTTTTCACCCTCGGAATTCACCTTGAAGTCGATTGCTGATTTTTTCGCTTCTTCATAAAGCTTTTCGTATTCTTCCTCAGTCAGATAATCGGTTCTTTCTGAGGAAATCACTGCATACTGAACCGCTTTTTCACCTGCGGGAACAAAAATTGTGTGGCTTATTGCGTTGTGGAAAAAGCCGTTGTCGCTGTGCTTTCTGTTAAAGGCACCGGTAAAGCTTTCCGTAACATCATCAAAGGTTTCGTCGGCGTTGGAAAGTCTTGCCGTCATACAGTCCTCAAGTGCACCCGTATTGATTTCACGGAAACGTGTGTTATCGTCAAAAACACGAAGGAAGTAGGTGTCTTTTATATCCTCATATCTGAGAGTGGTGAGGTAACCCTTTTTGCACTTTTTGTTTTCAAAATCGGGGACAAAATTTACGGGTACATCTCTGACGGTGATTTTATCCTTGTCACTTTCTTCGCATATGCAGAAAAAGTCGAATTCTGCAGCGCCCGTACCTTTTGCGTTAAGGCTCAGCTTAAGCTCACCTTTCTCTACTTTTCCGAGGAAAAGATAAGCCATTTTCAGCTCATCCGTAGGGGAGAGGACAAGTGTGCCGAAATTTTCCACATCGAATTCAGCAGTGTTTTCACTGTTTATGTAATGAACACCTACCTGCTTTCCCTGCTCGTAGAAAATGTCGCTTGTTCTGTATCTTACGGCAAGAACTGCGTTTTCAAAAGCTTCTTCTACATTGATGGTATAGGAAACCCTGTCATTTTTCTCGGCACCGAAGGGTTTTATTACACGGTGGGGCATATGCCACTTTTCTGCTCTGTCACCGAGACCTTTTTCGTTTGTAAAGCGTTTATCTATGAATTCGCCTTTTTTTCTGCCGTCGGCATTTTGCTCATCCCAGGGACGGGTGGTGTTATACATATAACTGTCATAGTCAACGGCATTTTTATATGCACACTTTTTCGGAAGGGAAAGTGTTGCGTAGGAGTCAAGGGGATATTCAATTGAGGAGAAATAGTTTACAACAAAATTTTTGATAATATCGGAGTTGTTGACAAGCTCTGTTCTGATAAGTATACTCTTATCTGTAAGTCTCGTATATGAAACATCAGCATATACTGTATCCTTCCACTCCAGGTCATATCTGAAGGAATAAAAGCCGTAATCCTCGCTTGAAAGCCAGGGGTGATAATTGCTGGGAAGAGTAACATTAGGCACTCTTATATCAAAAGCAGAAACGGCCGGAGCAACAGAAAGGTCAAATCTTATACCTGAATGCTTTGGACTTTCTGCAATAGCTGAAATACCTGCATATTTTTTTGAATAGGGTCCCCATAAAGGGAGAGTATTTTTACTTTTTTTCATAAAAAGTCACCTCGGGAAGACATACAATATAATGATTGCTACAAAAAATTATACAATATATATTGTTATATTGTCAACGAGGCAGAGAAAAATATGGACAAAATTACAAAATATGTAAAATGCTTTGTAAGAATAGCACAAGATATTTGTAAACAAATTGTTAATATCATATTAAACAAAACAAAAATACAAAAAAAGATAAAGTTTTGTTTAAAAAGGTCTTGCTTTTTGTGATTTTCAGTGCTATAATTATGCCAATGATTAATGCGAAATTTTCGGAGGTAAATATTATGAAAAAACTTTTATCAGTTCTTCTCGCAACACTTATGCTTTTCTCAGTTCTCGGTGTAAGTGCATCAGCATCAGTTTATAACAACTACTACGACCAGGGCGTTGTTGATAAGAACTCACAGGTTGTTATCGCTTTTGACCTTAACGGTGGTTCACTTAAGACAGGTGCTTATGTTTACGACACATCAATCAGCGATTTCGTTTATAAAGACGGTGCTGATATTTCAGGCAAGTACATAATGCTTCCCAGATCAGAAGATACACAGCGTGTAGGTCAGTTTGTAAGACTTCCCGCTATTACTCCTCCCAGCGGTTATCAGTTCGACGGTTGGTACTGCTACTTCGACAGCAACAAGTACGCTTCAAACGCTGACTACAAGATTCCTGCTGGTGCAGCTGGCGAAGTAATCGAATTCTACGCTTCATACATCCCCGCAGAAGTTGAAGAAGATACATTTGCAACAGTTCTCAACATCCTTATTAAGGTATTCGGCGCTATTGCAGGTATCATCCTCTATAACGGTGACACAGAAGAAGGTATCGCACTCTTCGATAAGATTCTTGGTGCTCTCGAATTCTAATTTAATTTAAAAGCTGAAACCACTGCCTTGTGCAGTGGTTTTTCATTTTATGTGCACGGTTGGTTTACTTTTTGCTTTGTATATGTTATTATATAAAAAGAGTTTAAAAAACAGGAGCAGACTATGACAGAGCTTAAACATGATGAACGACTTGAACCACTCGGTAAAGAAATGCAGATTGTGGTTTCCGATTCTCACACCTTCGGCACCGATGCAATCCTTCTTGCATCATTTGCTTCAATAAAAAGAAAAGATGTTGCCTGCGATATGGGCACCGGCTGCGGAATTATACCCCTTATCTGGATAAAGGGAGAAACAAAGTCGGTAACGGCAATTGATATTCAGCAAAAGGCGTGTCAACAGCTTGAAAAAAGTCTTCAGCTTAATTCTAAAGAGGACAGAATAAAGGTGGTCAATGCTGACCTTCGCTCACTTAAGGGTGTTGTGCCCTTCGGTGAGTTTGACCTTGTTACAATGAATCCGCCTTATAAACCCGTAGGTACGGGAATTGAAAGCCTTTCTGAAGCAGACAAAATTGCAAGACACGAAACAATGTGCACAATTGACGATGCTGTTGCAGCAGCAGCCAAGCTCTTAAAATTCGGTGGAAGATTCTGTATGTGCCACCGTCCTGAAAGACTTTGCGACATCATTTGCAGTATGCGTGAGGGTGGAATTGAAGCTAAGAGAATCCGTTTTGTTGTTGAAAAAGATGGCAAAGCTCCCTGGCTTGTTCTTGTTGAAGGTAAACGTGGAAGCAAAAGTCACGTTACAATTGAAAAGCAGCTTGTGATGAAAGACAAAGACGGAAACAACACCGAGGAATACAGAAGTATGTTCGGCGATTATATGGACGGACATCAATAAGGTAACCTCAAAAGGAGATAAAAATGAGCGGAACACTTTTTCTTGTGGGTACTCCCATAGGTAATTTAGGTGACATTTCACCCAGAGCTTTGGCTACTCTTTCAGACTGCGACTTTATTGCAGCCGAGGACACAAGAGTTACACTGAAGCTTCTTAATCATTTTGAAATCAAAAAGCCTATGATAAGCTACTTCGAACACAACAGAAGACAGAAAGGCGAATATATTGCTGAAAGAATTCTCTCCGGCGAAAACTGCGCACTTGTAACAGATGCAGGTATGCCTGCAGTTTCCGACCCCGGTGAAGACCTTGTTGCACTGTGCCACGAAAAGGGCATACCCGTAAGTGTTGTGCCGGGCCCTTCGGCTTTTGTTGCTGCAATTGCTTTGTCCGGACTTCCCGTAGGTAGATTTACCTTTGAGGGCTTTCTCAGCGTTTCAAAGGTCAGCAGGCGAGAGCATCTTGAAGAAGTGAAAAAAGAAAAGCGTACCATGGTTTTCTACGAGGCACCTCATAAGCTTTCTGCAACTCTTACTGATATGTACGCATATTTCGGCGACAGAAAAATTGCGATTATAAGAGAAATTACAAAAATCCACGAAGAGGTTATCTGTACAACTCTTAAGGAAGCCGCAGAAAAGTATCAGGAAGAAAGCCTTAAAGGTGAAATTGTGCTTGTAATTGAAGGCTACGAAGAAAAAGAAGAGGACCTTCCCACACTTGAAGATGCAATTATAAAAGCTAAAGAGTATATGGAAGAGGGCATGAGCACAAGCTTTGCAGCAAAGCAGGCAGCCAAGGATACAGGTATAAAAAAAGGCGACATCTACAAAGCTCTTCAGGAGGAATAAGAAATGAAAGAATGGTTAAGTCAGTACGGCTATCTCATTATTGTATTTTTTGCTGTACTTGCAATTTTTATTGTTGTGCTGAATTTTGCCGCAAAGGCTTACTCAAAGCATATGAAAAGCTTCAAAGCTGAAGAAGCAGAGATTAAAAGACTTACTGCCCTTAAGGAAAAGTATAAGGACTTCAGCGAAGACACAATTAAATCTGCACCCGACGAAGAAGTACTTGAGGGTGTAGCACTGATTTATCAGCTTTTTCTTCAGAAAAAGGAAAATATAGAAGAGGAATTTCTTAAGCTGTCCGATGAAAAGCAGAGCATTTACGTGCTTGACGTTTTTGTATCTGACGGAGGAGTAAAGGAGTTTTTCTCTGTTAATACCGATATTTTAAGAAAACGAATTGTGCCTGCACTTCAGTTAGTCGGTCTTAATGAAGACGCAAAACTCGTTAATGAAATCAGCCGTATGTATGATGACAACGACATTGAGGCTTCATTCAGCGAGAAAAAAATTGAAGAAACTGATAAAATTCTTCTTGAAAGCGGTTTTTTAAGCAGAATTAAGCTTGAAGGTGCAAAATACATAAAAGAGAATATCAGTTTATTAAAGTTTTAAAATTATTCATTTGACATACAGGCTGATTTATTGTATAATATGTTGGTTAGTATAATTGATTTTATAAGTAGGGAGGCACAGCGATGAAAAAAATCACGGCAATATTTCTGATACTTGCAATGCTTGCATTGTTTGCTTCCTGTGGGGATAATGAAAATCCCACAACAACCCTGCCGCCAATCAACACGGGATATGTACCGTCAGAGGGCAGCACGGCCGCTCCTGTAGAAAGCACTTCAGAAGTTCCGACTGCTTCAGTGGAAGGTATGACTTATATTCTCACAACAAGAGCTGATAAAACTGTGCCATGGAGTGAAACCACAAGATTCGACCCCAACACGGTAATTATTCCCTCAACAACGGGCAGTTATCTTCCTACGGGCTCTGCTCCCGTTGTCAATCCTACAGGCAGTGATATTCAAAGACCAAGTGTAAATACTTCGCAGCTTCCAACTCAGCCTACTGCGCCCAGTACAGCAGATCCTTTCCCGACCGGTGCAACCTCAACTACAAAGGGTACAGTTACCACCAAGGAAAAGACAACAAAGGCAACAACTGCTGCAAACAAAACCCCCACTCAGCTTGTAATCAACGATACTTCTTATAACAGCAGCACTTCCCTTGTAACTCTTGCTGTTTCAACTGACGGATGGATGAGTGCTTTTGCTGCAAAGAGTCAGAACATTACAATTATTGTTGACGGTGAGGAAATTGCAACAACCGTACCCTGCAGCGTAACCTCAAAAACCAATGCAGACGGTTGTCAGCTCATTACAATTGACCTTTCAAGCCAAAGCCTCAATTCAGGCTCAAACGTAACCTTTACAATTCCTGCAGGTCTTGTGCAGACAAAAGCAGGTACACAGTATAATACCTCATATACAGGTTATGTAGTAATATAAAAGTTAAGCCTTACGGAAAATTCTCCATAAGGCTTTTTTATTTGTATCTGAAGCTTTAACAGTGCCAATACTTCTTTCAGGTGGTGCTGTAATGAAAACTTCAATAATAAAACTGAAAAGCAAGGCATATCTGATGGGTAACACGTTTATGCTGTGCCTTTTGTTTTTTACTCTTTTACTGCTTTGTCTGTGTCTTAATCTTCTGCCGGAAATTGCTTTGCAGACCCTAACTTTTTTTAAAAAAAGCACTGTTCTTCTGTGTGTAAGCGTGGGGGTAATCACTCTTACTTTTACTCTTTTTTCTCTTTCAGATATGGGCTTTACCCGTTATTTTCTGAGAAAAGCTCAAAGGTCAGGCGGTTCGGTAAAGGACTTATTCTTTTATCTTGCACCAAAAAAGGCAGTAAAACTCTTAGGCTTCAGCATTAAATTCACTCTGATGAAAATACTCCTTTTTCTTTTGTGCTTTCTGCCTTTTGCAGGGAATGTCCTTGCTTTTCTGTCTCTTGCAGAAAACTCGTTGTCCCTTAAAGTGTCGGTTGTTATGCTGATTTCAGCGCTTCTCTTTTTTCTTAGCGGGTGCATTTTTTATTCAGAGTTTGCTGACTCGCTTTTTCTTGTAAAATATTACTATGCAAAAGGGGAGTATCTGAGTTTCCGTCAGCTTGTGTCCTCATCACAATTGCAGATGAAAAAGCACAGAGCGTCACTTATAAAGCTTAAACTGAGCTTTTCCTTGTGGCTGATTTTTTCTCTGTTTTTCTTTCCTTCAGCCTATGTATTTTCTTATTATTCCCAAAGTAAAGCTGTTGCTGCTGCAGAATTTATGGCAGATTAGTCTTTACAAAGCCTTTGCTTTTTGGTATCATATTAAAAGAAAACAAAAGAAGGATGGAAGGCAATGGAAAACAGTGAAATTTTTGTGCCTATTATGCCGTGGCTTATCGGTGGCTCAAGAATAGGCGGAAGTTACAATATTTACTGCGCTTCTGTAGGTACTGACCCCAACAAGGGCTGTCTGTCAGAAAAAATTCTGAACTACAGAATATGGATTGAAAAAATTGATGAGGACGAATATCTTAAAGCCTGCTGCTATTACGGACTCAATTCTTACGATAATCAGCCGGAAGACGGTATTGTGACTGAAACCTTTCCTTTGTCCGATGAGGGAAGAGAGCAGGTAAGAGCCTTTATTGAAAAGCAGAAAGACGAATACTTCAATGAGAATGTTTAACAGAGCGTACACCTGCTCTGTTTCTCTTTTTTATAATTTCCAGAAAAAAGTTTTTTTGAGATTCTGAGAGGAAAAAGGAGAAATAACGAGAAATCGGGAGCAATTCAAATATCATCCGAAAGTCAGTGCAGATTTCTGACGAAAATTACAAAAAAACTGTTGACATTTGCAGTTTTTTGGTCTATATTGTGTCTAATGAAATGATAATTTCATTACTATGGCATTTTATGCCGTTTTTTAAAAATTCTGAAATCGATCGAGTCTGAGATGCCTTGGGTACGCTCAGTAGGGAAAGGGGTTTATCAATGGAAGATAATGTAATTATAAAGCTTCAGAACATCTCGAAGAAATTCGGTGATGATGTAATTCTTGATGACATAAATCTGCTTATCAAGGACAAGGAGTTTATGACTTTTCTCGGTCCGTCAGGCTGCGGAAAAACAACCACTCTCAGAATTATTGCAGGTTTTCTTGAAGCTGACAACGGCCGTGTAATTTTTGAGGGGAAGGATATAAATAATCTGCCGCCTCATAAAAGGCAGGTCAACACTATCTTTCAGCGATACGCACTGTTTCCGCACCTCAATGTTTATGAGAATATAGCCTTCGGTCTTCGCATAAAGAAGATGAAGGAAAAGGAAATCAGCAAAAAGGTTAAAGAAATGCTTGAGCTTGTTAACCTTTCAGGCTTTCAGAAGAGAGATATTTCCTCTCTTTCAGGCGGTCAGCAGCAGCGTGTGGCAATTGCCCGTGCTCTTGCCGTTGAGCCCAGAGTCCTGCTTCTTGACGAGCCTCTCGGTGCACTTGACCTTAAGCTTCGTAAGGATATGCAGGTGGAACTCAAAAATATCCAGAAGCGTCTCGGAATTACCTTTATTTATGTAACTCACGACCAGCAGGAGGCTCTTTCAATGAGCGATACCGTTGTTGTAATGAACGACGGTAAAATTCAGCAGATCGGTTCTCCCATAGATATATATAACGAGCCGAAAAATGCCTTTGTAGCTGACTTTATCGGTGAGAGTAATATTCTTGACGGTGTAATGCTTGACGATTTTAAAGCCAAGTTTTCCGGCGCAGTTTTCCAGTGCCTTGACAAAGGCTTTGCGGTCAATGAAAGTGTTGATATTGTTGTCCGTCCCGAAGATGTTGACGTTGTACCTATTGAAGAGGGCACAATCAGCGGTGTAATTACCTCAAACACCTTCAAGGGTGTCCACTTTGAAATGATTGTTGATATTGATAATTTCAAGTGGATGATTCAGACCACAGACTACTATCCCGTAGGAACAAAAATCGGCATTCAGATTGAGCCCGATGCAATCCACGTTATGAAAAAGAGTGAATACTCAGGCCTTTACGGTGACTACAGCTCCTTCAGTGATGAAATTGAGCACCTTTCAGATGTTACGGTAGAGGAGGAATAAAAATGAAAAAATCCTCTCTTTCAAAAAAGCTGACATCTGCACCTTATCTTGTCTGGGCGGCAATTTTTATTGTAGTGCCTCTCATTTTTGTGGCTTATTATTCCCTTACCGATGCAAACGGTAATTTTTCTCTGCAGTATATTGCCGACATAGGCAAGTACAAGGATATTATGCTCAACTCAATTTGGCTCGGGTTTATTGCAACGGTAATAAGCCTTGTAATGGCGTATCCTCTTGCCTATATTATGGCGCGAAGCAAAGCAAATGTGCAAAGAACAATGATGATGCTTGTTATGCTTCCCATGTGGATGAATCTTCTTATCAGAACATATTCAATGATGATTCTTATGCAGGACACGGGTATTATCAATAACGCACTTGAAGCCCTCGGACTTTCACCGGTTCATATGATTAACACCCAAGGTGCAGTAGTCCTCGGCATGGTGTACAACTACATTCCTTATATGATTCTGCCTCTTTACTCAATTATGGCAAAGCTTGATTACAGCCTTGTTGAGGCTGCGCAGGATTTAGGCGCAAACAAGCTTACCGTTATTAAGGATGTTGTGATACCTCATTCACTTCCCGGTATAGCTTCAGGCTTTACAATGGTTTTTGTGCCTTCGGTTTCTACCTTCTATATCTCAAAAAAGCTTGGTGGCAACACCTTTTCACTTATCGGCGATATTATTGAAATGCAGTTCAAAAGTGCCAACAACTACAACCTCGGTGCAGCTCTTTCAATGGTGCTGATGGTGCTCATTATTATCTGTATGATGGTTATGAATCAGTTTACCGGTGACGACGATGACGGAGGTGTACTGATATGAACAGAAAAATGGCTCCCATCTCAAAGTTTTATGTTTTTCTTATAATGCTCTTTCTGTACGCACCAATCGTTGTAATGATTTTCTTCTCCTTCAACGAATCCTCAAGTACAGGTGTATTTACAGGCTTTTCACTTCGTTGGTACAAGTCGCTGATGAACGATTCTGCAACTATAAATGCCCTTAAGAATACTCTTATTCTTGCTGTCGCTTCCTCAGGTGTTGCAACCGTAATGGGCACTGCAGCTGCAGTGGGTATCAATAACTATAAGAATAAGTACATTAAAAGCACTGTTATGAGCGTTACCAATCTTCCTATGATGAACCCTGAAATTGTAACGGGTATTTCAATGATGCTTCTTTTCGTTGTCTGCGGAAACATTATAGGCAGAAAAGAAACTCTCGGTTTTGAAACAATGCTTATTGCCCACGTAACCTTCTGTCTGCCTTATGTAATCCTTTCGGTTTTACCAAAGCTCCGACAGCTTGACAAACACCTTCCCGAGGCAGCTATGGACCTTGGATGCACACCCGTAAAAGCCTTTTTCAAGGTTGTTCTGCCCTCAATTTCAACGGGTATCGTATCGGGTATGATGATGTCCTTTACTCTGTCACTTGACGACTTTGTAATCAGCTATTTCACTCAGGGTCCTTCCTTTGAAACCCTTCCTATAAGAATATTCTCGATGACAAAAAAGAGAGTAACACCCGATATGTATGCCCTTTCAACCCTTATTTTCGTTGCAATACTCCTTCTTCTTGTGCTTCTCAATGTTTCACAGGTAAGAGGGGAGAAGAGACTTGCAAATAAGCTTGATAAGGGGGCAAAAAAATGAAAAAATTAACCTTCCTTATTTTTGCTTTTATCCTGATGCTTCCCCTTACATTTTCTGCCTCAGCTTATGAGAACGAAGAGTGGTACAAGGGCAGCGAGGGCACAACAATCAACGTTTTCAACTGGGGCGAATATATTTCTGACACCTATGAGGACGGACTTATAAACGTCAACGAGGAGTTTCAGAAGCTGACGGGAATCAAGGTTAACTACGTTACCTATGAAAGTAACGAGGACCTTTATCCGAAAATCAAAAACGGCGGTGCAAGCTACGATATAATTATTCCCTCAGACTATATGATTGAGCGCATGATTTCCGAAAATATGCTTCTTGAAATTGATGTAAAGAGCATACCGAATTACAAGTACATTTCTGAGACTTATAAAAATATGTACTTTGACCCTGATAATAAGTTTTCCGTGCCTTACAATGTGGGTATGGTGGGACTTATCTATAACACAAAAATGGTTACGGAAAAGCCCACAAGCTGGACTGTAATGTGGGACGAGCAGTATAAGGGTAAAATACTTATGATTGACAATCCCCGTGACGCCTTTGCAATTCCGCAGAAAATTTTAGGCTACTCCCTTAACACCACCGACGAAAAAGAGCTTTCAGATGTGGCTCAGCTTCTTATTGAGCAGAAGCCTCTTCTTCAGGGCTACGTTATGGACGAGGTTTTCAACAAGATGGAAAGCGGCGAGGCTGCTATGGTGCCGTACTATGTCGGCGACTTTATTCTTATGAATGAAATCAATCCCGACCTTGATTTCGTCTATCCCGAAGAGGGCGTAAATATTTTCGTTGACTCAATCTGTATACCGCAATGCAGCCAGAATTATGACGCTGCAATAAAGTATATCAACTTTCTTCTTGACCCCGAGGTAGCACTCAGCAACGCTTTTTATATCGGATATGCAACACCCAACACCGGTGTGCTTGATAACCCCGAATATGCTGAAATGCGTGATAATCCCTACCTTTATCCCGACGAGGAGAATATGCCGGAAACTGAGTATTTCCACAATCTTCCACAGGAGTCGCTTTTAAGGCTTTCTGAGCTGTGGAATGAAATCAGAATTCACGGAAGCGATAACACCCATATTTATGTGGGATTCGCGGTTGTGGGTCTTGCAATAGTAGTTTTTTCAATAAGAAAAAGCTACATCCGCAAAAAAAGAGAATATTGGTATAATTTCCCTGAATGATAACTGTGACTGACAAGTCGGCTTCTGCTGATTTGTCAGTCATTTTGTCTTTATTGCATTATTTTAAGTCTCAATTTTTTATACCTCTGTGTACTACAGCCCGTATTTATGGATTGTGAAAAATATTCAACAAAACTGTATTGACAAATGGAAAAATCTTTCTAAAATGGTAGATAGAACAAATGTTCGTCTGTGCTTGCATAAATATGGGAGGTATTAAAAATGAACAACAGCTTTACATCTTCAGATTACATAAACGCAAAAGAATCATTCATTAAATGGCAGGGTAATATCAACGAGAGCGTTGAAAGTTATGTGCTCAGACAGCGAAAGGCTGAACTGCGTGAGCTTGTAAAAAGGGTTGTGAAAAACGAGCTTTCGGACTATGACCAACTGATTGTAAACCTTCGCTGGTACGAAAACTACACAGTTTCTGAAATTGCAGAAAAGCTGGGTGTGGACCGTTCAACGGTTGCAAGACATCTTGAAAAAATCAACAGCATTATCTACGACAAGCTGAAATATGCAATTGAGTACCGTTACGGAAGAAGCTACAGCGAAGCAGCAAAAATCATAATAAAAAGCTCCGATGCCTATGGCTGCACCGTAAAATCTAACGAGGTTTCAGACAGGCTCAGAAATCTGAGAAACAGTCAGTGCCTTTCAGCCGCAGATGTTTCGTCGCTTACGGGCATTGATGCAGAAAGACTTTGTCAGCTTGAAGAGCAGGGCAGTCAGATGACAATGACCGAGCTTAAAAAGCTTTGCACCTTTTACTGTTGCAGCTCCGATTATCTGCTTTTCGGAAAAGAGGAAGGGGGCACCGCTTATGGCAAATTCGCTCAGTGAGCTGAGTAGAACCTATGAAAACAGTCTTGCAGTTCAGCAGGAGATAATTGAAAGAACACGTCGTAAGCTGAAGAAAGCAAGAGACGAAATGAATTTTAAAGAGGTGCAGCGCCTCAACTCTCTTTTAAAAATGCTCTATGATGAAAAAAGCGACCTTGAGATTTCATCACACGAGCTTAAAAAATATCTGAATGGATTTATTTGTGTCGGGAGCAGAATTATCAGCTCCCGACTTTAATTTTAAGTAAAAATAAAGTAAAAGTAATATAAAATATATAAAGTGCTTAATTGTACTTGCTTTTTTTCTTTAAATAGTATACAATTATAGCAATATTCCTAAAAGGCGAGAAAAGCCTCAGGTAAAAATTTTTAGAAAAGGATGAAATCCAGTATGGCAAATCAGGAAAAAACTGCTGCTGAGCTTTACCGTGAAGAAAGAAAACAGCGTATTGCCAAGGCAGCAAAAAAGAATCAGAAAAAATCACATAAGGTTATCCTTACAAAGAAGAGCAAGGCTGCAATTGCAGTTTTAGTAGTTCTTGCTATTGCTCTCGGTATCGGTGGCTTTGCAGTAGGCAACTCAGGTGTGCTTCAGAGAGGTAAGGTTGCGTTCACCGTTGGCGGCGAAGAAGTAAAAATGGCTGAATACAGCTACTTCTATAACCAGATTTTCTCACAGTATTTTAACTTATCATATCAGTACGAAACATACAGCCCCGGCATGGGTGCTATGTACACCGGTTATGATTGCACAGTTTCTCCCGATCAGCAGAAATATATTGGTGAACTTGAAGGAATTGAAGATCCCACATGGTGCGACTTCTTTGACTACACAGCAAGACAGCAGATTAAGTATGCAAAGGCTTGCGAAAAGTATGCTGCTGAAAACGACATCAAGCTTGATGAAAAAGACTACGCAGAAGTTGACAGCATTATCGAGCAGGTAGAAGCATCAGCAAAAAGCGGTCAGACTCCCTACAGTCTTGCTGCTTATCTCCGTACCTTCTACGGAAAAGCTATGAGCGTTGATGCTTTCCGTGAAATTACAGAAAACCAGCTGCTTGTTCAGAAGGTTAACGAAACAAAGCTCGACGAATACAAGGCTTCCTACTCAGACGCAAAGGTAGAAGAAGTTTACAATAAAGACCTTACAGTTTACGGTGTTGTTTCACTCAGAAACTACGTAATCAACGCTGAAAAGGTTGAAGATAAGGAAAAAGAAACTTCAGAAGTTACAAAGGAAACAATGGCTGCAGCAAAAGCTAAGGCAGAGGAATTCGCTTCAAAGGTTAACAGCGACGAAAGCTTCAAGGCAGTTGCTTACGAATTCGAAAAAGCTGCCGGCAACGACAAGGCTGAAGATATGAAGAAGGACGACAAGTTAACCCTTCTTGCAGACCAGGCTCACAGTGAGCTTCCCTCTTCAGACGAGGACTTCCTCAAGTGGGCATTCGCTAAGAACACAGCAGTTGGTACAACCTATGTTCTTGAAAACGAAAACACCGGCTACACTGTATATATGATGAGCGCACCCGTTCACCATGCACCAAACGCAAAGACATACGACGTAAGACATATCCTCGTTATGTTCCCTGAAGAAGAAAAGGAAGAGGATACATTTGAAGTTGAAATGCTCGATACTTCAGCTTATGATGTAACAGTTGATATTGAAGTTGACCTTGAAAACACAGGCGACAAGGAAACTTACAAGAAGGCTCAGGATATTCTTAAGGAATACCTTGACGGCGACAAGACAGAAGATGCTTTTGCAGAACTTGCTAAGAAATATTCAGAAGACAACGCAGAAGACGGCGGTCTTTATGAAGCTGTTCCTCAGGGTCAGATGGTTGCTGAATTCGAAAATTGGTCACTTGCTGACGGCAGAAAAGTCGGCGATGTAGGTATCGTTGAAAGCACATACGGTTACCACATTATGTACCATGTAGGCACTGCAGAAACAACCTGGATGGACACAATCAAGACTGACCTTGCTACAGAAAAGCAGAATGAGTTTGCTGAAAAACTTGTAGCTTCAGACGACGTTAAGATTGAAAACGAAAACAAGGGCACTCTTGAGCAGGTTAAGGATGACGTTGTTAAGCTTGCCAAGCAGCAGGCTAGAAACATCGCTAATGCTGCAGCATCATACTAAGAAAAACTAAAAGAGAGAGGTCCGCCTCTCTCTTTTTATGTCTTTATTAACGGTCTGAAGTTATTCTATAACAGCGTAGAAATTACTTTCCCATGCAGGTACATACGGATGATGTCTGTAGTAGATTTTATACTCAGGCGAAAGCTCGTTAATTTTAAGCGGCAGAGTAAACATATCCTCGTCACGGTGGTAAGCGCAGACATAAAGCTTGGGAAGATTTTCTCTGATTGTTTTCTCTGCACCCTCAAGAGCCTTCAGCTCAGCACCTTCAATATCCATCTTTATAAAGGTGACTTTATCTTTTACAGTGCCGTCAACACTTCTGAACTCTGCGGGAATGCCGTCTTTTTCCGCTCTTGAGCCTCTGGCGGCTTTTTTCTGAAAGTAAAGAGTTTCGTCCTTATTCCAGGCGCCAAGGTTGTAAAGGGCAATATCCGTAAGATTCTCGGTCTTTCGCATAAGCTTTTTAAAATTTTTTGCATCAGGCTCAAAAGCGATTATTTTTTTATATTCGCCTTTTGTTACGCCGAGAAATTCTCTTATTGTGTCGCCGTCGTAAGCGCCAAGGTCGAGAATTGTCTCGTCTCTTTTGAGGTGCAAAATATCGTCATAAAGCTTTTCCTTTTCATATTCGCAGTTGAGAAGATACTGCACTTTACCGCTGAGCTTGTAACGCAGTACATCAAGAAAAGTCTTTTTTGATTTTTCGTCAGAGAGAAGCTTATAGGCTTTTCTGAATTCTTCCTCGTGCTCGAGAAGAAATTCTTCAGTGAAGTATTCCTTGCCGATAATTGAAACGCAAGGAGAGTAGAACTCATATTTTTCGCTCATAAGCTTAATTTTGTCAAGAGTTGGTCTGTCGTGCACTGCAAAGGTCATAAGAATAATAAAGTCGGTGTACTTTTCCTCCAGCTCGCTGAGCTTCAGCACTTTTTTGCCGTGGAAAAAGTGACCTCTGACAAATTCGTCACTTGCAAAAATATCGCTGTAAGAGATACCCTTTTCCTCTAAAATGCTGATAATCATATCGGCGCCGTCGCCCATACCGTAAAGCACAATGGGCTTTTCAGTTTTTGAAAGATAATTCCATAAAGGAGTTTCGTTTATAAGTTCAAGCATTTTACTGCACCTTTCTTTCATAATACCGGGATATAATACCACATCTTGGGAAAAATAACAAGTAAAGTATAAAAATGAGCGGATACTGTATTACTTCTTTTGTAGGGAATTTTAACGAAAACTCTGTACAAAACAGATTTTCTGTGATATAATAAGACCAACAAAGGAGGTTTTAAAAATGAAAAATCTTAAAAAAATCCTTGCAGTTGCTCTTACTGCTATCCTTGTAATGACATTATTTACAGCATGTGTAAAAACTCCTGAAAAGGAAATCCTCGGTTCATGGAGAGATTCAACACAGCAGATGGGTTACGAATTCAAGGAAAACAACGCAGTTACAATTACTTTTATCGACATCACAGTACCTCTTGTAAATCTTCCTTATCACGGCACAGTTGAAGGTACATACCAGATTACCAAGAGAGATGACGGTAACCACTATGTAACAATTACTTACACAGTATTTGCAACTAGTATCACAAAAGACTATATGTTCACGATTGACGGCAACGCTCTCTCACTTACAGACGTTTCAGACGGTAAGACAGTTGTTTACATGGCTTACGAAGAAGCTCAGGAAACCGTTGCTTCAACGGCAGCAGCTCAGTAAAAAGAAAGAACATAAAAAAGGGGTATCTGAAGGGCGACACTTCATAAGGAATTTAAGCCTTAAAATTCGCTATTTTTGCGAATAACTGCGTTAAAAATGCTCGGAATCCGCAAGGATTCCTGTGCTTTTCGCCTTGTTCTTCATCAAAACTATCTGAATTTTAAGGTGCAAAGCAGTTTTTATCGAGATATTTTTTGGTTTGAGGAAGTGACAAAACCACCGCAATACTCGCGTATTACGGTGGTTTTTCGCAATGTCAAAGCGGAAAAGAGCCGATAAAAACCTTAATTTCCTTATGAAGTGTCGCCCAATACCCTTTTTTACATTAATTTATTAAGGGGTGACCTTATGGCTAAAAGTACAAAAATAATTATGATTGTTTTCTGCTCACTTGTTGCAGTGCTCTGCGTTGCAATCGGTGTGAGCACCCTTAAAACCGAAAGCGAGAAAAAAGGAGAAGGTATGCCTACTGTCTCTCAGAATACGACCGTAGCTACAACGGCTCCCACTGAAACCACCACAGCAAAAGCTGAAAATCTTTCTCAGAGAATTCTCGGCAAATGGCGTGACAGTGCCAATATGAGCGGCTATGAATTTTTCGAGGACGGTACAGTTGAAATCACTTATGTAAACCTTACTGTGCCTATAATCAATATCCCGGTTAACGGTACCACAAAAGGCATTTACACTCTTGAGGGTGACAAGCTTACCACTAAGTTTACAATTTATTCTGCCACCATCGAGGACACTTACACTGTAGCTGTTGACGGTAATAATCTTTCAATGACAAATCTTGAGGGTCTTGAAACCGCCATTTATATGCGTGCAAAAAATGAAGACGAAACCACCACGGCAAAGACCGCAACACACCCCACAACCACTAAAAAAGAGGGCAGTGTCCTTTATGACGACGAGCTTATAGGCTCATGGGAAACTTATGACGGCACCATTTACAGTTTTGATTATGACGGCAATTTTGAACTTACTAAAAACGGCAGAAACCTCAGTGGTATCTATCTTATCGATGAGAGTAAAATTACCCTTCAGTACGCTGACGGCGGCAAGAAGGTTACAGAAAAATACACCTACATCGTAACAAAAAATTCGCTTTCACTCAATAAAAACGGCGGCGAAATCCTTCTCACAAGAGAGGGTACGGGTAATGTTTCTTCAAGCGAAGACGACCTTTTGGGTGTGTGGCGCGACGGCGCAGATATGACCGGCTTTGAATTCAAGCCTGGCGGAATCTGCGAAATTACCTATATGGACTTTACTGTACCCGTAGTAAATATTCCCATTAACGGCACATATACGGGCACTTATGAGGTTAAGGGAAACAAGGTTACAGTTTCGGTTAATATTTACGGCGCCGGACTCAATGACGAATTTGAATTTTCTGTTTCAGGCAACACACTTAAAATGAAAAATACCGATACGGGAACAGAATACACTTACTTGAAAAAATAAAGGAGAAATAAATTTGACAGAGCAGGAAAAAGTTTTTGGGGCTCTTGATGAGCTTAAAATAGACTATAAGGTTATCCATCACGAACCCGTACACACAATTGAGGATATGGATGCTCTCGGTGTTTTCACTGACGGCGAGGTCTGCAAAAACCTCTTTCTGAGAAATGCCAACGGCAAAACTCACTACGTGGTTTCAATGATGAAGGATAAGCACCCTGATATTCAGCAGGACATCCGTACTCAGCTGGGTTGTTCAAGACTCAGCTTCGGCTCAGACGAGCGTCTTATGAAGCATATGGGACTTGAGCCCGGAGCAGTTTCACCCTTTGGCATACTTAACGATCCTGATGCAGAGGTAAACGTAGTGCTTGACAGTGAGCTCAGAACCTACGACGGACTTATCGGCTTTCACCCCAACGATAACACAGCTTTTCTCTGGCTTAAGTTTGAGGATCTGATAAAGTTTATCAAGTCGAGGGGAAACGATATTTATTACATCAACATCTGAAAAAAGTTAAAAGTTGAAAGTTGAAAGTGGAAATGCGGGTCACTTCGTTCCGATTATAACCGGTGAAGTCGGCCTGCATTTTTATTGTTTTAGCTGACCAAAGGTCAATTTAGCTACGAAGTAATTTAGTTGACCGTAGTCAATTTAGCTCGCTGAAAGCGAATTCAGCTGAAAAACAGTGCTGCTTTTGGGCAGCACTGTTTTTCTTGGAGAGAGTTTATAAAAAGAGGGAGAAAAAAATCAAGCAATATGGATTGTTGATGCCTCGTCAAATTCAGCATCAATTTCCTTTTCGGGAATCCAGGAATGAATAATTTCGGGATGCTCGAAAATGTAGTCAAGTCGCTTCATAAAGGGGATTGTTTCGCCAAAATCGAGAACTCTGTGGTCAAAGGCAATGCAAAGAGGGAGAGTCTGTCTTGCTTCAATTACCTTGTGGCCGTGCTTTTCAACAACAAGAGGCTTGTCAAGGATAGCTCCCACAGAAATTGCACACACCTGAGGCGGAATAATTTCAAGAAGGGCATTTGCACCGGTCTGATTGAGATAGAGAGAGCCGACGTTTGAAACGGTAATTGTGCCCTGCTCAATGTCTTTCGCAGTAAGTCTTTCTGTTTCCGGAATTGAGTAGTAAGCCTTCTTTTCCTTACCGGTCATATGCTTTATTCTGTATTTACCGGTAAGTGAGCCGTAAAGTCGGCAGACTGTTCTCATAAGCTTACCTTTTTTGAGGCCGTTGATTGTGTTTTCGATAGAAACACGGTACATAACCTCGTCAAGGTCGGTCTTTTCCATTTTGCGTCTGACATCATTTATATAATCGGTCATTTCTTCAAGGTTCTTGTTATGGAAGCCTTTAAGATTGACTGTCATCATTTTACCGTTGGGGAGAATAGTGGGCATTGAAATGTTGATGTCTTCAAATGTGTCAATTCTGCCACGGATAAGGTGCTTGTTATATTCAATATGTGAATTCATTACGGGGGCTGCTTTAAGACCTTCTGTAATGACCTTAAGAATCAAAGTGTTAAAGGTAATTTTTTCATCAGCTTCTCTGCCAAGGTTAATCTTTTTGAATTCCTTGTAAAAAGCAGTGACGTCGGGTTCGTACATGTAGCTTACGTGGGGAATGTTCTGCCATGAATCGGTTGTCATAGCTGCTACAATCTTTCTCTGGATGCCGAAATGTTCTGTGCTTTTGATGTTCATAAGAACCAACTCCTTTTCGTTTTCTTAGTTGTTTGCAATTCTTAAAATGTATAAAATAATCACCATAATCGGCAATTGATAACGCTCATGGTTTATTGTGTCGGAATTAACAAATTAACAAATGGTGAGCAGTGTGTCACTCGTTTTATTAATTTTGACTATATATTATATGCACTTTTTTACAGATTTGCATAGAAAAAGTAAACAAATTGTTAAAATGGATAAAATTTATTTACAAATTCAAACAACTAAGTCAGTAGGTGTATCTAATGCAACATACTTAATTGATGTGTTGAAAAATGAGAGAGTAAAAATGTAAAAAATAATAACAACACATCAAAAAAGAGTGTTGTTATTGAGTCACAATACAATGGTGTGTTGCAAATGCGAAATTCAGTTCTGATTATATTAATGTGGTTTAATGAGTTTTTATATTTGAAGTGTTTAAGCCAAATTTTGCAAAGGCAAAGCTAAATTAAATTCGCTTTATCTGCTGACCGAAGGTCAATTTAGCTCCGTAGGTATTTAGCTGACCAAAGGTCAATTTAGCTCGCAATGCGAATTTAGCTATTGAAAAAAGCTCCCGAAGGAGCTTTTTTAATACATTCCGCCACCCTGAGCCATAGCGGCTGCTGCAGCTGCATCTGCTGCGGGGTCGGGGATATCTGCAATAAGTGATTCAGTTGTAAGAACCATTGAAGCTACGGAAGCTGCGTTCTGAAGTGCTGAACGTGTAACCTTTGTGGGGTCAAGAATACCTGCTTCAGCCATATTTACATATTCTTCCTTAGCGAAGTTGAAGCCGTAGCCGGTCTTGCCTGAGGAAACAATTGCGTTTACAATTACGCTGCCTTCAAGGCCTGCGTTCTTAGCAATTTGACGAACAGGTTCTTCAAGAGCCTTGAGAACAATGCGAACACCCGTCTTTTCGTCGGGATCTTCTGTTTCTTCAAGAAGAGCAGTAACTGCTGGGATTGAGTTGAGAAGTGCAACGCCGCCGCCTGCAACCATACCTTCTTCAACTGCAGCCTTTGTAGCAGCAAGAGCATCGTCAATGCGCAGCTTCTTTTCTCTCATTTCTGTTTCTGTAGCAGCACCAACCTTGATTACTGCAACACCGCCTGCAAGCTTTGCAAGTCTTTCCTGAAGCTTTTCTGTATCGAATTCTGAGGTTGAAACTTCAATCTGGCTCTTGATCTGATTTACGCGTGCCTTAATCTGGTCCTTGTCGCCGGCACCGTCAACAATTGTTGTTGTTTCCTTGGTAACAACAACCTGTCTTGCTGAACCCAGCATATCGGGTGTAGCAGTGGTAAGTTCAAGACCGAGGTCGCTTGTAATAACCTGACCGCCGGTAAGAATAGCGATATCCTGAAGCATTTCCTTTCTTCTGTCGCCGAAGCCGGGAGCTTTAACTGCAACGCAGGTGAATGTACCTCTGAGCTTGTTTACAAGGAGAGTTGCAAGAGCTTCACCCTCAACGTCCTCTGCGATAATAACCAGCTTTCTGCCCATTTTGAGAACCTGTTCAAGAAGGGGGAGTACTTCCTGAATGTTGCTGATTTTCTTGTCTGTAATAAGAATTGCAGCGTCGTCAATAACTGCCTCCATCTTGTCTACATCTGTAGCCATATAGGGTGAAATGTAGCCGCGGTCAAACTGCATACCCTCAACAACTTCCTTCATTGTTTCAGCTGTCTTGGATTCCTCAACAGTGATAACGCCGTCGGTTGAAACGATTTCCATAGCCTCAGCAATAAGCTGACCTACTGATTCGTCTGCTGATGAGATTGTAGCAATTCTCGCAATATCTGCTGAGGTTGTAACGGGACTTGAGTTAGCCTTAACTGTTTCAACTGCAGTGTCAACAGCCTTTTTGATACCCTTTTTAACAACCATAGGATTAGCGCCTGCTGCAACGTTTTTCATACCCTCACGAACAAGAGCCTGAGCGAGAAGAGTAGCTGTTGTTGTACCGTCACCTGCTACGTCGTTTGTCTTTGTTGCAACTTCCTTAACAAGCTGAGCACCCATATTTTCGAATGCGTCCTCAAGCTCGATTTCCTTGGCGATTGTAACGCCGTCGTTTGTAATGAGGGGAGCACCGTATTTCTTGTCGATTACAACGTTTCTGCCCTTGGGGCCGAGTGTGATTTTTACAGTATTGCTGAGTTTATCAATACCGCTCTGAAGGGCTTTTCTTGCCTCTTCACCGTAAATTACCTGTTTAGCCATAATATCAACTCCTTATTCTACAATTGCGAGGATATCGTTCTGGCGTACGATTGTATATTCCTCACCGTCAACTTTAACTTCAGTACCTGCATATTTACCTGTGATTACCTTATCACCGACAGATACGAACATTTTAACTTCTTTGCCGTCAACAAGTCCGCCGGGACCTACAGCAACAACCTCTGAAAACTGAGGCTTTTCCTGAGAAGCAGATGTAAGAATGAATCCGCTCTGAGTTGTTTCTTCAACTTCAGTAGCTTTCAGTACTACTCTGTCAAGAAGTGGTTTGATTGTCATAATTTATTCCTCCTGAAAAATTTTCATGTTAGACTGTGTTTTAGCACTCTTAACTATCGAGTGCTAATGACTATTTTAGTAACTTTTTTTACATAAGTCAAGTCTTTTTCAAAAATAATTGGAAAAATTTACGATTATTTATTCCCTTTACCTTTCGGAATAATATTACAGGTGATTATTTTGAATAAAAGAATAGTATTTATCTATACACTGATGGTCAGCTGCTTTGCCTTGTTGCTTTTTCGTGTGGCTTATCTCGGTACCTCCGGTTATGCTGAGGCTGCAAAAGAAAAATCCACCCGTACACTGAATGTTGCCGAAACAAGAGGAAAAATCTACGACCGGAATTTAAAGCGTCTTACAGAAACCGATGAAAAGCTTTTGTCCGTCGTGATACCCACAATTGGTGCAACACCGCATCTGAGAGCTTATATGAGTGAAGAAGAGATTACCGAAAAACTGCAGAAGGGTTTTCCTTTTATAATAGAAACCAAAGAGAGGATAAACAACAATTTTATCCGTACGTTTTCAACCTTTGAGAGATATTCTGAAAATCAACTTGCCCCTCATATTGTGGGTTACATTGATAAGGACAAAAAGGGGATTTACGGAATTGAAAAAAGCTTCGACGAATTTCTGAAATTCAACAGCGGAAAACTAAGTGTCACCTTTGAAGCAGACCGCACGGGCAGAATACTTGCAGGGATGGATAAACACATCAAAGACGAAAATTACTCTTCAAAAGCAGGTGTGGTGCTGACTCTTGACAGCAAAATTCAGGAAATAACAGAAAAGGCTTTACAAGAAAGCAGAATTAAAAGCGGCTGTGCAATTGTAATGAAGGCGAATACGGGCGAAATACTTGCTCTTGCAAGTGTGCCGAAGTTCAATCCGTCGGCTGTTGAAAAAAGCCTCAGTGAGGAAAATTCGCCGTTTTTGAATAAAGCTCTCTGTGCCTATTCACCCGGCTCTGTTTTTAAACCCCTTGTGGCTGCAGCAGCTCTTGAAAAAGGCGTAGGCTCCGACTACACCTATGAATGTAAAGGTGAAATTAAAATAGGGGACAGAGTTTTTTCCTGCTATAAACATAATGCACACGGAAAAATAAATATGACAAAGGCGCTGGAAGAGTCCTGCAACACTTATTTTATTGATCTTCTGCAGAAAACGGGCACTGAAAAATTACTGTACCTTTGCGAAAAGCTCGGTATTGAAAACGAAACAGTCCTTGCCTCATCAATTGTTTCTGCAAAAGGTTCACTGCCTGAAAGAAAAAGCTTAAAAATCAAAGGCAATTGTGCAAACTTTGCTTTCGGTCAGGGTGATATTCTCATAACTCCGCTGAAAATGGCAGAAATCTACACTCTTCTTGCAACGGGCAGCTATAAAAAGTCCTCACTTGTGCGCGGTCTTACCAATTATAAGGGACTTCTCACTACAGAAAAAAGGCAGCCTGAGGTGAAGCTTCTTTCAGACAATACAGTATCGGAAATGAAAAAAATGCTGAAAAGCGTTGTAGAAAACGGAAAAGCTGAAAAAGCCTTTTCAACTCTTGTATCTCTTTCAGGAAAAACGGGTACGGCACAGAGTGGCATTTTTGCAGAAAACAGAGAAATTTTACGCACCTGGTTTTCAGGCTTTTTTCCTTCGGGAAATCCCAATTACGTGGTTATTGTAATGAACGAAAACGGTGAAGGCGGTAACAGTGACTGCGCACCCGTTTTCAAAAAAATCTGCGAAGGAATCGTAACTCGTTGATTGACAAAGAAGTTCTGCTTTGATATACTTTTAAGTAGAGAAAAATTGAAGGAAGGCGTTATCTGTGAAAAAAGATGTAGTAATTATCGGTGCAGGGCCTGCAGGAATTTTCACTGCTCTTGAAATGCTCAAAAAAGGCTCAAAAAAGAAAATTCTGATTGCAGAAAAAGGTCAGCCCGTTGAAAAAAGACACTGCCCTAAGGACAAAACAAAGCAGTGCGTAAACTGTAAACCATACTGTCATATTACAACGGGCTTTTCAGGTGCAGGTGCCTTCTCTGACGGAAAACTGTCCCTTTGCTACGAGGTAGGCGGTGACCTGCCGAGTCTTATCGGAGCAGACAAGGCTCAGGAAACCATCGACTATACAGACAAGATTTATCTTGAATTTGGTGCTGATGAGCACGTTGAAGGTGTTTCCAACACTGAAGAGGTAAAGAAAATCCGTATAAAGGCAATTCAGGCAGGCTTAAAGCTTGTTGATTGCCCCATACGTCATATGGGTACGGAAAAGGCTCAGGACATCTATTACGCAATTGAGCAGTATCTTCTTAATAACGGGGTTGAAATCCTTTTCGGTTATGAGTGCAACAATATTATTCTCGAAGACGGTGAATGCAAGGGCGTTATTCTCAGTGAGGCAAAAACAGGTGCGGAAACAATTGTCTACGCTGAAAACACTGTTGTAGCAACCGGCAGGAGAGGAGCTGAATGGCTCGAGAAAATCTGCGCAGAGCACGACATTGCCCATCAACCAGGCACTGTTGACATCGGTGTAAGAGTTGAAGTTAGAAACGAGATTATGGAAAAGGTAAACGAGGTGCTTTACGAATCAAAGCTTATCGGTTATCCGCCACCCTTCAAGAACAAGGTGCGAACCTTCTGCCAGAATCCGGGCGGTTTTGTAAGTCAGGAGAATTATGACAACAACCTTGCCGTTGTAAACGGACACTCCTACAAGGAGCTTAAGAGTAACAACACAAACCTTTCAATTCTCTGCTCCCACAATTTCAGCTACCCCTTCAATCAGCCCATAGCTTACGCACAGAAGGTAGGAGAGCTTACCAATATGCTTGGAACGGGACACATTCTTGTTCAGCGCTTCGGTGATATTCTTGACGGAAAGCGCACCTGGCCAAAGGAGCTTGCACAGTCCAATGTAAAACCCACTCTTCCCGACGCCGTAGCAGGTGACATCACTGCAGCAATGCCTTACAGAGCTATGACCAACATCATCAACTTCATCAAGGCTATGGACCACGTAGTTGAGGGCTTTGCTTCAAACGAAACCCTTCTTTATTCACCTGAATTGAAATTCTACAGCAACCGTGTAAAAATGGACGAGGATTTCAACACTAATGTAAAGGGTCTCTACTGCTTAGGCGACTCTTCAGGATGGACCAGAGGACTGATGATGGCTTCTTGTATGGGTGTACTTATGGGAAGAAAGCTTAAATAAAAAAGCCCTTCGGGGCTTTTTTTAATGCAAAATTTCTGACGAAATCTTAAACCATCATTCTGAACTAAATGAAAAATCTTTTCTGAAAGTACAAAACAAAATTTTATTCAAAAGATATATATTTTTTTCATTCTTATATTGTTGCCATCAGACTGTGGTTAGGTGTGATTCAGGGTGTCAGTTGTTCCTTGGTAAAACTCTACAAAAATCACACTGTTTTTAACTGCAAGAAGAACCGTTTTAAGCCACTTTCAGAATTACGATTCACTTTTTAGTTGTACATATTATACAAAATTATAATATATTGTGGAAAACTATTGACAAATCAAACATCGTCATATATAATAAAGGTGCAATCAAAAAGAAAGGGGTGTTACCAATGTACTGTTTAGTTTAAACCGTACGATTTGATAATACTTGTAGTAAAAATAAAAAATTTAAGAAACAGATTACTGAAAGAGATGTAATCATTTAAGCTCCCTTTGATGAAGTGTAAATCATCCGGGAAGCGCCCGAAAAGTAAAATATCAAGTCGATACGATGAATCGAAATTTTAAATATATAACCGATGTTAAGGATATAAGGAATATCTGAAAACAGAGGTAAGGAGAAAGCGGATTTATAGAAATCTGCAGAAGAAAATCTGTTTGAGACTTTTCAGATAAAGAGAAAGTCAATCGGAAGTAGTGATTGACTCGAAAAGTATTAAACAGAAAATGGAGAAGAATTAAGCTGAATTTTAAAGAACAGGGCTTAAAGTTAATATTTGAAACTCCAGATGCAGTATCAATAAAGCACAGTTCAGTATGAATGAATGGGCATTGAAGCTGAAAAATAATCTTTCAGAAAAAGCCGAGTAAATGAAAATAAGATTCATAAATAAAAAACAGCTTAAAGAAAAAACAGAATATCAACCTATAACTGAAAAATTACATAACAATATACAAGCTGCCATGCAAAAATGTGTGGCAGTTTTTTGTGCGTTAAAATAGAAATGTTGAGGCTTTATTAATCTTGTTTAAAAGAATAAAGATAGCTCGGTTTGTGTTGACAAAATCAGAAAAATGTGGTATTATGTATAGGACACAAGGGCAGTAGGTTAATAATGTTCTGCCGTTGTGTTTTTTTATGAAAAAATTGGAGGTAGAAATTATGTTACATCCGGTATTGGCGATGGCAATCGGTATCGTTGTTATGATGCTGCTTGTTATCTTCACCAAAATGCACGCGTTCCCGTCACTCATTATCTCAGCAATTCTCATCGCAGTTCTTGCAATGCCCTTCGGTCCTGAAGGCGGCGTTGTAGACACACTTACAGCTTGCGTAAGTACCGTTTCAAAGGGCTTCGGTAATTCAATGACAAGCATCGGTATCGTAATCGGTTTCGGCTGCATTATGGGTATCTTCCTTGAAAAGAGTGGCGCTGCAAAGCGTATGGCTCTTACAATTCTCAAACTTGTTGGTGTTAAGAGATGCGACATTGTTCTCGGTCTTACCGGCTTTGTTGTTTCAATCCCTGTATTCTGCGATTCAGGCTTCGTTATTCTTTCATCACTTGCAAAGGAATTCTCACGCCTTACAAAGAAATCAATGGTTGGCCTTGGCGGTATTCTAGGTATGGGCCTTTACATAACACACTTTATGGTTCCGCCCACACCCGGACCTCTCGCTGTTGTTTCAACCTTTAACGAAAACGGACACAATATTGACCTCGGTCTTTACATTCTTGCAGGTGTTGCAATTTCAGTGCCTCTTTTCGTGTTCTCAGTTTTCCTTTTCAGATACTTCGGAAAGAAATATCCGAATCTTATAGTACCTTATGAAATTGACCGTTCAAAGTACAGCGAAGCACAGCTTAAGGTGCTTGACAGAATTCAGGAAAAGCAGAAGAACAACGAAGAGCTTGTAACAGGAGACTTTGCTGAGCTTCTTGCAGCTGAAAAGCTTCCCTCAGCTTTCCTTTCATTTGCAACTCTTCTTGTGCCCATCGCACTTATTTTTGCTAATACACTTGTTGGTCAGATTGACTCACTTGCAGGCACAACTCTTGCAAGCGTTGTAACCTTCCTTGGTCAGCCCATTATCGCGCTTTTTGTTTCACTCTGCATGGGTGCATTCCTTCTTTGCAGAACTTACGACAGAAAGACCTGCGTTGATATGATGCAGGAGGCTTGCCGTGATGCCGGTCCCATCGTATTCATCACAGCAGCAGGCGGTGCTCTCGGAGCAGTTATCAACACAACGGGCGCAGCAGGCATTATGGCTGATTGGATTGTATCAAAGGGTGTTCCCGGAATTCTTGTTCCCATTATCATCGGTGTTGTTATGCGATTCCCTCAGGGCTCAGGCACAACAGCTATGATTACAGGTTCGGCAATTATCGCTCCCATGATTGCAACTCTGGGTATCAATCCTTACCTTGCAGCGATGGCGCTTTGCCTTACAACAATGTGTCCCAGCTATATGAACGACTCATACTTCCATGTTGTAACCAACTTCTCAGGTATGGATATCAAGACAAGCCTTAAGACATGGTCAATCGGCTCAATTGCAATTCCTGCATTCGGCTCGCTTATTCTTGTTATCCTTTCACTGTTTATCCACTAATAATTATTACAGAGAGTCATTACGGTGGCTCTCTTGTTTTATTGTTGCAAAATTCTACGCTTTATGGTATAATGAAATCACAGAAAAGGAGGTCAGAATTATGGAGAAAACAATTAAAAGACAAAGACTTGCAATTATCATTCTTGCTCTCGCTCTCATATACAGCTTTTTCAATGTTAACGAAATGAAAGCGGAGTTTCAGAACCGTTATAACAACCTTTCTCATCAGTACAATAACCTGAACAGCCAGATTAGTTCAATTTATAACAATGTTGACGAAAAGCTGGAACAGCAGGCGAGCCTTATAACATTCTTCGATTTTCAGTACGGTGAGCTTGACAGCAAAAACCTTAAAGTTCCCGTAAGCGTAAAGATTATCCCTAAAACAGCTACTGCTTCCACAAAGCTTACCCTTGACTTCGGTGCAAGAACCGTTGAGATGAAAAAAGGCGAGAATATGGAATACACCGCAGATTTTAAATCTGATCTTTTTGTCAGCACAGGAAACGAAACGGTAAAGCTGCTTATACAAAACGGCAATACCACAGAAACAGAAGAGCTGGATTGGTATGTAAGCTCACTTCACGGACATTTTCTGCCCAATCTTTTCGGTAGTTTCATTTTTGATGACAGTATCAGAACGGAGGACAACAATTACAAGGTTGACGGTGATGTGATATTTAATTTTGATGTGGAAGAAGGTAAAGAACTTCCTTTCAAAAATATGAAAGTTGCTTATATGCACAACGATAATGTGCTCGAGGAAGCAGTTGTGCCTGATTCTGTGTTTGATACTGCAGTTACCACTCTTTCTCTTAATAAAACTTTCCCTGATATCAAGGAAGGGGACGCTTTCACCATTTATCTTGAAGGTGAGGATGAGTACGGTTTCATTCATAGAAATGTAATTAAACAGGAATTTTTCCACACCTTGCCCGAAGGCAATTATACACCGGAAATCTCCTCAGAAGTCGACGAAATCATCCTCGACAAAGACGGCAATGTGCTTTACGGTGGGAAGGAATAAAAAACGTAGGGGCGCCCATTGGGCGTCCTTTTTGCGTTTGCAGATTTTCTTGTCGCCCCTGAAAGGGGAGATGTCAAAATCGCTACACGATTTTGACAGAGGGGTCATTTTCCCTCTTGACAAACCCCCACAAAAATAGTAAAATAGTCGAGTAAATATTTTAAAAGCAATGACGAAGAATCGCACTTTGTTTCTTCAAAAGAGAGGAAGACTCACGGCTGAAAGGTCTTCTTGAGGAGTGTGGCAAAGTTGCGTGCTGCTTCTGAGCTTCTGTCGAAAGAACAGACGTAATTCATGCGTTAAATGAAACTAAAGTGGTGCTTGTGCACAATTCGGGTGGTACCGTGGAGTTTTTCACCCCGAAGGTGTATGGCACTATATTTTTTTATAAAAATACAATATCGAAAGGATATGATAATTATGCAGTGGATGGGACTTAACGACATCAGAGAAAAATATCTTTCATTCTTCGAAAGCAAGGGACATTTAAGACTCCCCAGCTTTTCACTTGTACCTCAGGGCGATAAGAGTATCCTTCTTATCAATGCAGGTATGACACCAATGAAAAAGTACTTTACAGGTGAGGTTACACCTCCGAGAAACAGAGTAACTACCTGCCAGAAGTGTATCCGTACACCCGACATTGAAAACGTAGGTAAAACTGCACGTCACGGCACATACTTTGAAATGCTCGGTAACTTCTCTTTCGGCGATTACTTCAAGAGAGAAGCAACTGCATGGGCGTGGGAATTTTTCACAAAGGTGCTCGAAATTCCCGAAGAGCTTCTTTATGTAAGCGTTTATCTTGAAGACGATGAGGCTTATGACATCTGGACTAAAGAGGTTGGTGTTGACCCCTCGCATATGGTTCGCTTCGGTAAAGAGGATAACTTCTGGGAACACGGTGCAGGTCCCTGCGGTCCTTGTTCAGAAATCTATTTTGACAGAGGCCCCTCAAAGGGCTGCGGCAGTCCCGACTGTAAGGTAGGCTGCGACTGCGACCGTTTCATTGAAGTGTGGAACCTTGTTTTCACACAGTTTGAAAACGACGGCAACAACAACTATACCCGTCTTGCTCATCCCAATATCGATACAGGTATGGGCCTTGAAAGACTTGCTTGTGTAATGCAGGATGTTGACAATCTCTTCGAGGTTGACACAGTGCAGAACATTATGAAGCACATTATAAAAATTGCAGGTATCAACTATCACGACGATGCAAATAAGGACATTTCTCTGCGTGTTATCACTGACCATATCAGAAGCACAACCTTTATGGTAGGTGACGGCGTTACTCCCTCAAACAGCGGCAGAGGCTATGTTTTAAGAAGACTTCTCCGCCGTGCTGCAAGACACGGACGTCTTATCGGTATTGACAGACCCTTCCTTTCAGAGGTTTGCGACACAGTTATTGCTGAAAACGCAAACGCATATCCCAACCTTGTAGAGAAGAAGGATTACATCAAAAAGGTTATCGCAATGGAAGAAGAAAGCTTCTATAAAACCATTGACTCAGGGCTTGGCCTTCTTAATGAAATGATGGCAAAGGCAGAAAACGGTGTGCTTTCAGGCGAAGATGCTTTCAAGCTTCAGGATACCTATGGATTCCCCATTGACCTTACAAAGGAAATTGCTGAAGAAAATAAGCTTACTGTTGACGAAGCAAAATTCAGAGAGCTTGTTGAGGAAGCAAGACTTAAGGCAAAGAGTGCAAAGCGTGATGCTGCTGATTCTGACTGGAGAAATTCAGGCGTATCACTGAAGGATATTCCTTCAACAGAATTCACAGGATACAGCGAAAACAATACAGAAGCATCAGTTCTTGCAATTGTTGCTGACGGCGAGAGAAAAGACTTTATTGAAGACGGTGAGGCTGCAACACTTATTCTTGACAGAACCTCATTTTATGCAGAAAGCGGCGGTCAGATAGGTGACTGCGGTTCAATTAAAGTTGGCGAAAGCACTTTTGAGGTTTCAAAAACTACAAAGGATGCTGACGGAGTAGTTCTCCACCACGGTGTTCTTAGCGGTGATCTAATCAAGATAGGCGACAGTGCAGTTACCACATACTGCGAAAAGGCTCGTACTGCAACAATGAAGAACCACACTGCTGCCCATCTTCTTCAGGCAGCTCTCCGTGAGATTCTCGGTTCACACGTTGAACAGGCAGGTCAGCTTGTTGATAAAGATATTGTTCGTTTTGACTTTGTTCACTTCTCAGCTCTCACTGATGAAGAACTTTCAAAGGTAGAAAACAGAGTTAACGAAATCATTATGGAAGCTATGGCTGTTGAAAGCAGAGAAATGCCCATTGACGAAGCAAGAAAGCTTGGTGCTATGGCTCTCTTCTCAGAAAAGTACGGTGACGTTGTACGTGTTGTAAAAGCAGGCGATTTCTCAATTGAGCTCTGCGGCGGCACACATGCAAAGAATACCGGTAACCTCGGTATGTTCAAAATCGTCTCAGAATCCTCTGTAGCGTCAGGTGTAAGAAGAATCGAAGCAGTAACAGGCTTTAACGCTCTCTCATTTGTAAAGGGCAATATTGCCACAATTTCAGAGGTGGCTTCAACTCTTAAAATTGCAAACGTAAAGGAAATCGTAGCAAGAGCCGGTGCAATTATGACTGACCTTAAGGCTAAGGAAAAGGAAATCGAAAAGCTTTCAGGTGTAATTGCTAACATCAAGACTCAGTCAATGCTTGAAAACGCTGCAGAAGTCGGCTCACTTAAGGTTGTTACTGCCTTCCTTGAAGATACAACAGTTGACGAGCTTCGCAAAATGTGCGACCTTGTAAAGAGCAAGGGCGAAAACTACGTTGGTGTAATTGCAGGCGTTCAGAAAGCTAAGGGCACAGGCAATATCTGCGTATGTTGCGGCAAGGACGCAATTGCTGCAGGTGCACACAGCGGTAATATTGCAAGAGAAGTTGCAAAACTTGCAGGCGGCAGCGGCGGCGGTAAGCCCGACAGTGCTATGGCAGGTGCAAAGGATATTACTGCACTTCCCGAAGCTGTTAAGAAGGCAACTGAAATTGTAGCATCAATGCTTAAATAACAAAAATTCCCTTGTCGACGAATACGTCAGATGGAGTGTTACAATCGGAGCGAAGCTCCCCACATTTTAACTTTTAACTTTCAACTTTAAACTTTAATATAAAGGAGAAATAACTATGGATTGTATTTTTTGTAAAATTGCAAACGGCGAAATTCCTTCAACAAAGGTTTATGAAGACGATACAGTTGTAGCATTCAACGACCTTGAACCCCAGGCTCCCACACATATTCTCATTATCCCCAAGATGCACATTTGCTGTGCTGATGAAATCAATGAGGGCAACAGCGCAGTGGTAGCTCACATTTTTGAGGTTGCAGCTAAGATTGCAAAGGAAAAAGGACTCACAAACGGCTACCGTATTGTAAACAACTGTGGAAATGACGGCGGACAGACCGTAAAGCACCTTCATTTCCATCTTATGGGCGGCAGACAGTTCACCTGGCCGGCAGGTTAAAAAAGCTCCTTCGGGAGCTTTTTTAGCTAAATTCGCCTTTGGCGAGCTAAATTAATCTTCGATTAGCTAAATTCCTTACGTAGCTAAATTGACCTGCGGTCAGCTGTAGGGCGAATTTAATTTAGCTTTGCTTTAGCAAAATTAAGCTGCGTGCTTCAGCACGCTATTTAGCTGTGAGCTTCAGCGAACAATTTAGCTTATGATCAGCAATTTATTTATTACTCCTTGCAACCTACCTCAACTTATGATAAAATAAATAAGTTGAATCATCAAAGAAGAAAGGACGGTGCAAAAATGCCTGAGCTCAACGAAAAAGAGCTTAAAGCTCACATAAAAAGTGAAGAGCCTTATCCCGTTTATCTTATTTACGGCGATGAGGATTACCTTAAAAAGTTTTATACCGACAGCCTTGTGGCAAAAGTTGTACCTCCTGAGCTTGAAAGCTTCAACTTTGACCGTTTTGAGGGCAAAAACCTTGATTTGCGTGACGTTTTTGACAGGGCAGAGATGATGCCTATGATGGCTGAAAGACGCTGTATTGTGGTAGAAAACTGCAAACTAGAGAGTATGAACGAGATTGACTTTGAACTCCTTTCCTCTTACTGCAGCAACCCTTCCGATTTTTCGGTTGTAATCTTTCATCAAAAAAGCCCTGATTTCTCTCCGGTAAAGGCAAAAAAAGCAGTTGGTTGCATTTCGAAAATCGGTGCGGTGTGCCTTCTCAATAAAAGACAGGGCACCGACCTTATAAAGCCACTTATTTCCTCTGCAAAAAAGCAGAACTGTGCTCTTACAACTCAGATGGCAAACTACCTTGTTTCAGTTGTGGGTGACGATTTCAACACCCTTATCAATGAACTTTCAAAGGTCTGTCATTACTGCGGCGAAGGTGAAATCACGAAAAAACACATTGACGACGTTGCGGTAAAAACTGACGACGCAAAGATATACTACCTTACAAAGGCACTTATCGGTGGTGATTTTGACAAGGCCTTTGAAGTGCTTCACATTCTCATCAGGCAGAAAATCGAGCCCGAGTACATTCTCGGCACACTTGTCAGCACCTATGTTGATATGTACAGAGCTAAAATCTCCCTTACAAACGGCGAAAGAGCTGAGGCTTTAAGCGAGCCTTTTAAATACGGAAAGCTTGAATTCAGGCTTACAAACGGTGGCAGAGACGCTTCAAAAATTTCTGTAGACACTCTTCGCCTTTGCCTTGAAGAGCTTTCAAAAGCCGATATGAAGCTTAAAAACGGCAGAGATTTACCCGTTGTGGTTCTCGAACAGCTGATGGTTAAGCTGTTTCTTATAAGAAGCGGTGAAAAGGTATGATTAAGCTTTCAAGACCCGTTATAGTTGAGGGCAAATATGACATAATTAAACTGTCAAATCTCATTGACGGCCTTATAATCAAAACCGACGGCTTCGGCATTTTCAAGGACAAGGAAAAGCAGAAGCTCATAAGACGCCTCGCAGGGGAGACGGGTATTATTGTTCTCACCGACAGTGACTCTGCAGGGTTTCTCATAAGAAATTTCCTCACTTCAAGTCTGCCGACCGATAAAATCACCCACGTTTATATCCCCGACATTTTCGGTAAAGAAAAACGTAAAACAGAAGGTGGCAAGGAAGGTAAGCTGGGCGTAGAAGGTATGACGGAGGAAATTCTTCTTGAAGCCTTCAAAAAAGCAGGAGTTGTGAGCGAAATTACAGATGAAAAAAGGCGACTCATAACAAATGTTGACCTTTACGAATACGGACTTTCAGGCAGACCCAACAGTCAGTCAAAAAGAAAAGAGCTGCTTAAAAAGCTGTCACTTCCCGAAAGGCTTTCAACCTCGTCACTTGTTAAAATACTCAACACTTTTGTAACATACGAAGAATTTATCACCTATGCGAAGGAGCTGGACTTATGCGAATAGGACACGGTTATGACGTACATAAATTAGTTGAAAACAGAAAACTCATCCTCGGCGGTGTGGAGATTCCCTTTGAAAAGGGTCTTCTCGGCCACTCTGATGCTGACGTACTTCTCCATGCGATTTCCGATTCACTTTTAGGTGCACTTGCTCTCGGTGATATAGGCAAGCTCTTTCCCGACAACGACCCTCAGTATGAGGGCGCAGACAGCCTTGTGCTCCTCAAAAGAGTATACGAAGTTGTAAAGGAAAAAGGTTATGAAATCGGCAACATTGATGCAACGGTACTTGCCCAAAGACCAAAACTCAGACCTTACATAGACACAATGAGGGCGAACATCGCTTCAGCTCTTGAAGTAGATGTTGACCGTGTAAGCATAAAAGCAACAACTGAAGAGGGCTTAGGCTTCACAGGAAAAGGCGAGGGGATTGCAGCTCACTGCATTACTTTGTTAAATGCAAAATGCAAAATAACTGACGCTATAATTGAACTCAATGAAGAATTATAAAAATACACTGGGGACTGCCGTTGGCAGTCCGTTTTTTGTTTTTACGCTTTAGCACTTTACAATTCATTTCATATGTGTTAAAATATTATTATCAAAAAAATGGAGGAATCATTATGAAAAAACTTTTAGCAATTTTTCTTGCAGTCCTGATGATTGTAACATCAATTCCTGTTGCTTTTGCAGCTGACGGAGATAAGTGTAACTGCGGCGTGACACCCATCATCTACGTTAAGGGAAGAACAAACATTTACAAAGACCGCTTTGATGAACTGAGCGATGAGAATATGGCTGAAACCAACCTCTCAGGCGGAACTGATTCAATTATCGAAGCAGCAAAGAACATTCTTCCTGCTCTCGGTATTGCTCTTCTCACTGACAAATGGGATAACTACTGTGATGTTCTCTTTGAAGAAATCAGACCCATTTACGACGGTTATAAGCTCAACAACGACGGCGAAAAAGGCGAGGGCAACACCTCAGGCATCAACCCCAAGTGGGATGTTGACAATATTATCGCTGACTATGCAGCAAAAAATGTAAGATCAGGTCACACAAGCAACGCTACATACTGGCCTCAGTATATGCAGTTCCAGTACGATATGAGACTTGACCCCTGCGAAAACGCAAAAGACCTTAAAAAGCTCATTGATGCAACAAAGGAGCTTACCGGTCACGATAAAATCAACATTATCTGCCGTTGTGAGGGTAATGTTATCGTAAATGCTTACCTTAATATGTATAAGGAAGAAGCTAAAGAAGAAATTGAAAGCGTTGTTATGTACAATAGTATTGCATACGGTGCAGAAATAGCTGATGAGCTTTATTCAAACAAGGTTACTCTTGACCCCGATGCAATGAACCGCTTTATTAACGGTTTTCTTGATACAAGTCCGGTTCTTGACCTTGTGAAGGAAACAGTGAATCTTGCAACCTATACCGGTGTGCTTGAAGGCGGTCTCGGTTTTATTGAGGAAATTTATGACAAAATCAGCCTTAACCTTATGCCTCGTCTTATCCGTGAAATCTTCGGAACCTGTCCGGGTTGGTGGGGTATGGTAAGCCCTGAAGCCTTTGAAGATGCAAAAGCTTTTGTTCTTGAAACAGATAACGCAGACGGAAAATACGATAAGCTTATTGAAAAGATTGACAACTACAATAACAACTACAAGGTAAATGCAAGAGGTATCCTTGAAGAAATGCAGGACAGCGGTGTAAAGGTACATGTTATTGCAAAGTACGGCGAACAGATCTATCCCGTAATTGACAACAGTGATGTTCTCGGTGACGGCGTTGCTTCTCTTACAAAGCAGACCTTCAACGGTGCAACAACCTCAAAAATTACTGATACACTTTCAGATGAATATATTAATGAAAGAATTGCAGCAGGCTTCGGAAAGTATATTTCAGCCGACAAAAAGGTTGACGGTTCAACTGCTCCCTTCCCTGAGCATACCTGGTACATAAGAAATCTCCCCCATCACGACTACCCGTGGGTAATGGAATTCTTTATGTGCGACCTTCTGAATTATGACGGCTACGCAACAGTAGACGACCTTTCAGAAAAGTACACTGCATTTATGCACTATGAAGAGACAATTGAGGACATCTTTAACCTTGAGGATGAGCTTGTGGGAACACTCGCTCCTATCACAGAGGAGAATAAGGACGTAACCGACGACACAACAGATACCTCCTCAAGATTTAAAGTGCTCATTAAGTTCCTCACCGCACTTATAAACTTCTTCACTTCCCTTTTCAAGAAATAAAATCTGATATAAAGAAAGTCATCCCGATTAACAAAAGCGGGATGACTTTTTCTCATTTATAAAACCTTAAACGTATTTTGCATTTTGCCTTGCCGTCCCTGAAAGGTAATTCCCCTGTTAGGGGAAATGTCCGAAGGACAAAAGGGTGCCCGTTTCTGGAAGAAAAGGGGGACCGCGTTAGCGGTGGAAGGGTTTGCATTTTGCATTTATTTAACGATGCTCTCTCCGCTCATCTCTTCGGGCTGAGCGAGTCCCATAATCTTAAGCATTGTGGGAGCGATGTCGCAGAGCTTTCCGCCTTCACGAAGCTCACAGTCATAACCTGCAACAACGAAAGGCACGGGATTTGTAGTGTGTGCAGTGAAAGCTGTGCCGTCTTCTTCAAGCATCTTGTCAGCGTTACCGTGGTCAGCAGTAATAAGCATTACGCCGTCCATTTCCATAACTGCATCGTAGGTCTTGCCAACGCAGGTGTCAACAGCCTCAACTGCAGCCTTTGCAGCATCAAATACGCCTGTGTGACCTACCATATCGCAGTTAGCAAAGTTGAGGATAATTGCATCATACTTGCCGCTCTTGATTGCTTCAACAACCTTGTCAGTTACTTCATAAGCACTCATTTCGGGCTGCATATCGTAGGTTGCAACCTTGGGTGAAGCAACGAGAATTCTGTCCTCACCGTCATACTGCTTTTCAACACCGCCGTTGAAGAAGAAGGTTACGTGAGCATACTTTTCAGTTTCAGCAATTCTGAGCTGAGTCTTGCCCATCTTTGAAAGATATTCACCGAAGGTGTTTTCAAGTGTCTGAGGCTTGAATGCAACCTGAACGTTAGGCATTGTAGCATCATACTGAGTCATGCAAACATAGTAAAGAGGGAAGAAGCCCTTCTTTCTCTCAAAGCCGTTGAAAGCTTCGTCAACAAAGGTTCTTGTGATTTCTCTTGCTCTGTCAGGACGGAAGTTGAAGAACACAACGCTGTCATTAGCGCTGATTGTAGCGTTTTCTGCACAAACTGTGGGGATAACGAATTCGTCAGTAAGGTACTTGCCGTCTTCGTCAATTGTTTCATAAGACTTCTTGATTGCTTCAACACCGCATTCAGCCTTGATGCCTTCGCCGTAAACCATAGCGGCGTAAGCCTTTTCGACTCTTTCCCAACGGTTGTCTCTGTCCATTGCGTAGTATCTGCCCATTACTGTAGCAACCTTACCAACGCCGATTTCAGCAAGCTTTTCATAAGTTTCCTTAACGAAATCTGCACCTGAAGCAGGGGGTACGTCACGGCCGTCAAGGAAGCAGTGAACGAATACCTTCTTAAGTCCCATTTTCTTAGCCATTTCAACAATAGCGTACATGTGAGTGTTGTGGCTGTAAACGCCGCCGTCACTCATAAGACCCATAAGGTGAAGAGCAGAGTCATTCTTAAGGCAGTTTTCCATAGCGCCCTTAAGCGCTTCGTTTTCGAAGAAGTCGCCGTCTTTGATTGCCTTGGTTATTCTTGTAAGCTCCTGATAAACAACTCGGCCTGCACCGATGTTTGTGTGACCAACCTCACTGTTACCCATCTGACCGTCAGGAAGACCAACGTCCATACCTGAGGCGCCGATGAATGTCATGGGGTTTTGGGACATAATTTTGTCAAGACAGGGTGTTTCGGCAGCGAAAATTGCGTTGCCGTAATCAGATTCGTTCTTGCCGAAACCGTCCATAATGCAAAGTAAAACAGGTTTTTTCATTACTTTTATTTACCTTTCTGTTTTTATATTGTAGGGACACGGCTTGCCGTGTCCGATTTGCGTTTGTGATTTTCTGGCGGACACGGCAAGCCGGGTCCCTACTGAACTTTAAACAAGGCTGCACTCAGCAGCCTTTTTGATTTTTATTTGCTTGCAGCCTTTACGATTACTGAGAA
>JAZSQU010000012.1:0-2640 GCA_045538095.1 Acutalibacteraceae bacterium | reverse complement strand
TTTAATTGATATGGTGTATTATACATCTGTGGTTTGTTTTTTCTCATCAATTAAATTTTACCACAAAAAAGACTACAAGCCTACCTTTTTGGTAAACTTGTAGTTCTTTCTTATTCAGGCTGTTTTTTTACAGCCCCTTTTTGTTCTACTGATCGCATTTTTGGGACCTTCAATTCACAACAAATATATTAAAAATAAAATTTTGTCGATAAACACAGAAAAACATCTTTCTTTTTTCTAATAATAATGATATAATACAACAATCTGAATCAATCGGAAATACACTCTAAATTTCCGTAAACGTTTTTCGTTATGCACAGCAAACAGACTATTTGCTGTAACGTTCAAATCAGAAAGGTCGATGAAATTATGATTAAACGCACTCGAGTTTTTGGGGCTTTGTTTACTGTGATTTTTCTTTTAAGCTTAGGAATTTTCACTGCAGGAGCTGAAAATCAGACAACAATCGATAATATATACAGCACTACTGCCGCTGTTTCCACAACCGCACCGTCAACAGAACCTTCCGTACCTATCACTTCAGAGTACATTGAACCTTCTGATAGGACAACAACAGAGCCATCAACCGAACTTTCGACCGAATCCACAACCGAACCCAGTGTTGAATCTATAATTCTGAACACAGAGACACTCACATTGGGCGAAGGCGAATTTTTTCTTCTTGAAGCTGAATTAGATACAGGCAAAGATATTCCCTTCCTCTTCACCTCTTCTGACGAAGATATTGTCACAGTTACTGCAGACGGTATTATTGAAGCTATATCCAAAGGTACTGCATACATTACTATTTCTGCTTCAGAAAACGTAGAAACTATATGCAAAGTTAACGTTAAACCGGCTCCCACAGAAATATTAATAAGCAAAACGAGTCTTACCGTTGGTGTCGGCGAAAGTTTCAAGCTAAAATCTTCAATTCCATCTGGTACTGCTTCAAACGAAATACTCTGGAGTTCCAGCAAATCTTCAGTTTTAAAATGCACGGGTCACGGTGTTTTCACAGCTCTAAAAAAAGGTAAGTCAATAATTACCGTTGAAGCTTTCAACGGTGTGAATGTAACCTGCACTGTAACTGTATTGCCAGCACCGGAAAAAATTTCTCTTAACAAAACAAGTCTTACTCTTGGTGTTGGTGAAAGCTTTAACTTTAACTCTTCTGTACCTGATGGTACAGCTTCATATAAAAAGACCTGGTCATGCAATAAACCTGAAATTCTTGAATATACAAAATCAGGTATTTTCAAAGCACTAAAAGCAGGCACTGCAAAAATTTCCATCACATCTTTCAATGGAAAGAAGGCAACTTGTAAAGTTACTGTTCTTCCCGCGCCCAAAAAGGTTTCACTCAACAAAACAAAACTTACTTTAGGCGTTGGTGAAAGTTTTAATTTCAACTCATCTATTCCCGAGGGAACTGCTTCCTATAAAAAGACCTGGACGACCAGCGACACTGACATTTTAAAATATACAAAATCAGGTATTTTCAAGGCGCTTAAAGCAGGCACTGCCAAGGTTACTATTAAAACTTTCAACGGGAAGAAAGCAACCTGCAAGGTCACCGTACTTCCACAACCTAGTCGTATATACACAGCTAACTCTTCATACACATGGACTATTGGAAGCAAAAAACAGGTTAAAATCAAATTCCCTGATAATACTTACTGTAGCAGTTTCAAATATACAAGTTCCGACAATTCAATAGCTTCCTGCGATTCGAAAGGAAACATACATGCAAAAAAAATAGGTACCATAACAATTACAGTAACTTCTCTCAACGGTAAAAAGTGCTCCTTCAAAATCAACGTAATCGCTATGAACGTACCATACATAAGTCAGATGCCCAAATATCCTACCGGTTGCGAGGGTGCAAGCTGCACTTCACTGCTCAAATACTATGGCTACAACATTACTCTTGACCAAATGATTAACACCATTCCAAGAAAGGATATTTACTATAAAAACGGCAAGCGCTACGGTCCTGACATTAACGAGTACTTTGTTGGCAACCCAAAAGGCGGATACACAAGTTCAACACCAGGCTACGGTGCATTTTCCCCCTGCGTTACAAAGGCTTTACAGTCAGCAATAGATGCACGAGACGGTATGCATACTGCTAAAAAAATCTCTGGTTGTTCCTTCAACACTCTGCTTAAACATATTTCAGAAGGCAGACCTGCAATTGTTTGGGCCACTTATATGATGAATGTTCCAACTAAAGTGAATTCCTGGTACATTACCGAAACTGGTAAATATTTCGAATATCCGAGAGGCACGCACGTTATGGTTCTCGTAGGATATTCTGACAGTCTAGTTACAATCGTTGACCCTTACGAAGGTATATGCAGATTCAATATTAAAACTTTCGAAGCACGCTGGAATCTTCTTGGCAAACAGGCAATAGTATTAGAACAGTAAAATTAAATCAAAAGGGGCTGTAAAAAAACAGCCTGAATAAAAAAAGAACTACAAGTTTACCAAAAATGAACAAGTCCGTTAAAAACGGACAATAGAAAAAATAACCCTCCTATGGTAAAATGAATTATCATAGGAGGAATTTTTATGCCCAGAAGTTACAAACCGATACAGCAACACGAGAAAGAAATATTAAAAATGCGAGAGGAA
>JAZSQU010000048.1:0-235142 GCA_045538095.1 Acutalibacteraceae bacterium | reverse complement strand
TTAATTGATATGGTGTATTATACATCTGTGGTTTGTTTTTTCTCATCAATTAAATTTTACCACAAAAAAGACTACAAGCCTACCTTTTTGGTAAACTTGTAGTTCTTTCTTATTCAGGCTGTTTTTTTACAGCCCCTTTTAATTTTTATGCGTATCCGCCGTCAACATGCTCCCAGTTCATGGTGCCCTCTTCTCTTACGAGAATCTCACTCCAACCGGTATAAATCCCTGTTGAATATCCCCCGAAGCCCTCTAGAACATAGAAGTCGCAGAAAAGGGAGATTAAGTTTTCCTTGTCCGTTGTTTCTGCAAGATGGTAACCATTCAGGGTACGACTGCTTTTTTCTTCACTGAAATAGATTCTTAAAGGAATCACCCATTTGTCTTTTATTTTGTAATGCTCTTTCATACACTCTATTGCACTGTCGATGTCCTCGTCGGTGTAGTAACTGTCCCCGGTTTTTGAAATCTGCGGAATCATACTGTCTATAAACTTGTTTCTCACGGGCTTAATAGTAAGGCTGAACACACTGCCGAGGAGCAAAAGAACGATTGCAATAATAAGTATTTTCTTTTTCATATTCATCACCTCGTATTTATTATACAGGAAGGGGTAGTGTTTTTTCAATGGGAGAAAACTTACGTTTTTCTTAAGGTTATAAAGCTTTTCTCATATAATCCGGCTCAAACTCAACATAACCGTGTTTGGGATAAAACTGCCACGATTCAAAAAACTGTTCCTTGTTGCCGAGATGTACAATTGCCGACTTCTTCCCTTCCCCTTTCAGGTGTTCTTCGGCAGTTTTCAGAAGTGCAGAACCGATGCCCTGATGCTTTAGATTTGCTTTTACAAAAAGTCTGTGAAGCACCGCTTCATCGCTGTTTTCCACTGAGTTATATCCAACGCTGCCTATAACTCTGTCATTTTCATCAAGAGCAACCCAGAACAGATCACCCTTATCAAAATAGTTCTTTTGAATATCAAGCAAATCTTCATTTAGCCCCGGTACTCTGCCAAGGGCATTTTTTGCTTCAAGAATCATAAATATGAGGTCATCACGGTATTTGGGTTCGAATTTTATTATTCGCATTTTAATTACCTCTTGATTATTTTATTTAAAAAACATTGTAGTCCATATCTTAAAACCATTCTTTACATAAAATCTTCGGACGGATTCTGCGTCTATTGTGGCAGATGAAAGAAAAATATGCTCGACGTCATTTGTCTTTGACTTTTCTTCAACGATAGTTATAAGCTCTGCTCCTATACTCTTACTTCTGTATGCAGGGGCAATATACAAATCATAAACCTGAAGATATTTTGCGTCTATTGGGAACACATTCATATAATTGTCTTTGTCGTTTATTCTTACTTCACCAGTCAAATAACCTACAACTGTTTCTCCGTCAAGAACAATATAAAAATAATCTCTGTTATAAGCTAAAATATCATCTTCGCTATCAGCACTAAAACCATATGTTATTGCTTCGCTTTCCCATTGCTTTTGAAGATTAGCAACAGCTTTTGCGTAACGACTTTCGAATTGTTTGAATGTAACGCTCATATCACATCACCTCAGTTTCTCTATAAATTCGTCTGCTTCTTCTCTCGATTTAAAAATTATTACTCTTTTTTCATCTTTGTATTTTTCTATAAGCTCATAGATATACGGCAGAGTGTCTTTCGGAAAATCCTCAATGAACTGCTTAAATTCAGGGTCTAATTCCGTTTCAAGCCAGGGTAAATCGTAACGCTCCTTGCCTACTCTGTCTGTCACTCCCTGCAGACACATTTCAACGGGCAAATCAAAGAGGAAAACCGTATCGCACTGCTTCATTCGCATTTCAATTGTTCTTTTATAGTTTCCGTCGATTATCCATTTGGGTGTTTCAAAAATTTCCGCTATTCTCCGGTCAAACTCTTCTCTCGGAATGTGGGTTTTGTCGGGTTTGTGCCAGATTGCGTCAAGGTAATAAAGGGGCAGACCTGTGCATTTCTGCAGTTTTTCTGCAAAGGTTGTTTTGCCTGAACCGGGACAACCGATTATGATTACTTTGTTCATTGTTTTAGTTCCTCGATAACCTCAATCATTTCATCCCATTCATTTATATACAGATATTCGCATTGAGGCTGTTTTTCATTTGCTCTGTCTATGTAATCTTTATCTATGGAATTGTCATACCATACGGGGAAAATTCCTACCTGTGCCGCACCCTCAACATCATTTTGCGGATTATCACCGCAATACCAAATATCCTCAGCAGAAAGACCAGCTTTTTGAAGAGCAATATCAAATAAAATATGATTAGGCTTGCAGATAAAATAATCACTTGAGGTCATAACAAACTCAAACTTATTGTCAGGTAAAAGTCTGTTGAGTCTGTTTGAAAGTGCTTCACCCGACCATAAGAGATTACTGATAACTGCCGTTCTGATGCCATTTTTATTGAGATAATCAATCAATTTATCAGCCTTTGGCATAATTGCTCCTGACGAAGCATTATCCCAAAATACAGTCTCCATTTCCACCGGAGTGAGAGAAAACTCTATGCCAAGATAGCTATAAAGCGTTTTGTTTGCAATTTGTCCGCTTATATCATAACCGAGCTTTCGCACCTTTGCAACATGTTCACCAAAGATAAGCTCTGCACCTTTGGTTATATCCTCAACTGTATATTGGTTAGGGTTTTTGACGGCAAAATTCAAAAGTGCCTTGTTGCCTCGGTCAGTATTCCAATCAGGCTCATATAAAAGGGTATGACCGTAGTCAAAAATTATCATTTTGGGGTAGTTCATTGATTTTCATTCTCTCTTTCAAGCAGATTCTCAACCTTATCAAGCTCGGCACAGTTTTCATCAACTAAATTTAACAGTGCTTTGTAGAAGCTTTCGTCAATACTTTTTTGTTCATTGGCAATTTTCTTTGCGGTTTCAGTAAAAAATCTGTCGTAATTTTTTGCAAGACATCTTACGTAATACCTTATAAAAGTGTCGGTTTCGCTTTCTTCGTCAGTATCTATTCTGCCGTTTTTGATAACGTACATCGGGTGATTATAGTTACCCACTCCAATAAGGCTTCTTGAAATTCCCATTACCCCTACTGCATCCAGTTTATCGGCATCATACAGAATTTTTGCTTCAAGAGTTTCTTGTTTGCCGTAGCTTTCATTATTATGTGTTCGTATAGCATCGCAAACATCCCCTATTTTGCCTTTAGGGAAATCAGTAGTCTTCAGGAATTCCCATGCCATTTCAGCTCCGATTTCGTTGTGCTTTTTCTTCTTTCCGTCTCTACCTATATCGTGAAGAAGAGCAGCCGCAAGAAGAATATCATAATCCACATCTGTTTCATTTTCAGCAATTTTTATGCAGTTGCCCAAAACTCTGTAAATATGCTCCCTATCGTGAGCTGTTTCCTTTACGCAGGATTTCATATAGTTTTCTATTTCGTTATACAATTCTCTTTTCATTTTATTATCCTCACAAATACTTTTGCATATAAAACAAATCCTGATATGTTCCGTCTTTCAATTTGCAGATTTTCGGCTTCACTGCAACGACTTCAAAGCCGAATTTCTCATAAAGAGCCCTACCTCTCTCGTTGCCTTGCAGAAACTCCAGCTCAACAATTTCTGTTCCCTTGTGTTCTTTCGCAATTTTTATAAGTTCACTGAACATAGCAGAGCCGATGCCCATATTCCAATACTTTTTAGTTATTGCAATTCCTAGACCTGCTCTGTGTGATGTCTTCATATCATTAAAAAATGTGACATCACAAGAACCAACAACCTTTCCATCGATGTAACAGGCAATTATAAGGTTATTGTTTGATTTGCGATTATCGGAAATCCACTTTTCTTCATCTTCCACAGTAAATCCTTCCCAATCCTCAGGATAACGGGAAAGGAAATTGGTTTCACCGCTTGAAGTTTTAATGCAATAAAGCAGTTGTTCTGCGTTTTCGATTTCGGGTGTTTTTAATATAGCAGTTGTGCCGTTTTTTAAGGTAATTCTCTTCTCTTCAAATATCATTTATCTCACCTCAAAAAAATAAAGCACCTCCGAAATTTACGGAGATGCCTTTAAGTTAATATGACTGTATTATATCAGCAATAAACAGACAAAAGGACATTCCGATATTGTGTGTTAACCATCATCAATGACATTTTGTCCGCCTGCCTTTCAGTAATTTTTTTTCAATTATACTCTCGTATAATGAGAAAGTCAATATTTCAGTATGTTATTTTGTCAAATCAATAGAAATCTGTTCGACAAATTTTTCAAAAAATCACTCTTGATATTTTGATAAAATTATGATAAAATATTATCATAATACGGAGGTGTTACTATGATGAATATCCGCCCTGTTTCAGATTTAAGAAACAAATTCCCTGAAATTGAAAACATCGTTATGAACAGCGGAAAGCCTGTTTTTCTCACTAAAAACGGATACGGTTCAATGGTTGTTATGAGCCTTGAACAGTATTCTCTGCTTACTGACGATATTGAAGTGAAGCTTGATGAAGCCGATGCTGCTGCAGAAGCTGACAGCACACGTTACACAGCAGATGAAGTCTTTTTAAGAGTGAGGAACCGTATAAATGGAAAATAAAAACTATGAGCTTCGCTTCCTTCCTCTTTTTGAAGAAGACCTTACAGAAATTGTTGAATATATTGCATTCAATCTGAAAAATCCTGCCGCAGCTCAGCGACTGATTGATGATGTTGAAACTGCCGTTAACAAGCGTTTGTTTTGTGCGGAATCCTTTGAGCCGTTTTACTCAGCAAAGGAGAGAAAATATCCTTATTACAAAATATCTGTACGCAACTTCACCGTTTTCTATGTGGTTATAGGCAGTGTAATGGAAGTGCGAAGAATTCTTTACAATCGCAGAGATTTCAATAACCTTATATAAGCTAAATCCCTTTATCAGTTTTGTAGATAAAGGGATTTCTTATGTTCTTCAAGAGCTCGCCGCTCGGGCGTTACCTTTCTTGTAACCCCTCAGTCAAAATCTTCGATTTTGCCAGCTCCCCTTTCAGGGGCGCCGAATCGGTAACCCAAAGAACTTTACTTGTTATTTAATAATATCCGTTCCCATATAGGGTACAAGTGCTTCAGGGATTGTAACTGTGCCGTCAGCATTCTGATAGTTTTCAAGAATTGCTGCTGTTGTTCTGCCTACTGCAACACCTGAACCGTTAAGGGTGTGTACAAGCTGTGCCTTTTCCTTGGGGCCGTTCTTGAAACGGATTGATGCACGTCTTGCCTGGAAGTCCTCAAAGTTTGAGCAGGAGCTGATTTCAACATATCTGCCATAAGAGGGCATCCATACTTCGATATCGTAGGTCTTTGCTGATGAGAAGCCGATATCACCGCTTGAAAGAGCCACAACTCTGTAGGGAAGACCGAGAAGCTGAAGCACTCTTTCTGCGTCGTTTGTAAGCTTTTCGAGCTCTGCGTAGCTTTCCTCAGGCTTTGTGAACTTAACAAGCTCAACCTTGTTGAACTGATGCTGTCTGATAAGACCTCTTGTGTCTCTGCCGGCTGAACCTGCCTCAGCTCTGAAGCAAGCTGAATATGCGCAGAATGACATAGGAAGCTGTGCGCCGTCAAGAATATCGTCACGGAACATATTTGTTACGGGAACCTCTGCTGTGGGAATAAGGAAGTAGTCGTTTGTAAGCTTGAATGCGTCTTCCTCAAACTTGGGAAGCTGACCTGTACCTGTCATTGAAGCACGGTTAACCATAAAGGGAGGGAATACTTCTGTGTAGCCGTGTTCGGTGTGGGTGTTGAGGAAAAAGCTGATGATAGCTCTTTCAAGTCTTGCACCGAGGCCTTTGTAGAAGTGGAAACGTGTGCCTGTTACCTTTGCAGCAGTTTCCGGGTCGAGAATACCCAGGTCTGCACCGATATCCCAGTGTGCCTTAGGCTCAAAATCGAACTGTCTGGGTTCACCGAACTTACGAATTTCAACATTTTCGCTGTCGTCCTTACCGATGGGAGTCTCTGAGCTGGGTACGTTGGGGAATTCGTACATCATTGTCTTCTGCTTTTCAGCGAGAACTGCCTTTTCAGCATCAAGAACCTTAACCTCTTCCTTGATGGCGTTCATCTTTGTCATAATTTCGCTGATGTCGCCACCCTCTTTTTTGATGCGGGGAATGTCCTTACTTGCAGCGTTCTGCTGAGCCTTGAGAGCATCAGCCTTCTGAGTAAGCTCACGAACCTTTTTGTCAATTTCAAGAATTTCATCAACAAGGGCATCCATGTCCTTGTTTCTTGTTTTCATTGCTGCTTTTACCTTTTCGGGATTTTCTCTGATAAGTCTTATATCTAACATTGTTATTACTCCTTATATATACATTTTACTTTTACCATTTTGCAAGTGTTTCAAGGATGGACTGCAGGTCTTCCTTGCTGAAAAATTCTATTTCAAGGGTACCTTTGTTACCCTTTTTAACGTTTACTACAGCCTTTCTGCCAAGCTCCTGTCTGATGGCAAGCTCACACTCGTCAAAGTATGGGTCACGCTTTTGCTTTTTAGGCTTTTCTTCTTTATCCTTTTTGGGATTGTTGAGGGTTTTTATTATGCTTTCAAGCTGTCTTACGGAAATCTGTTTTTCTTCAATTTCTGCACACAGCTTCGGCATCATACTCTTGTCGTTTAAACCTAGAAGCGTTCTGCCGTGGCCTGAGGAAATTCTGCCTTCCTTTATAAGGTCAAGGACTTCCTTTGGAAGAGCAAGAAGTCTCATTGCGTTTGCTACTGCAGGACGGGATTTTCCTACCCTTTCTGCGGCCTCTGACTGAGTAAGGGAATAGGTATCCATAAGAAGCTTGTAGCCCTCTGCCTCTTCAATGGGGTTAAGGTCCTCACGCTGAAGGTTTTCTATAAGAGCAAGCTCCATAGCCTCACTGTCGGTCATTTCTCTTATTACAACGGGTACTTCTGTAAGACCTGCAAGTCTTGAAGCGCGCCATCTTCTTTCACCGGCAATAAGCTGATAGCCGCCGTCGGAAATGGGACGAACAAGGAGAGGCTGAATTACACCGTGAAGTGCAATACTGTCTGCAAGCTCACTGAGAGCTTCCTCGTCAAAATGTTTTCTGGGCTGGTCTCTGTTAGGCTCAATGTCGTTTATGTTAAGCTTAAGTGCACTTTTTGCATCTTCGGTGGAGTTATCAATAAACAGTGCATCAAGACCCTTGCCTAAACCGTTTTTCTTTTTAGGTGCCATAATTATTTCTCCTTCGGGCGTCTGCCGTTCTTTTTAAGAAATTCTTTTGTAAATTCGCCGTAAGCTACGCTGCCCTTAGAGCTTTTGTCGTAATAATATACGGGCTGACCGTAAGAGGGCGCTTCGGAAAGTCTTACATTACGGGGAATTACACTTGCGTACACCTTCTGAGGGAAGAAGCGTTTAACCTCGCTCACAACCTGCTGAGTAAGGTTAAGTCTGCCGTCAAACATTGTAAGCAGTACCCCCTCTAATTCTAAATAAGAATTATAAAGGCGTTTTACCTGTCTTATTGTATTCATAAGCTGGCTGAGCCCCTCAAGAGCGTAGTATTCGCACTGTATGGGTACAATTACGCTGTCTGCCGCACAAAGCACATTGACTGTAAGAAGTCCAAGGGAAGGCGGACAGTCGATTATTATAAAATCGTATTTATCTTTAACGGGCGCAAGGGCATTTCTCAGTCTTGCTTCTCTGCCTTCAAGGTCAACAAGCTCCAGCTCGGCACCGGCAAGATTCATATTTGAGGGTAACACATCAAGCATATTATAAGGCGTGGTTTTAGTGATTGATTCAGCCTTTGCTTCCCCTACTATCATATCGTAGGTGGATTCGCTTACTTCTCTCTTGTTGATACCGAGACCGCTGGTAGCATTACCCTGAGGGTCAACGTCCACAAGAAGCACCTTATAACCGTAATGCCCGATAATTGCTGCAAGATTAACGGCTGTGGTTGTCTTACCTACGCCGCCTTTCTGGTTAACAACTGCTACGGTTTTTCCCATTCACTATCCCTTCTTTCTAAAATCGAATTATTTATGTATAAATCTCTGGTTTTTTAATTGTAGACTCATATTATATCACAAGAAATCACATTTTTAAAGGGTTTAATGAGAAAAACTCCACTAAAATAGCGGAGTTTTTCTTTTTGGGGTGTGAAAGAGAAAGATATGATTATATGGAAACATCCTCACGGATGCTGCCTTCAGAATGTTTATATACAGACTTCTTTGGAATCTCAATAAAGTAGATATAGCTGTCTTCCTTGTCCTCCCGTCTGAAATCTGCCTTTATTCCTGCCTTTTTCATTGTATCAAGGGCATTATTTATAGTATTAAGAAAAATCTTTACATCGCTGAACATTATCTTCGTCTGTCGCTTGGGACCATTGTCTTTATTTACATATTCTTCTACAAGCTTTTCAGTCTGGGTAACATTTAGCTTTTTATCTATTACCTTACCCAAAACCTCGGTAAGGTCCCCTTCTTTTAATCTGAGAAGCGCTCTCGCGTGTCTTTCAGAAAGTCCGTTTTCCGTAAGAAGATTTCTTGCTTCTTCGGGTAAGCTGAGTAATCTCAGCTTATTCGATACCGTAGAAGGCGCCTTACCCAGTCTTCTTGCCGCCTCGTCCTGAGATAAAGAAAAGTCTTTCATAAGCTTGTTTATAGCAAGGGCCTCTTCAAAATAGCCGAGATTCTGTCTTTGAAGGTTCTCAATAAGCGCAAATACTGCCGACTTAAGTGAGTTTACATCAACCACTATACACGGTACATTGAGAAGTCCTGCAAGCTTTGAGGCTCTGAGCCTTCTTTCTCCCGAAACCAATTCGTAACCGTTTTCTATCTCTCTTACGGTTATTGGCTGCAGTATACCATTCATTCTTATGCTGATTGCCAGATTTACAAGTTCACTTTGGTCGAAAACCTTTCGGGGTTGATTTGGGTTAGGTTTTATGAGTTCACTCGGTATAAGCAGAACCTGTCCTGCTGAGCGTGGCTTTTCTTTCATTATGTACCTCCAGATGAGTTTTACTGCTAAAAAAACAGACAACCTTTGCTTTGGCTAAAGAATAGCACAATAAAGAAAGGTTGTCCAGCTTATTCGGTTTACAGTTTATCCCCTTATTTTCCCTTTTCTTTTGTTATCTGAGGGGATTTTTTGCGATTTTTGCTGAAGGTCGGGGATATTTCGGAGGAGTTGTCGAAACTTTTTCAATTAAAATTATGGTTCTCTCCCCTGCATCGTCTATTTCAAAGGTTTTCTTTTCCTTAATATTACCGCCTAAAATCTTAATAGCGTTTCTGCCCTCGGCAATTTCTTCTTCTGCCTTGGCACTCTTCATTGATATGAATGTACCGCCTTTTTTTACAAAGGGCAGGCAGTATTCGCTTAAATCACGCAGATTTGATACTGCTCTTGCTGTTGCAAAGTCGTACTGCTCACGGTAATTTTTGTTTTGACCTGCATCTTCTGCTCTCATATGAAGCACTTCGCAGGTGAGTTCAAGCTTTTGGAGGATATCTCTTATAACATTAAGCTTTTTATTTGTGCTGTCGAGAAGCGTTATCTTTAAATCAGGTCTTGCAATAAGCATCGGTATGCCGGGAAAACCTGCACCGGTTCCTACGTCGATGGATTTTGCACCCTCAGGGATTTCTATAGCTGAAAACACCGAAAGTGAATCCACAAAATGCTTCATTACTATACCTTCAGGGTCTGTAATTGCCGTAAGGTTTATCTTTTCATTCCACTCCACAAGGAGTTTTGCATATATATCAAAGCGGTCAAGGGCATTTTCATCAAGTTCTACGCCGACTTTTGCTGCTTCAGTTTTAAGTAATTCCTTTGAAATAAAGGGTTCCATTATAACTCACCAACTTACTGTTTCACGTGAAACATTATTTTTTACTGTTAAGATAGATAAGCAGAACCGAGATATCAGCAGGGCTTACGCCGCTTATTCTTGATGCCTGACCTAAATTTGCAGGCTTTACCTTGTTCAGCTTTTCCTGAGCTTCCATACGAAGTCCTGTAATAGTCTTGTAATCTGTATCGGGGTCAAGCTTACGCACTTCAAGACGTCTCATTTCTTCAACCTGAGCGAGTTGACGCTTGATATAACCCTCATATTTTATGCCGATTTCAACCTGTTCAAAGATCTCACGGGGTAAATCCGGTCTTTCCGGGTCGAAATCACGCAAATCCTCATAGGTGAGCTGAGGCCTTTTAAGGAGCTCAATTAATCTGCAACCCGTAGTAAGGGGTGTTGTTTCACGTGAAACAAGCATTTCGTTAAGCTTTTCTGAGGGTGGAACGGGCACAAGACCTACTCTTTCCCTCTCTTCTTCAATAAGTTTCAGCTTTTTCTGCAGTTTCTGCCACTTTTCTTCCTTTACAAGGCCAACATCGTAGCCGTACTTTGTAAGACGTATGTCTGCATTGTCCTGGCGGAGAAGCAGACGGTACTCTGAACGGGAAGTCATCATTCTGTAGGGGTCAGAGCAACCCTTTGTAACAAGGTCATCAATAAGCGTGCCGATATAGGATGAAGCTCTGTCAAGAATAAGAGGCTCAAGACCTTTCACCTTTCTTGCAGCATTTATACCTGCAATAAGTCCCTGAGCCGCAGCTTCCTCGTATCCGCTTGAACCGTTGAACTGTCCGGCGCCGTAAAGACCGTCAAAATCCTTAAATTCAAGGCTTGACTTAAGTGAAATAGGGTCAACGCAGTCATATTCAATTGCGTAGGCAGTACGCATAACCTGAACATTTTCAAGTCCGGGAATGGTTCTCAAAAAGGCAAGCTGTACATCCTCGGGCAGTGATGAGCTCATTCCCTGAAGGTACATTTCCTCAGTATTCTCGCCACAAGGCTCAATAAAGAGCTGATGACGTGGTTTTTCAGAGAAACGGACGATTTTATCTTCAATTGAAGGACAGTATCTCGGGCCTACACCGTCAATTTTACCGCTATAGAGGGGTGAACGGTGAAGATTATCGAGAATTATCTGCTTGGTTTTATCGTTTGTATAGGTTATGTAGCAAGGCAGCTTGTTTTCCGGAGTGTATTCGCCGTCGAAGGAAAACGGCACAACAACCTCGTCACCGTCTTGTCTTTCAAGGCCTTCAAAGTTAATACTTCTGCGATTTACACGTGAAGGTGTACCTGTTTTGAAGCGTCTTGTAGCAACGCCAAGTATTTTCAGCGACTCTGCAAGCTTTGTTGAAGCGAACATTCCGTCAGGACCGCCGTCATAAGCGACATCACCAACGTAAATTCTGCCTCCGAGAAAGGTGCCCGTTGCAAGAATAACGCACTTTGCGTGGTATATTGCCTCAAGCTGGGTACTGATTTCCCATTTTTCATCATTTCGGATAAGGGTCATAACCTCAGCCTGAACAAGCTCAACACCGTCTTCCTTTTCCATAACGTGCTTCATATGCTCGCTGTAACGTCTGCGGTCAATCTGCGCACGCAGAGAGTGCACAGCAGGGCCCTTACCGAGATTGAGTATACGGCTCTGTAAAGTGTTGGCGTCAGCAGCCTTACCCATTTCGCCGCCCAGTGCGTCAATCTCTCTTACAAGGTGACCCTTTGATGTGCCGCCGATAGATGGATTACAGGGCATATTGCCTACCCAGTCCATATTGATTGTAAAAACACCAACCTGACTGCCAAGACGTGCAGCAGCAAGACCGGCTTCAATTCCGGCATGACCTGCACCTATTACTATTACATCATATTCTTTCGCAAAATATTTCATGGAAAATCCTTTCCTTTGTCTTTTAAAAGTTTTCAACATTTTTATGTTTTTAAGTTGAAAACTTTTCGGTTTTATATAAAAAATCCGTTTGATAGTTTTTCTTTAATCTATCCGTTCATCGTTTCAGGAATTTCTATTCAACAGAAACGGAAATGTGAAAAATCCTCTATATTTTTATAGGTTATTATTCTTATTTAGCATCATTAAGCACCAAATCAAGAATTTCTGCCGTTTTATAGACAATATGGGTTGCATTATGCTCACGAAACTCTTCTTCGCTGCCATAGCCCCAGATTGCGCCGCAGGAATCAACTCCGGCACCGGCTGCACCGTCAAGATCAAACATTCTGTCGCCTACCATCAGCACCTTAGCTTTATTAGTAGCACCCATTTCGGACATCGCGTCGAGAATAAGCTGAGTTTTGCTGCTGTGGTTACTGTCGTCAATTTTCACTCCCACAATTGCATCAAACTTATCCGTAATTTTAAGATAGTCTGCCACACTGTAAATAAGATGCTGAGGCTTCGATGAAGCAATACCGATTTTGATACCCTTTGCCTTAAGGGAGTCGAGCAGCTCAACCATACCCTCATAAAGCTCACACTCATAAATACCCTTCACTTTGTAACGCTCACGGTATTTTGTGATATACATACCAACCTCTTCTTCGCTGACTCCATAAAAAGTGGTATAGCTGTAGTATATAGGCGGGCCGATAAACTTTTTCAAATCGTTAAGGTCAGGCACTTCCCTGCCCATTTCTTTAAAAGAATATTGCAAACTTTTGAGTATACCCTCACCGGTATCTACAACTGTGCCGTCAAAGTCAAAAATTACATAATCATACTTAGCCATAAGAAACTCAGCCGATTCATTTTTCAATAAATCGGCTCTCCTTAAAATTAAAATTTAAATGTTAATTTTTCTCTCTTTTGCCTTCTCCATAAACCTGTCGATTTTTATGGTGAAACGCTCATGAGTACCCTCACCGATGAGGCCTGCTTCGTCATAAGCTTCAACCTTGAATTCGGCTTTTCTGCCGTCAAAGGAAAGAAGCTCTGCAACTGCTTTTACACTTGCTCCGACAGGTGTGGGCGCAAGGTGCTTAATGCTCAGTGCAGTGCCTACAGTTGAGATTCCTTCAGGTGTGAACTTTTCACAAAGCTCAGCTGCAGCCTGCTCCATAAGAGCAACCATAAAAGGAGTAGCGAGAACTGCCAATGAGCCGCTTTTCATTTTTGCCGCTGTCACTTCGTCAGTGACATTTGCCTTTACTTCGTGTTTAGTACCGATATATTCCATAGTAATTTACCTCACGCAAACCTTGAAACAAGATTGAAAATTTTAATTCTGTTTTCGTCAATACCTACGTTCGAGTCCCCGTATATCTTCATTTGTATGGTGTTTGCAGCAAGTGGGAAATCAATAAACACAACGGAAGTATTGCCAACATATCCCGCCTTAAAAATATTTTCATCACTGAGTGTATACTGCTCAATATCATAATTTATCCAGCCGTTAGTCAGTGCCTGAGTTGCATAAGAAATAATCTGCATCTCAGTAAGGTCAGTTTTTACATACTTAAAAAGCATATCAAGAGCATCATTCAATTGTGAAATTGATGCACCTTTTGCGCTTTCAATAAAGGAAGTTATAACCTGTCTCTGTCGTCTTGTTCGGCTGACATCACTGTCTGCGTCACTCTTTCTGATACGTGCAAAAACAAGTGCCTGAGCACCCGTCAGTTTTACTGCGGGACCGTGCTCAATTGTGTGCTTTGTTGTGCGGTTGATATACTCGGCTTCGTACTCCTGAACCTCAACTGTGATGCCTCCGAGAGCGTTAATAATATCCACAAATGAGGAGAAATCAACTGCAACATAATAGTCAATATCAATCTTGAAATTCTTTTCGATTGTGTCGATAAGACCTGTGGGACCGCCGTAGAAATAAGATGCATTTATCTTACTGTACATACCGTTTGAAACGTTCATATAGCACCAGGTATCACGGAAGAAAGACGTCATGTAAATTTTCTTTTCCTTCTTGTTAAGAGAAACAAGTATAAGCGAGTCGCTTCTGCCGCCGTTTTCAAGGGCATCCTTAGAATCAAGACCAACCAGAAGCACGTTTATAACGTTTTTGCTGCTGTAAAGCTCACCGTCATTGTTTGCCCATTGAAAAAGATAGTCATTAAGTGAACCTGCCTGGCTTATAGCCTCCATCATCTGAAGGTCTTCCTCTTCAAAAACAATGTCCTGTGGAGCTTCGGTAACAACTTCGTCGTCACCCGTGTTAATAATTTCAAGCTTTTCGCCAATAAAACCCATACCCACTGCAGCCGTTACCACAAGGAGCATAAGCAAAAAGTAAAAGTTTTTCGCTCTGCGTCTTTTATCCTTCCATAAAAAGGCTGAAACGGGATTAGCCTTCTTTTCTTTATTCTTCTTTGCCATCTATATCAATCCTTTATTTTGTTGGATTTAAAAATTGTCATAACGGATTCAAGGGAAGGCGGAAACCTTCCCTTTTTTATTATTCTCCTGCTGTTTCTTCTGTGTTTTCGCCTTCAGCGCCTTCTTCAGCAGAAGCTTCTTCTGTATCTTCCTTCTGTACGGCAATTGCGGAAACAACCTTATCCTCTTCGCCTATTCTCATTACACGAACACCCTTTGATGTTCTTGAAACAGTGTTTATCTGTTCTGCTGCAATTCGAATAATAATGCCGTTTGAAGCAATAAGAATTACGTCGTCATCATCGGAAACCATATCAACTGCGGCAACAAGACCGTATTTTTCAATATGATAGTTGAGAACACCCTTACCTGCTCTTGTCTGAACACGGTATTCAGCTGTTTCACTGCGTCTGCCAAGACCTGTTTCAGCAATAGTCATAATCTTGCCCTTGCCGTCGTCGCCTTCTCTGATTACGCACATACCGATAACTTCGTCGCCCTCTTTAAGCTCAATTGCCTTAACACCGCGGGCTGTTCTGCCGATTGGACGGCAATCGTTTTCGTTAAAGCGGATTGACATACCGCATCTTGTTGCAACAAGAATATCGTCGTTACCGTCGGTAAGTCTTGTCCATGCAAGCTCGTCATCATCGTCAAGATTAATTGCAATAATACCGTTCTTACGAAGATTCTTATACTGTTCAAGGTCAGTTCTCTTAATAATACCCTTTCTTGTAACCATGCAGAGATACTTGATTTCTTCACCGCCGAAGTCGGGTACCTTAATCATTGAGCTAATCTTTTCGTCAGCTTCAAGGGGAAGAAGGTTAACTATATTCATGCCCTTGCTCTGTCTGCTGCCTTCGGGAATTTCGTAGCCCTTTAGACGGTAAACCTTGCCCTTTGTTGTAAAGAACATAATAAAGTCGTGGCTTGAGCAGGTGAACATTGTCTGGGTTGTGTCCTCTTCTCTTGTGGTCATACCCTTTACACCTCTGCCGCCTCTGTTCTGAATTGAATAGGTTTCAGTGGGCTGACGCTTGATATAGCCGAACTTTGTAAGTGTATATACGCACTGCTCTTCAGGAATAAGGTCTTCAATGTCAACCTCACCGCTTACCTGAGCAATTTCTGTTCTTCTGTCGTCTGCGAATTTATCTCTGATTGCCATAGCTTCTGTCTTGATGATTTCAAGAACTCTGCCTTCTGAAGCGAGAATCTGAATAAACTCTTCAATTTTTTCTCTGAGAGCAGCAAGCTCTTCTTCAATCTTTGTTCTTTCAAGACCTGTAAGCTGTCCGAGTCGCATCTTTACAATTGCATCTGCCTGAACTTCGTCAAGACCGAAACGGTCCATAAGAGCCTGCTTACCTGAAGCCTGGTCCTTTGAAGCACGGAGAATTGAAATAACCTCATCAATGAAGTCGAGAGCAATCATAAGACCTTCTAAGATATGCGCTCTTTCCTGAGCCTTTTTAAGGTCGTATCTTGTTCTTCTTACAATAACCTCTTCCTGATGCTTGATGTAAAGTGAAAGCACATCCTTGAGGGTGAGAATTCTGGGTACACCGTCAACAAGTGCCAGCATAATAATACCGTAGGAAACCTGAAGCTGTGTATAGGAGAAAAGCTGATTGAGAACAACCTGAGGATTAGCGTCTCTTTTAAGGTCAACAACCATTCTCATACCCTCACGGTTTGAGTAGTCGTTGATGTCTGCAATACCTTCAATTTTCTTATCCTTTACAAGGTCAGCCATGCTTTCAATAAGACGGCGCTTGTTAACCTGATAAGGAAGCTCAGAAACAACAATCTGGAATCTGCCGTTTTTGCCTTCAACAATTTCAGTTCTTGCTCTTACAATAATTTTGCCTCGGCCTGTTGCATAAGCAGCTCTGATACCGCTTCTGCCCATAACAATACCTGCTGTAGGGAAGTCGGGACCCTTTATAAACTGCATAAGGTCTTCAAGCTCTGCTTCGGGATGGTCAATAAAATAACACATACCGTCAATAACTTCACCAAGATTGTGAGGAGGAATATTAGTAGCCATACCAACAGCGATACCTGTTGAACCGTTTACAAGAAGGTTGGGAAAACGTGAGGGAAGAACTGTGGGCTCCTTAAGACGGTCGTCGTAGTTGGGAGCAAAGTCAACAGTGTCCTTGTCAATATCGGTGAGCATCTCCATGGAGATTTTGCTCATCTTGCTTTCTGTATAACGGTAAGCAGCCGGTGGGTCACCGTCAACGCTGCCGAAGTTACCGTGGCCGTCAACAAGCACATATCTTGTTGAAAATTTCTGTGCAAGACGTACCATTGCATCGTAAACGGAAGCGTCACCGTGAGGATGGTAGCTACCGAGCACTGAACCTACGGTGTCAGCGCACTTACGGAAGGCCTTTTCGGGATAAAGACCGTTTTCGTGCATAGTATAAAGTATTCTTCTGTGAACGGGCTTAAGACCGTCTCTTACATCGGGAAGCGCTCGGGAGGTAATAACTGACATTGAATAGTCGAGAAAGCTTTTTCGCATTTCCCTGTTAAGGTCAACGTCAATTATAGTTTGATTTTCGTAATTATTTGTTTCCATAATATCACCATTTTTTCGTCGGAATTATTATTCTTCTAAGAATCTGTCGGGATAAAGGTTATCTATCATATTTTTAATTTTTGTATAAGAGCCTTTTTCAATATCTCTTTTCGGGATAATGAGAGTTGTGTAATCCTCCAGCTTGAAATAAAGATAATTTTCGTTTTCAAGCACCATTTTTACAGTATCAAGAGGATAGTGTCTTTCGCTTTTTCCCTTGAAATATTCGTCGGGAAAATTGATTATTTCAAAATGGTCGTTATAAAAGTCAATGGTTGTTTTTCGTTTACCTATTTTTGAACGGTCATTCATTCTCATAATGTAAGTACGGTTGATTATATCACCTATAAAAAAGAGAATGAACATCAGGAAAAACGAAGTAACGGCAAGACTGTATAAATTCATCACCGTAAAAATAAGGGTAACCGTAAGAGTAATTGACGTAAACTTAAGTCGCTGAAGAAGAAGGGACTTGTTTATTGTCTTATAAAAATTCTTATAGTCTGCTTTTGTAAGACTGAAATTAATTGAAAAATTTTTCATTTTTGCCGTCACACCCCTCTTTCATACTTTTCCTGAAGCTTTTCCTTAAGAATAGCTGAAAAAGCCTCTTTTTCCCCTTCTACAAGGGAAATATAAGGAATTATAAGGGGATATGCGTGTTCGTCAACAACAATCACACAGAAATTTTCTCTGTCGTGGCAGCTTAAAACCTCATTATAGAAATAATTTGTCTTTTTGTACTGGGTTTTTATTTCAAAATCCTCTTCTCTTAAGGTTATTTCCGTTTCGTCTGAACAAGCCTTTATTCTGAAGTCCGTATTTTTCGCCATCTCGGGAACAATTTTATCTTTTATTGTCCTGTTTATCATATGAGTGAAAACAAGCGTCTGCAGACAAACAAAAAGTAAGGTTCCCACTGTGCTGAAATCGTCTTCAAAGAACATTGAAAGGAAAGAAAAGATTGCCACAAACAAGCAGAAGCTGAAGGTTATAGAAAAACGGTATGGCATTCTGAGCATTCCGTACTCTTCCTGCCAGAGAGCTACTGCTTTTTGATTGATGTTTTCATTTTTTCTGAAAACTATGGAATATGCCGTCATTTTCTTTCACCTTAAATATCAAGATTCTGAACGTACTTAGCGTTTTTCTGAATAAAGTCACGGCGTGGCTCAACCTGGTCACCCATAAGAATTGAGAAGGTTTCGTCAGCCTGAATTGCATCCTCAAGAGTAACACGAAGCATAATTCTGTTTTCGGGATTCATTGTTGTTTCCCAGAGCTGCTCGGGGTCCATTTCACCAAGACCTTTGTATCTCTGAATGTCAGCACCGGGCATTTCTACCATAATTCTGTCTCTTTCTTCGTCTGAATAAGCGTATTCGTGTTTCTTACCCTTGCTCAGCTTATAAAGAGGCGGCTGAGCGATATAAACATAACCGCCGTCAATAAGAGGCCGCATATATCTGAAGAAGAAGGTAAGAAGAAGTGTTCTGATGTGAGCTCCGTCGACGTCGGCATCGGCCATAATAACAACTTTGTGATAACGGAGCTTTGTTACATCAAAGTCGTCTGAAATACCTGCACCGAGAGCAGTTACAACGGGAAGAAGCTTTTCGTTTGAAACAACCTTGTCAAGTCGGCTCTTTTCAACGTTGAGCATTTTACCCCAAAGAGGAAGAATTGCCTGAATTGTTCTGTCTCTGCCTTCCTTTGCAGAGCCGCCTGCAGAGTCACCCTCTACGATGTAAATTTCTGTTTTTGACGGGTCTTTTTCTGTACAGTCTGCAAGTTTACCGGGAAGTGAGTTAGATTCAAGAGGTGACTTTCTTCTTGCAGCTTCTCTCGCCTTTCTTGCAGCCTCTCTCGCTCTTGAAGCGTCAAGTGCCTTTGTGAAGATTGCCTTTGCAATCTGTGGATTTTCTTCAAAATAGTCTGTAAGCTTACTGTAAACTGTGTTGTTTACAAGCTTTGTAATGTCTGTGTTACCTAATTTACCCTTTGTCTGTCCTTCAAACTGAGCTTCAGTGAGCTTAACTGAAATAACTGCAACAAGACCTTCTCTGCAGTCCTCACCTGAAAGCTTTTTATCTGCATCTTTAAGGTAGTTATACTTCTTTCCGTATTCGTTGAACACCTTTGTAAGTGCAGTTTTGAAGCCTGTCTCGTGGGTACCGCCGTCAACTGTGTTAACGTTGTTTGCGTAGGAGAGAATTGTTTCGTTATAACCGTCGTTATACATAAGAGCAACTTCTGCACTTCTGTCCCCTACAACTGTTGAAAAATGGATAGGTCTTTCGTGGATTGCAGTAAGTCCTCTGCTTTCGTTGATATGTTCAACAAATGAACCGATACCGCCTTCGTAGCAGAAAACGTCTTCTACGATATTATCCTCGTCACGCTTATCTGTAAGAGTAATTTTAAGACCTGCGTTAAGGAAAGCTGATTCTCTTAAGTGTCTCTGAAGAGTTTCATATTCGTAAACGGTTGTTTCGGTAAAGATTTCAGCATCGGGCTTGAACCTGATGAATGTACCGGTCTTGTCTGTGTCACCGATAACCTTAAGGTCAGTAATAATGTGACCTCTTTCAAATCTCTGATGGTGAACGTGGCCGTTCTGAGATACTTCAACCTCGAACCATTCTGAAAGAGCGTTTACAACTGAAGAACCTACACCGTGAAGACCGCCGGAAACCTTATAACCGCTGCCGCCGAACTTACCACCTGCATGAAGCACGGTAAGAACAACAGTAACTGCAGGAAGACCCTGCTGTTCGTTGATGCCAACGGGAATACCACGGCCGTTGTCGCGGACAGTAATAATGTCTCCGGGGAGAATTTCAACTTCAATGTGGCTGCAGTAGCCTGCAAGTGCCTCGTCGATTGAGTTGTCTACAATTTCATATACAAGATGGTGAAGACCTCTTGGGCCCGTTGAACCGATATACATACCGGGACGCTTTCTTACAGCTTCGAGTCCTTCAAGAACCTGAATTGCATCTGCGTTGTATTCCTCAGTTACAACGGTGTTCATGGTTTCAATTACATCCTGAGCAGTTTCTTCTGCAGCAACTGAAACTTCTTCAATTTTTTCAGCATTAGCCTTGTTTTCATCCATGGCTCATACCTCCTACGTTTTAAAATGAATAATGAATAATGAATGATGAATAATTTTTTATTTAATCAGAAGTTTTCTTCTGTTCTTTTAAGTAGTGTTGTGGTTGAAATCTGTGAGAGATAAACGCTTTGTTTGCCTTCTCTTTCACAGACTATGAAGGATTTAGGCAATTCATAGGAAACAACATTTACATTTCCCTCTTTTTCAGCCTTTGAAAGATAATCCCTTGTCTTTTTTGAAACTGTGGTATTGTCAAGGTCAAATATTCCCACTATTTCATCGTGAGTTATAACCGTACTTTGTCCTAAGTGAAGATACATTTCAAAAATACCTCCGGAATTTTTTAAGAGTTTGAAGAGTGAAGAGTGGAGTGTGGAGTTAATAAACCTCTCCGTCAGCCTACGGCTGCCACCTCTCCTTTCAGGAGAGGCAAGAATAAGGTTATATGATTGTAACACTTCGTTCCAATTATATCCACCTTTATAGATTAAGAGAAGTCAGATTTTACCTGCCCAATAAGATTGATACCGTAGGGACCGGCGTCCCCGACGGTCCGAATTAAAATCTTTTCTTTACCTTCAGCAATCAACCTTACTCTGCGGAATATATTTTTAAATTTTCCGAAGTGTAAAGCCGCAACCGCAACTTCACACTCCACTTTCAACACTCAAAACTCTTAATAAATGTTTCCCTTTTTCATTTCAAACTTCTTACCCGTTTTAAGTCCTTCAACGGCTGAGGGGTCGCAGCAGGTAATAAACACCTGCCAGTCCTTTATGTGGTTGAGAATATAATTCTGTCTGCCTTTATCAAGCTCACTCATAACGTCGTCTAAAAGTGCAACGGGCTGCTCATCGGAAAAATTCTTTACAACTGCAGCTTCGCCTAATTTAAGTGCAAGGGCTGCAGACCTTTGCTGACCCTGAGAGCCGAAGCTTTTTGCAACTAAACCGTCAATTTCTACATTTATATCGTCTCTGTGAGGGCCAACAGAAGTGTAACCGCAGATTATATCGTTTTTTCTTGAAGCAAATAGCTGAGCCTTAATATTTTCATAAAGCTCTTCCCTGCTGTCGCCCCAGACAACTGTCTGCTGATTATAGCTGATGCTTAGCTTTTCCTTACCTGAGGAAATTCCTCTGTATATTTCGTCGGTGTACTGAGAAAGCTTATTTATATATCCTACTCTCTGACGGATAATTTCCGAAGCAAAAAAGGCAATTCTGTCTTCCCACACATCGAGAGTGTCATACAATTCTGAATGGTAAACAAGATCCTTTAAAAGCACATTTCTCTGCTGAATTGCTTTATTATACTGAGCAAGTGAAGCAGCATACTTTGGCTTCAGCTGACTTATTGCAGTGTCAACAAATCTGCGTCTTTCGTAAGGGCCTTCCTTAATAAGAGAAAGGTGAACGGGAGAAAATACAACTGCAAGAAACTCCCCCATAAACTGTGTGGGACTTTTTTTAACTCCCGAGAGAAGAAATTTTCTTCCCTCCCCTATTTCAAGGTGCGCTTCCTGCTCTCTGTTCCAGGCAGAAAAATCCATGGAAAGCTCTGCCTTGGTGCTGTTAAAGTTAATAAGCTCGTTATCCTTTGAGCTTCTGAAAGAACGGCAGGCAGTAAAAAGCCAGATGCTTTCAAGCAGATTGGTTTTTCCCTGAGCGTTTTCGCCGAAAATTACGTTTACTCCGCTGTGAGGCTCAATTTCTGCATTTTTAATATTACGGAAATTTCTTACTTCAAGTTCTGTAACTTTCATTTCTTACTCTTTTACAATTTTATAGAATTTGTTGTCAAAGCTGAATTCGTCGCCGTCAAAAAGCTTTTTTCCTCTGAGAGTACAGACTTCACCGTTGACCTTTACCATATTATCCTGAATAACCATTTTTGCCTGACCGCCGGTAGCAACTGCTGAAGAAAGCTTAAGTGCCGCATCAAGACGGATATCGTCTGTAATAATTTTAACCTCGCTGAAGCTTTTTTCTGCAAGCTTAACTTTTACTTTGATTTTTTTCTGCATAATTTATTTTACAACTCTTTTCGCTGTTTTTTATTTAGAAAATATACCCTTTTATATTCTTACGGGTAAAACAAGATAGAAGAATGAATCTCCCTCAAAGGGTTTTATAATAATGGGCTGATTTGATGAGCCGAATTCCATTCTGATTTCGTCCTGCTCAGTTGCTTTAAGTGCATCAATAAGGAAACGGTTGTTGAAGCCTACTTCAATTTTGCTTCCCTCAATTTCAGCGGGCATTTTGTCTGTTGCAGTACCGATTGCAGTAACTGAAGAGAATTTCATTGTGCCGTCTTCAACAACAAGTCTTACAGGACTTGAACGGTCAGTAATAATAAGTGAAGTTCTTTCGATACATTCAATAAGTCTTCTTGTGTTTGCAACAACCTGAGTTGAGGAAGTCATGGGAATTGCTGATTTATAGTTAATGAAATTACCCTCAAGAAGTCTTGAAATAATTTCATAGTTATCCATTCTGAAAATAAGGTGTCTGTCACCTACAAGAATTTCAATTTCAGCTTCTTCGTCTGCGTTAAGCTTTAAAATTTCGTTGAGAGTTTTTGCAGGAACAACAAAGTTAAGTACAGAATCGTCTTCTCTTTCAATTACCTCTCTTCTTATTGCAAGTCTTGCACCGTCAACGGCAACAAGAACAATATTATTCTCTTCAATTTCAAATTTAACACCTGAATGAACGGGGTTTCTCTCTCCTGTTGAAACTGAGAAAACAGTTCTCTTAATCATATCCTTAAGAAGGTTAATGTTCATTTTAACGGGTGAAAACTTTGAAATTGTGGGAAGCTCAGGATATTCGTCTGCAGAGGTGCCGATAAGAGAATAATCGGTTTCACCGCTTTTTATTTTACATATATTTCTTTCGTCGCTTTCAAGAAGAACACTGTCGTCGGGAAGCATTCTTAAAATATCGCAGAAATTTTTTGCTGCAAGAATAATTTTTCCGCTTTCTTTTACTTCTGCATCTATAACTATAATTGAACCTACTTCAAGGTCATAGCCCGTAAGAGTAACCTTTCCGTCGCTTGCTTCAATAAGTATACCCTCAAGGGCAGGAATTGTTGATTTGTTTGATACTGTTCTCTGAACGTTGGCTGCTGCCTTTGAAAGCTCAGCGCTGTTGCAAATTATTTTCATAAAATCGTTCCTTTCAGAAAAATCAAAATAAATAATAATAATAAATAGTAGTAGTAGTAGGTGCTGTGGAAATTGCGGAAAAGCCCTGAAAGGCTTTATTTTACTTAAAAAATACCTTTTTAAAACTGTTGGAAGTTTTGTTGAAAAAAACGGGTTTTCAACACAGCCTCAGAAGGCTATGTTAAAAGAGTGGAAAACCCTGTGTGGAAAAAGCAAAACTGTGTGGAAAACTGAATTTAGCTTTCGTTGATATTTTTAATAATATCGTCAACGGTTGATTTGAGTCCAACGTCTTTTTCAAGCTTCTGATTAATTTCCTTAAGTGCATAAATAATTGTTGAATGGTGCTTATTGCCGAATTCGTTACCGATTGTTTTAAGAGGAAGGCCGGTAACCTGTTCAACTATATAAATTGCAACCTGTCTTGCCTGAGAAATATTTGCGTTTCTCTTGTCTGAACGGATATCAGAAGCAGAAACATCAAAGGTTCTTGAAACCTCGTTTATAATATTTTCAATTGTAACGCCAAGAGGCTTGTTGTCGTTTATGATGTCCTTGATAGCGCGTTTTGCAACGGTAAGGCTGGGATTAAGTCCCTCAACATCTTGATAAGCCTTGATTTTCTTTACAGTGCCTTCAAGCTGTCTGATGTTTTTCTTTATGTTTTCTGCAATAAATTTTGTAACGTCATCTGGAAGCTCAAGACCGAGGTCGTCTGACTTTTTGTTGACAATTGCCATTCTTGTTTCAAGTGTGGGGGGCTGAATGTCAGCAATAAGTCCCATTTCAAAACGGGTTCTCAGTCTTTCCTCAAGAGTCATCATTTCCTTTGGAGGACGGTCAGAGGTAAGAACAATCTGACTGCCGCTTGTGTTAAGGGCATTGAAGGTATGGAAGAATTCCTCCTGAACAGTTTCACCCTTGGCAATAAAATGAATATCGTCAACCAGAAGAACATCGCAGCTTCTGTATTTATCGTGAAAAGCGTGGGTGTTGTGATTTCCGATATAGTAAACAAGCTCATTTGTAAAATGCTCACCGCTTGTATAAATAATTTTTGCGTTGGGACGGCGTTCTCTTATTTCGTTCTGTATTGCAAGAAGAAGGTGAGTTTTGCCGAGACCTGAGTGGCCGTAAATAAAAAGGGGATTGTAAACCATTCCGGGACTGCATGCTACGTTATGGGCAGCAGCGTGAGCAAATTTGTTTGACGGGCCGATAATAAAATTCTTAAAGGTGTAAATATAATCGTTAGCTGCTGAAGATGTTTCGTTGCTTGAATTTTCGTTTTTTACCTGATCAGTGGGAACAACATACTCAACTTCAACGGGAAAACCGAAAACTGATTCCAGAGTTGAATCTATAAGATAAGAAAACTTGTCGATGATGATTTTACGTTTGAATTCGGTAATTGAAAGATAAATTTTTCCGTCTTTGAAGCCTTTGAATTCAAGGGGGCTGAGCCAGACTTTGTAAGCCACTTCGGTAACGCTGTTTTTAAGTTCTTCTTGAACAACCTGCCAGATTTCTGCAAATGAATCCATATTCTTTCCTCCTGTATTTTTATTTCAAAAATTCCTATATAATAATTATTTATATATATAATAACTTTAAGTTAACATATACATTATAAATAAAGGTACACTAAACCATTATAGCACGGTTTTTTTCTACTTTCAAGTGTTTTAAACAATAAAACCAAATACTGTTAAAAACTTGGTAAAAATACCTTTTTTACCAATAATTTTTTTATTACCAAAACAGCTTCAATCCATTTTATTGTACTGTGAATCTATTGATTTTAAAATTTTTATGAGATATAATATGCCGTAAGGCAGGTGAAGTTAAAATTGACTTATGAAAAGAAAAATGACGGTATAATTCTGAAAGGTGTAAACTGTCTTGATATTGAGCTTTCAGCCTTCTGCGGTCAGGCTTTCAGATGGAAGAAAACCGAAGAGGGTTTTATAAAGGGTACCGTTAAAGGAAAAACTGCAGTTATTGAAAAAAACGACGAGGGTTATTTCTTTCATTCCTGCAGCGAAAAAGAGTTTAAAGAAGTCTGGTTTGACTATTTTGATTTAGATACCGATTATGCTGAAATCTGCGAAAAAATTTCACCTGACGAGAGCATAAAAAAAGCCGTAGAAATGTACTACGGAATACGCATTTTAAAGCAGGAGCCCTGGGAAGCTCTTTGCTCATTTATAATTTCACAGAACAATAATATTCCGAGAATTACGGGAATTATTGACCGTTTGTGCAGCACCTACGGTGAAAAAAACGAAAAGGGAGAATACACCTTTCCGTCTTTCGAAAAGCTTAAAAATCTTACGGTGGAAGACCTTGCTTCCTTAAGGGCAGGATTCAGAAGCAAATATATTATTGATGCGGCGCAAAAGCTTTATAATAAAGAGATTGACCTTCAGAAAATATACAGTATATCCATAGATGAAGCAAGAACGGAGCTTATGAAAATTAAGGGTGTAGGCCCTAAGGTTGCCGAGTGTACACTGCTTTACGGTTTCGGGAAAAAAGAGGCTTTTCCCGTTGATGTATGGGTAAAAAGAATACTCTCTGAGCTTTACCCCAATGGTCTTCCCGAATGTATAAAGGGCAGTGAAGGAATTGCTCAGCAGTATCTTTTCCACTGGCGTAGAAATCTTAAAGAGGAGTGAAAAATATTGACAAAAAAACAGCGTGCAGTTTCCTGTGTGGAAGCGCTTAAAAAAGAATATCCCGATGCAATCTGCTCCCTTAATTATGACGACCCGTTGCAGCTTATTATTGCAGTGCGTCTGTCTGCTCAGTGCACTGACGAAAGGGTAAATAAGGTAACTCCCGCACTTTTTGAAAGATTTCCCGACATTGACTCCTTCTGCGAAGCTGAAGTGGAAGAAATTGAAGAGCTTGTGCATTCCTGCGGATTTTTCAGGGCAAAGGCAAGAGACATAAAGAATATGTGCATTATGCTGAAAAACGAGTATGACGGTGTACTTCCCGACACGGTTGAAGAGCTTACAAAGCTTCCCGGTGTAGGCAGAAAAACGGCTAACCTTATTGTCGGTGATGTATATAAAAAGCCTGCCGTTGTGGCTGACACTCACCTTATCAGAATTTCCAATCTTCTCGGCCTTGTAGAAACGAAGGACCCCAAGAAGGTTGAGCTTGAGCTTAAAAAAATTCTGCCTCCTGAGGAGAGTAACGATTTCTGCCACAGATGTGTGCTTCACGGAAGAGCCGTGTGTATTGCAAGAAGACCGCAGTGCCATAAATGCTGTATGAAGGAATTTTGTAAGAATAAAGTTGAAAGTTAAAAATTAAAAGTTGAAATAAGGGTCGCTTCGCTCCAATTGTATTACTGACGAAAAGGACACGTTATTGTAGGGACACGGCTTGCCGTGTCCGCCAACAAACCGAAAAAAAGTAAGCCTGAGATTTTCTCAGGCTTCTTTGTTATATTTGATATAATGTTTTTTTATTGCTTCAAATGTCTCTTCAGAAATAATATGCTCAATCTTACACGCATCTTCTGTAGCAATTTCTCTTGAAACACCGAGAGAAACAAGAGTATTTGTAAGAACCGTGTGGCGTTCATAAAGCTTTTCTGCAATTTTTATTCCGGTGTCAAGCAGAATAATTTTTCCGTCACCCGAAACGTCAATATAACCGTTTTCCCTTAAAGATTTCATGGCCACACTTACGCTGGGCTTTGAAAAACCCAGTTCGTTTGCAATATCAATTGAACGCACGGAGCCGTTACGCTTTGTAAGAACATAAATTGTTTCAAGGTAATTCTCCGCCGATTGCTGAATCTTCATAGTTTAACACCTCAAGGGCTATTATAACAAAAAGGGTATAAATAATCAAGCCTTATACAACCGTATTCAGCCACACACCTTTTTTTACAAAGATATAGCCGAGGACACACTTGAGAAGGTCAAGGGCCTGAACGGTAATATAAAGGGTAAGTATGGGCATTTGAGTATAACGGCTGAGAACAAAAGCAAGAGGTACACTGCAAAGCCACACAAAGCCGCTGTCGAAAATAAAGGTCATTACGGTTTTTCCCCCTGAGCGAAGAGTGAAATAGGTGCCGTTTGTAAAAGAGTGTACGGGCATAAAGAAGCTGACCACGAAAAGAAGCTCAGTTGCAATAAAACGCACCGTATCCGTAGTATTGTAAATTTTCGGGAAAAGTGGAGAAAAAACAGCCATCATAAGACCGATAATAACCGAGAGGAAAACGGAAAACCAGATAAGCTTTGTGCTTGAGTTTTTTGCTTCCTCTTTCTTTTTTGCTCCGAGAAGCTGACTCATAATAATACCGATAGCACTGCCCGAGGAGATAAAGACAACATTGAAAACGTTGCTGAGGGTAGAGACGATATTAACTGCAGCAACAACGTCAAGACCTCTTATACTGTAGCATTGATTTAGAAAAGCCATACCTGATGCCCAGAGAGCCTCGTTAACCAAAAGGGGCAGGGTTATAAGGGTAATTTTGCCCATATCCTGACGGGTCATTGTAAATTTGCTTAAGAGCTTTTTTATGAAGGGATATTTTTTCGTATGGGTATGTGACCACAGCACAAGAATCAAAAGCTCAAGAAAACGGGCAATAACCGTTGCAATTGCAGCACCGTTAATGCCGAGGGTAGGAAAACCGAATTTTCCGAAAATGAGGCAGTAGTTTAAAATAAGGTTTGTAAAAACGGCAGATACAGTTGCAATCATAGGGATGATTCTGTCGTTTGTTTCTCTGAGAGAGGAGGAATATACATTTGAAAGAGCAAAGGGCAGAATACCGAGAAGCATAATTTTAAGATAGCTGCGGCTGTACTCGGCAACCTGCAAGATATCCTCTGCAGTGCCTTCACCCTGAAGATAAAAGGAAACAAGAGTGTCGCCAAGGGTGACGAAAGCACCAATTCCGAAAGCAGAAAGAAGTAAGGCGGCAATAATTTTATACTGCACGGTGCTTCTTACACCGTCACTGTCCTTCTTGCCGTAAAACTGAGAGGTAAAAATTCCTGCTCCTGACATAGCGCCGAAAATGCAGAGATTGAAAACCATCAGAATCTGGTTCACAATTGAAACACCGGTCATCTGAAGAGTACCGACTCTGCCTACCATAATATTGTCAATCATGCTTACAAAGTTTGTAATGCCGCTTTGAATCATTATAGGTACGGCAATTGTAAGCAACCGTTTGTAATAAGGCATACCGCTTTTGATGTAGTTTTTCACCCTTACCTTCCTTTCATAAAACAAAATCCGGCAATACTTTATGTACCACCGGATAAACTCTGATTAATCGAAAAAGCCTGGTCTGAAAAGCTGTCTTAAAAACTGAATGAAGGTTTCAAAAGCATTTTCAAGTTTTTCAATAAGCCTTGTAAGGAAGTTTTCAGCTTTTTCGCTTGAATCTAAAATGTCTTCGCCGAAGTTTGAAAGGTCGTCTTCCCAACCGTTTTCTGAAACGATTTCACTGATTGTGTCTGTAATATCCTTTTCTGTAGGGATTGACTCTTCTGTGTAAAGAAGGTCTTCACCTGTGGGTTTTTCCTTTGTGGTTTCAGCTGCTGTTGTGCTTTCTGCAGCAGCGTCTGCAGCACCAACCATAAGAGTTGAGCAGGCAATTACAACTGAAAGAAGAATGCACACTGCATAAACAAAAAATCTGTTGCTCTTTTTCATTTTTATGTTGCTCCTTTAATTTAATTATTGTTTTTTTCCACGGGTATTATAACAGAAAGAAAATTTTATTGCAAGACTTTTAAAAAATTTAGGCTCTGTATCAAAAAATGACAGATTTTTTTAATGCAAAATGCAAAGTGCAAAATGCAAAATGTCGGGTCACTTCGTTCCGGATTATATCCGCTTCAGCTTTGCAAAAACATTAAATCACAACCCGCCAATATAGTAAGATATTAAATTATTCTTTTACAATCGACGGAGCTTGCCGATTATGAACGCTATCTTCGCAGGATGAAATCTACAAGATTATCAAAAAGCTGACCTGCGACCACAATTTTGCACTTTGCATTTTGCATTTTGCATTTCGTTAGTAATATATTGGGACATATCCAAAATTTATATAAAGCAGAACGCACACTTTAAAAAGGCAGCTTCCGGCTATTCTGAAGCGGCTTTTCCGCACCGGAAAAACGAACTGCGGATTTTACTTTATATTTTATTTTATGCACTTTTTACCTCGTTGACATTGACCTTAATGCTGTGGTAAAATCAGAGAGAAAAAACCGCGAAAGGAACGGAAAAAGCAAAATGGAAAAAATTATTGGACTTATATTTGCCGACGAAATGGAATACGCACCTTATCTTTCCTGGGCAAAGGAAAACGGTGCTTCAGAAGAAAAAAGACACGGAAACGAAAGCGTAGTTACTTATCTTAAAAACGGTGAAAGCTCTCTTAAGCTTATTGCAGTAAAATGCGGTATAGGTAAGGTGAACGCAGCCTCCGCCACAGCATATCTCATAGGCGAAGACAAGGCTGACTATATTCTCAACGCAGGACTTTCAGGTGCAGTTTCGCGCCTTAAAAGAGAGGATATGATTGCTGCAACAAGCCACATTGAGTGCGACTTTGACCTTACTGCAATCGGCTACGGCCCCGGAGTAAAAGCAGACGGTCAGAGATATTTATATAAGGCAGACGAAACTCTTCTTTCCTTGGCACTTCAGAGCGACGGAATTATTGCAGCACCCACAGGTACAGGTGACATTTTCCTTACAGATAAGATGAAAAAAGAGTTTTACAAAGAAACCTTTAAAATCGAAGCTTTCGATATGGAAACTGCAGCAATTGCTTCTGTTTGCGACAAGGCAGAAATTCCAATGCTTTCTTTAAGAAAAATCAGCGATGACGCTGATGACAGCTCCGTTGAGGATTACAGAGAGATGAATAACCGCAAGGAAAGCTGTCTTACAGAGCTTTTAGTCAATATTCTGGAGCGACTTCTTCAGAATATGTAATAAAAAAAGGATAAAAAATCTGTTTTTTTGACTTGCAAAAAAAATAAAACAAGAGTATAATGTAGGTTAGTATAGAGTAGTAGACCTTATTTTGGTCAAAAATCGAAAAAGGACTTTAAAAGACGGAAAAAAATCTTTGAAAGGTAAGCTACAAAAAAGGAAACGGGGAATTGATTTTGAAAGCAGATTTACACATCCACACAAAACTTTCCGACGGTACCGTAGGTATCGACGATATTGTCATTTTAGCTAAAAACTCAGGTGTGACAACAATTTCAATTACTGACCACGACTGTCTTGCAGGTACTGTCAGAGCTGAGATGATAGGCCACAGATACGGTGTCAATGTTATACCCGGCGTTGAATTTTCTGCAACTGACGGCAAAAGAAAGTCAAAGGTACATATTCTTTGCTATTTACCCGATAAGCCGGAAAGACTGGAGGGTCTTTGCAAGAGCAACTCGCTTATTAGAAAAAGAGCCGGCGTAGTTATGATGAAAAAGGTAGCAAACAAATTTCCCGTTGCCGAAGATTTTATTCTGAGAAACACTCAGGGCTCCACAAACATTTTCAAGCAGCATATTCTTAAGGCACTTATGGAGTGCGGATACACTACTGAGATTTTCGGTGACCTTTACAAAAAGCTTTTCACAAAAGAATCTCCTATGAATGTTTCAATGGACCCCACATATCCGGAGCCTGCAGAGATTATTGAAGCAATTCACGAAGCAGGCGGCATTGCAATTCTTGCACACCCCGGTTTTTACAATAACTTTGAGCTTTTTGAAGAGCTTATTCCTCTGGGACTTGACGGTGTCGAGGTATGGCACCCCGAAAACAAACCCGAGCAGCAGGAAGAACTTATCAAGATTGCAAAGAAGCACGGTCTGCTTATGACCGGCGGCAGCGACTTCCACGGCGGCTTCAACGCTTATCCTTTAAGAATCGGCGAATATGGCCCTCCGGAGGACGCACTGAATCAGCTTCTTTCATATAAAGCAAAAAAACGCAGAAAGCGTAACAAGGCAGCAGCCGAAGAAAAATAAGAAAGGAACAGGTTTTTCCTGAAAAGACACATATATGAGCGAAAACGATGTAAAAATCTATAAATCAAAAACCGAACTTGACACAAGCTCCTGTGAAATAACAAGAACTCTTGATGAAGTTATGACTCACCGCCTTAACGGAAATATTGACAAGGCGAGAAAGCTGGGTGAAATTCTTGCAACGATTACTCCCAAGGGAGAAGACGGCATAATTGTTGACCTTAAGGATCACCTTGCACCGAGATACTTTGCCTCAGACATTCTTTATCAGATGAAGGTGCTTCTTGTTTTCGCTTGCGAAACTGTGCTTCAGTTTGAAATTCCGGTTTCAATTATAACAACAACAGCAATTGCTACAATGTATGAAAACATTGAAAAGAAGTCGCCCGGTTTTTACGACAACCTTAAAAACGGTGCAGCCTTCACCTTTTATTATCTTGCTGTGCAGAAGGGCGGAACCCTTTCAGAGAATATCGGCGAAGCCTTTGCTATGCTTTGTTCAGTGAAAAACAAGGACGGCTTTGTTAAAGCAGGCGAAACGGTCTGGAACCTTGCCGTAGATATTATTGAAAAAGAAATCGAAAAGGCCGATTTCAAATATATCTGATAAAAAAACGCGGCCTGACAGGGTCGCGTTTTGTAAATATTAAAAGCCAGAGTTAAGATATGAAATACAAGGGTTATCGGTTTTAGTGTAAAACACAAAACAGGCTCCCGAAAAATGTAAGATAATCGTAGGGACCGGCGTCCTCGACGGTCCGCACAAAGCGAGAAGAAAAGAAAAAACGGACCGTCGGGGACGCCGGTCCCTACGGGAATATCCTGTTTTAGGCAGTAATAAAATCGGAGCGAAGCGACCCATATTTCAACTTTCAACTTTTAACTTTCAACTTTAACAAAAAAGGAGCAACCAAAAATGACCGTAAACGACATTAAAGAAATTCTTCAGGCAGAAATTATCTGCCGTGACGACCTTATGGAAAAGGTGGTCAACACGGCTTGCGGAAGCGATATGATGAGTGACGTGCTTGCCTTTGTAAAGGAGCAGGCAGTGCTTCTTACAGGTCTTGTAAATCCACAAGTTGTAAGAACTGCAGAAATGATGGATATGCACTGTATCGTTTTTGTAAGAGGTAAAAGACCTACCCTTGATATGATTGAAATGGCTGAGGACAGAGATATGGTAATGCTCTGCACAGAGCTTGAAATGTTCACCTCCTGCGGCCGCCTTTATGAAAAAGGGCTAAGAGGAGGAAGCGGAAAATGAGTGAGAGTATCAAGCTGCACTACGAAGTGCCGGGTGATGACTTTACCAGAGCCGGAGCAGCTTCCGGCGACGTTAAGCGCACATTGAAACAGCTGGGAGTCTCACCAAGTGTAATAAGAAACGTTTCAATTGCTATGTATGAAGGCGAAATCAATATGGTTATCCACGCAGGCGGCGGTGAAATCGATGTTGAAATCACCGAGGATAAAATCTTTATGACTCTTGCCGACAAGGGTCCCGGTATTGAAGATATCAGCCTTGCTATGAAAGAGGGCTATTCAACTGCCCCCGATAATATCCGTTCACTGGGTTTCGGTGCAGGTATGGGTCTGCCCAACATCAAGAAATACAGCGACACCTTCCAAATTGAAACAGAGCTCGGAGTTGGTACAACTTTAAAGTTAGCGGTTTTTGTGAAGTAAACCGTAAAGACAGAGTTAAGAGTGGAGAGCGTAACTGTCAAAATGTAAGCTTCCGTAGGGACCGGCGTCCTCGACGGTCCGCAACCGGTTGATTGAAAATGAAAAACGGATGCCTGACAGATGCCCCTGATATATTATTTGTTCTTTCAGTTGGTGGACACATCACGTTATGTAGCTACGATTTGGTTATTAATGTTGCCTGACGGACCGTCGAGGACGCCGGTCCCTACGAATCGTTTTATTTTTTATCAGGTGTTACTCTCAACTCTTACAAAAAGGAGAAAACAGAAATGTCAAAAATATTCCACTCAGTTCGCCTTGACGACGAAAAGTGTGTGGGCTGCACAAACTGTATCAAACGCTGCCCCACGGAAGCTATTCGAGTAAGAAACAAAAAGGCGTATATTATTTCTGACAGATGTATTGACTGCGGCGAATGCATAAGGGTCTGCCCGCAGCACGCAAAATACGCGGTTATGGAGCATCTTGAGGAAAAGAATAAATTCAAATATAAAATAGCCTTGCCTGCCCCGGCACTTTACGGTCAGTTCAATAACCTTGAAAATATTGACTATGTGCTGACAGGACTTAAAAAGCTGGGCTTTGATAAGGTTGTTGAGGTAAGCAAGGCAGCCGAATATATAAGCAGTGCAACCCGTGCTATGATGGAAAACGAATCACTTAAAAGGCCCGTTATTTCAACGGCTTGTCCTGCAGTTGTAAGGCTTATAAGAATACGCTTTCCGAACCTTATTGAAAATCTGCTTCCTCTTTATGCACCCGTTGACTTCGCTGCAAAAATTGCCCGTGAGCAAGCCGTTAAAGAAACGGGACTTAAAGACGAGGATATCGGAGTGTTCTTTATTTCACCTTGTCCTGCAAAAAGAACAGCAATCAAAAATCCTTTGGGCTACAGTAAAAGCGGTGTAGACGGCGCAATTGCTATGAAGGAAATCTATCCTCAGCTTGTGCACAATATGGATAAGCTTGAAAGCAAAGAGCTTGAACTGATTAATGATTCGGGTATTATCGGCGTTGGCTGGGCAAGCAGCGGCGGCGAAGCAGCAGGTCTTTTAAAAGAGAGGTATCTTGCTGCAGACGGTATAAGAAATGTTATAAATGTTCTTGAAGAGCTTGAGGATGAAAAGCTTAACGACCTTGATTTTATTGAGCTTAATTCCTGCACCGGTGGTTGTGTAGGCGGTGTACTGACTGTTGAAAATCCCTTTGTCGCAAAGGCAAGAATACAGCGTCTCAGAAAGTTTATGCCCGTTTCCTGCAACAGTATCAATAATAAGTATGACCTTGAAGTTTTCGGTCTTACTGAAGAGGTTACACCCTCACCGGCTATGAAGCTTGCTGACAATGTAATCAAGGCTATGCGTATGATGACTCAGCTTAAGGAAATTGAAGCTTCACTTCCCGGACTTGATTGCGGAATCTGCGGTGCACCCTCATGCAGAGCCCTTGCTGACGATATTGTAAGAGGCTATGCCGAGGAAGCAGACTGTGTGCTTCATAAAATTCAGGTGGGCGGAAGCAACGACTGGCTTCCTGCACCCTTCAGAGATAAGGTTATGACCGAAGACATAACGGAGGTAAAAGGTGATGAAGGTTAAAGAGCTAACTGAAAAGCTTCAGCTGAAAGTGCTTGTAGAAGGTGACAGCGAAAGAGAAATTGAAGGCTGCTACTGCGGCGACCTTCTTTCCTGGGTTATGTCAAGAATAAAGGAAAATGATGTGTGGCTTACGGTTATGGGTAATATCAACAGTATTGCCGTCTGTGTGCTTTCCGATTGCTCCTGTATTCTTCTGACAGAAAACGCACCTCTTGACAAAGACGCAAGGCTTAAAGCTGAAAGTATGAGCATACCCGTACTGCAGAGTGAAAAAAGCACCTTTGACCTTGCAATTCAGATTTCAGAACTTTTATGAAGCTGAGATACGATTTACATATTCACTCCTGTCTTTCACCTTGCGGCGATAATGAAATGACGCCCTACAACCTCACAAATATGGCAAAAATATGTGGCTGCGATATAATTGCTCTTACTGACCACAATACCTGCCTTAACTGTGAAAGCGCTATGAAGGTGGGAGAGGATATAGGACTTACGGTTGTGCCGGGAATGGAGCTTTGTACAAGCGAGGAAATTCACTGTATCTGTCTTTTTCCCGAGCTGAAAAACGCACTTGAATTTTCGGATTATGTAAAATCAACTCTTCCGCCCGTAAAGAACAAGGAGCATATTTTCGGCAACCAGTATATAATGAATGAAACTGACGGTATTGTGGGCTCTTTCGATTTACTGCTTACAACGGCCTCAGGTATAAGTATAGAAAGCCTTGATGAGCTTATGAAGGATTACGGAGGTCTGTGGTATCCGGCACACATTGATCGTAACTCTTACAGCATTATTTCCTCTCTCGGTGATTTTTCAGAAAGTCTTGAAACGTCTTGCTTTGAGCTTACCTATGAAGCAGATGAAAAGCTTTACAGAGATAAATACCCTGCAACTAAAAATAAAAGGCTTTTAAGAAGCAGTGATGCCCACTATCTGGAAAATCTTATGACGGGAAAAATGGAAATTGATCTTTGTGAAAATACGGCAAAGGAACTGTTAAAAAATCTGAATAATACATTATTGGTTTAAAGTGTATTAAATATTCGGTAACAAACGGGAGATAAACTTAGACTGTATTAAATAAAAATAACTTTAGGAGGAAGAAAAAATGAAAAGAACCCTTAAAAGATTTATGGCGACCGTGATGTCACTTATTATTATTTTAACAGTGGCACTACCCGCTTTTGCAGCAGAGTCAGGTGATGAAATTGTTGCAAAAATTTCAGTTTGCTCAAGAGTAAGAGAAGTACCATCGCTGGGTCATGTGTGGATATACATACATAACATTTCGGACAGAACCCTTAAAGTGGGAGCTTATGAGCTTCCTGTGGGTGAGGGTGTTTCTATCGGTACCTTTGCAAATACAAGAGATGACGGCAAAGGAATTTATTATAATATTGAAGCGCACTGCATAAACAAATACGGAGATCACGACTTTTTCTCAATAACAAGAGAAATTTCTGCAGCAAAACTTGAGAAAGTGAGCAACAGAATTCTTGATCTTAATCATTGGGATATTTTCAAAAACTGTATGCATTTTGCTTTTAAAGTATGGAAGGAAGCAACGGGACAGGGCTTTGCAAACTTCCTTTTCCCTGCCTTCGGTGAGATGCAGCTGAGAATGGTGGGTGCAAGAAACAAGGCTCTTTATATGTACCACCCCACAGCTGACAGAGTTTATAAGCAGCAAGGCTCCGGTTCATCTGCATATCTTACAGTTGTAAGAAGCAGTTCGCTTGAAACTCCAGTCGGATAAAAAGCAAGAATTGAATGAGGAAATGTAATGAAAAAAGCACTTAAAAGTATAATTTCAATAATTATGGTTGCGGCAATTATTTTTTCAGTTGCCGCGCCTTCTCTTGCTGCAAACGACCCCGTTGTTGCAAGAATGTATGTAATAACCTATCTTGAAGGAACCTCGTGGACAGACCACGCATGGGTTTACTTTGAAAATCTTTCAAGCAAAAGCTTAAAGGTCGGCCTTTATAACCTGCCGCCTTCTCAGGGTGTTTCTGTGGGCTGCTTTGCAGCGTCAAGAGATGACGGTTACGGAATTTACTACAATATCGAAGCCCACTGTGCAAATAAATACGGACAGAGCGGGTGGTGTTCAATTTCAAAAGACATCACCGAAAGCCAGCTGAAAAAGGCTTCGGATGCAATTATTAACGCAAGAAACGGCTGGGACTTTATTTTCAACTGTATGTATTTTGCTTTCCGGGTATGGAATAAGGCAACGGGTGACAATCTGGTTTCTCTTGTTTTCCCTGCTCTCGGACAAATTCAGCTTAAAATGCGCGGCGGAAGAAGCGGGCCGAAGATGTACTTTGTTGACAAAAGCAAGGTATTCAGACAAAAAGGAAAGGGAGCTTCAGCTTATCTTATGAGTGTAAGCCCGGGCTCGTTGGAAAAAGCAATATGACAGAAAAAGACAGAGCTTTAGAACTTTTTATGGAAGGCTTCAACTGTTCACAGAGTGTGTTCACTGCTTTTGCACACCGATTCGGCATTGATGAAGACACTGCAAAAAGAATTTCGGCAGGTCTTGGCGGCGGTGTTGGCAGACAAAGAGAGGTCTGCGGTGCCGTAAGCGGAGCGGTAATGGTGCTTGGCTCTGTCAGAGCTGCAGTAAGCGGTGACGACAGCGAAAGCAAAAAAGAGAATTACGAGCTTGTAAGAGAGTTTTGCGACCGTTTCAGGGAAAGACACGGCGACACCATAATTTGTCGAGAAATGTTGAAAATTGCCGCAGAAAAAAAGGAAACCGCAAAGCCTGACGACAGAAATGCAGAGTACTATGCAAAAAGACCTTGCGCAAAGGCGGTTTATGACGCAGCAGAAATACTTGAAGAAATGATTGAAAAGCACGAGCAGTGAATATGAATTTAAAATAACACCGTATGGGCCGCCATTGGCGGTCCTTGTTTTTTTGTTTCAGATAATGTGTAGGAGAAGAGTTCTTGCCGTCCCTGAAAGGGAAGGTGGCGGCGAAGCCGTCGGAAGGGTTTTAACTCCACACTCCACACTTCCGAAGGCTCCACACTCCACTCTTCACTCTACAAACTTTTCAAAAAATGCTTGACAATTTAACTCTAACGTGTTAGAGTATAGGTGTGCTCTAATAGATTAGAGAAAGGAGTTATAAATATGGAAACACCAAAAGTATTTGAAAGCGAATACCGTTTTTGTCTGATTCTGTGGGAACACGAGCCTGTTAAAAGCAGTGAGCTTGTGAAGCTATGTAAGGAACAGCTGGGCTGGAAGCCTACCACAACCTACACCGTTATCAAACGCCTGTCTGAAAGAGGTGTGCTGAAAAACGAAAACACTATTGTTTCCTCTTTGATTTCAAAAGATGAGGTTCAGGCATCGGAAATCGAGGAGATGGTGGAGAAAACCTTTGAAGGCTCTCTTCCTGCCTTTATTGCTGCTTTTACAAAGCATCAGAAAATTACAGAAAAGGAAATCGACGAAGTACAAAGGATGATAGACCGTTTCAGGAAAGGAGAATTTTAATGGCAGCTATATTCTTAAAAACGGTCAATATGAGCATTTCTGCTTGTTGGCTTGTTTTAGCCATAATGCTATTAAGAATTGTTTTGAAAAAAGCTCCTAAATGGATAAACTGTATTCTTTGGGGAATTGCAGGCTTACGACTTGTTATGCCTTTCTCGTTTGAAAGCATGTTCAGTCTTATCCCAAGTGCTGAAACAATCAGTAAAACTCCGGATTCTCCAAGACCGTATATTGAATCAGGAGTTCCTCCTATAGATAATCAAGTTAACGCTTACCTTGAAGGGAACTATTTTGAAGGTGTTACAAGACCAACAGGAAATTTTGTCGATATAACAACCGTATTGGCAATTGTATGGATTGTTGGAATTATTGCTCTTCTGATTTATACTGCTGTAAGCTTCTTACGATTAAAAAGTAAAATCAGCACAGCCGTTCTTCTGCGTGATAATATTTATCAGAGTGAAGCTGTGGTATCACCTTTTGTTCTCGGCATAATCAAGCCGAAAATCTACTTGCCCTTTAATATGAACGGTCAGGATATGGAACATGTCATTGCCCACGAAAAGGCACACATTAAAAGAAGGGACCATTTGTGGAAACCTATAGGTTTTCTTATTCTCACACTCCATTGGTTCAATCCTCTGATGTGGCTCGGTTATGTGCTGCTTTGCCGTGACATTGAGCTTGCCTGCGACGAAAAGGTTGTAAAAGAGCTGAGTAACAGTGAGAGAGCAGATTATTCAGAGGCTCTGCTTGCCTGCAGTGTGGACAGACGGATGATCGCCGCTTGCCCTCTTGCTTTCGGTGAATCGAGTGTAAAAGAAAGGGTAAAAGCAGTGCTGAATTACAAGAAGCCAGCTTTCTGGCTTATCATTGTTGCCGTTATTCTTTGCGTTGCGTTAGCGGTTGGCTTTTTGACCAATCCCGTTAATTCATCTGTGCTTGGCAGTAAATTTGAAACAGGCAAGTGTCTTTACAGTTATGTTGTAAGCGAAGACAAGGAAACAAGGCTCAACGAATTAGTTTTCAATATTACGGAAGACGGAGTAGTTTACAAAACCTTTGACATCCGTACAACAGAAGTTGTGGGAAATCTGGAGGACTCAGATTACACAGGGGAAGATTTAAAAAATGCTCTCTCTGAGCAGGGTGAGACATTGGATTTAGGCAAAATTGAAAAAGTTTACAGAATCCGGAATTTAAGCGGAGATTATGTTCTTTTCCAAAAAGCTAACGGCACGGTTTATCTTGTATCATACTTCTCAGACGGCAAGGTTATGAATGTGTTCAGGCTTAAAAGAATCGGCGACTGCGATTTTACAAAGGATAAGCTTTATTATCCCGAGAGTGGTTCAGAGCTTGACGGAGTTTCTCTCGGAATTGTATCATCAGATTTTTCGGGCGACGAGCCCTTTATAAAAATCCGATGGAAAAATAATACAACCGAGCAGATTTCATTCGGCGAGATGTTTGGGCTTTATTACAACGAAAACGGCAAATGGAAAGACAGCAGTACAAAGGATCATTTCTGGCTTTTGCCTGCTTATATGCTTATGCCGGGTTCAAAGCAGGATAAAATATATAATCTGAGCGAGTATGATTTAAGCAAACCGGGCAGATACAGATTTGAAGTAAAATGCAATATACACGGGCAAAATGATATTCACTATAAGGTGTGGATTGATTTTGAGGTTAAAGACGACACACTGATTAATTTTAGTTTAACAGAAGATACTACTGTGCCTTCTTCCAATCTTACGACATACACCATGGACTGTATAATCAATGAAATAAGCGGGAATCATTTTGTTGTTGAAAAAATTCTTGATAATGAAAAAAGCGGTATATTATATCAATTCAATTATAATTCAGACGAGTTCAATATAGGCGACGAAATTGTGGTTGAATATAGATACCCCATAGCTGAGACATTTCCCTACGGCTTGACAGATGTAAATATATACATAAACAATAAAATTGTGAGTAAGGCTCAATAAAAACAATCTTCCCCGTTGTAAGCAGTACTTCTGCACCAACGGGGATTTTCCTTTTTCGGTTTTTAACACGCGCTGCTGTTTATTCAGCCATAAGACCGTTACGTGCTTCGTCAGTGGTGTCGGTAGTTTCTTCAGTGGTTTCCTCTGTGGTATCTTCTGTTGATTCTTCTTCAGTGCTTTCGTCAGAGAGTGCCTCTGAAAGATTTTCAGATAAACCTTCACCGATATCACTCATAAGAGTTGAGCCTTCATCCATCAACGAGGTCATGTCCTCTTCCATATTGTCACCGCAGGCAGCGAGAGAGAAAAGAGCAACCACAACACCGATTACAAGAATAAGCGAAAAAGCCTTTTTCATAAAGATATCTCCTTTTTTCTTTGTTTTACAAGACAGTATGTCTGTTGTAAACCTATGCTTAGTATTATCGCTTTATTCGTTTTTATGCAAATTTATATTAAAAAGCATCGGGACAGATTCTCCCAATGCTTGAAAATTTTTAATGATTAAAATATCTTTTCATAAGCCTTATCGAAAAATTCTTCAAAGGTTATATCGTTTATAATGTCAAGACAAACTACGGTGTCGCCCTTTATGGCATAGCCGTAATCCAACTCTTCGCCCTCGTGAACCTCTCTGCAGAGATAATCCCATTTATCGCTTTCAATCTCTTTTATCTCCGAATTGTATCTGAGAATGTTTTCTCTTAGCTGCTTTTCATATTTACGGAGAATTTTTTCGTGTTTGCTTCTGAGAACGTTGTAATAAGCATAAGTCTTTGTGCCGTCTTCGGCCGCTTGTTTGGTGCTTGAACGGAAAATGTAATATTCAGCAAAGCAGGTAATTTTTTCAACAGGCTCCTTTTCCTCAGCCTTTTCGGCATTTACACCAAAATCTGTAACCGAAACGGGATTTCCGCTGAAGCTCAGAAACTCCTTCGAATTGCTTTCGTATCTGCTGATGCTCAGTTGTGCCACACCGAAAATTCCTGCAATCATAACCGCCGTCAGTACACAAAGTGCAATAATTTTCGGGACAGTGTTTTTTCTCTTAAAAATAATTCTTCCCACAAGGGTAACAATAATGTAAAGAGAAGCAAGCCCGCCAACCAAAAAGAATTGCCACATCTCAGGTAAACAGCCAAAAGAAAACACACAAAAGGCAAGAAACCACAGAATCATAATGCTTATGGCCACCGCATCGTCAAAAAGCATTAGTCGTTTTGCTTGTTTTAAGTTGTAAAAAGGTATTTCTTTATTATCTTTAACAGCTTTTTCAGCCCTCATTCGCCAGAAAATGTAGTGAAGTATTTTAAAGGTCGACTGTATTGCGAAGCCCAGACAAAGCACGAGCCCTGTTAACTGAGCATACCTTGTTTCAATTGGTGCATCATAGCCGGTTCTGAAAACAAGAATTCTCAGAAGATGTAAAAGAACAAGCCCCAATAAGGCACAGAAACCGAAAAGAGCACTGAAGCTTGCTTTCAGAGTGTTTCTTTCGTCAGTGTCAATTTTTTCAGCATAGGGGTTTTCCGTTCTGAAAACGTAAACATCTCTGTCTGATGATATAAATTCCCAACCCTTTTCTTCTGCTGAGGCTAAAAATTCTTCCCTTAGTACACTTCTGAAGATAACCACACAGTAACGCACCTTTTTTTCAGGTGCTTTCCGGAACGTGAATTTTCCCCTTGTGTATAATTCAAGTTTAAGCCCCTCTGCCTCTTTTTCACTGAGAAACTCGCCGATTGCCGTAAGCTGAGTGGGATTAAAGGGGTTATAAATGGAAACAGTATCCTTTTTCATACTTTTCACCTCCGTTTTATATTTTTAATAATATCATACCGATAGCAGTTTTTCAATAAAATTATATTAAAATCTGCTTAGGGTAAAGCAAAAGACACAGCAATTCTTTTTTGCTGTGCCTTAATTTTTTTATCTTATTGTCTGGCTGCTGTTAACGAGCATAGTGCTGTAAATAATCAGTACGTCGCTGCCTTCAAAATCAACATAATCCTTGATAAACTCAGGAGAAATATAACGTGTATCAATAAGCACCGTTTTTTCATAATCGCTCATAAGAAGGGGCGCAAGGCTGCTTCCGTAAGAATCGCGAAAAACGATAAGCTGCTTACCCTTTTCCCCTGAGGGGTTATTGATGTCCATAAGTGAGCAGGGTCCTGACAGGAAAATGTCATATCTGTCAAGGCTTTGGAGCTTCTCCATATTATATACGGGAGCTTCTTTTTTTGTTTCGTAGTTGTATGTGGTAGTTTTGTCTGTAAGGTCACTTTGGAGATAATTCAAAGGCTCTGCAGGAAGACTGAGTGCAGACTGTCCGTAGTAAACGCCGTAAAAGTCACCTGCATTTTTTTGTGTGAAGTTGCCGAGAGGTGTCATTCCCATCTCTTTTCTGATTTTTTCAGCAGTGGCAGTGATTTTTTCCTGACGCCAATGGGTATCGGTGTAGTAAAAGCTTTCTGTTGAGAGAGTGTCCTTTATGTCGATTTCTGTCATATATGAAAGGTCAGCTCTTACCTTACTGAAAAGCTTTTCATAATCCATTGAGGGATAGTCCTCTCCGGCAAGATAGTAGTTCTTATCGGGGATTATACTGTAATAAACCTTGCAGTTGCTGTCTTTAAGATAGAGATTGTAAAGATTGGTCATTCTGTCGGTAAAGTGTTCTGTTGAGCTTTCACTGTACTCTGAATCGATCTTACTGACATAACCGTCTTTTACATAAATTCCTCCGTTGTCGCTCTGATTGTAAATATCAAAGTGAACCCTTGCCTTCAGCTTTCTGAAAGCATCTCTTAAAGGAAACTGGTCAGTCATATAGGTTTCAAAGTTTTTCATAAACTCGCCTGACATAAGAGTTGAAACAGAAAGCTCAGGGAATTGCTGAAGCTTTCTTCTCTCTGACTCTGAAATTTCTGTAGCCGGCGAAATGAAAAGGAAGCCTGTAAGAAGTCCGATAATAAGGCAGAACAGAATGATGTTCACTATATACTTTGATTTTTTCATCTTATTCTACCTCCCTTAAAATCTGAAATATAAGAACGGATTGAAGGAGCCGTCTACAAGGTATGCGGTTGAAACAACAAGAATTGCTACAACTGAAACCACTTCAAGTATTCTTACGGGAAGCCTGCTTTCATATTTAAAGCAAAGCTTTTTCATTACGGGTGTAGCACCGAAGAAGGCAACTGCAAGAAGAACAGCGTTGCTCTTAAGTGCATAAACAGCACCGTCGCTGACAAGAGGAAGTCCGCTCATACCCAAAAGGTTCATAATATCATTCCACGCTTCAGTAAAGGTGGTAGCGTTGAAAATAACAAAGCTGATAATTACAATTACAATCACATAAAGGTGACGGAAAACCTTGGGTAGCTTTTCAATAAACTTGCCCCAGAAGAACTTTTCGCAAAGAAGAAGAATACCGAAGTAAAGTCCCCATGCAATAAAGGTCCAGCCTGCACCGTGCCAGAAGCCCGTAAGACACCACACAACCATAATGTTGAAAACCTGGCGTGACTTTTTAACTCTGTTGCCGCCCAAGGGGATGTACACATAATCTCTGAACCAGCTTGAAAGAGAAATGTGCCACCTGCGCCAGAATTCTGTAATGCTTTTTGAAATATAGGGATAGTTGAAATTTTCCAGGAAGTTGAGGCCGAGGATTTTGCCAAGACCGATTGCCATATCACTGTACGCAGAGAAGTCAAAGTAAATCTGCAGTGAATATGAAACGGCATAAATCCACGCATAAAGCACCGACGGGTCGCTGCTGTCGCGGTAAACGGAGCAGATTGTGCCAAGAAGGTTTGCGATAAGCACCTTTTTGCCGATACCGTAAACGAATCTGCGTATACCGTCAGAAGCATTTTTCAGATTGATTTTACGGTTTTTCATATCGTCTGCAACATCTTTGTAGCGGACAATAGGGCCGGCTATAAGCTGTGGAAAAAGAGTGATATAGGCAGAAAGGGTTATAAGACTCTTTTCTGCAGGGATATCACCTCTGTAAACGTCAATAAGATAGCTGATTGCCTGGAAGGTATAGAAGCTGATGCCTATAGGGAGTGCAAGCTTTAAAAGAGGAATATCGGTACCAAGACTGTTCAGAGAACCGATAAAGAAATCGGCATATTTGAAAATAGCAAGAAACCCGAGAGGCACTGCTACTGAAAAAATCAGTAAAGCTTTGCTCTCCCGGGACTTTTCACGTCGATTTTCAATAAGCCGTCCTGCGAAGTAGCAAAAGGTTATGGTGAACACCATCAGAAGTACATACTTGGGTTCGCCCCACCAATAAAAGAGAAGGGAGAACACAAGCAGAACCATATCTTTTGCTTTTGCCGGTACTGCAAAATAGCAAAGCAGTACGGCAGGCAGGAAAAAGTATAAAAACGGAATCGACGAAAATACCATTGGATTAACCCTTTGTAAGTGTTTCGCCTGTAAGTTCGCCTACGTTTGTCTTGAATGCTTCTACAAGACCGTCAGCATGACCTTCGCCAAGCTGGCTGTCAACCATAACAAGCATAATGAGGTCAGCGCTTGAAACAACTCTTAATTTGTCAGCTTCAACGCAGATCCACTTTCTTGTGTTAATGCCTTCGAACATAGCCTTCTTGAGCTCTTCTGCCTTAGCTGCATCGCTGAGCTTAGCAATAACAAGTGAGAAAGCCTGTGAGCCCATCATTGTTTCTGAGAAAACAACTTCTGCAAGACCGTCTGCGCTGTCAAGACCTGTGTAAGCCTTAACTGCATCTGCATCTGCAAGATCAACGGGCATACCTTCTGTAAATACAGGAAGTTCGCCAACTGAGTAGGTGTCATAGAGCTTTGTTACAAGTTCTGCGATTGCGCCTTCGTAGGGTGCAGCTTCGGGAGTTTCGGGCTGTGTACCGCCGCAAGCTGCAAATGAGCAAACAAGAAGTACAAGCACAAGTGCGATTGCTGTGATTCTTTTCATTTGAAAATCCTCCTTGATTTTTTTGTTTTTTTTGCATATCCTTTATACCATAAAACACACTGTCAATTGGTAATAAAGTGTTAAATTATTCAAATGCGCCAAGACTTTCAAGCCAGCTTAAATTGAGATATCCGTAGCCGTCGGGTACCTCAAAGTAAGAATCGGGCACATTGGTGGTGAACTTCTTGAAGATTGTTGAAGAAACTGTACCGTCTGAGTAAACGTCGTCTCTTCTTACAAGCTTGTCACCGTCAAAGTAGTAGTTTACGGTTGTTCCGCCGCTGTTGTAGCTTTCAAGAATAAGCTTTTTGCCGCCGAGTTCAACCTCTGAAACCTTTACATTCCTGATATCTTCCTCTGAGTAGCTTTCCTGAAGTGTGCCTGCCATATCAAGTGCGCCTGCATCACCTATAAGATCTGCGGGAAGCTTTGTGTACTTCTTCCAGTTATCGATAATAAGGTATGTGGTCTCTGTGCTCTTTATATAGATAACCTTTGCATCAAGGTTGAAGCCCTCTGTACTCATTGAAGTTTCAACATAGGTGTTACCGTTTTTAATAGCCATAACTACAGGTGTGCTGCCAAGCTCTTCGTCTTCCATTGTTGTTTCCATAAGGAAGGTACCGCTGCCGATTGCCTTGTGGTACTGCTTGATTCTGAATGCCTCAAGTCTGTATGGGTCATCCTTAGGAGCTGAGGTTGTGGTTGTTGAGCCGGGTTTTGTGGGCTTTTCGTTTTTTCCTGAGGTTGTGGGCTCATTTGAATTGGTTGTGGGAATTGTAGTTGAAACTGCACCTGTATAGTCATTAGGGTCAATTTCAACGTAGATGTCCGGTCCTGTGTAGTTTGTCGGAAGTTCATCGGGAGCTACATCAACTTTAATGTCGGGATTGATTTCACCTACATAACCGTTTTCAAACTTTGCAGCCTGATTTTTTCCGTTTGCGTCAGTTACAACTGCGTATGTAACACCTTCTTTGTCTGTAATTGCAAGATAGGTGGTTCCGAAGTTGTCTACAATATACCTGTCAGCAACCGGCTTTTCGCTTACACCGAAAAGGGTGTACCACACACCGACGATTGCTGCAAGAATGATTGCCAGTATACTCAAAAAAATGTTTCTGAGAATCTTTTTCATGGGTTACTCCTTATAATTTAAGTTTTTCTCCGTTTTTCCAAAATTAAGAATAACAGAAAATACTCATAAAACAACAACTATAGTGTAAATCTTATGTTAATCAATGTTCCGCTTTTCTTAAAATATTAAGATTTCTGTGAATAAAGAATTAAAATCTTATTCTGTAAGTGCCTTTACAAGAGGAACAACCTTATCAATATCGGTAAGCTCAATTGCACCCTTGTCTGCAAGAGAAGCTGTTCTCGGGTCAATGGGAAGCTTTGCAAGTACGGGAAGACCGAATTTCTCTGCAATTTCTTCTGCAGAGCTTTCGCCGAAAATTGAATGCTGTTTACCGCAATCGGGACATTCAAAATAGCTGAAATTTTCAACAAGACCCAGCACGGGAATATTCATCATTTCTGCCATTTTGATAGCCTTGCTTACAATAAGACCAACAAGGTCCTGAGGTGTTGTAACAACAATAATTCCGTCAACCTTAAGGTTCTGGAAAACCGTAAGGGGCACATCGCCTGTTCCCGGAGGCATATCAACAAACATATAGTCCACATCGCCCCAGGCAACGTCGGTAAAGAACTGCTGAATTACACCGCTGATTACCGGACCTCTCCATACAACGGGAGAATCCTTTTCGGGCAGAAGAAGGTTAACGGACATAATTCTTATGCCTGTTTTTGAAACTGCGGGAAGCATACCTGTTGCGTCAACCTGAGCCATACCGTCAATGCCGAACATTTTGGGAATTGACGGGCCTGTTACGTCGGCGTCAAGAATAGCTGTCTGCTTACCCATAGCCTGAGCAGCCGATGCCAGCATAGCTGTAAGAGAAGACTTGCCTACGCCACCTTTACCGCTTACAACTGCGTATATCTTTTTAATATCTGAATATTCGTTTTGCTTAAGATGAGGGTCTTTGCTGTTGCAGCCCTCTGCTGATGAGCAGGATGAACAATTACCTGAACATGAACTCATTTATTACACTACCTTTCTTCGGTTATCACATAATTATATATAATAATACAAAAATCAGTCTTTGTCAATTTATTTGAATTAACAAGAGGTAAATTTTTCCGTGGGCTTTATTGAGAGCTTTCTTCCGCTGCTTTCGTACGATAAAATTAGTCAAAATGTACATAAATTCCACCAAATATTCTTGAAAGATGCTTTGTTCTAAAAAACAATAAAAACAGTTTTCAACACCCCTCATATTGGAAGTTTAATATTCTTCACATTGAAAATCATAGTAAATTGGGGAGTTTTGCACTTTTTCCGCAGAGTTTTCCACAGACTTCTGTTAAAAAGTCTGTGGAAAGTGTTGAAAACTCTCTTTGGTAAAAGAATACAAAATCTTCAGAAATTTTTGTATTCTTTTTACGCTCGCCTGAAACGGTTTCGTAATTTTGCACAAAATTTTTCCGTTCCCTTCCTTAGAATAAAAAGGCTTCGGTAATATAACAATAAAAAGGAAAGCTCTTTATGAAAGGAAATTTTTATGATTAAAGGTGTCAATCACAGAGTAGTTGAAGTAACCGACACGGGCAGCGAATACTTCGAGAAAATAATGTTTTTTGTAAGCCCCGATTACGCCGCTTTAAGCGAAGGAAAAATCCGCGAAAAAGCCGGCACAATTGCAAAAGGCAGCTCTGCACCGCCACAGAATAAACGCAGAAAGCTGAGCCTTGCAGAAATCCTCGGTATAGTAACAGGTTGCCTTTTTTGTCTTGCTTCAGGTATTCTCCTTGGCAGGCTGGGATGAAAACGGAAATTCGGGCGCCGATAACTGCATAAAATGCTTTTTATGCAGTTGACCAAGGCAACGGGTTTCCCTTTGAGAAAACCCGTTGCCTTGGTCTGAAGAAATTTTTCTTTAAAAAATTTCTTCAATCGGCGCCCTTGCAACTGCCCCTCAGAAAGCAAAAATCCCGTCGGAAACCCGACGGTAAAATTTTACTTTATTTTTAGAAACCGAAAATTTCTGCAAAGTATTCGAATATGCGGTTGATTCTTGCAAAGATTGACTGAACAAGCTCCCAGAAGGTTACAAAGTCGATTGTATCTTCGATTTTGTACTGAGCAACAAATACTGTGTCCTCGTTAATTGCATCTGTACTGCCGAAGTAGTAAAGAGTACCGCTTTCGTCGCCTTTCTTGGTAAAGCCCTTGAATGTATAAGTTCTTGTTTCTGTTCTTGTATAGCCATCTTCAGTTACCTGATAATCATCGCTGAACTCTCTGGGCATATCAAGAAGCCAAGCTTCCATTTCTGCAGCAGGAATAATGTCACCTTTTGTAACTGCCTTGGGACCTACTGTATCTTCTACTACTTCACCTGAGTCGTCAACAATAAGATAAGTAACATATACATAGGCTGTTCCTTCACCTTCAGCAAAAGCCATTACACCAAAACAGGAAAGGAGCATAATAGCTGCAAGGAGAACTGATATTAATTTTTTCATTTGGAATACCTCCACATTATAATGTTTTATAGATATACTACTATACCTTGATTATAAAACATGAACGTGGGTTTGTCAATAATTTACTTAAATATTTTATCACCCTACAAAATCAGTAGCGATTTTTTGTGCAACTTTGCTAAGGGCATCAAAATCCATTGTATCCACATAAAGTTTTTCAAGATCGTCGTGAACCTTTTTTGCTTTTTGCAGACAGTTTATGCTCTCTTTTATAAGCTCACTTTGCAGTCGGCGGTTAAAAGAAAGCTGTTTGCGATGCTTTTGTGCACCCTCGTACATAAACCGTCTTGAGTGGAGCACTCTGTCGTAGATGAGACCTGTATTGTGGGTGCTTCTTTCGCTTATAAGGGCAAGACCTGCCTTAGGAATAATAATGTGCTCGCACTCACCCTTTGGGGAAAGCGGACAGTAGCAGAAGTAAACATCATAGCCACGTTTAACGGCAAGTTCACCAATGCGGTCAATGAGAAGTGAGCTTATGTGGGAAAACTCATCCTCCACTCCGATAATTCTGTAAGCCTCAGCTTCAACAGAATCTTTGAAGAAAATTTTTCCCTCAGGTGAAAAGGCGCTTAAAAACCGACGCTTTTTTCTGCCGGGCAAGGAAGCAACACGGGGCAGCTCACGGTTGACAAACCTGAGAGCGTAGGAATATATTTTTTCACGGTTGACAAAGGGCGCAAGCAGACGGATATTTTCCTCTTTAAGCTTGCCTGCTGCAGAAAGATAGGCGGTGCTTCGTCTGTGGTGAAGGGAATTTTCAAGGGTCAGCCTTCTTATTTCTTCTCTTTTTTCAAAAAGCTCACTGTCATTCCAGAAGTCACCCGTATTTATCAGCTTTTCCGATGCACCGGGGAAAAGAGGTTCAACCGTATGAGGCGAAGTGCCGTCTGTAGCAGAAAGCTTCAGCTCAGGAATAATCACACCGTCAAGGCTTTTCGGGTCACTTGCGCAGTAAATACGCTCCGTGAAAAAGCCTTTTTCCTCAGCTTTTGAAGCAATAATATTTATTATTCCCGACTTACCCGTGCCGGGACCGCCTTTGATGATCAGGGCTTTGTCCTCACCGTATGGGTTATAAAGCTCATCAAAAAAAGATACAAAACCGTAGGGCGTGTTTGCGCCGAGAAAAAAGCTTACTGTGTCTGCCATAAAAGTTCCTCCCGAAAAATTCATTTTACCTTATCATTACAGTTTATTCAGGGAATATCTTTTTGTTAAAAGAGTTTTTTCGCTTCAAATACCTGTTTAGCAAAAGTTTTTTTGTATTACTCTTGAAATTTTACTGATTTTAGTATAAAATAACCATACAATTAAAATAAACAAGTGTTTTTTTACCATAAATTTGGAGGTTTTTTATGAATTATTCACTTACTAAGAAACAAGCAAAGGACTTGATCAGAGGTAAGCTTTCACATTATTTCGGCGTAACTGCGGAAGAAGCAACCGATGAACAGTACTACAAGTCCGTAGCTCTTATTGTCAAAGACCTTATGCATGACGGTCTTGTTGACTTCAGAGTTGACAAGAAAAACGAAGACTCAAAGAAGATTTATTATCTCAGCATGGAATTCCTTATGGGCCGTTCACTTAAGAACAACCTTTACAACCTCAACCTCACGAAGGTTATGGCTGATGCTCTTAAGGATTACGGCATAAAGCTTGAAAAGCTTTACGAATGTGAGCCCGATGCAGGTCTCGGTAACGGCGGTCTCGGCAGACTTGCTGCCTGCTACCTTGACGGTCTTGCAACTCAGGGCTACTACGGTATGGGCTACAGCATTCTTTACGAGTGCGGTATTTTCAAGCAGAAGATTATTGACGGTTGGCAGACTGAGCTTCCCGACTTCTGGCTTCCCGGCGGTGAAGTATGGCTCAAAAGAAGAGAAAAGGACATCTGCAAGGTTAACTTCGGCGGCGAAGTAATTGACCGTTGGGACGAGCATTACCACAGCGTTGAGCTGAGAAATGCAGATGAAATTGTTGCAGTACCCTACGATATGTATGTCAGCGGTAAAGACGGCAAGGCCATTTCCGTTCTCCGTCTCTGGAAGAGTGAGGCTCCTGCCCTTGACCTTGCTCCCTTTAATCAGGGTCAGTATATGAAGGCCGTTGAAAGACAGGCTATGGCTGAGGTAATCAGCAAGGTTCTTTACCCTGCAGACAACCACTACGAAGGTAAGAGCCTTCGTCTTAAGCAGCAGTATTTCCTTGTGTCTGCTTCAGTGCAGGATATTGTAAGCAGACACCTTCGTCACGAAAACACAATGGAAAACTTTGCACAGAAAAACGCAATTCACATCAACGATACTCACCCAACACTTTCAATTCCCGAGCTTATGCGTATTCTTCTTGACGAATGCGGTTACGGTTGGGACGATGCGTGGAATATTGTTTCTAAGGCAGCTGCTTATACAAACCACACAGTTATGAAAGAGGCTCTTGAGTGCTGGCCCGAAGACCTTTTCAGAAGCCTTCTTCCCAGAATTTATCAGATTGTCAAGGAAATTGACAACAGATACAGAAGCCACATCTGGAACACAACCTACGATGCAGGCAAGGTTGAAGAAATGGCAGTTATTTCAAACGGCGTTATCAGAATGGCTAACCTTTGCGTTGCTTGCTGCCACAGTGTAAACGGCGTTTCTGCCCTTCACAGCCAGATTCTCAAAGACACTGTATTCAACGAATACTATAAGCTCACCCCCGACAAGTTCAAGAACGTTACAAACGGTATTGCTCACAGACGTTGGCTCTGTCAGTCCAATCCTCTTCTTACAGATTATATTACTGAGCTTATCGGTGACGGTTTTGTTTATAACGCTGACGAGCTTGAAGGCCTTAAGAAGTTCGCTAAGGACAAGAAGGTTCTTAAGAAAATCGGCGAAATCAAGCTCCAAAACAAGAAAGAATTCGCTAAGATTGTCAAGGAAAGAACAGGCATTGAAATTGACCCCAATTCAATCTTTGACGTTCAGGTTAAGCGCCTTCACGAATACAAGCGTCAGCACCTCAACGCTTTCCAGATTATTGCAAAATATCTTGAAATCAAGGATAATCCTGACGGCGACTATGTTCCTCACACCTACATTTTCGGTGCAAAGGCTGCTTCAGGTTACTTTGTAGCAAAGAAGATTATTTCTCTTATCTGCGCACTTGCTGACCTTATTAACAACGACCCCGATATGAAGGGCAGACTCAAAGTTGTTTACCTTGAAGACTACAACGTTTCTCTTGCTGAAAAGCTTATGCCTGCTGCTGACATCAGCGAACAGATTTCACTTGCAGGTACAGAGGCAAGCGGCACAGGTAATATGAAGCTTATGATTAACGGTGCTCTTACTCTCGGTACTCTTGACGGTGCAAACGTTGAAATTAACGAGGCTGTAACTGATGAAAATATGTTCCTCTTCGGTATGACAACTCCCGTTGTTAACGACCTTATGAGAACAGGCTATACACCAATTAACTATTATAACAACAATTCCGAACTGAAGAGAGTTATCGACTTTATCCAGCAGGGTATAGACGGTAAGCAATTCCCTGAAATCGGCAACACAATCATCCACCACGACCCCTATATGGTTCTTGCTGACTTTGCTGATTACAGAATGGCTCAGAAGAAGATTGACGAAGTATGGAAAGACAGAGAAAAGTGGAACAGAATGTCACTTATGAATATTGCCGGTGCAGGCAGATTTGCTGCTGACAGAGCAATCAACGATTACGCAAGAGATATCTGGAACACAAAGCCCGTAAGATAAAAGAAGGCGAAAAGGATGTATAAAGCAGTAATTTTTGACCTTGACGGAACTCTTCTGGATACTCTGAGAGACCTTTACAATTCGGTGAATCACGCACTGAGAGCTTTCGGTTTTCCCGAAAGAACAATTGATGAGGTGCGTTCCTTCATCGGTAACGGTGTAAAAAAGCTTATGGAACGCTCAACACCCGAAGGAACAAGCGAAAAGGTGAATGCAGACTGTCTTGACTGCTTCCGTGCTCACTATCTCCAGCATATGTCAGACAACACTGCGCCTTATGAGGGCGTGAATGAGCTTATCGAAAAGCTCAGAGAAAAAGGTGTTCACACAGCTGTTGTTTCAAACAAGCTTCACTCTGCAGTGGTTGACCTTTGTGAGGACTATTTCCCGGGCATCGAATGTGCTATCGGTGTAAGCGTTGAGGAAGAGCGTAAGCCCAACCCTGTGAATGTGCTTAAGGTTCTCCGGCATTTTGATCTGACGGCTGAGGAGTGCATTTATGTAGGTGACAGTGAGGTTGATGTGCAGACTGCACATAACGCAGACGTAAAGTGCATTGGTGTTACCTGGGGCTTCCGTGATGAAGCTGTGCTTAAAGAAAACGGTGCAGACTTTATAGCCCACACCGCCAAGGAAGTTTATAACCTGATATGACAAAAAGGTCAGCCATGTGCTGACCTTTTTTAAGTGTGGAGAGTGAAGTGGAGTGTGGAGTTGCGGTCGCGACTTTACACTACAGTAAATAAAAAGATGTATTCCGCAGAGTGAGTTTGTTTATTAAAGGTAAAGAGTAGGTTGTAATCGGACCGTCGAGGACGCCGGTCCCTACGATATATATCTGATTTGGTGGGTAGAATTTAGCTTCTGTAACTTCTGTAAAGGTGGATATAATCGGAACGAAATGTTACAATCATATAACCTTATTCTTGCCGTCCCTGAAAGGTAATTCCCCTAATAGGGGAAATGTCTGCGAAGCAGACAAAAGGGTGCCCGTTTCCGGAGGAAAAGGGGGACCGCTTTAGCGGTGGAAGGGTTTATTTCAACTTTTAACTTTCAACTTTCAAAATAAAAATTCCGCCATTTCAGGCGGAAATTTTTATTTTGAAGTAACCATTTCATTATACATATCACAGATTTCGTCGCTGTCGCCGTAGGCAATAACCTGACCCTTGGTAAGAATAATTGCCTTGTTGCAAAGCTTACGCACTCTTTCGGTGCTGTGTGAAACATAAAGCACCGTTACGCCGTCTGCCATCATATCCATAATTCTTTGCTCACTTTTATCCTTGAAGGCTGCGTCACCAACAGAAAGCACCTCGTCAAGAATAAGCACATCAGGCTTCACTGCCGTTGCAATTGAAAAACCAAGACGGGTCTTCATACCTGAGGAATAGCTTTTCATGGGTGAATTGATAAACTCACCAAGCTCGGAAAACTCAACAATTTCGTCAAACTTCTCCTTGATGAAGCTTTTTGGGTAGCCCATTGTTGCACCGTAGAGATAGATGTTTTCCGCACCGGAATAATTCATATCAAAGCCTGCACCCAGCTCCAGAAGCGGAGCAATTACGCCTCTTACCTTAACCTCGCCCATTGTAGGCTTAAGCACACCTGCAACAGTTTTAAGAAGGGTACTTTTACCGGCACCGTTAAAGCCCATAATGCCAACACGGTCGCCTTTTTTTACCTTAAAGCTTACATCCTTAAGGGCCCAGAATTCACTGTAGGAAAGCTTTCGGGTAAGAAAACGGATTACATATTCTTTTGCACTGTCAACACGCTCTCTGTTAAGGTGAAAGAGCATACTGACGTGACTTACCTCAATTGCATATTTTGACAAATTATCTCACTCCTTCGGCACAAATTAAATGTGAAGAATGAACTTATCCTGCTTTTTGTAGAAAGCTGCAAAGCCAATTGCACAGCAGACAAGGGCAAAGACACTGCAATAAATCAGGTCATCAAAGCTGAAGTAAGCCATAAATTCCGTTGAATGGATTATTGCTGCACGGAACATACCGATAATTCCGTACATGGGATTAAGCTTCAGAAGTGAAGCCTGCCAAGAGCCTTCTGCAAAGCCCAGACGGTCTATTGTATAGACAATGGGCGTAAGATAGAAAAGCAGGAGAGTGAAAATATCATAGAGATTTTCAACGTCTTTGAAAAATACGTCAAGGGTTGCAAGAATCATTCCAACACCGAGACTGAGGAAAAAGAGAACGATTATCGGCACAACCGCAAAAATTATCTGCCAGGAAACGGCAACGGGATTTACCTTTATAATATTATAGAAAGCCATTACCGCCACAAGGACAATAAGAGAAATAAGGAAGGTTACAAAATTCGACAGTATCCCTGCCATGGGATAGATATACTTCGGCACATAAACCTTTTTTATTATGGAGGTATGTGAGCGGATGGATTTCATGGCTCTTTTTGTGGACTGCACAAAAAACTGATGAAGCAGTCTGCCCGAAAGAAGATAAACAGGATAGTTTACCACCTTTGAAGAATCCCTTCCGAAAAGGTTGTTGAACACAAAAGCGAGAACAATCATCGTAAGCAAAGGCTGAAGAAAGGTCCAGAGTACGCCCAGCACCGAGTTCCTGTACTGCAGCTTTATGTTTTTCATAACAAGCTCACCGAGAAGATAACGGTACTTCATAAAGTTACCCGTATGCTTGCCTAATGTGGGTTTTTTAGCCAATACTTCCGCCTCCTTAAAGGTACTGTCAGATTATTATAACACAGTTGCGCTGTTTTGACAATAGAAAGTTTTATGCTTATTCAAAACTGACTTTAAGGTTTTCTTAAGTTTAGAAGAATATACTGAAAATACAGAAGGGAGGTCAGCCTTATGAACAGTGAAAGACCCGTTCTGGTCTGCGTAACGGCACAGCAGTCTTCAGAAAATCTTGTGAAAGCCGGAAAAGAAATTGCAGAAAAGAACTCCTCAGCTTTAGAGGTTGTGTCTGTTCTTTCTCTCAGCAAAAAGAACGAAAACACCGACCACGAAATAATTGAAAGACTTTTTCAGCTTTCGAAAAGCTACGGCGGCGAAATGGCAGTTTATTTCAACGACGACCCTATCCTCACCGTTTCAGCCCACATAGCAAAAAGAAAGCCCCTTACTATAGTCACCGGTTTTCCCGGAGAAAACAGCAACGACTTTATTGACCTTATCCACGCACTTTTTCCCGAAACTCCCATAAGTATGGTTGACCCTGAAGGTACGATTTACAATATGGTTCCTACAGAAAAAACAGCTGTTCCAAAATAAGTTTTCCACATTTTTTGTTTTTCATTATTTTCTTCCAAAAAGCAGAAATCTCCACTTGGACAAGTCGCCAAGTGGAGATTTTGTTTCAAATATTTATCAGTTGTTACCCATTGAATAGTTGGGTGCTTCTTTTGTGATTGAAATATCGTGGGGATGGCTTTCAATAAGACCTGCGTTTGTGATTCTAACAAACTGTGTCTTTTCCTTGAGCTCATCAATTGTTGCGCAACCGCAATAGCCCATACCTGCACGGAGACCGCCCATCATCTGATATACGGTTTCGCTGAGAGTTCCCTTATAAGGTACACGGCCTTCAACGCCTTCGGGAACGAGCTTTTTATTGTTAGCCTGGAAGTATCTGTCCTTACTGCCCTGATTCATTGCAGCAATTGAACCCATACCGCGGTAAACCTTGTATTTTCTGCCCTGATAGATTTCTGTTTCACTGGGTGATTCTTCACAGCCTGCAACAAGAGAACCAACCATAATTGCGCTTGCACCGGCAGCAATAGCCTTAACGATTTCACCTGAGTACTTGATACCACCGTCACCGATTACATTCTTGCCATACTTAGCAGCCTCTTCAGCGCAGTCATAAATAGCAGTAATCTGAGGAACACCGATACCTGCAACGATACGTGTTGTACAGATTGAACCGGGGCCGATACCGACCTTAACAGCGTCAGCACCTGCTTCAATAAGAGCCTTTGTAGCTTCAGCAGTTGCAACGTTACCTGCAATAAGTGAAATGTGGGGATATGCAGCCTTAACCTTTTCAACAGCCTTGAGAATATTCTTGCTGTGGCCGTGAGCTGAGTCAAGAACAAACGCGTCAACGTGAGCAGCAACGAGAGGAGCAGCTCTGTCAAGAACGTCTGCAGTTGCACCGAGAGCAGCAGCACAGAGAAGTCTGCCTTCGCTGTCTCTTGCTGAGTTGGGGTACTGAACAGCCTTCTCAATATCCTTGATTGTAATAAGACCTTTGAGGTAACCGTTGTCGTCAACAAGAGGAAGCTTTTCAATTTTGTGCTTCATAAGGATGAGCTTAGCTTCTTCAAGGGTTGTACCAACAGCGCCTGTTACGAGGCCTTCCTTTGTCATAACTTCGCTGATTTTAATATTGTAATCTGAAAGGAAACGAAGGTCACGGTTTGTAAGAATACCTACAAGCTTGCCGTTTTCGCAGATGGGCACACCTGAAATACGGTAGTTGTGCATAAGGTTTTCAGCTTCATAAACATAGTTGTCGGGAGCCAAAAACATAGGATTTGAAATAATACCGTTTTCACTTCTCTTAACCTTGTCAACTTCCTGCACCTGTGCTTCAATTGACATATTCTTGTGGATTACACCGAGACCGCCTTCACGGGCAATGGCAATTGCCATTCTTGATTCCGTAACTGTATCCATAGCAGCAGTCATTACGGGAATATTGAGTCTGATGTTTTTGGTAAGCTGAGTTTCAAGACATACATCTGCGGGAAGAACATTTGATTCAGCCGGGATGAGAAGTACATCGTCGAAGGTAAGACCTTCTTTTACAAACTTTGAGTTGAAATCCATAACCATTATCCTTTCTCTCGTTTTTGAAATATGCTGGTTTGTGCTAAAATATATTAAGTTATTATAGCACGGATAATTGAAAGTATCAAGAGTTAAAAGGGATTTTTTTGACAAAGTTTTTGGAAGTTTTTTCCGGCTTGTGATGGTTAAGGGATTGACTTGCGATAAAAAGTGGATAGTGTGGAGATAATAAACCTCTCCGTCAGCCTACGGCTGCCACCTCTCCTTTCAGGAGAGGCAAGGCTTCATCTTTTTATATTCGTGCAACAATTCTTGTCGCCCCTGAAAGGTAATTCCCCTGGTAGGGGAAATGTCTGCAAAGCAGACAAAAGGGTGCCCGTTTCTGGAAGAAAAGATGTCAAAATCGCAGATTTTGACAGAGGGGTTAACTTTCAACTTTAAAAAAGGACGCCCAATGGGCGCCCTGCGGTTATCTGCCGTTTTGTCAGTAATTTTGCATTTTGCGTTCTGGCTTCTGCATTTAAGAAGCCCCCAAGAGGGAGCTTCTTATTAGTATTTTCTTGAAAGGAGCTTTTCAGCTTCTTCTTTTGTAATCTGACCGCTGTTGCAGTCTGCCATAATCTGAACGTCTTTATCTTTAAGTCTGTAGAGACACCAGATGCCGAGAGCGATTACAAGGCCGATAATGGGCACAACGTTGTAAGTGAACCAAAGTCCGTCAAGAGCTCCGTCGGGCTGAAGAGCAATTGCGTTTGCTGCCTGAAGGTCTGCAAAGCCCTTGATGTCGATGCCTTCAAACTCTGTTCTGAAGTTGAAAAGTCCGAGAAGGAAAAGACCGAGACCGCTTGAAATTGCAGCTGCAAGTTTAACAGCAAAGGTCTGGATCGCAAAGGTAATACCCTTAGCTTCTGTGCCGGTTGTGTACTGGCCGTATTCGGCACAGTCCGGTGTAAATGTGAAGGAAAGAACACCGATAATACCGAGAGGAACAGAGCGGAGCATAAAGGTTATAATGAAGAGTACAAGGCTGTTACGGGCAAAGCAAACGGGAATTGAAAGAAGAATTGCCGCAACTGTAGAAATCTTAAAGAGAGTAAACTTATCAATTTTTCTGATAATTTTCGGTACGAAAAGAGCCATAATAAGCTGAGGAACAGCTGCAACAGTACCGGTTACAAGGGAGATAAGCTCGTTGCCGTAAATGTAGTAAGCCATAAGAAGGTGAAGTGCTGTATATGTCTGAGCACCTGAATAGAAGAGGTAGCCCACATAGTAGATAAGAAGGTACTTGTTGCTTACAACATATTTAATCATGCTTCTTACGGTGAACTGTTCTTCTTCAACGGGCTTGTTTCTTTCTTCACACTTGAAGCATACAGGGAACATGGTTGCTGCAGCAACAATTGCAATAATAATAGCAGTGGGGCCGTAACCGATGTTGATTGACTGACCGATAAGAAGAGTTACAAGAACGGTTGTAAGAGCTGAACCGATACCGCCGGTAATGCCCTTAAGAGAAAGAATAGTGTTTCTTTCTTCAATCTGAGTTGTCATGGCAGTGATAATACCGAAGGCGGGCACGTCACAGATTGTGTATGCTGTATCCCAGATAATGTAAGCAAGAGCAAACCAGACAAGCTTTACAACTTCGCTTGCTGCAGAGGGGATAATGAACACTGCAACAGTTGCGGCAGGAGTAAGTGCGCAGGCGATTTTAAGCCAGGGAATGTACTTCTTTCCGCTTTTGAACGTAATCTTGTCGAAGATTACACCGAAGATAGCGTCGTTTACTGCGTCCCAGATTTTTACGATTGTAACAATCATGCCTGATTTTACCGGGTCAATTTCCTTGAATACAAGGTAGGTGGTGAGATAGGCAGCCAGCATACTGTAAATCATATTCTGTCCGAAGAAATAGCTGTAATAGCTTTTTCTTTCGACACTGTTGGTCTGCCAAAGTGGGTTTTTGTTTGGTTTCATATAACTTTCTCCTTTTTTAATATAAACGTTAAACCGTTCTGACCTTTACATTCTATCACCAGAATCAATGCAAGTCAACCGAAATCAGGATTTTTTACAAATATGAAGATATAAAAGAGCAGCCCCGCCCGGTGTGAGAGGCAGGTCTGCTTTGGGGTATTTGTGAGAGGTCATTCAGGTTATACTTTACTGTACGACACCGAATAAACCTTTGCGTTTTTCGTAGCGGTGTTTTTCAGGTTTGTTTTTACTTTCTTTGCAATTGCCTTATCGGCAACAAACTTGATTCCGTCTGCTGTAGCGGAGAAAGCTTTTCTGCCGAAGGTGGGAGCAGTTTTTGTGCTTTCAAAGTTTACTCTTGCAAGCTTACTGCAACCGAGGAAGGCTTTTTCACCAACGGTTTTGAGGTTCTTTCCGAGAGTGATTTCTTTAAGGCTCTTGCAGTATGAGAAAGCTGCATCACCGATTTCAACAATATTTTCACTGCCGTAGACCTTGGTAAGGCTTGTGCAGTTTTTAAAGGCTCTCGGACCGATTGTTATTTTTGTGTCTTCGGGGAGATACACCTTTTTGAGGGCTATGCAGCCTTCAAAAGTAAAGTGAGGGATAGTGAATTTGCTTTTTGTTTTATCTTCAAAGATTACTGTTTTAAGATTCTTACAGTTTTTAAACTGAGCGTAAAAATCTTCAAATGCACCGGTATCATCCCAGTGCTCGTTTTCTCCTCCTAAATTACATTCTAACTGTGTTTTTGAAGGTATAGTAACTGTTTTAAGTCCTGTTTCTGCAAATGCGTAACAACCTATTATTTTCAAATCATCCGAAAAATCAACCTTTGTTATTTTTGTGCAGCCTTTAAAAGCATGGTCATAAATATTTGTTACCTTGCTAAAATCAAAATTCTTGAGATTTTTACAGTTATAAAATGCGGCATCATAAATTATTATATCTGATACATTCTGAGGAAGAATAACTGTTTCAAGTGATGTACATCCGTTAAAAGCCCATTCATCTATATAGAAAGGTTTGGAGCTATCAGCTCGATCTTCAAAAATAACCGTTTTAAGATTAGCACAGTTTGCGAACTGCTCACCGATAATGGCAAAGCGTTCTGTTCCGCTCAGATGAGCTTTTGAGGGAATTGTTATCGTTTCAAATCCGGTGTTTCTGAAAGATCTTGAACCGATAGTTTCCAGATTTTCAGAAAATTCTACTTCTTTTAACGATGTGCAATTGTTAAAAGCTTCCGTTCCTATATATGTTACATATTCAAGATTCATCGATTCAAGACTTGAGCATCCTGCGAATACTTCGTCACCAATACTAGTAAGTGTAGATGGTAAGTTAACCTTTTTTAAACTTTTAAAGCTAGCAAAGGTATGGAAAGATAAGCTTTCAACATTTTCACCGACAGTAATTTCTGTGACGTCAGGAAAACTTTTAAAAAAAGAGGTTGCTTCTACCCTTATTACTTTATATCCGTCAACCTCTGAAAGGATATGAAGCTCTGTTATTTCTTCGTCAGCAACGAATTCATATGCAATTGCTTGTTTTTCTCCATTAGATTCAAACATATGATATTTTACATTGTCTACAGTTTTTGTTAAGTCGTCTTCATCAAGGGTTATGTACGCGTTTGCACTAAGAGAGAATAATGCTATCATCATTATGGAAAAAAATGCTGTTAAAATGTGTAATCTGTTTTTCTTCATTATTTATCATCCTTTCGTTGTATTATTGAAGGACAAAGTTCTGTCCGTTGTCGTGGGTTAGTTTAAATACGCTGTCCGAACCGGTCAGTTCACCTGAGCCATAGGTCTCACCCTTTCACTTTTATTTACCTTCATTATACATAGGTAATACTTTTTCTGTCAACAATATTACAAAAATGACAGAAAATCTTAAGAAATAGGCAAAACCGCAGTGCTGACAAAGGGTAGCAGTCTTACGCTTCATCTGAAAACTTTTATTAATCTTTACAATTGTCAATCTTTGTGGTAAAATTACCCTGTATTAAAGTTGATATTAAGTTTGTGCAATACTATAAAGATAAAATACCGACGAGGTTAAAATTATGAATAATGAAAATTTAACTCAGATGGATAAAGACAGAAAAAAGAGATATCAGAAGGAAATGCTTGTAATGTACCTTTTCAAAGGTGGAATTATTGCCCTTTTCAGTCTGGTACTTTTCTTTGTGTGGCTGACATATTTCAACCCCTTTATACCTACGCCCTTCTTCAGAATGGGTAACTATCTTCTCCTTGCACTGTTTGTTGCAATTTATTCTTCTTTTGTAAATGTTTACGGCGGCTTTGCGGTAGGCACTTCGCCTGTTTCAGATATAGCCTTTTCGCAGATAATTGCTATCGGCTTTCTTCAGGGCTTTTCTTATGTGCTTTTCTCACTTCTCAGCTACAGACTTGTTTCAATCTGGCCCTTTGTGGGAATGTTCGTTGCCTTTTCTCTTTTTGCAGTGGTGTGGAGCCTTGCGGCAAACAAAGTTTATTTCTCCATTCACATCCCGAAGAAAACCATTGTTCTTTTCGGAAACGTTGATTCATACTATTCACTTAAGAATATCCGCAGCATGAAAAACCGTTTCAATGTTGTGCGCACCTTCAACTGCGAAAAAACTTCTCTACAGGAGCTTTTTGAAAGTCTTAAAACAGTTGATGCAATTTTCCTTTGCGGTGTACCCTCAGATTACAGAAATGAAGTTGTAAAATTCTGCATTGCAAACAATAAGGTCGCTTATGTAAAGCCCAAAATTTCCGACACTATTATAAGAGGCGGCAAAACCATTCAGCTCCTCAACATTCCCGTTTACCGCTGTAAAAGAAAAGACAACAGCGGACTGCTTTATCAGATTGTAAAAAGAGGTCTCGATATAATTCTTTCACTTATTGCAATTGTGATTTCGTCACCCGTTATGCTTGGCACTGCAATTGCAATCAAGGCTTATGACCGTGGTCCTGCCCTTTATAAGCAGGTGAGACTTACTAAAAACGGCAAAGAGTTCAAGGTGCTCAAATTCAGAAGTATGATTCAGGACGCAGAAAAAGACGGCGTTGCAAGACTTGCAAAAGACGGCGACGACAGAATTACCCCTGTGGGCAAGGTTATCCGTATGCTCCGTCTTGATGAGCTGCCTCAGCTATTCAACATTTTTAAGGGCGATATGTCCTTTGTGGGCCCAAGACCCGAAAGACCTGAAATTGCACGTCAGTACGAAAAGGATATGCCCGAGTTTGCTCTCAGATTACAGGTCAAGGCAGGTCTTACAGGCTATGCTCAGGTTTACGGAAAGTACAACACACCGCCATACGACAAGGTACAGATGGACCTTATGTATATTGCAAACCAGTCCCTTTTAGAAGACCTCCGACTGATGCTTATGACCTTCAAAATTCTCTTTGTGCCGTCAAGCACAGAGGGCGTAGATACAAATCAGACAACAGCAAAACGTCAGAATGACGGGAATGAAGAGTGATTTTTAATGGAAGAATTTTCACAGTTCAGTGCTGAAGAAGCCGTGGTTTACAACGAAAGCTACTTCATAAGAAAAAAAGAAGAAAGAAAAACTCTCAGAAAGCTGAGCTTCCTTTCGGGCACGGCTGTGATTCTCTATGTCTTTATACAGAATCTTATTATAGTTGCCCTTGAAGGGCTTGGTCTTTTAAATCTTTATACAAAAAACAGTCTTTTCCAAAGCGGCATTGATATTTTTCTTATCCTTCTCGGAATACTCCTTCCCTTTACCCTTATGGGAAGAAAGATGCAGAAGATTTCAGGTGAAGCCGAGCCTGTTCTTGCTGAACCCGTAAAAAGCAGAAGTCTTTTTGTTTTCGGTATGTTCGGCTGCACAGGCTGCGTAATGCTTGCCAATATCTGTTCTTCATATATTACATATTTTATCTCCCTTTTCGGCTATGAGCTTCAGGCTCCGGATATAGAAATGCCCGGTGGTGCTTTAGGTTTTGTTATAACTATGCTCAGAGTGTGTATCCTTACTGCAGTTGTTGAGGAGTACTGCCTCAGAGGTCACATAATGGGCAATCTGCGTTATTACGGCGACACCTTTGCGGTTGTTATGTCGGCAGGGATTTTTGCTCTTATGCACGGCAATCTTATTCAGGTGCCTTTTGCTATGCTTTCGGGAATAGCCCTCGGCATATTCACTGTCAAAAGCAACTCAATCTGGCCTGCAGTTGTGGCCCACGGAATAAATAACGGACTTTCGGTTATGATTTCCTATCTTATAAAAATAGTAGGCGAAGAAAAGGGAATGATCCTTTACAGCTATACTATGTATGTGCTTATCTTTATCGGGCTTATTGCCTGCTTCCTTTTTGCCATGAGTTCAAAGCGCAAGCATTTAAGAAAACCACAGACAATTCTCAGTTTGTCGGAAAAGGTGAGCAACTTCCTTTTTTCACCGCCGTCAATTATAGCTTTTCTGCTGATGGTTGCCATTACGGCAAAATCTGTCAAGTAAAGGGAAAAGAAAAATGGAACACAGAAAATTTATGACCCTTGCCCTTGCTGAGGCAAAAAAGGGCGCAGAAAAAGGCGAAGTACCTGTAGGTGCAGTTATAATAAAAGATGGGCAAATTATCGCCTCTGCCCACAACCTGACCGAAAAAAATAGCAGTCCTCTCTGCCACGCAGAGCTTATGGCTGCAGAAAAAGCACTGAAAGCTCTCGGAACAAAATATCTTTCAGACTGCACACTTTATGTTACTCTTGAGCCTTGCCCTATGTGTATGGGTGCTCTTCTGCACTGTAAAATCGGTGAGATTGTTTTCGGTGCCTATGATGAAAGGACAGGCAGTGTTACCACCAGAGCCGACCTTACGGAAATTGAATTTTTCAGAAAGCCTAAAATTCTCGGCGGATATATGGAAGAGGAAAGTAAAAAGCTGCTTAAGGACTTTTTTGAGGGATTAAGGTGAATTTTTGCCTGAAGTAGTGGCAAAATAAAGATATGAAAAAAAGCAAGAAAAAAATAAAAAAACTTTCAAAAAACGCTTGACATATAGAAAATGTTGTGATATTATATTCCAGCGTTGTGAATGCGGCGTGAAGAAATGGCGGCATAGCTCAGTTGGCTAGAGCATTCGGTTCATACCCGGAGTGTCGTAGGTTCGAGTCCCACTGCCGCTACCAAATCTACAATAAAGAGTGTAGGATAACGTGTCCTCCTCTTTCATATATAAGGCCCGGTGGTCAAGCGGTTAAGACACCGCCCTTTCACGGCGGTAACACGAGTTCGAGTCTCGTCCGGGTCACCAAAAAGGAAAGTCACACAAAAGTGTGACTTTTTCTTTTTGTATTATTCATTATTAATTATTCATCATTCATTATTCATTTGTGCTCTTGCGACTTTTCTTAATGAATAATGAAGCCGCTGCGCTGATGAAAAATGAATAATGGCGTTTTAACTCTTCTGAATGAGTCAGAAGCTGTCCGCCGAGAAAGATTGCTTTGTCTTTTAATCTGTGTTATTATACAGAAAAGGAAGGTGCGAATATGACAATCAGAAAACTCACTTTTGAAGATTACAACCGTGCGGAAGAGCTGTTTCATAAGCTGCACAACATTCACGTAGAGGCTGAACCCGATTTATATAAACAGCGTGATGCCATATATAAAAAGAGAGATTTCAAAAAGCTTGTTAAAAGCAAAGACAGAATCTTGCTCTGCGCTGAAGAAAACGGCAGAATTATTGCGGTCAGCAATACCAAGCTTTGCACTTCCGGTATGACAGAAATGAAAATGGCTTTTATGGATGCTATTTTTGTTGAAGATGAATTCAGAAATAAGGGTGTAGGCAAAATGCTGTTTACAGAAACTCAGCAGATTGCAAAGAAGTGGGGAGCAAAGAGAATGGATCTTACTGTGTGGGATTTCAACGAAGCTGCACTCAGTTTTTATAAGGCACAGGGTATGAAGGTGCAGAATTATACATTAGAGATTGTTTTGTAACAGCTTACAACAAAACCAAAGAAAAGCCACAACAGAACAGCTGCAGTTACATCCTTCGGACATAAATAAAAAATCCAAGTCGTTTGACTTGGATTTTTTGGCGCGCTGTAAGGGACGATGCCGCCTCGCGTTAATTTAGTTCCTAAAAAAACTGATAAAGATGATATAGCAAACCAACTTCCTCCAGCAAATGAATAAAAATCAAGGCGAAGCCTTGTATATCATCAATTCCGTAGGAATTGCATATCATCAGCTTTACAGAAGCTGCATATCATCATTGCGAAAGCAGTTATACAGCCTACGGCTGATGATATACACGCTTCGCGTGATTATATACGCCTTACGGCGATGATATACCATTGCTTTCGCAATGGATAAAAAACCTCGTTCCAAAGAACGGGGTTTTTTCGCGCGCTGTAAGGGACTCGAACCCCTGACCTACTGGTTCGTAGCCAGTCACTCTATCCAGCTGAGCTAACAGCGCATTTTTTATTGCCAAAGTATATTATCACAAATGCTGCTGCTTGTCAAGCCTAAAAACGAAAATTTCCTGCCCCGTGATTAAAAAATATTATTTATTACTATTTACCTTTGAGGTTATTTTGTGTTATAATTAGCCGATAATGACTATAAAGGAAGTGAACATATGATAAGCACCAATAACGTAACTCTTCAGTACGGCGGAAGAGAGCTTTTCAAAAGCGTTTCAATGAGCTTCACAAAAGGCAACTGCTACGGCCTTATCGGTGCAAACGGCGCAGGTAAATCAACTTTTCTTAAAATACTTTCAGGTGAAATCGAGCCTAATAAGGGCTATGTAACTATTACCCCCGGCGAAAGACTTTCAGTTTTAAAGCAGGACCACTTCGCCTTTGACGAATACAGCGTAATCCGTACAGTGCTTATGGGTAACCCAAAGCTTATTGAAATTATGGATGCCAAGGAAGAGCTTTACGCAAAAGAGGAATTCACCGAGGAGGACGGAATCAGAATCAGTGAGCTTGAAGAGGAATTTGCTGAAATGGACGGCTGGAGCGCAGAAAGCGATGCTGAAATTCTTCTCAATGCTCTGGGTATTCACAACGAATTCCATTACAGCCTTATGAGTGAGCTTGACGGTGACCAGAAGGTTAAAGTCCTTCTTGCTCAGGCCCTTTTCGGAAATCCCGACATCCTTCTTCTCGACGAGCCTACCAACCACCTTGACGTTGCAGCTATCAACTGGCTTGAAGAGTTCCTTATGAACTTTGAAAATACCGTTATCGTTGTCAGCCACGACAGACATTTCCTCAACAAGGTATGTACACATATTGCTGACTGCGACTTCGGTAAAATCACCTTGTATGTGGGTAACTACGATTTCTGGTACGAGTACACACAGATGGCTCAGAGACAGCTTCGTGAGCAGAATAAAAAGGCTGAGGCAAAGAAGAAAGAGCTTCAGGAATTCATTGCCCGATTCAGTGCAAATGCTTCAAAATCAAAGCAGGCAACAAGCCGAAAGAAGCTTCTCGAAAGCCTTGTTATTGAGGATATGCCCGTTTCTTCAAGACGTTTTCCCTTTGTGGAATTCAAGCCCGACAGAGAAATCGGTAACGATATGCTGATTGTGGAAGGCCTTTCAAAAACTGTCGGTGACAGAAAGGTGCTTGATAATGTAAGCTTTACAATCAGACCCAATGAAAAGGTTGCTTTTGTAGGCACTGATGCCGTTGCAAAAACCACCTTCTTCAAAATTATCACAGGTGAGCTTGAGCCTGATGAAGGCACATTCAAGTGGGGCGTTACAACCTCACAGAGCTACTTCCCCAGCGATAACTCAGCTTTCTTTGACGGTGTTGACGACAGCCTTATTGACTGGATAAGAAACTACTCCGATTTGCAGTTTGAAACCGACGTAAGAGGCTGGCTTGGCAGAATGATGTTCTCAGGCGAAGAAGCAACAAAGTCTGCAAAGGTGCTTTCCGGTGGCGAAAGAGTGCGCTGTATGCTTTGCAAAATGATGCTCAGCGGTGCAAACGTGCTCATTCTCGATGAGCCCACCAACCACCTTGACCTTGAGTCTATTACTGCACTCAACAATGCCCTTATAAAATTCAAGGGCGCACTGCTCTTTACTTCACACGACCATCAGTTTGTGCAGTCAATTGCAGACAGAATTATTGAGTTCAGACCTGACGGAATTTACGACAAGAAAGAAACCTACGATGAGTTCCTCGAAAACAACGAGCTTCTCATTACAAAATAAAAAGGAGTACCCTATGATATATGTAATCGGCGACATTCACGGTGACAAAGAAAAATACGACGCAATGCTGGAAAAGCTTTCTCCCACAGATAACGATACCGTGTTTGTTCTCGGCGATGTTATTAACATCGGCGACAGCTCAGTTGAAATTCTTCAGGATATGATGTACAGAGCAAACGTCTATCCCGTTCTTGGTGAACACGAATACATGGCTAAAAAGATTTTTCCCCTTATTTCAGAGTTCACATCAATTGATGAAGCTTCAAACAGCCTTGACGGTGAGGACAAGGAGCTTTTAGATAAGTGGCTAACCATGAAAAGTGAAAAAACCACTGAGGATTTTCTCAGTCTTGACGATGAGGGTAAAGAAAGCATTATCGACTACCTTTCAGAGTTTGAGCCCTATGAAGAAATTACCGCAGGAGGCAAAAAGTTCGTTCTCTGCCACGCAGGAATTGACAATTTTGAGGAAGATAAAGACCTTGAAGATTATGAAGAAAAGGACTTCGTTTCAGCAGACACCGACTATGACAGAATCTATTTTGCCGACAGGTATCTTGTAACGGGCCACACACCTACAGCCCTTATTGACCGAAGCCTTACGGGTAAGGTTTACTCAAAGAAAAGACACCTTGCCATTGACTGCGGTTGCGGCTACGGCGGAAGACTCGCGGCAGTTTGTCTTGATAAATTAAAGGTTTACTACGTTTAATCACCTTAAGGAGATGTGTAAAATGTACGATTTTGATAAACTCAACGACAGAAGAAACACCAACAGTCTTAAGTTTGACTTTGCAAAGGAAAACAATATGCCCGAGGACCTTGTTTCCATGTGGATTGCAGATATGGATTTTATGGTTCCCGAAAGCATAATCAACGCTCTCAGAGAATATGTGGACAAGGGCATTTTCGGTTACAGCGACCCCAAGGATGATTACTATGAGGTTGTAATAAATTGGTTCAAAAAGCATTTCAGCTGGGAAATCAGAAAAGAGTGGATTGTAAAAACTCCCGGTGTTGTAATTGCTCTCGCACTTGCAGTAAGAGCCTTTACCGAAAAAGGCGAAGCTGTAATTATTCAGCCTCCCGTTTACTATCCGTTTTATAATGTAATAAGAAACAACGAAAGAAAAATCATTGAAAGCCCTCTTGTTTATAAAGACGGTTCTTACTCAATTGACTTTGAGGATTTCGAAAGAAAAATCAAGGAAAACAACGTAAAGCTCTTTATTATGTGCAGTCCTCACAACCCCGTTTGCAGAGTGTGGACAAAGCAGGAGCTTCAGAGATTAGGTGAAATCTGCAAAAAGTACGGTCTTTATGTGGTATCCGATGAAATCCACTGCGACTTTGTTTATCCCGGATATGAACACACTCCCTTTATGCTTGCCTGCCCCGAAATGGCAGACAAAACAGTTATCTGCACTGCACCCAGCAAGACCTTCAATATTGCAGGTCTGCAGATGTCAAACATTATAATTCCAGGTGAAGAAACCAGAGCTATTTATGAAAAGGAAGTGCTTTCGGCAGGTCACACCTGCAGTAATGCTATGGGTGTAATTGCTGCAAAGGCAGCTTATGAGGGCGGCGAAGAGTGGTACAAGGAATGCTTCAGTTATATCAGAGGCAACCTTGACTATGTGCGCGATTTCGTAAACGAAAATCTTCCCGGAATTAAGCTCATTGAACCTCAGGGTACATACTTTGCGTGGCTTGACTGCTCAGGCCTCGGTATGAACAAAGACGAGCTCAACGATTTTATTGTAAACAAGGCCAAGCTGTGGCTTGACGGCGGTCATATCTTCGGAGAAAGCTCAGAGCTGTTCCAGAGAATTGTTCTTGCTTGCCCCAGAGCAACTGTAGAAAAGGCAATGGAAAACCTTAAAAATGCCATCGAAGAATTAAAATGAGTACAAAGTATGACCAAATGAAACTTAAGCGACAAAAATGATGAATTTGTTGTTAAATTGGTTATGCAATACTTGACTGCAAGAATAAAAAATACTAATATATGGAAGGAACTAAAAATGTAAATTTTTCATTTTCATAGTTGCCTCATTCAAATTCCTTCAAAAATCGTCGGCGCAAGCCGGCGGTTTTTGTTTGCAAAATTTTATACAGTGTGGTATTATATCCTTAAAGAACGGTGAAGGAACAGGTAAGGAGGCTTTTCAGTGCGTAATTTTCAAAAGGAACTTGATAAGCTTATAGAAAAGGCTGTAAGCGACGGTGTAACTCCCTCTCTGCTTCTCCATTCCTGCTGTGCTCCCTGCAGCAGCTACTGCCTTTTCTATCTGTCAGAATATTTCAGCATAACCCTTCTTTATTATAATCCCAATATTTATCCCGAAGAGGAATACTTCAAAAGGGTAGAGGAGCAGAAAAGACTCATAAGTGAAATGAAGTTCAAAAACCCCGTTACTTTTCTGGAAGGACACTTTGACCCTCAGGAGTTTTACTCTGCAGTGAAGGGCCTTGAAAACTGCAAAGAAGGCGGAGAAAGATGTTTCAGGTGCTATGAGCTTCGTCTTCGTGAGGCTGCAGAGTATGCAAAAAAGGGTGGGTTCGATTACTTCACAACAACCCTTTCCATAAGCCCTCTCAAAAATGCCGCAAAAATAAACGAAATCGGCGAAAAACTGGGAGAGGAATACGGCATAAAGCATCTGCCCTCAGACTTCAAGAAAAAAGAAGGCTATAAAAAAAGCACCCTTCTTTCAAAGCAGTACGGTCTGTACCGTCAGAACTACTGTGGCTGTGTATTTTCAAAATAAAGTTTAACTTTTATGTCTTTCAGGCAATACTTTTTCATAATATAAAATAAGATAAAGGAGAATTTTTATGAGAGCAAATCAAGAACCACTTACACTTCAGGCAAAAAGAGACGATGACAAATCACTTTACAGCATTCCCTACGGCTTATACCTTGTAACAAGCTCACTTGAGGGCAAGCTTAACGGCCTTATAGTGAATACCGTTACTCAGATTACCAACACCCCCAACCGTGTTGCAGTTACTATAAACAAAAGCAATTATTCCCACAAAATCATAAAAGAAACGGGCATACTTAACGTAAACTGTCTCACAACAGAAACTCCCTTTTCGGTATTCAAAAACTTTGGTTTCCAAAGCGGTATCGATAAGGATAAGTTTGAGGGTGTTTCATATTCTCTCAGCGAAAACGGTCTGACTGTACTCAGTGACTGTGTGAATACTTTTATCTCTCTAAAGGTTACCGACTATGTTGACCTTGAAACTCACGGAATGTTTATCTGTGAAATTACGGACAGCGGAATTATAAGCGACAAGGAAACCGTTACCTACGGCTATTATCAGAAAAATATCAAGCCGAAACCCGAAGAGAAAAAACCAAAGGGTTATGTATGCAAAATCTGCGGATATGTATATGAGGGCGAGCCTTTACCTGAGGATTTTATCTGTCCTTGGTGCAAGCATCCTGCATCGGATTTTGAAAAGCTGTAAAAAAACGTTTAATTTAAAGCAAAAATCTGTTTAATTTAAAGTTATGTGTTGCATTCTGCTTAAAAATATAATAGAATAAAGGAAAGAGAAAAAACGGAAGGAATTTTAATATGAAAGATTTTTTTAAAATTGTGTCTGACTCAATTGAACCCGAACTCAGCAGAGGTATTGCTATTGCGCTTTGCATAGTGATGCTTTTTGCAGGCGGTTTTACCGTGGGCAACCTTTCAAGCTTTGAAGTGCCGGTTAATGATGTGCCCGTCAACAACACAGAGGCTTCCTCAACTGCACCTACTACCGAGGCAACAACTGCGCCCTCAACAGCACCCCAGGAAGAACCCTCTCAGGCTCCCGATGCAAACCAGGATGCAGCAGAACCTTCAGCTCCCAAGGAAGAAGGCTCAAAGGAAATGTCAATTGCTGAAATTGTAAAGCTTTACAACGACAGCGCCAACAAGGTAAAAACCGATGCGGTAAAAGTTGTGAAAAACTATGAGGACCGTGAAATCCCGGAAGATAAGCTCCAGATTCCCGGCGTTCTGAAAGCTCTTGCAAGCACACTGATTCCCACATTAATGGGCGACGACACAGACCCCATTGAATATGCAACAAGGGAAGAAATCGCAGAGAACTTTATGGTTCCCGGACAAAGCTACGGCAGTGTTCTCACAGAAGCTGACGTTCTTGAAGCTACCTGCACCGATAACGGCACAGAGTATGAAATTATGATTAAGGTTAAGAGTGAGCAGAACCCTGTTGTAGGCAAGGGTGTAGGTGCCGCATTCGACGTAATTGAAGCATCAGAGATTGCTGAAAACGAAAACGCTAAAATGCTTGAAAGCTTTATTGCTGAATACTATGACTGTGTTCTCAGATGTAAAATCGACAAGGCAACAGGAAATATGACCTGGGCAAACTATATGACACCGCTGACTCTCGATGTTGTTGTGAATATGTTCGGAACACACGAAGCCTCTGTAGGTCTGTCATTTGAAAAGGATTATAATATTTTCTATTAAAAATTTACAGGCTGTTGCTGTGCCTTTTGGACATGCATCAGCCTGTTTTTTGGTGCTTCGGTACCGCTAAAAAAAGAAAAGGAGATGTTTTTATGAAAACAACAAAAAAATTCACAGCGATCGTTCTGGCATTTATCCTTTTGCTGTCTGTTTTTTCGGTTGCTGCTGCAGCCGTTGACGGTACAGGCGGCATTTCAGTTCTTTCCGTTGAAGCTTCGGTAGGAGAAAATCAGATAAAAATTAATTGGTGGAAGGGAAGCGGAAAGTATTATCTCTTCTTACCTGCCGATGCAGATTTAGGGGCACTTAAGGTAGACTACAATGCTTCTTCTGAAGTAACGCTTGAGGGTGAAGTACTGACAGATGAGAGTGTAATAGCTTTGCAGACGCAAAAGGATTATATACTTTCCTGCGACGGTAAAGAATATATTTTAGAGGTGCTCAAATCAGATAAACTTCCCTCAATGCACATTACAACAGAGTCCGGCTCAATGGATGCCGTACATGCTGATAAGGAGCATAAGGAAGAGGCAAGCCTGGTTATTCTTTCCGAAGGTGATGTTCTTTTAGAAAAAGACCTTGAATATATCAAGGGCAGAGGAAACGCAACCTGGACTTATTCAAAAAAGCCCTACAACATTAAATTCGACAAGAAAACTGATTTATTCGGTATGGGCAAAGCAAAGAAGTGGACTCTTCTTGCAAACTATATAGACCAAAGCATTATGCGAAACCATGTTGCATTAAATCTTGCACAGGCACTCGATATTCCGTTTACATCAGAGCATATTTATGTTGATTTGTATATTAACAATGAGTACTACGGAAACTACATTTTATGCGAAAGCGTTGAAGTTGGCGAAACAAGAGTTGACATAAACGACCTTGAAGGTGCAACTGAGGATGCAAACCCGGACTTTGAGCTTGACGAATGCACTCCCGGCGGTGACCATACAACCGATTACCGTGCTCTCAAAGCGGGTACTCAGAAATGGTACAACATCCCCAACGATCCCGAGGATATTACAGGCGGATATCTCTTAGAGTATGAGCTTCCCGACCGATATGTCAACGAGGCAAGCGGTTTTGTTACAAACAAAAATCAGACAATTGTTATCAAGAGCCCTGAATATGCAAGTGAAGCACAGGTTAAGTACATAAGTGCACTCTATCAGAAATTTGAAGATGCGGTTTATTCCGAGACGGGCTATAATGCCGAAGGAAAGCATTACAGCGAATATATTGATTTACCGTCTTTTGTAAGAATGTATGTTTTCCAGGAATACACAAAGAACCTTGATGCTGCAATTACAAGCTTTTATATTTACAAGGACACAGACAGTGAAAAATTTGTTGCTGCACCCGTGTGGGACTTTGACAATGCCTTAGGCAGTGTCCTCGATCGCTATGGAATGAAGCTGGAAACTCCCACAGGCTGGTGGGCAGGTATAATTTATCACTGGACTGAAAACGCAATCGAAACTCTTCCCACAGTGCTCAATGCTCTTTACAGACAGGATGACTTTTTCGCCCTTGCTTCAGAAGAATGGAAGACATTTTATCCCAATCTTATAACAGAAGAATTAATAGCCGAGCTTTCTGATTTTGCAGATGAACTCACACCGTCCGCTGCAATGAATTCCATTCGTTGGAACAAGTTTTCGGCAACAGATTATAACGGTGCAGCAGCGGCGTACCGCAATTTTGTTGACAGCTCTCTTTTGAACTTTATTAAAGAGAGAAAGAACTTCCTTGACAAGGGCTTTGCCGACACAATGGTGAGAGTGTTCTATAATGCTAACGGCGGTAATGGCAACATGTTTAACGAAGGTGCACCTCAGGTTTCCGAAAGTTACACTCTGCCCTCATGCACGTTCACACACTCATCCTTGATATTCGATTCGTGGAACACAAAGGCTGACGGCAGCGGAACAAGCTATAATGTAGGTGACGCTCTTACTCTTGAAAGCACAAAAATCACCTTCTATGCACAGTGGAAGGAAAAGTCTCAGCCTCCTGCAGAGCCTGAAAATCCTCCTGAACCCGAAAAACCCACCGAAGACGAAAAAGAACTGAACTTCTTTGAAAAGCTTATAAAAAGCATTAAAGACTTCTTTAATAAAATAAAAGAGTTTTTTGAAAATCTGTTTTAATTTTTACTTTTGCACGTTCTTGTGCCTTTATCGACAGTCTGCAGCCCTCTCACCGTAATCGGATGAGAGGGTTTTCTCTATAATCTTTTAAAAATGATGTGCTGTTATTGCATTTTTGCATTCATTTTTTTGTCAAATATTAACATAACTGTTGACATAGGGGCGTAATTTTGATAAAATATAACCAACAGCATTTTATTACACGAAGTGAGTCGCCACTCACTTTCCAAAGGAGGATTTTATATGACAGATGCAAAAACCTTGGCGTATATTAATATGTATGCCATCCTGGGCACAATTGAAAACCTTTGCGAATTAGACGAAGAAGCAAGCAAGCTCGCTAATCCGAAAAAGCCCGTTTCAATCGGCCTTGCTGTTACTGACGGTCCCAGTGCCACTCTCACCTTCAAAAACGGAAGATGCAGAATGGAACAGGGTATTGAAAACTGCGACGTTCTTCTTCCCTTTGCTTCATGCGAAAAATTCAACGGCATGATCGACGGCACAGTAACACCCATCCCCTCAAAGGGCTATTCACACATTGTTTTCCTTCTCAAGAACTTCCTTCCTCTTACAGATATTCTCACAAAGTATCTCAGAGCTTCAGAGGAAGACCTTAAGGACGACAAATTCTTTGAAATCAGCACAAAGCTTATGTTCTATGTAATCACTGTTGCTCTTTCACAAATCGGCAACAACGATCCTATCGGTACATTCAGTGCAAGTCAGATTCCTGACGGCATTATCGAAGTTTCAATCAAGGACTGCGTATCAGCAGGAATCAGAGTGAAAGACTTCCATATGGTTACCGTTAAGGAAAAGCCCGAACGTTTCCACTCAAAAATGGAATTCAACGATATCCGTCTTGCACGTGACCTTTTTGACGGCAAGGTTAATGCTGTTGCTTGCATCGGCGAAGGCAAAATCGGTATGTTCGGCCTTGTTAATATGATCGACAACGTAAACAGAATACTCGACAGAGTAGCAATCTATCTTGCATAAGGAGGTTTAATCATGAGTTTTCCCGTTTACAACTATGACAAAAGCACAGAGCTTTTTAACAGAGCTACAAAGGTTATTCCCTCCGGTATTTACGGACATCTCGGCCCTGCAGAAGGCCAGTTCATCCCCGTAAGCAAATGGCCCATGTTTGCTGAAAAGGCAAAGGGTACATACATCTGGGACGTTGACGGCAACAAGTTTATCGACTATATGTGCGCATACGGTCCCAATGTTCTCGGTTACTGCGACCCCGACGTTGATGCTGCTGCAGCTAAGCAGACAGCTCTCGGCAACTGCACAACTCAGCCCGGTAAGGTTATGGTTGAATGCGCTGAGCTTCTCGTCGATACAGTAAATACTGCTGACTGGGCTTTCTTTGCAAAGAACGGTAACGACGCAACTCAGGGCGCAATCATGTGCGCAAGAGCATATACACACAGAAAGAAAATCATCATGTTCTCAGGCTACTACCACGGTGTTTCACCCTGGTGCATGAAGAAGGACTATCCCGGCGTTCTTGAAGAAGACGTTGCAAACAACATCATCCTTCCCTGGAACGATATTCCTCTTCTTGAAAAGACAATTGAAGAGAACAAGAATGAAATTGCTTGTATCATTGCTCAGCCCTATGACCACGGTAACTTCCACGACAACTCTTTCCCTGAAAAGGATTTCTGGCAGAAGGTAAGAAAAATCTGTACAGCTCACGACATCGTTCTTATTATCGACGACGTTCGTGCAGGCTTCCGTCTTGACCTTGCAGGCTCAGACCACTTCTTCGGCTTTGAAGCTGACCTTATCTGCTTCTGTAAAGCACTCGCAAACGGCTACAATATGTCAGCTATCTGCGGTAAGGAATTCCTTAAGAGCGCAATGAGCTCACTTTCATACACAGGCTCATACTGGCTTTCAGCTGTTCCCTTTGCAGCTTGTATTGCAAACATCAACAAGATGAAGGCTCTCGATGTTCCCACCCTCTTCAAGGCTAAGGGTGAAAAGCTCACAAACGGTCTTGTTAAGGCTGGTGCAGAGCACGGCTTTGACCTTCGCGTATCAGGCGCTCCCGCTCTGTTCTATCTCAGAATCGCTAACGATGACAATATGGTTCTTCATCAGGAATGGGTTGCTGAAATGGTTTCAAGAGGTATTTTCTTCACTTCTCACCACAACCACTTCATTAACGCTGCTCTTTCAGACAAGGATATCAAGCACACAATCGAAGTTGCTGAAGAAGCATTCGGTATTGTTGCCAAGAACCATCCTGAGCTTTTCAGATAAAATACTTTGCGTGTAAAGACTGAAAACCACGCTTAGCAAATAAAAACGAAATCAAAAAATTGATTGGAGGAAAACATTATGCCACTTTCAAAATCAGAATGGCTTGCCCTTGAAAAAAAGGCTTATGAACTGCGTAAGCTTACAGTTCAGACAACTGTATGGGCAGGCAGCGGACATCTCGGCGGCGGTATGAGCGTTCTTGACCTTCTTACCGTTCTCTATCACAAGTATCTCAACATCAAGGTTGAGGATCCCCAGTGGGAAGACAGAGACCGCTTTATCCTTTCAAAGGGTCACGCAGCAATTGCTTACGCTCCCGTTCTTTGCGATAAGGGCTTCAACGACGTTGAGCTTCTTAAGACATTCAACCTTTCAGGTTCAAAGATGGGTATGCACCTTGATTCAAACAAGGTTGTAGGTGTTGATGCTTCAACAGGTTCTCTCGGCCATGGCGCTTCAATTGCAGCAGGTACAGCTCTTGCAGCAAGAGTTCTCGGCAAGGATTACCTTACATACGTAGTAACAGGTGACGGTGAATTAGGCGAAGGCTCAAACTGGGAAGGCTTCATGACAATGAACCACTATGAGCTTTCAAACTGTATCGTATTCATCGACCGTAACCACTGCATGATTGACGGCCCCACAGAGGACGTTATGAAGCTTGAACCCGTTGCAGATAAGATGAGAGCTTTCGGCTTCAACACAATCTGCGTTGACGGTAACAACATCGGCGAGCTTTGCGAAGCTATTGATGCTGCTATTGCACGTTCAAAGGAAAAATGCGCTCCCACATGTATTCTTATGGATACAAAGAAGGGTGCAGGCGTTAAGACAATGGAAGGCGATTATCTCTGGCACTATGGCGCAATTGACGACGCTCTCTTTGAAAAGTTCAACAAGGAACTTGAAGAAGATTACAAGGCTCGTTGCGCAAGAGCAGAAAAGGAGGGTAAATAATTATGGCAGGCGGATTTGTATATAACGCAGTTGACCAGACATCAATTTCAACAGCTGAAATTTACGGCAAGACTCTTGCTGACATTATCATCAATGACCCCAAGGTAGTAGCTGTTACTCCCGACCTTGCAAAATCAACAAAGCTTGGCGACGTTCTCAAGGTTTGCCCTGAAAGAGTTTTCAACGTTGGTATTGCTGAACAGGATATGTTCGGTGTTGGTGCAGGTATGGCAAGAGCAGGCCTTATTCCCTTTATGTCAGGCTTCTCAGCTTTCACATCAATGAGAGCTTGTGACCAGCTTCACACAGATATCTGCTATCAGAACGTAAACGCTAAGATTATCGCTACTCACGCAGGCACATCCTTCGGTCAGGCAGGTTCAACCCACCACGCAATCACTGACCTTGCTATCACAAGAGCAATGCCCAACCTTACAGTTATCGTTCCTGCAGACGGCTACGAAACAGCTAACGCAGTTAAGGCTGCTTATGAAAACTACGGTCCTTATTATATCCGTATCAACCGTGGCTTTGACCGTGTTCTTTACAGCGGCACAGATTACGGCTTTGAAGTTGGTAAGGCTGTTGAACTTCACGAAGGTACAGACATCACAGTAATCGCTTGCGGTTCATGTGCTTTCCAGGCTCTTCAGGCTGCAAACTTCCTTGAGAATTCAGACGGACTCAAGGTTCGCGTTCTCAATATGCACACAATCAAGCCCATTGACAAGGATGCTATCATCAAGGCAATTATGGACACAAGAAGACTTATCACAGTTGAAGACCACAGCGTTATCGGCGGCCTCGGTTCAGCAGTTGCTGAAGTTATGGCTGGGGCAGGTAAGGGCTGCGCATTCAAGATGCTCGGTCATCAGGATAAGTTCGCTCCCATCGGCCTTCACGAGGATATCATGTCAGAGGTTGGCATTGATACTAACGGTATCATCGCTGCAGTTCGTGAAGTTATGAAGCAAGACTTCGAAGAAGACGACAACTGGGACGACGAATTCTAATAATACAAGGAGGCAAATGACATGGCTCATACTAAGGAAGCCTTATATTCAAATAAAATCTTTCTCAATGCTGCTTTGCCGCTTGTAAAGGTAATCGCAAACGATGTACCCTCCCTTAAAAAGAAGTTTGAAAATGCACACGCAGTAATTCAGGTAAGCTGCCTTGACCCCGATGTAGAGGGTGGCAAGCAGGGTATGCACTTTGTTGTAAACTCAGGCGAATGGCTTGTTCATACCTGTCTTACAGAAGATCCCCACATTGAGCTTCAGTTCAAGAGTGTTGAGGCCCTCAATGATTTCTTCAAGGGTAAGATCACTCCTGCAGGTATTCCCAAAATCAAGGGTATCAAAAAGGGTGGAACACTTGTAAGCTTTGTAATGGTTCTTCTTAAAATGGCGGGACTTCTCGGTGCAACTGAGCCTCCCAAGGATGAAGAAACAAAGGAGCTTCTCGTTAAGTGCTACTTCTATCTTCTTTCCAGCGCTATCAGCCAGCTCAACAAAATGGGACATCCCGAAATCAAGGATTGGACCACAAAGAGCCCCGACCGTGTTTATGCTTTTGCAGTTGACGGTTATCCTCAGGTTTCAGCTTACCTCAGAATCAAGGCAGGTAAGTCCAGAGCAGGCAGAGGTGAATATAAGAGAGCAATGCCTTTCTTCACACTTCGCTTCAACAACCTTGACAGTGCTTTAGGCATTCTTCTCAGCATTGACGATATGCTTGAATCCACAAAAGCCGGAAAGCTTATTATGGACGGTGCTCCGGAATTCGGCGCACAAATCGGTGGTTTCATGCTTGAGATCGCTGACCTTGCAAAATAAGATTATATGATTTAAAATCGCTCGGGTTTCCCGAGCGATTTTTTTTAACTTTCAACTTTCAAAGAATGTTCTTCTCACGCATAAATCCGTTCAATCCGTCAATCATAATACTGTATACCAAATAAAGGAGCAGTATTACTATGAACGACGATACAATCAAGCTTTTAAAGGAATGTGATGCAGGTACAAAAACTGCTATCAGCTCAATCAAAGAGGTTCTTGACAACGTTAAATCAAAAGACCTTCTTACTCTTCTCACAGAAAGTACAACGGCACACGAGCAGATAATCAAGGACATCAAGGAATATCTCGACGAAATCGAAGGCGACGGCAAAGACCCTTCGCCTATGGCTAAAATGATGTCCTGGGCAAAAATCAATATGAAAATGATGATGCATGAAGACGACAAAACTATTGCCTCTCTCATAATCGACGGATGCAATATGGGAATAAAGCAGCTGACGGGTTATCTCAATGATTACACCGAGGCAGACGACAAGTCAAAGCGCCTTGCAAAACGCCTCATAAACGAAGAGGAAAACCTCAGCGATGCCCTCAAAAAGTATTTGTAAAAACAGTTCTTGACAAAACAATTGCCTTGGTTTATAATGGCTACAATATCTTAAACCGATGAACAAGAGTAGTAAGCTTTACGGAAGCTCAAAGAGAGCCGTGATTGGTGGAAAACGGCAGTGAAAGTGAAGTCGAATGGACTTGTGAGGGCGGCCCGAATTCAGTAGGCGTCGACGGAAACTCTAACCGTTATGATGAGAGCGTATGATTGTGCGTGAAAAAAGGTGGCTAAAACAGATTTACCTGTTCCTTTTTTGAGGAACAGGTTTTTTTATTGAAAGGATGACTCAAATGGAAGAAAAAATTATTACTGCTGAGACTGCTCAGCCCGAAAGAAAAAAGAAAATTCTCTCCTGCATTCAGCCCTCAGGCATTCCCACTCTGGGCAACTATCTGGGAGCACTTAAAAACTGGAAGCTTCTTTCCGACGAATTTGACGGCGCCTTTGCCGTTGCAGACCTTCACGCAATTACTGTAAGACAGGACCCGAAAAAGCTCCGTCAGCAGAGCAACGAGGTTTTTGCACTTCTTCTTGCAATCGGTCTTGACCCCGAAAAGAGCATCATTTTCCTGCAGAGTCAGGTGCCTGCACACTCACAGCTTGCTTGGGTGCTTAACTGCTACACCCAGTTCGGTGAAATGTCAAGAATGACTCAGTTCAAGGATAAATCTCTCTCTCACGCAGACAACATTAACGTAGGTCTTTTCTCATATCCCGTACTTATGGCAGCTGATATTCTTCTTTATCAGGCTGACCTTGTACCTGTTGGTGCAGATCAGAAGCAGCACCTTGAAATTGCAAGAGATATTGCAAACCGTTTCAACGGAATTTACGGCAAGACCTTCACTATTCCCGATCCATATATCGGCAAAAGCGGTGCAAGGGTAATGAGCCTTCAGGACCCCACAAAGAAAATGAGCAAGTCTGATCCCAACCCCAAAAGCTATATTTCAGTTTTCGATACACCCGAGCAGATTATGAAAAAAATCAAGAGCGCCGTTACTGACAGCGAAGGCGGAGTTTACTACGGCGAAGGCAAGGAAGGCGTAAACAACCTTATGAGCATTTACTCCTGCTGCACAGGTCTTACAAACGAGCAGATTGAAGCAGAATTTGAAGGCAGAGGCTACGGTGATTTCAAGACCTCCGTTGCTGAGTCAGTAATTGAAGAGCTTCGCCCCGTACGCGAAAAGTTCGACTACTATATGAAAGACACTGCAGAGCTTAAAAACCTTCAGGCAAAGGGTGCTGAAACTGCAAACAGAATTGCAGACAGAACACTTACAAAGGTAATGAAAAAGGTTGGATTTGTTATTCCCTGATGAATCAAACACTGAATTAGCATTATAACGTAGGGGCTGCCATTGGCAGTCCTTGCTTTTTGTAAAGTTGAAAGTTAAAAGTTGAAAGTTGAATTAAGGGTCACTTCGTTCCGATTGTATTACTGACGAAAACAGAACATTACCGTAGGGACCGGCGTCCTCGACGGTCCGTAGAATTTTAGCTCAATTAATTAAATGGATTGCTGTGTCCGCTGACCAACCGACAGAAGAATTTAAAATCACACTTTAAGGGTTTCCATTGGCAGTCCTTGCTTTTTGTAAAGTTGAAAGTTAAAATAAAACCCTTCCGACGGCTTCGCCGCCACCTTCCCTTTCAGGGACGGCAAGGCTTCATCTTTTATATTCGTGCAACAATTCTTGCCTCTCCTGAAAGGAGAGGTGGTAGCCGTAGGCTGACGGAGAGGTTTTATTAACTCCACACTCCAAACTCTCAACCGTCTATCCGCACTTTTAAACCAAAATTAAAGTGCCTGTGCTACAGTCTATTATGTGTTAAACTGTTGCATTTTAGAGCGATAGGTGTTAAAATATATCTATTAACCTAAAGGAGGGTACATTTTGGACGAATTCAAAAAAGATGAAATCCTTGAAGAGGAAGAAGTTGCTGCTGCAGAATCAACCGAAACTGCAGAAACTGAAGCAATGGAAACTGTCGAGGATGTAGAAGAAACAATTGAGGAAATCACAGAAGAAACAGCAGCAGAAGAAATTGCCGAGGAAAAATCAGAGCTTGAAACAGAGCTTGAAGAAATCCGTGACATGTTCCAGAAGGAGCTTGATGCTGCAAGAGAAGGTAACTCGGCAGAAATGCTTATTCAGGAGCTTGATGAGGAAGTTACTGCAGAGGAAGAAGAAAATCTTCCGAAATGCGAATGCTGCGGCGAAAATCCTCGTTCCAAGGACTACGGTGAGGATTATCCTTACTGTGACTCCTGCCGTGAAACAATGAAGAGATACCCCTTGAGATTCAGCGGTGTACTTGCTATCCTCGTGGGTGTTGCACTTATAATTATTACCGGTTATCTTTCAATGCCTGCCCTTGACAGCTCAATTTCTGCGGCAGATGCTGTAATGAATTTTGAAAGCGGAAGACTTGTGACTGCTCTTCAGAGCGGATATACTTATCTTTCTTCAACTGAGCAGGATATGGTTTCCAAAAAAGTTGTCAGAGAAATGATTGAAGGTTATGTAAAATCAGGTTATGTCTCCGATGCTATGAAGCTTATTGAAACCTTCTATTCAGAAAATGCACTTAAACTGCCCTGGAATAAGAAGTATCAGAAGATTATTGACGATGCTACGGCCTTGCAGGAAACATACTTTGCAATTTCAAAGGTAATTGAACCGGTTGCTACCGGCGCTGAGTATGATTATGATGAAATAATGGCAGAACTTGAAGCTCTCAGAACGGCAAATCCCAAGGACGACAATCCGGAAGCGGCAATTGAAAAGTACAATGAAATATTTATTGATTTCTATAAGTATGTAGTAATGAACGTCAATCAGAGGAGCCTTGAAGAACAGCTTGCACAGCTTAAAAAGCTTGACGAAATCGGCGAAGGCTACGAATGGGTTTACCTTGCAAACCTTTGCGATGTAGCTGCAAAACTTGGTGACGAAGAAACAGTAAACAACGCTTTCCAGAGACTTATTGCAATCAACAGCGAAGACACCTCTGCTTATATGGCTAAGGCAAGCTACTACCGTTTCCTTGAAGCTCCTGACCCGGATAAAATTCTTGAAGTCTGCAAGGAAGCTGAAGCTCATGCATTCGGTGGTGACCTTTCATACAAGCAGTATGAAGCTATTGCCTACCTTCTCAAGGGTGAAGGCGAGCTTGCTCTTGAAGCAATCGAAGAAGCAATCAGCACATCCTACACAGTTCAGAGCTGCAACCTTTATGCTCTCTGCGGTCTTTATGTAGGCGAAGACAGCGCTTACAACGATATGAAGTCAATCCTTGAAGGTTCGGGCTACGAAATCAGTGACCTTGTAACACAGTATAAAAAAGGCAAGATTACAATTGAAGAGATTATTGCAGACAACGGAGGTGACATCTGATGACAGGACTTTATGTTTTAATAAAATATCTCACTTTCCCCGGCTGTCTTATCCGCGGTTTCTGGCAGCAGGTTGTCTGCCGTATCTGTAAGGTTCCCGTTGAGGACAACAGATACATAAGAAAAGACGAAAGCTGCGGTCACATTGAGCACGAATTTATGCCAAAAGCATCCGGTGCGTTTGCTTTCTGCTTTGTGCCTGCCTTTATGTGCAGTCTTATGGCATCAGTGCTTTGCCTTATTCCCTCTTTCATTACAATTTATCTGGGAATCGGTGACCTTTATCTTAAAATTGCAAGTGGCGTTTCATACTGGTTTGCAATTTCCCTTTTCCTTAACTGCTATCCCATGATTGAAGACGCTATGAATATGATGAACAAGATTTATAAGCACGGCAACATTCTTCAAAAGATTATCTATGCTCCTGCAGCAGCAATCCTTTATGTAGGGGCTTACCTTGAGCGATACGGCATTACCTTCATCCTTGCTGTTGCTGCAACTGTTCTTCTTGTAATTGCGTAAAAAATGCTTTTCCCTTTCCTTTAGTATGAGGAAAGGGAATTTTTTGTTTCCTTCCCTTGACAAAAGGTGACATCTGTATTATCATTACCTAGTATACAATTTTTTTACGGAACTATTCCGGAATTGAAAGGAGTTACTTCAAAATGCTCACTAATAATGAAAAATCAATGGAAAAGCTTGTTGCTCTTTGTAAGGGCAGAGGCTTTGTATATGCAGGCAGTGAAATCTACGGCGGTCTTGCAAACACCTGGGACTACGGCCCTCTCGGTGTTGAGCTTAAGAACAACATCAAAAAAGCATGGCTGAAGAAATTCGTTCAGGAAAATCCCTACAACGTAGGTCTTGATTCAGCTATTCTTATGAATCCTCAGACATGGGTTGCTTCAGGTCACCTTGGCGGTTTCTCAGACCCCCTTATGGACTGTAAGGAATGTAAGACAAGACACAGAGCAGATAACCTTATTGAAGCTTTTGACGGCACAAATGTTGCAGGTTGGTCAAACGAGGAAATGCTGAATTATATCAACGAAAAGAACATCTGCTGCCCCGACTGCGGTGCTCATAACTTTACTGATATCCGTCAGTTCAACCTTATGTTCAAGACCTTCCAGGGCGTAACTGAGGACAGCAAAAACGAGCTTTATCTCCGTCCCGAAACAGCTCAGGGTATTTTCGTAAACTTTGCAAATATCCAGAGAACAACAAGACGTAAGGTGCCCTTCGGTGTTGCACAGATTGGTAAATCATTCCGTAACGAAATCACACCGGGTAACTTTATTTTCCGTGTGCGTGAATTCGAACAGATGGAGCTTGAATTCTTCTGCAAGCCCGGCACAGACCTTGAATGGTTCGATTATTGGAGAAGCTACTGCCGTGACTGGCTCTACTCACTCGGTATGAAGGCAGAAAACCTTCGTCTTCGTGACCACGACAAGGACGAGCTCTGCTTCTACTCAAAGGCTACAACAGACTTCGAGTATCTCTTCCCCTTCGGTTGGGGCGAACTCTGGGGCGTTGCAGACAGAACAGACTACGACCTTACTCAGCACATCAACACATCAGGTAAGGCTCTCGACTATTTCGATCCTACCACAAACGAAAGATACATTCCTTATGTAATTGAGCCCTCACTTGGTGTTGAAAGACTCTTCCTTGCTGTTATGACAGAGGCTTATGACGAAGAGGTTGTTGATGCAGAAAAGAACGACTCAAGAGTTGTTCTCCACTTCCATCCTGCACTTGCTCCTTACAAGGCTGCAATTCTTCCTCTTTCAAAGAAGCTTTCAGGCGAAGCTGAAAAGGTTTACCACGACCTTCAGAAGAAGTTTATGGTTGAGTTTGACGATGCAGGTTCAATCGGTAAGAGATACCGCCGTCAGGACGAAATCGGTACACCTCTTTGCATTACCTTTGACTTTGAAAGTCTTGAAGACGGTTGCGTAACTGTACGTGACAGAGATACAATGCAGCAGGAAAGAATTGCAATCAGTGACCTTGCAGCATATATTGAAAAGAAAATTGAATTTTAATTAAACTGAAAGCAGCCGGTATCCGACTGCTTTCATTATTTGCAAAAAAATCCGCCTTTATTTGTTTTTAAAGTTGAAAGTTGAAATAAAACCCTTCCGTCACACTTCGTGTGCCACCTTCCCTTTCAGGGACGGCAAGGCTTTATCTTTTTATATTCCTGCAATAACTCTTGCCTCTCCTGAAAGGAGAGATGGCAGCCGTAGGCTGACGGAGAGGTTTATTAACTCCACTCTACAAACTCCACACTTCAAACTGAAATAAAAAAATCCGTCCTTTCGGACGGAATTTTTTTATTTCATAAGTCTTCTGATTACAGCTTCGCAGTCTGCTGCATCCATAATCTTCGGTACGGGATAAAGAGGATTGCCTTCCTTAAGCGCACGCTTAACGATTGTGGGAATGTCTTCTTCCTTAATACAATCGAACTTATCCTGGATGTTCATGTTCTTGTTCATAGTCTTGATAGCTTCAATGAATGCTTCAGCCTTTTCCTTGTCTGTGCCGTCTGTCTTAACGCCTGAAATAACAGCGAGCTTTGCAAGACGTGCATGAGCTGTTTCGCCGTAGTATTCAAGAACATAAGGAAGAATTACTGCGTTTGCAAGACCGTGAGGAATGCCGTAGAAACCGCCGAGATTGTGAGCGATTGCGTGAACATAACCTACGTAAGCTCTTGTGAATGCCATACCTGCATAGTATGAAGCCTTGAGCATTGTTTCTCTTGCTTCAATGTTCTTGCCGTCTGTATAAGCTGTTTCAAGTGATTCAAAAATCATCTTTGTAGCCTTTTCAGCGTACATTTCTGTTGACTTAACGTTACTTCTGCCGATATAAGCCTCAACTGCATGAGTGAGTGCGTCCATACCTGTTGTTGAAGTAATGTGAGGAGGAAGTCCTGTTGTAAGCTCGGGGTCAAGAACTGCATACTTGGGTCTGAGTCTCGGGTCATTGATAGCGTTCTTTTCGTGAGTCTTACGGTCACTTACAACTGCTGCAAGTGTAACTTCTGAACCTGTACCTGCTGTTGTGGGAACTGCAAAGAGAGGAGGAAGCTTATGTACAAGCTTGAGAACACCGCGCATCTTTTTTACGGGGATTCTGGGGTTAGTAACTCTTGCGCCTGCTGCCTTTGCGCAGTCCATAGGTGAACCGCCACCAAAAGCGATAAGACCTTCACAAGCGTTGTCAACATAAAGCTGACGGGCATCTTCAATGTTTTCAATTGAGGGGTTGGGTTCTGTGCCGTCGTAAACAACATAGTCCACGCCTGCCTTTGTCATCTCTTCAAAAAGAGAATCGAGAAGGTGAATGCCCATAAGACCCTTATCGGTTACAACAAGAACTTTGTTTACGCCCTTACTCTTAATGAATTCGGGAAGCTTACGGATTGCGCCGGGGCCCTCAAGTGTTTCGGGTTCTGACCAGTCAAAAGCAAACATAGCAATCTTAAAAACTGACTGATATGTTCTGTAAAAAGCTTTCTTTAACTGCCACATCTAAAATCATCCTTCCAAAATATAATAAGTTTTGCTTTTGTGTATTTTATAATACTATCTTTTTCTTAACAATGCAATAGGAAAAGGAAAAGATTTACTGTTTGTTGACGATTTAATTCTTACAAATCTTAAATATATGCTAAAGAAGAGTTAAATTCTTGTAATGGGCTTTTTTCTGTGGTATACTCTATTTTAAAGAAAAAACTCAAGGTGAAGTTATGTATAACGAAACTAACATAAAAAAAGAACTTACGGAAGAAGTCTGCTTTATAATAAAAGAAGAAGCCACCTCAACCAACGACGAGCTTGCTGAACTTGCAAGAAACGGTGAAAAAGAAGTTGCCGTTATGCTCGCTGAAAGCCAGTCAGGGGGCAAGGGCAGAATGGGCAGAACCTTTCATTCACCAAAGGGCAACGGAATTTATATGAGTATTCTTCTTCGCCCGTCATTTTTACCCGATGACTGTAATCTGCTTACGCCTATGACTGCCGTGGCTGCGGTTAAAGCAATTGAAGAGGTTCTCAAGATTAAAACAGACATAAAGTGGGTAAACGATATTTACTATAACGGCAAAAAGGTTGCAGGAATACTCACAAAGGCGACATTTTCCTCAAGCGATAAAACTGACTATGTAATTGTGGGTATCGGTATTAACCTTACTGAGCCGGAGGGTGGCTTCAACGAGGAAATTAAAGATATTGCCGCAGCTCTCAGAAAAGAAGTTACATATGCCGAAAGAGAGAGACTTGTAGGTGTATTTTTAAGGGAGTTTCTTTCTTACTATAACGATATGCCAAAGCTCACCTTTTCCGAGGAATATAAAAACAGACTGCTTTATCTCGGGGAGAAAATCACCGTAAGAGAAAAAGAAAACCTTTACGAAGCTACGGTAACAGGCACCGATGAAAGGCTCAGATTAAAGGTGCACACAGCAAACGGGGAAGAAAAAACTCTTTACACCGAAGAAATTACCATAAGAAAAATATAAGGACTGATGAGTTTGAAAAGTAAAAGCGCAAATAGAAATACGGCTGTAATAATTGCGGCCATACTTGTAGCGGTACTGACTGTAGGGGCAGTGCTCACCTTTGGCGGAGGTATAAGCATTGTTGAGCCTACAACAACTGCCGCACCTACAACTGAGGCGCCTACAACCGAACCGCCTCCACCTCATATTACCTCAACGGCTACCATACGCTCAGCAGGTGACGTGCTTATTCATATACCCGTTTACACTGCAGCAAAAACAGCCGACGGATATAACTTCGATAATATTTTCACCTACACAGAAAGCCTTATTGAGGATTGCGACTACTTTGTTGCAAACCTTGAAACTACTCTTGCAGGCACAGGCAAACCCTACAGCGGTTTTCCACGCTTCAATTCACCTGATGCAATTGCAGATGCACTAAAAAAAGCAGGCGTTGACTGTCTTCTTACGGCAAATAACCACACCTTTGACAAAAACGGCGAGGGTGTTGAACGCACACAGAAGGTGATTAAAGAAAAAGGCTTTGATTATACCGGTACAAGACTTACTGAAGAGGGCAGAAAATTCCTTATTACCGACGTAAACGACATAAAATTCGGATTTATCTGCTATACCTATGAAACTCCCTCATCTGAGGGCAGAAAATCTCTCAACGGACTTCTTGTAGACAAAGAAACGGCACCTCTTATCAATTCATTCAAGCCTGATAATCCCGAGCCTTTCTATGAAGAGCTTAAGGCAGAAATGAAGAAAATGAAGAAAAAAGGTGCAGAGGTTATTACTGTTTACATGCACTGGGGCGAAGAGTATCAGTTAAGTCCCAACAATAAGCAGAAAGCAATTGCACAGAAGCTTTGCAATATGGGCGTTGATGTGATTATCGGCGGACATCCCCACGTTGTACAGCCCGTTGACCTTCTCACTTCTGAAAACGGGAAGCATAAAACTGTCTGTGTTTATTCAATGGGTAACGTGCTTTCAAATCAGCGCAGAGCATATATGGGGCTCAAATCGGGTCACACGGAAGACGGACTTACCTTTGAAATGACCTTTTCAAAATACAGCGACGGCAAGGTTGTTTTTGAAAGCGTAAAAAGCATTCCTACATGGGTGCATGTTTACTCCTCAGGTGGCAAAAAGGTATATAATATTGTGCCTCTTTCAAAGAATATGGATAACAAAGCAGAAAAGCTTGGACTTAACAAAACATCTGACGGCTTAAGTCAGGCAAAGGCTTCATATGACAGAACAATGGCTCTTGTTAAAGAGGGTACGGATAAATGCAACAAGTACCTTAAGAGTAAAGAGATAGTTGTAAACTAAGATAAGACAGAAGGTGTAACCTTGAAAAACGAAAGCAGAAAAACCGATTCGCTGATACTTCTCTATTCCTTTACCGTGCCAATGCTTACGGTACTGCTTTCTTATGCCTTTAAAGAGCTTGCACCCTTCGGCCCACGCAGTATAATTTCCATGGACGGCTTTTCACAGTATTATCCGATGTTGATGAATATGACTGAGGCGGTCAAAAACGGCGAGATTTTCTATAGCTTTTCGGGAGCACTGGGCTTTAACCTCTGGGCGCAGAATGCTTATTACACAAACAGCCCCTTATGGCTGGTTCTTTACCTTGTGCCTCACAGTCTTCAGGCAGTAACTATTGATTTAATTGTAGTGCTTAAAATTGCCCTTGCAGGTTTGTTTTTCGCTATAAGATTAGTTAAGACGGGAAAAGAAGAGAATTACAGAAAACGCTTTTTCGTTTATACCGCCTTTTCTGTGTGCTATGCCCTCAGCGGATATATGCTTGCTTTTATAAATCAGCTTATGTGGACAGATGTAATTGTTCTTCTGCCCCTTGTGATTCTCGGATTGGAAAAGCTTTTTAAAGAGGGAAAAACTGTACTTTACATTTTTACGCTTTTCCTCTCAATCTGGAGCTGCTTTTACATCAGCTATATGGTGTGCCTTTTCCTTTGCCTTTACTTTGTTTACCTTGCATTCAGAGAAAAGCACAGCCTTAAAGAGATAATCGGAAAAGGACTTCTTTTCAGCTTTTCATCTCTTGTGGCAGGAGGTATGGCCGCAGTGGTGCTTCTGCCTACGGTTAAGGCGCTTTCTCTTACAATGGCAAGCGATATGGGATTTACGGGTGAAATTGAGCTTAAGTACAGCCTTTTAGAAATTCTCCGTCAGCTTCTGCCTTTTCAAAAGGTTTCACTTGAATATGGCGCACCTAATTTATACTGCTCAGTTTTGGCAGTGGTACTTATGACCGTTTTCTTCTTTATTAAAAAAGTGCCGAAACGGGAAAGGATTGTTTCCCTTATATTCGTTACCTTTATGTTCCTTTCAATGAGCATAAACCTTGGCGAATTTGTGTGGCACGGCTTTCATTTTCCCAATCAGCTTCCTGCAAGACAGAGCTTTCTTCTGATTTTTCTCATTCTCGCTCTTGCGGTAAAGGGTGCGGAAAATCTGAAGTTCAAAAAAGAAGAGCTGCTTCACCTCGCTGCGGTTTTTTCAGCGCTTACAGTGATTTTCAGTTTTATCACAATTTTCCTTGCCAACACCTGGACAAGCCGTCTGGATTCACTGCAGAAATATGAAAGCTCATTTGAAAAAATTGAAGAGAGCATAACCGACGAAGGCTTTTACCGTGTGGAGTGGACGGGAGAAGAGAAAAACAATCTCCCTCAGCAGTGCACCTATAACGGAGTTTGCTACTACTCTTCAACCATGTCGGCAGATGCATGGAATTTCTTTCAGAATTTAGGTATGGAGCGCTATGCTCAGAGAGTAAGCACCCATTATACGGGCACTCAGATGACTGACGACCTTTTCGGCATAAAATATATCCTTACAGAAAATCTTGTTTTTGAAAATCCTGACGAAAGATTAAGTCTTGAAATCAATGAGGATGCGTTGCCTTTAGGCTATCTTTCTGAAAAGGATGTGCTGAGCCTTGACTTGTCGGAATATGAATCGGGCAAAGAAGCGCAGAAAGCACTGTTTGATTCAATCGTAAACGGTGGCAGTGAAAACTACGACAAAGCTATTTCATACCTTCATAAAAACGGCTTCAATATGACAGAATTCGACACGGATTTCATCAGGGGTACAGCTACTGTAGAGAAAGACGGAGTTTTCCTTTTCTCAATTCCTTATGATGAGGGCTGGACTGTTACCGTTGACGGCAAAGCGGCAGAAACAAAAAAGGCAGCAGGTTATCTTCTCTCAGTGGAAATTCCTGAAGGTGAGCACGAAATCGAACTCAGGTACACTGTGCCGGGTATAAAAGCAGGCGCAGTTATAAGCCTTCTGTCACTTCTCGGTTTCTGCGTGATGATACTTATAAAAAGAAAGAAATCTTAAGATAATGATTAACACCGCTCTATCGGCTGAACAGTTGAAAAAGCGGTGTTTTTTACTGTGCTTTTATCGACAATCTGAATTTGTAATATATTTGTTATAATTTTGTGGTACTGTTTGTAAGAATTAACTTTTACAATGAAAATGTACCAAGGAAAGTGCAAAAGGAGAAAAAGCGATGTATAAAGTTCTGGTATGTGATGACGATAAGGCAATAGTCCGTTCAATTGAGATTTATCTCTCTTCTCAGGGTTATGAAACGGTAAGTGCCTTTAACGGAAAAGAAGCTCTTGAAATTCTCAGACGGGACAGCGATATCCACTGCGTAATAATGGATATTATGATGCCTGTTATGGACGGCATAACTGCCACTCTCGAAATCAGAAAGGAAAGCAACATTCCTATTATTTTCCTCTCGGCAAAAAGTGAGGACACGGACAAAATTGCAGGTCTGGGCTTCGGCGGAGACGATTATGTTACAAAGCCCTTCAGTCCTCTTGAGCTTTGTGCAAGAGTTAAATCGCAGATAAGACGTTTTGTTACCTTAGGTTCAAGAGTTGAAGAGAAAGATGTGATAACCACCGGTGGACTTTCTCTTGACCTTAAGCGCAAGGCTGTTACTCTTGACGGTGAAGAGGTTCGACTTACTGCAACGGAGTACGGTATCCTTGAATACCTTATGAAAAATCTCGGTATTGCAATTTCTTCCAATCAGATTTTTGAAAATGTCTGGAACGAAAACGCTTTCTCCGCTGAAAAAACAGTAACGGTACACATCAGACGAATAAGAGAAAAAATTGAAATTGACACGAAAAATCCAAAATACTTAAAGGTGGTGTGGGGCATTGGATACAAGGTTGAAAAAATCTAAAATTACATTTACAAAGGTGCTTTGTGTTATTCTTATACTCGCAACGGTGGGTGTCTGTACCTTCAGTGCGGTTGAAAGAGTTGACACAGTGTGGCAAAGCAGCGCAACAAAGGTAACCTTAGACGATGCATTGCAATTTGATTCCGTTGGAAGAATGGAAAAAGCAGTTTTCGCAAATCAGCTTGATAATTATCTTATGCTGCTTGAAAATCTTGCTGAATTTGAAGGCGGCAGCAAGGAAGTCTATGAAAAAGAGGCGAATGCCTATAAGTCTGCTGCAAAAAATCTTAAGGAAGATATCCTTTATCACATAAAAAAGGATATGTATAAAACCAACAAGAACGGTGTTACAGAAGGTATTGTAGGCCTTCTTGAGCTTGTGGAAGCAGGCTATGTATCCCTCGATTATATGAACATTCCCTCAGGTGAAGCAGGCCGATATCTTGACTACAAAACCGAATTTTCCTATTGGGAGATAGAATATTGGGAATATGTAGACTTTTTCGTTGATGAGCCTGAGATGTATTACGACGGCACCTGGGATGAAACTCATTCAAACAACTCCTCGGTTGAGTATTACTACAACAGTCTCCCCGGAGAAGTTAAAAAGATGGCTGGTGAAATCGGCTATGATCTGGTAGTGCCTATAAATGCTCTGGTTTATGAAGATGATGCTGATATAGAAGAAACCATAATGCACACAACAGTGCCTAATGTTACAAATGTTGACGGTGAGCTTGACTTTTACGGCAACGACACCTCATACTTCTTCGGCTTTTACGGTGTTACCGTAAACGAAGAAAAGCTTCAGGATGTGCTTTATCTTTCTCCATATTCTTCCTATGAGGACTTTCTTGATAAATATGAAGGCAAAAGGGCTGAACTAAAAAATTATCCCTCAGCTTACTTTGCAACAATTAAAAACGGCAAGGTTATTTCAACAAACATAAAGGGCATAACAGAAAAATCCACGGAATATGACGTAATGAAAGCCGTTTCAAAGTGCGATTTTCAGGCTCGCTTCAAAAATGACAGCTGGGATGTTATAAAATCAGAGATATATGATACTGACGATTATTTTCTTTTTGATAATTACGATGTGGATAGTTTGCATATAGTGGGAGTATATCCCTACGGTACTGACAATACAAAGCCGTTTCACGAAAAGCTCGGCAAAGAGTATCTACACAATTTTCTTGTGATGAAGCAGGCAATTCAGGATATGGTATGGATTGCACTTATTGGTTTTGCTGTCTGTGCACTCTTCGGTATCATTCTTATAATAAAAAGCGGCAGATACAAAAAAGATGATGAAGTTTATATGGCACCCCTTGACAATATGTGGGTTGAATTGAGAACGGCAATTGACGGAGCAATAGTTTTCTTCTGCGGTTGGCTGTTCCTTGATGAACTATTCTCATTGAGTAATAGTTTCGTAGTTATAAATGCTGTTCTTATGACAGCTATGGCTGTTGTGGTTGCGACGGCACTTTTAGATTACATTCTCTACCTTACAAGACACATCAAAAACCGTGATCTCGGCAAGAGCTTTATGGTTGTATGGGTGTTCAACAAGATAATCAAGGGAATCTGGAGCTTCTTCAGAAGGAACAAACAGAAGATTAAGGACAAAATAAAAGCCGCCAAGCAGAAATATATCTATGTAGGTGATGTTGAAGTTGAGGTAAAGAGAAAAACCCTCATTGTAATTCTTATTAACCTTGCGGTGGGACTTGTGTCGATATTTGTTGTTGATGCCAACGGCATTTTAGGTCTGTTTATGTTCTTTTTGCTCTTTGCCTTTGACTGCTACATTCTTCTTCGCGGAGTGCGTTTTGTGGGCGCGGTTAAAAGACTTTTCAGAGTTACAAGTGAAATCCGTAACGGTGACGAAAACGCAAAAGTGGATTACACCGCAATTCCTGAAGCATTCCACAAAACCGCAGACGACCTTATGGGCATCAGAGACGGAATAAAAAATGCCGTTGAAAAGGCTATGCAGAACGAAAAAATGAAAACCGAGCTTATCACAAATGTTTCGCACGATTTAAAAACACCTCTCACAAGCATAATCAACTATGTGGATTTGCTTCAGAAGTGCGATATCGAGGACGAAACTGCACAGAGCTATCTTTCAGTCCTCAGCGAAAAGAGTGACCGTCTGAAGCACCTCATTGAAGACCTTGTTGAAGCATCAAAGGCGTCATCAGGCGCAATTAACGTGAACACCGTTTCCGTAAGTGTAAATGAATTCATTAATCAGCTTACGGGTGAACACGGTGAGGGTCTTTCAGAGAAGAATCTTACAGTAATTGTAAATCTTCCCGACGAGGATATTGTGGTAAAAGCTGACAGTAATCTTCTTTACAGAGTGCTTGAAAATCTCATTGTAAACGTAAAGAAGTATGCTATGGAGCACACAAGAGTTTATATCAGCGCACAGAAATCGGGCAAGACAGCAAAAATTATCATCAAGAACATTTCTGCTGCTCCTTTAAATATGACACCTGAAGAGCTGAAAAGCCGATTTGTGCGTGGTGACGAATCCCGTTCAACCTCAGGCAACGGTCTGGGACTTTCAATTGCAGAAAACCTCTGCACCCTGATGAAAGGAAAGCTTGACCTTTCAATTGACGGCGACCTCTTTACAGCTTCGGTTGAAATGCCGGTTGAATAAAAAAACTGCCTTCGGGCAGTTTTTTTATTCAGAGAGTAGAGTGTGAAGAGTGGAGTGTGGAGTTAAGGGTCACTTCGTTCCGATTATATCCGCTTAAATTTACTATTCAACTTTTATAATTATTCCGCCAAAGCAGAAAGATAAATTCGGCGGGTAGTATATTAATCATTAATATCTGTAGATATGGATAAAATCTACTCTTTACCCTTTTTGTAAATATAAAAATCCGCAGAGACTAACTTTCGGTTTGTGATGAGGTAAAGATGCGACCACAACTCCACACTCCACTCTTCACACTCCACTCCGGGAATCAAAATCTGATTCCCAGTATCTCTTTAAGCAAATCAAGGAAGGTTTCTTCACCGATGGTGTTTACCTTGAAAAGCATTGCCTGGCTGCCGCCTGAGGTTATTGCAGAAAGCTGAATAGGGTTCATTCCCACCTGAAGAAGGGTTACACTGAGGCTTACTCTGTTTTTGCCGAAGTAGGAATAGCGCTCAAAAACTCTCACACTGCAGCGCACGTCGCCAAAGGTGTAATCGCTTGAGTCTTCAAGGGATGAAGTCATGCTTGAAGAGGCAATTCCGTCTGTAATTTTTGCAAGCACGGCATCAAAATTGCCGTTTACGGTGCATTCTAATTTAGCCATAATATTTCCTCCTTGTGAGTTTTGATAGTTATATTATAAAACACAGTCAAAGCATTTGTCAATATGCAGAATTTTGGGTCTGAGACCCTTTTTGAAATTGACAAAATCCCTTCGGTATGGTATATTAAAATGAGATTTCAGCGGAATATTTCTGTAGCTTCTGAAAGGAGTAATATTATGGCAAAGTATACAAAAGAAGACATTCTCAGAATAGCCGAAGAGCAGGAAGTAAACTTCATCAATCTTCAGTTTACCGATATTTTAGGCACACCTAAAAGCGTATCCATAACAATGAGTCAGCTTAAGAAGGCTCTTGAAAACCGTTGTATGTTTGACGGCTCATCAATCGACGGCTTTGTAAGAATTGAAGAAAGTGATATGTGTCTTTATCCCGACCTTAACTCCTTCGTAATTCTTCCCTGGGACGAGGCTAACGGAAAAACTGCAAGGCTTATCTGTGATGTTTACAACTCCGACGGTACACCCTTTGACGGTGACCCAAGATTTGTTCTCAGAAGAGCTATCAAAAGAGCTGCCGATATGGGATATAAGTGTTTTGTAGGCCCTGAGTGTGAATTTTTCCTTTTCCATCTTGATTCCTGCGGAAAGGCAACCACCAACACCTTTGATATGGGTGGCTACTTCGATTTCGGCCCCGTTGACAGAGGCGAAAGCTGCCGCAGAGAAATCTGCCTTATTCTTGAAAAAATGGGCTTTGAAATTGAAGCATCACACCACGAAAACGCAGTTGCTCAGCACGAAATCGACTTCAAATATGACGAAGTGCTTACAACAGCCGATAATGTAATGACCTTCAAGCAGGTTGTAAAAACAATTTCAGATAAGCACAACCTTTATGCAACCTTTATGCCCAAGCCTGTATTCGGTATGGCAGGCTCAGGTATGCATATCAACCTTTCACTTTTCAAAGACGGAAAGAACATTTTCTGTGACGAAAATGACGAGAGAGGCCTCAGTGCAACTGCATACAGCTTTATTGCAGGCGTTATGCATCACATCAAGGCTATTACCATACTCACTAACCCTCTCGTTAACTCATATAAGCGCCTTGTTCCCGGCTATGAAGCTCCCGTTTATATTGCCTGGTCTGCAAAGAACAGAAGTCCCCTGGTGCGTATTCCCACAGCAAGAGGCTCAGGCACAAGAATTGAGCTTCGTAATCCCGACCCTGCAGCTAACCCCTATCTTGCTTTTGCAGCAGTGCTTCAGGCAGGTCTTGACGGCATCGAAAAAGGTATGACACCTCCCTCACCTGCAGACAGCAACATTTTTGAGCTTACAAGAGAAGAAAGACATCAGGCTGACATCCATTCACTTCCCAAGACTCTTTACGATGCGCTCAGAGAATTCAGAAAGAGCGACTTTGCAAAAATGGCAGTAGGCGAACACGTCCATAAAAAGTATATTGCTGCGAAGACAGAGGAATGGACAGAATACACAACCAGAGTTTCTCAGTGGGAAATTGATAAATATCTCGGAAAGTATTGATTTAAATGGAATTTAAAATAAACCCGGCTTCTTTCAGCGGAATTTTTCCCGTACCTACGGCAGTCGTTGACGAAAATATCCGTCTTGCAAGTGTAGTGCAGCTGAAGGTTATTCTCTATCTTCTCAGACACGGCTCAGTAAGGCAGGTTACCGTAAAGGATATTTCCGATGCACTTTTTCTTGACAGTCAGGACGTCAATGATGCACTGCTTTTCTGGTACGAAAGAGGTATTGTTATAAAAGACGGCGATGCACCTGCACCGGTTGTGCAAAGTGTAAGCGCCGAAAAAGAAGAAACAAAAATTGAAATTACTCCCATAAAGCCTAAAAAAGAGGTTCAGGAAATTCCTATTTCACGCCCGAGCCACGAGCAGATTGCCGTAAGATGCAAAGAGTGCGAGGATATTTCCGTGCTTTTCCGTGAGGCTCAGACGGCTCTCGGAAAAACAATCGGCTATGACGGCCAGTCGGTGCTGATTATGCTTTATGATTCTTACGGTCTGCCCGTTGAGGTTATACTTATGGCAATTGAATATGCCGTAAGTCAGGGTAAGGCGAGCTTTTCCAATATTGCCAAAATCGGCAAAAAATGGAGCGAGCTTGAAATAGACTCCCTTGAGGGCGCTATGGAGTATATTGAGGAGCACAATATTGTCAACGAAGTCTGGCACAAGCTGAGACTTCTGACGGACATATCCAACAAACGTCCCACCTCAAAGCAATTCGGTTATCTCACTGCGTGGATTAAGGAATACGGCTACGATGCCAATATGATTTTCTATGCCTATGAGGAATGTGTTGACCGTACAGGCAAAATGAGTATGCCGTATATGGATAAAATTATAACTGCGTGGCATAAAAACGGAGTTAAAACCCCTCTTGACATAGAGGAGGAAAGAAAGCGTTGGAAAGAATCAAGAGCAAAAGCTTCACCCAAAAAGGAAAAGGATAAACCCGACCACGAAAAGAGAGAGGCTTCATACGATATTGACCGTTTTCTTCAGAAAAGCGTTGACCTTGTGTATGACAAAAACGATAAAAATGCCTGATTTTTTAAGTGTGGAGTGTGGAGAGTGAAGAGTGGAGTTAAGGTCGCACCTTCACCTTTATGCAGACAGGTAGTTATCGTCTGCGGAATTTGTTCAGTATGATAAGGGTAAAGAGTAGATTTTAAGACCCCTCTGTCAAAATTGTTTGGCAATTTTGACATCTCCCCTTTCAGGGGAGACAAGTCTTTAGCCTTTTTTATTCGTGTAACATTTCTCGTCTCCCCTGAAAGGGGAGATGTCATACGCAGTATGACAGAGGGGTATAATCGGAGCTTTGCTCCCCACAATTATTCATTATTCATTAAACAAACATGAGGCAGGTGTAAAAAGTGTCCTATAAGCAAAGTGTATACATTAAAGCAAAGCAGATTCTTGACTCTCGCCGTGACACTGCCCTTAAGGTGCAGGAAATCCGACACAGTCAGGTTGCTATGGAATATCCCGAATTGCTGGAAATTGAAAGAGAAATGGCGCAGTGCGGAGCTGATGCGGTAAAAGCAATCGGAATGGGTGCAGATGCAGCCGAATTCATCCGTCAGCTTTCAATTAAAAGCCTTGATGCTCAGGACAGAAAAAAGGCACTTTTAATTAAAGCAGGTTTTGACGAAAATTATCTTGAGCCACCCTTTACCTGTCCGGTATGTAAGGATACAGGCTCAACGGGCGGTTTTTACTGTCAGTGCTACAAAAAACTTATAAGAGAGGTTGCTACCGATGAGCTTTCAGCAGCTTCACCTCTTAAAAGATGCACCTTTGAAACCTTCAGCCTTTCAAAATATGCCGACGTTACAGATAAAACTCTCGGTGTTAATCAGAAAGAGCATATGACCAAGGTTTATGAGTACTGCAAGGCTTACGCTGAGGACTTTACAACAAAGTCCAAAAATCTTCTTATGATGGGTGCAACGGGACTCGGTAAAACTCACCTTTCCCTTGCAATTGCCAACCGTGTAATTGAAAAAGGTTATGATGTTTACTACGACAGCATTCAGAATATTATGGATAAGCTTGAAAGAGAGCACTTCGGCAGACTGCCAAGAGAAGAAAGCATAAAAGATGAACTCCTCACCTGCGATTTGCTTATTATTGACGACCTTGGGGTTGAATTTACAACTCAGTTTACTGTTGCAGAGCTTCACAGCATAATCAACACAAGAATTCTCCGATGCCTGCCTACAATTATCAGCACCAACCTTGAGCTCGCTGACATAGAAAAGCAGTATTCACAGAGAATTGCCTCAAGAATAATCGGCACAAGTATGCCTTTAAGATTCTGCGGAAATGACATAAGACAAATGCTTTAAAAAATGTGGCTGTCACTTGCATAAGCTGACAGCCGCTTAAATTTTTATCCCAAAACTCTTGATATTACCTGAGTTTTAAGGTATAATAACTAAGCTTTCATATTTTGCTGGAATAGCTCAGTTGGTAGAGCAGCGCATTCGTAATGCGCAGGTCGCGTGTTCGAGTCACGTTTCCAGCTCCAGAAAAGACACTTTTGCTTTAAAGGCAAAGGTGTCTTTTATTTTTTTATTGCTTTTATGAGTTTCAGGTGATATAATCAATTCAGAAATATACCGAAAGGGAGAATTATGATGAAAAACAATTATCCGTTTGTTTTTGTTCACGGAATGTTCGGTTGGGGAGAAAAAATCGGTATGGATAAGCTGTCGCCTTATTGGGGCGGCACAACGGGCAGTCTTGTAAAATATCTCAGAAAAGAGGACTACGAATGCTATTCTGCTTCGGTAGGCCCCGTTTCAAGTGCCTGGGACAATGCCTGCGAGCTTTACGCTCAGCTTATGGGCACAAGGGTAGATTACGGTAAGGCTCATTCTGAAGCTCACGGCCATAACCGCTACGGAAGAACATATAAAAAGCCTCTTTGCGAAGGCTTCGGCGAAAGAAAAATTCACCTTATCGGCCACAGTCACGGAGGTCAGGTAATAAGATTGCTCACTCACCTGCTGACCTACGGAAGCGAAACAGAACTGGCTGCAACCGACGCTGAGGACATTTCACCTCTTTTTACCGGCGGAAAGGAAAGCTATATTGAAAGCGTAACCTGCATTTGCGCGCCGAACAACGGCTCCACAATTTATCAGGTTGTTGACGATAAAAACCTTGTACATACTCTCGGTAGATTCACCGACTTTATGATGGGACTGCTCGGCAGAACACCTCTTCACGGCAGACTTGTGGACTATCAGTTCGAGCAGTTCGGTCTTACTCCCGTAAAGGGTGAATTCAAGCCCGATAGGCTTTTTACGGCTATGAACAGAATAAGAGACGGTGAGGATTATGTGCTCGCTGACTTATCTCTGAGAGGTGCGTACGCTCTCAATCAGCTTATTGAAATCAGCGAGAATATTCACTATTTATCCTATGCTGCAAACGGCTGTGCAGGTGATAAGCATAAGAGCAAGAATATGAACTTCCCTTTGCTGAAAATTTTCAGTCACGTGTTGGTGAGACTTCCACTGCCGGAGGATGATTTTGGTCTGACATTTGACGAAAGCTGGCGTGAAAACGACGGTCTTGTAAACACCGTATCAGCAAAAAATCCTGCAGATGAAGCTGCAAGAGAGTTTGACGGAGCTTTTGAAAAGGGTATATGGAATGTAATGCCCGTACTCCGGTGTGACCACGGTATGGCGACCGGACTTTTTGCAAGCAGAAAGAAAACCCGAAAATTTTACCGCGAACTTGGTGATATGCTCATTAAGGTTGAAAACTAAACAATAATAAATGAAAAAAATCGTTCAAAGCTTTCCTCGTGCTTTGAACGATTTTATTATACTTTAAAATTTTACAGACTTACTCTGCTGAATTCTTCCTTAAGGAAAGCATCGCCCGTTTCGTCTGCGTAAGCTTTGATTTCTGCAACAACAGCCTGGTCTTCTTCACTGAAATTGCCGTCTTCCTTGTTCTGAGCTGCAGCTCTCAGCTTGAGCGCCCTGATGTAATTTGCGTGTTTTGCTTCTGTAAGATCATAGAAGAAGAGAGGAAGAATACAGATAACTGAAGCGATAATGCCGAGCCAGGTTACGCTTCTGAAGGTGTTCTCCATAATAACAGGGTCTTTGAGAGCTTCGTCGATGTTGTCGCCGAAACCTACACCGCCAAGGGACATAAATAAAGGCATAAGCGCTGAGGTGAAGAAACCGCAGAGAGTCATAATGAAAGCACTGCTGTTCTGCCAGAAGCCTTCAAGACGCTTACCTGTTTTCCACTGCTGATAGTCAAGCACGTCGGGAGCCATAATGCCGGAAATGTATGAAAGACCGTTAAAGATATTCTGGAAGAAGATGCCCACAAGCATAAGGTAGGGACTGCCAAGGGTGAAGAGCTGCATAAGCGCCATTACTGTGAAGCCGATGGTTGAAATGAGCATTACGTTCTTCTTGCCCCATTTCTTAATCATAAGAGGCCCTACAAGCATACCGGGAACAAGGGCGTTGTTGAGAACAATGTTGCAGATTGTAAGGGCAAAGGCACCTGCCTGACCGCCGATTCCGTAGTTGCAAATCCAGAGGTACATGTTGATGTTGCCTCTTACACCAACTGCGATATTGTAAATTGTGATAATCCAGAAATACTTGTTGAAAAGAAGCTGTTTTGTACCGTCCCAGAATTTAACCTTTGCAACATATTCGTTATGTACAACTGCTCTTTCTTCTGTGCCGAAGTAAGCGAAAAGAACAAGAAGAATTGTTGCCACACCGCAGAATGGGAAAGCCCAACGGTAAAGCTCAATATTGTTCATGGGGTTGTCGCTGTCAGCAAACATAAGACCTGCTGCAAGGGGAAGAATGATGTTTACGATTGATGAGGGAAGGTTTGAAACAAGACCCTTGAAAGCACCGATGTTTGCTCTTTCCTGAGAAACGGGTGAAATTGTCTGTTCAATACCTACAAGGCACTGATTGAGAAGTGTGTGGAAGAAAGCACCGACCTGATTGATTGAGAAAAGAACAATCATTGCAAGGCTGAGATCAACTGTTGAAGCTTCAACTCCGAAGAAGGGCATTGAAGGAATGTTAAAGCTGAAAAGGATGTTTTCTGTCCAGGCAAGAGGAATAAAGGGAATTGCTGTGAAGCAGACAATTGTAATTGCTGCAGTCCAGGGAAGGAAGGGCTTGAACTTACCCTTTTTTGAGTTTGAATTGTCAATGATCATTGAAAGTATGGGGGCACGGAAAAGACCGATAATTGAACCCACAATACCTGTAAGAAATACGAAACCGGAGGACACTTTGAAGTAGCTTATCATCATAGGGATGTTGATAGCGATTGTTGTCCACTGAAGAATTACACCGAGAGCTGAAAGTGAGCCGCTACCCATTGCCATACAAAGGAATTCCTTGTAATTTACGAAGTAGCCTTCAGGCGGTGTTTTCCAATGACTTTTGAGCGTTTTGAGACCCTCTTTTGCCTTTGCTATCAGCGATTGTTTCTCTGCCATAATTTTCTCTCTCCTTTAATATCAGTCGAATTTATATTTATCTTTAAATTCGTAATACTTGTCAGCAAAGGCAGGATTGTCTTTACTCTTGAACTCGTGAAGATATTCGTGAACACCCATGCTGCTGTGGGAAATTTCAATCATACTCGCGCAGATATCTGAGCAGTGGTCTGAAACACGTTCAAGAGCAGACAGAATGTCGTTATAAATAAGACCCTGTTCAAATGTACAGTCGTCTTTAAGCATACGGGCAATGTGGTTGTTCTTTGCCTTTGCTGTAAGCTTGTCAATAACCTGCTCAATAGCTTCAACCTCTGTAGCCATTTCAATGTTGTTGTGTCTGAAAGCCTTGCTTGTCATATCCATAGCTTCAAGAACGGCAGTTGCAATAACTGTAAGCTCTTTCTTTGCGCTTTGCGAAAGCTTCATGTTTTCTTCGCTCATTTCTTTTGCGTGAACACTGATATGAACTGCGTGGTCAGAGATTCTTTCGAAGCCTGAAATTACGTGAAGAAGCTTTGTCATTTCGTAGCTGTCTTCGGCTGAAAGGTCTGTAGCACTGAGCTTTACAAGATAGGAGTTGATAACGTCTTCATACTTATCAATTTTTTCTTCAAGCTTTTTAATTCGCTCAGATCGTTTTTCATCGTATGATGAAAGCTGACCGAGCCCCTTGCTTATGGCGATAGTGGTTTCCTTAACCATTTCATAGGTTCTTTCTCTTGCCTGACCCAGAGCAACAGCGGGGTTGATAAACAGACGTTCGTCGAGAAGAATAACCTCTTCTTCCTCGTCACCTCCGGTATCCTTAATCATCTTTGTTGAAACCTTTTCAAGGAGATTTGAAAGGGGAAGGAATACGGCTGTTACAATGAGATTACAAGCAGTGTGGATAACAGCAATATCAACGCCTGAAGCTGCCTTGTCAACAAAAGCAAATTTGAAAATTGCGTTGAGGCCGTAGAAAAGACACATAAGAAGAACCGAACCGAAAAGATTAAAGTTGAAGTGAATCATTGCGGCACGCTTTGCGTTTTTGTTTGCACCCATTGATGACATAAGGGCAGTTACGCAGGTACCGATGTTCTGACCGAGGATAATGGGGAAGGCTGCACCAACACTTACCTGACCGGTTACGCAAAGAGCCTGAAGAATACCTACGGAAGCTGAGGATGACTGAATAATACCCGTAAGCAGTGCACCGGCAAGAATGCCGAGAATTGGATTTTTGAACAGTACAAAAAGTTCTGTAAACTGAGGAACATTTTTGAGTCCTGAAACGGCATCGGAAGCTGTATCCATACCGAACATAAGCACGGCAAAGCCGATAAGAATCATACCGATATCCTTCTTCTTGCTGTCCTTGATGAACATATAAAGGATAATACCGATAAGGGCAAGTATGGGAGTAAATGAGGTGGGCTTAAGAAGCTGAATGAAAACGCTGTCACCGCTAAGTCCTGTAAGGCTGAGAACCCACGCAGTTACGGTTGTACCGACATTTGCACCCATAATTACGCCAACTGATTGAGCAATGGTCATAATACCTGAGTTTACAAAGCCTACCACCATAACCGTTGTTGCAGATGAGGACTGAATTACCGCGGTTACAATCATACCGAGGAGAAAACCGGTATATTTGTTTGAAGTGAATTTTGAAAGCAAGCCTGAAAGCTGTCCGCCTGCTTTCTTTTCAAGGGCAGAGCCCATATAACTCATGCCGAAAAGGAAGAGTGAAAGTCCTCCGATAAAAGTCAAAACATCAAAAATTGTCATAGTTTCATTCCTTATCATAAAAGAGAAATTGAGTCTGTACTCAAGGTAATTCTATCATATATATAATAATAATTCTACAGATTTTGGAAAAAAATATGCAAAAAAATACATCCCGAAAATGGGATGTACTAATTTTTTATCCGATGTAGCTTATGGCTGCAAGGGCAGCGGTTGCACCGTCTGATACTGCTGTTGCAATCTGCCTTATGCTTTTTGTTCTGCAGTCACCTGCGGTGAAAATGCCTTCTGCACTTGTAAGGCAGCTTTCGTCAGCCTTTACATAGCCGTACTGAAGCTCTACGTTATCCTTGAATGCTTCATTGTCCGGTGCAAGACCGATTGCAACGAAAACGCCGTCAGCTGTAACTGCTTTTGCTTCGCCGTCTGCGTTTATGTTGACGGTAACCTTTTCACCGTCTTTTGTGAAAGAAAGAATTTCTGCAGGCATAATGAAGCTTACCTTTTCGTCAGCTTTAAGAATATCCTGCAGCTTCTGCTCACCCGTAAGGTAAGGAAGATTCTGAATGACGGTTACAGCTTTTGAGGTCTTTGAAAGAAGTACTGCCTCCTGAAGTGCTGAGTTGCCGCCACCGATTACGATAACGTCCTTGCCCTCATAAAAAGCACCATCGCAAACGGCACAGAAGGAAATTCCTTCGCCGATAAGCTCCTCTTCACCCTCTACGCCAAGATGTCTGTGTTTAGCACCGGTTGCAATAATTACGGCTTTGCCGTGGAAATCTCCGCCTTCACAGTGAAGAATCTTTGTTTCGCCATTGTCCTCAATTGAAAGCACGGTGTCAAGCTCAACCTCTGCACCGAGAGCAATTGCCTGCTCAACCATTTTGTCTGAAAGCTCCATACCCGAAACCTCACCGAAGCCGGGATAGTTTTCAATTTTCGGTGAGAAATTCATCTGACCGCCGAAGCTTTCCTTTTCAATTATAAGAACACTTTTACCTGCTCTTCTTGCGTAAATTGCGGCAGCGAGTCCCGCAGGACCCGCGCCGATAATAAGAATGTCGTACATAATTTATACAGCCTTCTTCTGTGCTATAAATTCTTTAATCTGTGCAACACCTGCATACTTTACAAAACCGTCTTCAGTTTCAATTACAAGTGTAGGTGCCTGCTTAACGTCGAAGCCTCTTGCAAGGTCAGCATTGTCTGTTGCAAGAAGAGTTTCATAGCTGATGCCTTCCTTATCAAGGAGCATCTTAGCTACCTTGCAGTTGGGGCAGGTTGCACTTGTGAAAAGCATAACTCTCTTTGCTTCCTTTTCGCAGTCGCAGTTTTCTTCTGCTGTAATAACTGTGTTTCCATGCTTGAGAATTGACTTTTCAATGATATAGTCCTGTCTGTGCTTGAATTCCTGACTCTTACCTGCGTTCCAGTTCTGAACGGGACGGTAGTAGCCTGTAATTCTTGAGTAAACCTCAGTTTTCTTTCCGCAGTCGGGACATTCGTAAACCTCACCGTTGATGTAACCGTGGTCACGGCAGATTGAGTATGTGGGTGAAAGGGTGTAGTAAGGAAGTGAGTAGTTTTCTGCAATCTTTCTTACAAGGTTAGCTGCAGCCTTCCAGTCACTCATCTTTTCACCGAGGAATGCGTGGAATACAGTACCTGAGGTGTAAAGAGTCTGAAGTCCGTCCTGAATATCGAGAGCATCGAACACATCGTGAGTGAAACCTACGGGAAGGTGTGAGGAGTTGGTGTAGTAAGGTGTTTCATCCTCTGACTTAGCCGCAGTAATAATTGTGGGATAACGTGCCACGTCGTGTTTTGCAAGACGGTAGGTTGTTGACTCGGCAGGAGTTGCTTCAAGGTTGTAAAGGTCGCCGTACATTTCCTGATAGTCTGAAAGACGTTCTCTCATGTGGTTAAGAACATTCTTTGTGAAATCCTGAGCAGCCTCGTGTGTAAGGTCCTTAGCAACCCAGCTTGCATTGAGACAAGCTTCGTTCATACCGATAAGACCGATTGTTGAGAAGTGGTTGTTGAAGGTGCCGAGGTAGTGCTTTGTATAGGGATAAAGACCTTCGTCAAGAAGCTTTGTAATAATTGTTCTCTTAATCTTAAGTGAACGTGCAGAAATATCCATCATCTTGTCCAAGCGTCTGTAGAATTCTTCCTCAGTTGTTGAAAGGAAAGCGATTCTTGGCATATTGATTGTTACAACGCCAACTGAACCGGTTGATTCACCTGAACCGAAGAAACCGCCTGACTTTTTGCGAAGCTCTCTCAGGTCAAGACGAAGTCTGCAGCACATTGAACGTACATCTGAAGGCTCCATATCGGAGTTGATGTAGTTTGAGAAGTAGGGTGTGCCGTATTTTGAGGTCATTTCAAAGAGAAGCTTGTTGTTTTCTGTTTCTGACCAGTCAAAGTTCTTTGTGATTGAGTATGTGGGAATGGGATACTGGAAACCTCTGCCGTTAGCGTCGCCTTCAATCATAACCTCGATGAATGCACGGTTAACCATATCCATTTCTCTCTGGCAGTCTCTGTAGTAGAAGTCCATTTCCTTGCCACCTACAATTGCCTTCTGCTCAGCAAGGTCAGCGGGAACAACCCAATCAAGAGTGATATTTGTAAAGGGAGCCTGAGTACCCCAACGCGAGGGAGTATTTACGCCGTAAATGAAGGACTCGATGCACTTTTTAACCTGTTCGTAGGAAAGGTTGTCAGCCTTAACAAAAGCTGCAAGGTATGTATCGAATGATGAGAAAGCCTGTGCGCCTGCCCATTCGTTCTGCATAATGCCGAGGAAGTTAACCATCTGGTTGCAAAGAGTTGCAAGGTGCTTCGGAGGAGCTGAGCTGATTTTGCCGGTTACACCGCCGAGACCTTCCTGAATAAGCTGCTTAAGCGACCAACCTGCACAGTAGCCTGTGAGCATTGAAAGGTCGTGAAGATGAATGTCACCTGCTCTGTGAGCGTTGGAGATTTCATCATCATAGATTTCTGAAAGCCAGTAGTTAGCTGTAATTGCGCCTGAGTTTGAAAGAATAAGACCGCCTACTGAATATGTAACGGTTGAGTTTTCCTTAACTCTCCAGTCAAGGTCCTTAACGTAAGAGTCAACAACATCCTTATAGTCAAGAATGGTGGACTTCATGTTACGGATTTTTTCTCTCTGCTTTCTGTAAAGAATGTACGCCTTTGCAATATCGTCGTAGCCTGCCTTGATAAGCACTGATTCAACGCTGTCCTGAATATCTTCAACAGAAACCTGACCGTCATCGATTTTTTCTGCATAATCAGCAGTAACCTTTAAAGTGAGAAGGTCGATGATGTCTTCGTTGTAAGCTTTGTTCTGAGCTTCAAAGGCTTTTGTGATAGCTTTTGAAATTTTTGAAATGTCAAAATCAGTAACTTTGCCGTCTCGTTTTACTACGCTGTACATAAAATTCCTCCTTATTTGTTTTTATATCAATAATATTTTTACCCAAAAAAGCGAGCATGGATATTCTAGCAGATATAGTGTGCAATGTCAAGAGGAAATACAATATTTGGAAAAATTAACAAAAACAGACCCAATATGTTGTGTTTCTTAGGTGCGGTAATGTCACTTTTAACATATACAGCTGTCGGTTTTGCAACAGTGAATTGCAGAAGTAACACCCGGGCTTGATTTGTAAGCTTCAAAAAGAAAAAATCCATCGGGAAAATCCCGATGGATTGAAGTTGATTTTGTGCGTTTATCTACAAGTCAGGCAGACTGACGAGAAATGTGCAAGATGACCTTTTCTTTGACCCGAAGGCGTACATAGGTACTCCGAGAGGGCAAAAAAAGGTCAAGTGCAAAAGTTAAATGGACACAACTCGATGTTGTGTCCATTTAATATTAAACATAATTTATAAACAAGTAAACTATTATTCTTTTATCTCTGTCTTTTGCACGGTCTTGTGCGATTATCGTCAGTCTGACTTAGAAGTGGATTTCGCCGCAAGCACATTCACGGTTCCATTTGAGCTTGAACATCATTGAAATGAGCATCTTGAGGTTCCAGAGGAATCTTGCCCAACCTGTTGCGTGGTGACAGTCACAGGTACAGTCGCTGCCGTAATCTGAACCGATTTTTGAAAGCCATTCAATTACGCCGTCTGTTGTCTTGTTGTCGAACTTGTATGTACGTTCCTGACCGTCAAGTGTCTTTGCACCTGAGTGTTCACCGGGATAACGGCAGTCATAAGCTGCATATTCCCATGTTTCGTGATGCTTGCCGTTCTGTTCAACTGAGCTGGTGTTGAATGTATCAAAGGTTGTGTATCTGCATACATAGGAATGAGCTGTTGTGTTTCTGATACCGTCCCAGAGCTTTGTGCCGTATTCACTGAAGGGTGACTTTGCGTCAGCCTTGCAAGCGAAGAGCCACATAGGAACGTCTGCGAGCTTATCAAGTTCGGTCTGTGTGGGCATATATGTGGGTGAAGCAAGAACCATAGCAGCGAAAAGTTCGGGTATTTCTGCTGCGAGTCTTATGCCGAGCTTACAGCCTTCGTCCCATGAAACAAGGTAAATTCTGCTTGTGTCAACGTGGTCAGCGTTTTTGCTGATGAAGTCAGTAATCATAGCCTTAACGGAAGCTCTTACCTTTGATTCGTTTTCAATTGCGCCGCCTACATAGCTTTCAACGGGATGAGGACGAGCAATAACGATAAAAGCACCGCCTACACCGTAGAAACGGTTCTGATATTCAGCTGTTGCCCAAAGAGGGAAGCTTGTTTCTCTGAGTTCAGCACCCTTGTTGCCTGTGTTTCTTGTCTTACCGATAAAGAAAACAACAGGATACTTTTTTGTGCTGTTGTAATCTGTGTCAAGGGGTGAAGAGTAGCTGTATTCAGTTACATAACCTTCGGTGAAAATACTTCCGCCGGCTTCGGGACCTACAGCAGTTCTGAATTTACCTCTTGCTGCAGTGAGCTCGTCTGTTTCAAGAACTGCAAAGGAATAAATTCCGCAGCTCATAACGAGAATCAGACAAAGAACAAGTGAAATTATTCTTTTTGTTGTTTTTCTAAACATTCTGAATTACCTCCTGATATTATTATAATGTAATATTTCGAGACACTATGTAATTATACTAAAGGAAATTATCCTTGTCAAGATTTATACATAGAAAATGGCATTATTTCATAAGAATTTCATATTGGACATAAAAAGCGGGTTTTGTTACAGCGGACTTTATAGTAAAATTATATATACTTTATACAATATCTGTAACAAATCTGCTGAATTTTTGTCAAAAATATTGACTTTTGTTTTAGGGTGATATATTATATTCTTTATAAAAACGTGCCGTAAGTGTGCACTTTATGAATAAGGGTTTTAAAAAACTGAAAAAGGAGTTATTAGAATGGAATTATTGATTTATGCAATTCCTGTTGTCGGTATAGTGGCACTTGCTTTTGCTTTTATACTGTCAATGAAAATCAACAAACAAAGTCCGGGTAACGAGAGAATGCAGGAAATTTCTTCTGCAATTCATGAGGGCGCAAAGGCTTTTCTTTTCGCTGAATACAGAATTCTGGTGTTCTTTATTCTCGCTCTTCTGATCGCAATCGGTTTTGCAATTTCCTGGGGCTCTGCAATAAGCTTTTTAATCGGTGCTCTTTTCTCAATTGTAGCAGGATACTTCGGAATGAACGTTGCAACAAAGGCTAATGTAAGAACTGCTCAGGCGGCAGCAACCGGCGGAATGAAAAAGGCTCTTTCCGTTGCCTTTTCAGGCGGCGCAGTAATGGGCATGTGCGTTGCAGGTCTCGGACTTTTCGGTATTGCGGGAATTTATGCATTAACTAAAAATGCCGATATACTCTTTGGCTTCAGCCTGGGCGCTTCATCAATTGCACTTTTTGCCCGTGTAGGTGGCGGTATCTATACAAAAGCTGCTGACGTAGGCGCCGACCTTGTTGGTAAGGTTGAAGCAGGCATTCCCGAAGATGACCCCAGAAACCCTGCAGTTATCGCCGATAATGTAGGCGACAACGTAGGTGACGTTGCGGGTATGGGTGCTGACCTTTTTGAAAGCTATTCAGGTGCAATTATATCTGCTGTTTCTCTCGGCTTTGCTGCTTTTGCAGGAACTGACATTCAGCTTAAGGGTATTATCTTCCCGCTTGTAATTTCAGCTATCGGTATCATCGCTTCCATTTTTTCAACATTTTTTGTTGGCGGCGAAAAAAAGGATCCTCACAATGCACTTAAGGGCGCAACTTATGTTTCATCGGCAGTTGTTGCAGTCGCAGGTCTTGCAGTGAGCTATTTTATGCTTGGCTCTCTCAAGTACGGCATTGCGGTTGTTTCGGGTCTTGTTGTAGGTTCACTTATTGGTATTATCACAGAGATTTATACATCTGACGCTCACAAGGCTGTTCAGAAAATTGCTCAGCAGTCAGAAACAGGCTCTGCTACAAATATCATTTCTGGTATGGCAGTTGGACTTAAATCAACAGCTTTCCCCATTCTTCTTATCTGCGTAGGTATTTTTGTTTCATATTTCTGCTGCAAGGGTGCTTCTGCAAGTGCAGGCATTTACGGTGTGGCTCTTGCTGCAGTAGGTATGCTTTCAACAACAGGTATAACTGTTGCTGTTGACGCATACGGACCTATCGCGGACAACGCAGGCGGCATTGCTGAAATGTCAGGTCTTGACCACAGCGTAAGACAAATTACCGACAAGCTCGATTCTGTAGGCAACACAACAGCAGCTATCGGTAAGGGCTTTGCAATCGGTTCTGCAGCTCTCACTGCGCTTGCTTTGTTCTTCTCCTACTCTCAGGCAGTTTCTCTTGACGCATCAGGTATCAATATTCTTAACTATAAGGTTGTTATCGGTCTGTTTATCGGTGGTGTGCTTCCCTTCGTCTTCTCAGCCTTTACAATGGAAAGTGTAAGTAAGGCAGCATATAAAATGATTGAAGAGGTTCGCCGTCAGTTCAAAGAGATTCCCGGTATACTTGAAGGAACAGGAAAACCTGATTACAGTTCATGCGTTTCAATTTCAACTACAGCAGCTCTTAAAGAAATGATTGTTCCCGGACTGCTTGCAGTTCTTTGTCCGATTATTGTGGGCTGTCTTCTTGGCGTTGAGGCTCTGGGCGGACTTCTCGCAGGTTCACTTGTAACGGGTGTTCTTCTTGCAATCTTTATGTCAAACTCAGGCGGTGCCTGGGACAACGCAAAGAAATTCATTGAAGGCGGTGTACACGGAGGCAAGGGCGGCGATTCCCATAAGGCTGCTGTTGTAGGTGACACAGTCGGTGACCCATTCAAGGACACATCAGGCCCGTCAATCAATATTCTCATTAAGCTTATGACAGTTGTTGCACTTGTTTTTGCAAAGCTCTTTATGATGATCGGTGACGGTGCAGGAATTCTTAACTAAATATAACAAAAACAAAGAGGCGGTTGCGTGAGCAATCGCCTCAGTTTCATGTAATTCAGATTAAATAACCGATTCAACAAATTTGCTGAATGCTGCCATGCCATTTTCGTCACGCTTATAAACGCCTGCGTGTTCAAGAACCTTTGAGAACACCTTTCCTACTTCGTCCTGAACAATCTTTTCTGCGTTTTCAGCAGTGAAGGTGTAATTGCCCCTGAATGATTCTGCCCATTCCTTGTGCTTTGCGGTAAGCTCGTTATCAGCAAGGTCTGTGCCGTTAACGAGGGCTTTTTCAACTTCCTTAAGTTCAGTCTTGAGTCTTGCAGGAAGAACTGCAAGGCCCATTACTTCAATAAGACCGATGTTTTCCTTTTTGATGTTGTGAAGCTCCTTATGGGGGTGATAAACGCCGTCGGGGTGCTCTTCTGTGGTGATATTATTACGAAGGACAAGGTCAAGCTCGTAGTTTTCGCCCTTCATTCTTGCGATAGGTGTGATGGTGTTGTGTTTTTCGCCGTCTGTTTCAGCAAAAATGAACGCGTCCTCGTCTGTGTATGCTCTCCAGGCAGTAAGGATTTTTTCGCCGAGCTCTACAAGTCTGTCGCTGTCCTTGCCTGAAAGACGGATAACTGACATAGGCCACTTTACGGTTGCGATTTTAACATCGGGATAATCCTTTGAGGTAAACTCTTTTTCTCCGGGGGCCTTTGCCATAGCAAATTCGTAATTACCGCCCTGGAAATGCTCGTGAGCGAGAATTGAACCGCCTACAATAGGAAGGTCAGCATTTGAGCCGATAAAGTAGTGAGGGAAAAGCTTAACAAAGTCAAAGAGCTTTTTGAAAGCCTTACCGTCAATTACCATAGGTGTGTGGCTGCCGTTGAAAACGATGCAGTGCTCGTTATAGTAAACATAGGGTGAATACTGGAAGCCCCACTGCTCAGAATCAATTTCGATGGGAATAATTCTGTGGTTCTGTCTTGCGGGGTGATTGAGTCTGCCTCTGTAGCCTTCGTTTTCAATGCAGAGAAGACACTTGGGATAAGAGCTTGCCTTTGCGTTTCTTGCAGCAGCAATAGCCTTGGGGTCTTTCTCGGGCTTTGAAAGATTGATGGTAATGTCAATTTCACCGTATTCTGTTTCTGTTTTCCACTTCATATCTTTCTTGATACGGTAACGGCGTATGTAGTCTGTGTCACGGCTTAATTTGTAGTAGTAGTCTGTTGCCATTTCAGGCGAGATTTCATAAAGCTCGTTAAAGTCTGAGATAACCTCTGATGGTCTTGGCACAAGAGCAGACATAACCTTTGTGTCGAAAAGGTCACGACTTGTGATATCGTCTTCAATAAGACCTGTTTCAACTGCAAAGGAAAGAATTTCGCTGAGAATTTCCTCAAGGTCGCCGTATTCGCATTCGTTTTCGGGCTCAGCGTATTCATCAAGGTTAAGAATTTCAAGAATACGGTTGACAGTGTAGATTTCGTCTTCCTTTTCAATCAGACCGCATTCAAGTCCGTAGTTAATGAGCTTTTTGATACTTATGTTAATCATAATGCTTCCTCCGTTTTAGTTTTCTGCCTTTAATAATACACCAGAGTGCACTCAAAAATCAATAATTACGGGATTAATTTTTATGTTGAAGTAAAATAAATTATGTGATATACTAAGAGGTAAAGAAAACTACAGATTTTTCTTTATAGAGAAGAAAACAAAGGAGTAAAAAATATGAGTGCATAGTGTTGGTTTGATTACAGCACAGTTATTCTTACAGGTGCTTCAAGCGGAATAGGTAAAGACCTTGCCATAAGGCTTATAAAGGACCACGGTTGTAATATTATAGGTATTGCAAGAAACGTGGAAAGACTTGAGGGTGTAAAAAACGAGCTTGGTGCTCTCGGTCATAAGTTTACATATTACTCAATGGACGTTTCAAAAAAGGAAAGCTGGGAAAACCTTAAAAATGATCTTATCGAAAAAGGAATCAAGGCAGACATTCTTATCAATAACGCAGGTGTACTTCCTAAGTTTGACAGCTTCCTTCATTATACGCAGAGAGATATAGATAACGCTATGAATATCAATTTCTATTCCGCCGTTTACTCAATGGAAATTATGATGCCTTACATTATGGAGTCGGACAGAGCAGGTATTCTTAATATTGCCTCTTCAGCAGCTCTCTGCTCACTTGCAGGCACATCGCTTTATTCAGCAAGTAAGGCAGCACTTAAATCCTTCACCGACGCTATCAGAGAAGAGGTAAGAGGAAGGTGCTATATCGGACTTTTCTGTCCCGCTTTACAAAGACAAACATTCTTCAGAGTCAGGGCGAGGTTGCCTCAGGTGCAAGAAGGTTATGGATTTTATCAGCACCGACTGCGACAAAATGGTTGACATGATAATCAAGGGCTTATGGCACAAAAAGGCTAACCGTGTGCTTGGCGCTGATGCAAAGCTTATGGCAGAGGGCAATAAAATTGCAGGAGCAAAATTCAACTTTATCTGCAGTCAGGTTATGAGACTTTCAGGTGTGAGTCTTTTCAAGCCCATTTTTGAAAAATAAAAAATCAGCTGCACAGAAACTGAAAACTGTGCAGCTGTAATTTTTTGGTTTTATGCACCGGGAACAGCATCGGAAAGCGCAACAAAGTCAATTTTTTCCATCTTTGTTCTGGGCAGAGCATCCATAACAAAAATTTTTCTGGGACAAGAGTAGCTTTCAATGTTCTTTCTGCAGAAAGACATAAGTTTTTCTTTGAGAGTTTCTGTGTCGGCAGCAGGGTCAGCAGGAGCAACAACAAGCTTTACATAAGGCTTGCCGTTTTCGTCATAACCCTGACAAGCGCAGGCCTCGGATATGTAATCGAGAGAGAGAATTTTTCTTTCAATTGTTGCAGGATAGATATTGTAACCTGAAATGATGATAATTCTCTTGATTCGACTGGTGAATCTCAGGTGGCCTTCTTCTGTGAGATAACCCACATCACCGGTCTTAATCCACTTTTTGCCGTTTTCATCAACATAAATACCGGTTTCCTGAACCAGCTCGTCGGGAAGATATCTGTTCATTATGCACTTGCCTGAAACAACAACTTCACCGGTTTCACCTGCAGGGAGGCTGACGTTTTCGTTGTCCCAGATCTCAATGTGAGTTCCGAGAATGGGCATACCAACGGTGTTGTCTCTGTAGTAGCCTTCGGGAAGATTATTGGTGGTGCATACTGCACACATTTCAGTAAGTCCGTAACCGGGAGCAAGCTTACCCTTTGCACCCTGAGCAGCAATTGCAGCATTGAATTCTCTGACAAAATCGGGACTTACGTAGTCGCCGCCTGCGCTGAGAATAAGAAGATTCTTGATGCCTTCGTTGTCCTTGAAGTTGGGGGCTTCAAGCATTTTCTGGAACATCTTGGGAACACCGAGAATTTCAATTACGCAGTATTTTCTGATGAGCTCAAGAGCCTGCTGAGGATCGAATTTTGATATCATAATGGGCTTATATGCGTTACAGAATGCGTAGTGAATTGAAACGCCGAGACCGAAAGCGTGGAAGCAAGGAAGAACGCAAAGCGAATAGCAGGTGTTGTAATCGTGGGGAAGGTCAAGGGCATACATAGCATAAGCTAAGTTGTTAAAGGAGTATGCTGAATGAACAATAGTCTTGCTCTTGCCGGTGGTTCCGCCGCCGTGAATGTAAATTGCGTCGTCTTTGCCCGGGTTTGTATCGGTGGGAACAGAAGGAAGGTTCATTCCCATAATTTCCATATAGGGATTTGTTGTGGCTGTTCTCTCATACTGAGCGTTCATCATTTCGTTGCCTTTTGCATATTTGTAGGCAAGGCCGTCGCAGAAGTCTGAGGTTGAGCAGACAACGGTAAGATTTTTGTCGGTTATGGGCTTGAAGGCACCTGCAAAAAGGTCAAGAAGCATAAGGCACTTGCTGTTTGTGTTTATCATAATTTCAACGAGCTGTGCCGGAGGAGTCAGCGGGTGAACAAAATTGGAAATTGCACCGATTTTTGAAGCGGCATAAAAAGCGATTGCAGCATGACCGCAGGTGGGAAGAAAAGCAGTGATAACGTCACCCTTGCCGATGCCCTTTGAAACAAACCATGAAGCAAGCTTTTCAATGTCAGCAATAAACCTCTTCATTGTGATTGCAGATTCAACATTTGCTACCGGAGTTACAAAGGCTGTGTAATCGTCGCCGTAATCTTTTGAGATACGTGCATAGCTCTGAAGCATATATTCATAGCAGGATTCGTTTTCAGGTAAAGTGAGATAATTTTCTTTAGGTATTATAAATTCCATGACACACCCTCCTTAGAAAATGTTTAATTCGTTACACTGTGTCATAGTATACTCAATAACAATTGTGATGTCAATTACAAAATCACACAGAATGTACCAATTTTCTACATGGCTCGTAATGCTATTCAAAAACATTTAAACGATTGACAAGAAAAAGAAAAAATGTTAAAATCAAAAGGTAAATGTGTTTCATAGTAAGACATAAAATTGCTTATAAAAAGCAACTGATTCACGCAATACTATTTGTAACAGAAAAAGCCTCCTTAGTTCAATGGATAGAATAAATCCCTCCTAAGAATTCGTCAGAGCATCCGCCTTTTGGCTAAATGCAAATGATAACCTGTTATTCTCGTACTAAATAATACTAAATTTTCTATAAAAGCCTCCTTAGTTCAATGGATAGAATAAATCCCTCCTAAGGATTAGATGTGAGTTCGATTCTCGCAGGGGGTGCCAAAAATCCCGTTCGTGCAAGCGAATGGGATTTTACTTCTTACTTCACTTTTTATTCATGTGGCGCGGCTTTTCTTAATGAATAACAGACAGCTCAGAATAAAACCGCAGCACCCTACGTTTGTAGAGTGCTGCTTTGCATTTGTTAATGTTAAATTGCTTTTGCGCCGGCTGCTCTGAGCTTTTCGTTGACATCACGCTGGTCAACCCATACAACAACTTCCATAATTGCAAGAGCTGTAAGTATGTGCCAGATTGAATGGCCGTGAATATTGCCGAGGATAAATGTGTTTATCTCGTTGTCGCCCCAGATTGAGGTGATAATAAACGCTACAAGGAATGTAAAGATAATAAGGATGAAGAGAAGCTTCTCTGTTGATGTCATCTTCTTGAAATTGGATACAAGGAGATAAAGGATGGGTAATGCTGTGAGGAAGCATCCGAATTCAGCAAGGGAAAGTCCGCCGGTTTTACCGTCCATGGGAGCTCCGCCGCCACCGATGTAAAGGGGTCTGTCGTGAATAACGAAAACTTCGTATGTAAGAACAGAAAGAACAATAATCATAATTGCCGTGACGCCAATCAGGAAAATGTTGCGCTTTTTCCTTTCGCTTGCGCTCTGATAAAATTCAAAAGCAAAACAGCAAACGCCTGACCAGGCAACCAGTTCTGTAAATGACATATCAATATAGCTTGCAAGAAGCTTTGTTGTAAGCACACCGGGCTGGAATTCGCCGTAGTTAGCTGTGTGCATACCTACAGATGTTACTGACATAATCATGTACAGCATAATGAATACGTACCAATACCATTTTTTATTCTTCTTGATAAGAAGAGTGGCAATGGCGATGAATGCTGCCAGAGTATAAACCCAGTTAGTCTGTACTGCAGCGTACTGAGCACAATACTCGGCGAGTGAGGTGCCGCCTTCAAGAATTATTTCTTTGAAGGATGGCCAATTGATAAAATTGAGTTCCATAAAATTTCCTCCTTAATTTTTCCTTATCATAACACTTTTCATTTAATTTTGCAATATTTTTGTCAAATTTTTCTTAAATAAAGCATATAGGTTTAAAAACAAAAATTCCCGACGTTCTTGTTTTCTGAAAAGTAAAGATTATGTCAATTTTTAAGCCATACAAAATCACCAAAAAGATTTGTTCATATTTTTATGTCTTTACGGTTGCTTTTTTTATATTAAAGGGATATAATATTACATTGAGCAGATATGACATATATACTGCACAAAGAAAAAGAAAGGAGATTTGACATGGCAGAAAAGAAACAGAAACTGAATGTCAAACTGACCATTTTAACCGGCTTCGGTTTTATGGCATCGTCAATTGCGTGGGCAATCTATGACCCATACATAACCAAAATTCTCAACAAGCTTCTTACGGAATCCGCTTTCGTAACAAGTCTCAGTGCAAAGCTTAACGCTGCACTTCCCTGGCTTGCTGATTTTGCCCGTTCTCAGGGTGAAGACGTAGGCTTCGGTACAAGCGTTTCACTTGTACCTCTTTTCATCGGTATTATCATGACCTTCGATAATATCTTCGGTGTTATCTTCCAGCCCACCTTCGGTAAGCTTTCGGATAACTGCCATTCAAAGCTTGGTAAGCGTCGTCCCTTTATCGTTTTCGGCGCTCCCGTGTCAGCACTTCTCTTTACACTTATTCCCTTTGTTGCACTTAAGACGGCAAGTCTTCCCGCAACAATGGTATGCATCATTCTTTTTGTATTCACAATGTCCCTCTGGAGAGCACCTGTTGTTGCTCTTATGCCGGACCTTACACCTCCTGAGCTTCGTTCAGAGGGTAACGCAATCATCAACCTTATGGGCGGTATCGGCTCATTCGTAGGTATGATTGCAGGTACAATTGCAACTCTTATTTATGGTCTTCTCTTCGGTGCAGCAACTGAAGAATATCAGACTTATCCCGTTGTATTCATCATCGGTTCAGTTATTATGGTTGTAGGCGCACTTGTTCTTCTCTTCTTTGTTAAGGAGCAGGACAGCCGCATTCAGGTTAAGGCTGACAAGAATATGGCACTTGACGCAGCAGCTCTTAAGAAGGCTGAAAAAGAAGCTAAAAAGGCTGACAAGGCTCAGAGAAAAGCAAACAAGCTTTCAAAGGGTGAAAGAAAGAGCCTTATCTTCATGCTTGGCGCTCTCTTCTTCCTCTTCTGCGGAACAAACTCAGTTACAACCTTCTTCTCACTCTTTGCTCAGGAAATTCTCCACCTTACAACTGCAAAGGCAACAATCGTAATGGCAATCTTTGCTGTATGCTCAGCAATTGCAGCTATTCCTGCAGGTAAGATGGGTTCAAAGCTTGGCAGAAAGAAGACAATTATTGCAGGTCTTGCAGTATTCATTGCAGCCTTCCTTGTATTCTTCACAGTGTTCACCATTATGGTTACAAGCAATGATCTTTCAGTAGGCAAGTATATTCAGGCAAACAAGGTTTACGCAAATGTTGACACAGCAATTGCAGACGTAAACACAGTTCTTAAGGAAGCTGATGCTGAGCACGAAGCTCTCACAGTTGACGGCTATATCGCTTATCTCACCGCAGGCGAAGAGGGCGGCGATTATGACGCTGTTACAGAGGAGCTTGTTGAAGCAAGCGGCGGAGCTTTCTCACTTGATTCACTTATCAGCGCAAGCAACAACGTTCTCGGTCAGGAAGTAGCCGAAGGCGAATACGGTGCAGCACTTCAGAATATCAAGGACACAATCGACAAGATAGTCGGCATCCTCAAGATTCTCATTTACCCCGTTCTTATTCTTGCAGGCTTTGCTAATATGTTCATTACAGTTAACACTCTGCCTCTCGTTCTTGAAATCGGCGGTATTGACAAGGTTGGTACATTCACAGGTTACTACTACACAGCAACCTTCTCAGCTCAGATTGCTTCTCCCATCGTTTACGGTGTGGTTGCAATGGTCAGCGGTACCTACATGTCGCTGTTCTATTACGCACCCATTGCGTTTATCCTCTGTCTCGGCCTCATCCTGTTTGTAAAGCACGGTGAAGCTATTCCTCAGGAAATCGTAGATAAGATTGAAGAGGAAAACGCAGACTGATAAAACTTAATCAAATAAGTTTAACCCCGGAATCGTAAAGGTTCCGGGGTAGTTTTTTTGCCGTGGAGGTTATTGATTGTTGCATTGACAAAGAAAGGGTTGTGTAATATAATTGAATTGTATAGATAAAGAATTAAGGAGGAGAAACATATGATAGCAATATTATTTATAGCAATTTTTCTTTTTGTCGGTTGGTTAGGTCTCATACCAAATTTTTCGGAATATGAAGCTACAGGACTGCTTGTGTCTATAACCTTAGGCCTTACAGCTGTGGTAATAACAGGTTTTACTATGGTAATCAAAAGGCTTGATGTTCTGTGCGACCTGAAGGCTAAGGAAGGCAACAGGGAGAAGAAAGATGAACCCAAAGAGGAAAACGCAGACTGATAAAAACTTAACAAAGCTCAGCCCCGGAATCGTTACGGTTCCGGGGTGTATTTATTGACGAATTAAGGGGAAAATGGTATAATTATATATACGGAGCGCCGTGCCCTATGTTGTAATGAAGGAGGCATTGATGTGATGAGTATTGAAAAAATATATGATGATGCTGTGAATTTATATGAACAGGGAAACTATGAGGAAGCATTAGAACAGTTTTCCTCAATAATGGATGAGTACGAAACTTATAGTGCGGCTTGTTATTATGGTTGTTGCTTAACCCGTTTGGGTGAATATGACAAATCAATTGCTCTTTTCAAGAAGTTGTTGGATTTATGTCCTGATTGGGAGAGCTTGTGGTATAACCTGGGAGACGCATATTTGAAAAATGGCGATAAAACTAATGCACTGTCTTGCCTATTGAAAGCCGAAGAAATCGCACCTGAACATCCAAACACATGTTTTTATTTAGGTTTGTATTACGAAAAGTCAGAAGATTATGAAAAAGCCATTTCATATTATAAGCGCTCTTTAAAAGCAGACAATTGTTTTGAAACAAATGCAAATTTGGCAGTTTGTTATTATGCTGTTGAAGAGTTTGAAAAATCTTTAACATATGCAAGTAAATCCTACAGATTATATCCGGATTTGGACAATTTATACAATTATACAAGGGTATTAGTAAAGCTGAAAAAATATGAGGAGGCTCTTGAAGTCTTCAAAGCAACCGATTTGGATTATAACGAAGATGCGGGTATATTGATTTCACATATTATCTGTTTGTTGAGAACAGGTGATTTTCAACAGGCTGATGAAATGTATGTTAAGTTGAAAAAAGTTGACAACGTAAGTACAATGGCATGCGACTATCAGGAAATTAAAAAGAAACATATTGAAAAATACAATGAGAAAAAATGTCTGATGGAATCAAATGACAAATAAAGAAGGCGGCAATTGGCTCCCTCTTTGAAGGCGCATTAACGCAGAAAGCCGTAATTTTTTTGATGGAGGTAGAATCTTATGCTTGATAATCAATTGAAAAAAGCTGAAGAATTATTTTTAGAAGAAAAATATAAAGAAGCAAAAGAAATATACAAACCAATAATTCATCAAACAAGCAATATTGATGCAGAACACACCTATGGTATATGTCTTGTTAAACTCCAAGAGTATCATGAGGCTATTGAGGTTTTTAGCACTATAATAAAAAAATATGGTGATGTTGGAGATGCGTGGTACAGTTTAGGAAGAACATATCTGATTGTTGATGATGCAACCAAAGCAATCGATTGTTTAACTAAAGCAAAGGAGTTTATTCCAGAGGATTCAAAAGTATTTTTTTATTTAGGAATAGCATACGAAAAATTAAAGAATACCGACATGGCAATTAAACACTACACTACATCTTTGGTTTTGGAAGAATATTACGAAACCCATATTAATCTTGGACTCTGTTATTATGATATTAAAGAGCTTTCATTGGCACTTAAGCACACAAAAAGAGCTTTTGAGATTGAAAGAAATAATTTGGACTGTTTGCGTTATTATGTTTTCATATTAATCAAATCCGATCAGAGAGAAGAAGCATATAATTTGTTATTAAATACTTCATTAAAATATGACGAAGATACTTCAATGTTGGAAACATTTATATTGCTTGCGTTAAATGCCAATGATTTCATAAAATCAGACGAAACATATATAAGACTAAAGTCAATTAATCCGATTCATCCAACGGTAAAAGATTATGAAATGTTAAAAACAATAGCTACAAACAAAGACATTGATGTTTTTGAATATTGAGTGGCAGAAAAGACAAAAAACGGCTTTGCACACTGCAGAGCCGTTAAGTTTTTATAAAAATAAAAAAGCGGCCCGAAAATGAACCGCTCAACACATCAATCATACCACAAAACAAATGGCAAAGTCAATGCCTTTTGAGAAATAAAAACCAAATTCTCCCTATTGCATAAATGGGAGTATAAAAGTTTGGCCAATATTACATATTGCAAAAATGATTTTTCCGTGCTATACTGTAGTCACAGAAAGGGAAAGGTGATACCAATGTACAGGTAAAACCCAAAGGAACTTTCAAAAACAAATAAAGGTTCAAAAAACAGCAAATTAAAATCCGACCTGGCGGTCAGGAAGCTGAGAACCTGAAAAACAAAAATAAAAAACATAAAAAGAAAGTTCCGACTCAAAAAAGCCTTCAGAAAAAAATCATCAGACACGATGACATAGATTAAAAAAATAAAACAAAAAATATAGTGTCAGATGAATAAAAAAACGAAGGCAAAAAATCTGTAGAAAGTGAGGATAACAAAAGATGCTAGATATCAAGAGTTCAATGAAATAACCCCCCGACCAGAAAAGATGTGTAAAGAAACATCGGTCCGGGGGTTATTTCAATTTTAATTGTATTATTCATTATTCACTATTCATTATTCATTATTCATTAATTTGCTTAAGTCCAAAGGGGCTTTTTATTTTTTTAATGAATAATGAAGGCGCTTCGCTGATGAATATTGAATAATTAATAATTGCGCTTTAACTATTCTGAAACGGTGAACATTAGTCCGCGAAGATAGATTGATTATTAATATATGTATTTTCTACGTGAGTTTCGAGGAGACTTTCATTATTGATTAAGTTTTTCTTAAGACTAAAGTGGCTTTTATTTTTGCCTGAAAGGGGCTCTTTTATACACACTGAACAAAAAATAGTGCACAAAATTAGTTAATGTTCCGTTGTTTTTTTATTCAAGTTGTGATAAAATAGTTGTGTTATCGTCAAACGGAAAAAAATCCCACGACGTGATACGTAATATTCAGACCTTGTAAGAATAAGGTCACAGGAGGTTTTGGAATTGAAAACATACGCAGTTAACAACATCAGAAACGTGGCAATCGCAGGTCACACAGGTAAGGGTAAAACAGCTCTTGCAGAAGCAATGCTTTATGTTGCAGGTGTTACAGACAGACTCGGTAAGGTTGCAGACGGCAACACAATCATGGACTATGACGCAGAAGAAAAGAAGCGTAAGTGCTCCATTTCTGCAGCAATGTGCTCACTTGAATGGAGAGATACAAAGATAAACGTTCTTGATGCTCCCGGTAAGTTCGACTTTGCAGGCGGTATGGCTGAAACAATGCGCGCTGCTGACTGTGCTCTTATCGTAACCTCAGCAGGTTCAGGCATTGACGTAGGTCTTGAAAAGGCTATCAAGGCTGCAGACGCAAGAAATATTGCAAAATTCTTCGCGGTTACAAAGGTTGACTCAGAAAACCGCGATTTCTATAAAACATTCGAAATTCTCAAGAACGAGCTGGGCAACAAGCTCTGCCCCGTTGTTGTTCCCTATATGAACGGCCCCGTTTGCGAAGCATTTGTAAACCTTTGCTCAAACAAGGCTTATAAGTATCCCAACGGCAGACCCGTTGAAATTGAAATTCCTTCAGATGCTAACATCGAAGCTATGAGAGCTGCTCTTGAAGAAGCTGTTGCTACAGTTGACGAAGCTCTTATGGAAAAATTCTTCGAAGGCGAACCCCTTACAAAGGAAGAAATCATTGAAGGTCTTACAAAGGGCGTTGAAACCGGTGAAATCTATCCCGTATACGCACTTTCAGCTACAAAGGTAGACGGCTGTGATATGCTTCTTGATGCTATCGTTTATTCAGCTCCCTCACCCGATAAGGCTAAGCCCGAAATGGCTGAAAACGAAGACGGCGAGCCTATTGAAATCGAATGCAAGGCTGACGGTCCTCTTGCAGCAATCTGCTTTAAGACAATTGCTGACCCCTTCGTTGGTAAGATGAGCTTTGTAAAGGTTATTTCAGGTAAAATCACTCCCGACACACCTGCTTACAATGCACGTACAGGCGAAAGCCAGAAGATGGGCAAGCTTGTTTCCGTTAAGGGCATTAAGCAGGAAGATATTCCCGAAATCGGTCTTGGCGATATCGGTGTTATCACAAAGCTTTCAGGTCTTGCAACAGGCGACACAATCTGTTCAGCTAAGAATGTAATCAAGCTTGCAGAAGTTGACTTCCCTGCTCCCTCACTTAAGATGGCAGTTGTTGTTAAGAAGAAGGGCGAAGAAGATAAGGTTGCTTCAGGCCTCCGTAAGATTATGGGTGAAGACCCCACAGTTCACTTCTATTCAGACGAAGAAACAAAAGAAATGGTTATCGCAGGTCTCGGCGAACAGCACCTTGACATCGTTGTATCAAAACTCAAGGCTAAGTACGGCGTTGAAATCGGACTTAAGGAACCCAAGGTGCCCTACAGAGAAACAATCCGCAAGTCATGCCAGGTTCAGGGCCGTCATAAGAAGCAGTCAGGCGGTTCAGGTCAGTTCGGTGACGTTTGGGTACGCTTTGAACCCCACACAGGCGACGAGCTTATCTTTGAAACAGAGGTTGTCGGCGGTTCAGTACCCAAGAACTTCTTCCCTGCAGTTGAAAGGGGTCTTCAGGAAGCTATCCTCAAGGGACCTCTTGCAGGCTATCCCGTTGTAGGTCTTAAGGCTGTTCTTTACGACGGTTCATACCATCCCGTTGACTCAAACGAAATGGCATTCAAGACTGCAGCAAAGATTGCTTTCAAGAACGGTATGGCTCAGGCTAGTCCCGTTATCCTTGAACCCATCGGTGAGCTTAAGGTTTATATGCCTGACGCAAACCTCGGTGATATTATGGGCGACATCACAAAGCGCCGCGGCCGTGTGCTTGGTATGGGTGCGGCTGACGAACCCAAGATGCAGGAGCTTGTTGCTGAAGTTCCCATGGCAGAAATGGGCGATTTCTCAACAACCCTTCGTTCAGTAACAGCAGGCAGAGGCTACTTCACACTTGAGTTTGCAAGATATGAAGACGCTCCCTCAAACGTTGCTCAGAAGGTTATTGAAGAAGCTAAAAAGGATGCAGAAGAATAATTCCAATTCCTCATATAATTCAACCCACGGGTCGGCAGAAGCTTTCTGTCGGCCCGCGTGGTTTTTTTAAAATGAAGCGTGCCTTACGGCACATGAAAAATGAAGCAGCCTTCGGCTATGAAACACACCTTCGGTGCATGAATTTCTGACGGCACGCTTTGCTTCATGGTGAACGAAGTTCAGCGCTTCATTTCACTCTGTTCATTACATTTCGTTCAGAATGACATTGTAGGGACCGGCGTCTCGACGGTCCGCAGGAAGTTGCGTTGCCTGGGTGAAAACGGACCGTCGAGGACGCCGGTCCCTACAAGACACGGGTGTATTTTATTAATTTTTCCCTAAACAGTAGCAAATCGGTGTATAATATGATATAATAATTAGTTGAATCAAGGTAACGTTGGTCGGACAAATAAGGTTTAACATAGTATATTTCCGCCATCTCTGCGTTAAAAGTCTTGGTAATACGCAAGTATTACCTGCACCTTTTGCCTTGATCTGTCGAAAATCTCCTTATGTTAAACTTGAAAATCAAAAATGCCCGAGTTTTGGTGCATTTGGGATTTTCTTCGACGAAGGAATACTCGCGTATTGCGAGGAGAAAAAATTTCAAAGGTATCGGAAATCGGACATTTTTGACTTGTTTGTCTGACCAGCGTTACCTTGCACACCGAAAGGGAAAAATACATGAAAAAACTTAACCGTATTCCAAAGCTGTCAAAAGCTACCGAAATTACCTGGTGGACCTGTAGAGGCCTGCTTTTTATCTGGGGCGTGTGGGGTATGCTTCACGGCTACACCTCAGAGTTCATTCAGGCAACCTTTGCAATTATCTTCACTCACCTGTGGGATATGTTCCAGCTTTTCGGCGGAAAATCCTTCATTACAAAATACCCCGCCTATATGCAGACCCTGCTTAACATTTTTATCTGCTTCGCCTGCGTTGTGGGAACAACCTTGAACACAAGAACCGACTTTACGGGTATCGACATTCCCGAACACATTTTTGCAGGCTACCTCGCCTGTACCGGCTCTTTCGTACTCATTGAAATCATTCAGGGCGAAAAGCATCCTATCAAGATTTCAGCTCAGGCTCTGTTCAGTATCGGTTTTTCCGTTATGCTTCTTGTGGGCTGGGAATTCTATGAATTCACCATGGACAGACTTTACGGCTTTGTTATGCAGCACGGTCAGGTCCCCTACGGTACGGGTCTTACAGATACAATGATTGACCTTATTTTAGGCTCAGGTGGCGCTCTCGCGGCTATGTTTATTGAAGCCTTCAGACGTGCAGGCTTAATCGGCGGCAAAAACCGTCACGCTATAAGAGAGAAGTATAAAAAAGAACGTGAAGAGTTCAAAAGAGAAAAAGAACTGAAGTATAAAAATGCACAGAACGGAGAGTGCGCACAATGAAACTCAGCGAAGTTTTGAACGGTGTTTCCTATGAATGTGAAAAATTCACCGACACAGAGATTAGAGATATAGCTTACGATTCAAGAAAAACCGGCGAGGGCATAATGTTCGTGTGCCTTGTGGGCGTAAATGCTGACGGTCACAAGTACGCTCTTTCAGCTTACGAAAAGGGCAGCAGAGTTTTCCTTTGCGAAAAGGATGTTGACCTACCCGAAGATGCAGTTGTTATAAAGGTTGAGGACACAAGAGCTGCTCTGGCAAGTGTCAGCTGCAACTTTTTCCGACACCCCTCAAAGGAGCTTTCACTTATCGGCATCACCGGCACGAAAGGTAAGACGACCTCAGCCCATATTGTAAAGTTTGTTCTTGAAAGCGGCGGCATAAAAACGGGCATTATCGGTACTGTGGGAGCATCCTTCGGCGATACCGTTCTTCCTACGGTGAATACCACTCCCGAAAGCTATGAGCTGCAGAGAATGCTTCGCCTTATGGTTGACGGCGGCTGTAAAGCCTGCGTTATGGAGGTTTCTTCACTGGGTCTTAAATTCCACCGAACAGACGGACTTCATTTTGCCTTCGGTGTTTTCACAAATCTCTATCCTGACCATATCGGCACAAACGAGCACGAAAGCTTTGAAGAATACGCCTTCTGGAAGACTCAGCTTTTCCCTATGTGCGAAAAGGCAATTGTTAATCTTGACGATGCTTTCAGCAAAACCGTAATTGATAACTGCCATGGCGAGGTAATTACCTACGGCTACAGCGAAAAAGCAGACTACATTTTAGGTGAATACAAAAAAGTAAAAGAGGGCAATATCCTCGGCGTTGATTTCAACGTGAAAACCGAAAAAGGCGAAAGAAGCTTTACAGTTGCTCTGCCCGGCGAAATCAATGCAAGCAACTCTCTTATTGCAGTTGCTTTAGGCGACAGCTTCGGCGTTTCTGATGAAAAAATTGCAGAAGGACTCAGAAACGTATTCGTTAAAGGCAGATGCGAGCTTGTGAGAGCTGACGAGGATGTGACTGTAATTATCGACTATGCTCACAACGGTGTCAGCCTTAAGAGTATTATTGAAACAGCTTCAGAATATGAGCATAACAGAATAATTACTCTTTTTGGTTCTGTGGGCGGAAGAACAGAGTGTCGACGTGAAGAGCTTGGTCTTGTTTCAGGTGCTATGAGCGACTTTACCGTAATTACAAGCGACGACCCCAACTTTGAAGACCCACAGAAAATTGGTGAGGAAATTGCCTTTTACTGCGAAAAAGCAGGTGGCAAGGGTAAGTACGTAATTATTCCCGACAGAGGTGAGGCTGTAAACTATGCAGTCAAAATGGCCGAGAAGGGTGACATTATCATTCTTGCAGGTAAGGGTCACGAGGAATATATGAAAATAAAGGGAGAAAATGTTCCCTTCAGCGAAAAAGAAGAAGTTTTCAGAGCATTCGGAGAAAAGAAAGAGGGTTAATATAATGTATAACTTTGTACTTCAGGATGACCTTAAGGCTTACGATGAATTTATTGAAAAGCATAAAGGTCAGTATATTCAGTGTTCACGTTGGCAAAACGTAAAAACCACATGGAATTGCCGTTACTATTGCGGTTTTGACGAAAAGGGTGAAACTGTTCTGGCAGTGCTTGTAATGGAGCGTTCACTGCCCGTTGCAGGTAAAATCTGGTACGCTTCATCAGGTGCAGTCTGCGATTACGGCAACAAGGAGCTTCTTTCAGAGTTCACCGAATTTATGAAGGAAGAAATGAAAAAAGGCGGAGCAACCTGCTTTATTATGGACCCACCCGTTTCTCTCAGAATTGACGGTGAGGACCAGCCTTACGGCCATGAGGTGCATAAGTCACTCACAGAGCTTGGCTATGAGCTGAATCCTTCAATTGAAAACTATACCTACAAGCACCCTGTTCAGCTTTTCATTCCTCTTAAGGACGAAAACGGCAATCAGATTTCTGCTGATAAAATTCTCAAAAAGTGCGATAAAGGAGTAAGATACAGTATCCGTATCGGTGAGCAGAGAGGCCTTGTTGCAAAGACCTTCACCTCAAAGGATGTTGATGCAGACCCCTCAATTATGGAGGACTTTATGGCTGTTATGCGTGACACCGGTGAAAGAGACAGCTTTGTTGAAAGAAACGGTGATTACTGCGCAAAGCTTCTTCGTGAATTTGACGGCTACAGCGACCTTAAGCTTGTTTATTACGACAAGGAGCTTGACAGAAAGCTTCAGGCAGAAAGGCTTCAGAAGAAAGAGCAGGCACTTAAAGACCTTGAGGGCGCTCACGAAAAGAAGGCACGTCAGCTCAATGAGATTATCACCAGTGTGGACAAGCAGACCGAGCATTTTGAAAAGAGAATGGCAGAATCTGAAGAATTCACAAAGGAAAACACAATCTGCCTTGCAGGCGGTCTTTCAATTTACTACTCAGGAATGGGCAGCTGTCTTTTCGGCGGCACAAGAAACGTAATCCGTAACAACACCCGTTCAAGCCATTATCTTAACTATCTCCGCCTTTGCGAAAGCGTAAACAGAGGCTGTGACATTCACGATCTTGGCTACGTTATGGTAAAATCGCCTGAGCTTCAGGAAGACGGTACCTTAGGCGCACTTGTTCCTCAGGATAATTTTACAGGTATTTACGACTTCAAAAAGAGCTTTTCAGCTAACTATCACGAGTTTATCGGTGAGTACATTCTTGTAGGAAATAAAGCCAAGTATTATTCCTATGCAAAGCTGATGCCAACTGCAAAAAAGGCAAAAATCAGCCTTGTAAAGCTTATCAGAAGATAAAAATTTTCCGCAGACTGCCGATAAACGCACAAGACCGTGCAAAAGAAAAAATCTGAAAACAAGTGATCGGATATTTAAAAGTTAATCTATAATATTTAATCGCCACAACATCGAATTGTGGCGATTAAACTTTTACACTTGACGTTTTTTTGCCCTCTCGCGGTACAATGTACAGCTTCGGGACAAAGAAAACGCCATCTTGCACATTTCTCGGCAGTCTGATATTACATTAGCGGCGGTTTTATCGTAAAAATTTTTTAGTATGATAAATGAAAATGTACAATATATTGATGTGATTAATAGATGAAACACAACAGGGAGAAAAAGCAACGGTTTTTATGTAAAATTCCATGTGCAGACGTGTGAGGAGCTAAATAAAATAGCACGAAAACCATTGACAAAATCTGAGGTTTTGTTGTATAATGATTTTCTGCAAGCTATGTCTTGCTGTATTTAACTATGTATAAAAGCGTCGGACACCATATTGCCACCACTTCTTATACTCCTATGCAATATGTCCCGTTTTAATATTATTAAAGGAGGTTAATCACAATGAAAAGAACTTACCAACCGAAAAAGCGCCACAGAAAGATGGAACACGGTTTCCGCAAGAGAATGGCTACTAAGAACGGCCGCAAGGTTCTCGCTCGCAGAAGAGCAAAGGGCAGAAAGCAACTGACATACTAAGGGATTGATTTTTCTTGCAGAAGTATATTACGCTAAAAGAGAATACGGACTTTAACCGTGTTTATTACCGCGGCAAGTCCTCAGCCAAACCTCAGCTGGTTGTCTATGCACTTAAAAACCGTCTGGGTGTTTGTCGCATTGGCATTACTACAAGCAAGAAAATCGGTAACGCAGTAGAACGCAATCGCTCCCGTAGGATTATTAGAGCCGCTTTTCAGTCGGTTATAAAAGATTTTGACTTTGAGGGAAAAGGCTACGATTTTGTTTTTGTTGCAAGAACAAAGACAAAATATCTCAAAAGCACCCACATAGAAAAAGCTATGAGGGAGTGTTTTAAGGATTTAGGTGTGATAAAATGAAAAAGCTGATGCTTTCTTTGATACGGTTTTACCGCAGAAAAATTTCACCTCATCTTCCCCCTATGTGCAAATATTATCCTACCTGTTCGGTTTATGCTATAGAAGCAATTGAGACACACGGCGCGTTAAAGGGCGGTGTGCTTGCTTTGTTACGCATTTTAAGGTGTAATCCCCTGTTTTCAGGCGGTTATGACCCTGTTCCGCCGAAAAAGGATAAGTGTAATCACAAACACTGAAAAGATCTTTAATATTGACGGAATAATTTTACGGAGGATCAAAAAATGGACTCATTTTTTCAAATTCTTTATGTTCCCTTCGGCTTTCTGTTCAGAATTCTTTTTGATTTCGTAGGCAACTACGGACTCGCTCTCGTTATTTTCACACTGTTTTTCCGTTTGATACTTCTCCCCTCAGCTGTAAAGCAGCAGAAGGGTATGGCAAAGCAGTACCGTCTTCAGCCCAAGCTGAAGCGCATCAGAGAAAAGTATCAGGACTATGCTCCAAACGAAAGAAATCAGAAAATCCAGATGGAAACCAATGAGCTTTATCAGCAGGAAGGTTATTCTGCAATGTCTGCAGGCTGTCTTCCTATGCTTCTTCAGCTTCCCATTCTCTGGGGTCTTTACGGAATTATCCGTATGCCTCTTACACATGTTCTGGGTATCAGCGAAGAGGCAGTTGTAGCTCTCACAACCGCTGTTAAAGGTCTTGCTGATGTAGGTGCAAGATCAGTTGCATACGCAGAATCATTGGTTATCTCACATCTGGACGAGCTTCTTACAGCTAATCCTGACCTTATGACAAAATTCCCTGAAGCTATAGCTAAAATTCAGGAATTTGACTTCAGAATTTTCGGCATCGACCTTGGTTCAATTCCCAGCACAGGTACTTTCAGCAACTGGGCGGAATCCACGAATGAGGCGAAGCTTATTCTTCTCGTTCCCATTCTCTCAGGTCTTACCTCACTTCTTACAAGTGTCCTTTCACAGGTAAGACAGAAGAAAACCAACCCCGATGCACAGATGCAGGGTATGGGTTGTATGATGCTTACAATGCCTCTGATGTCCCTTTGGTTTACCTTCCAGTTCCCTGTTGGTATGGGTATGTACTGGATTCTTTCAAACGTATTTGCTTTCTTCCAGACACTTATTCTCGGTCATTTCTATGCTCCGAGAAAGACGGTTGCTCAGCATATGGTTGCTGAAACAATTGAACGTCGTTCATATGAAAAAGCAAAGAAGAATGCAGCAGACAGTGAAAAGAACGAACAGAACTAAAAGCCACAAAACAACAAATACTTACTATATTTTGTAAACGGTGGTGAAAACTAAAAATGATACATGAAGCTATCGCAACAGGCGCAACTGTTGAAGAGGCAAGAATGAACGCTATGGCAGAGCTTAAGGCTCCCAAGGATGCAGATGTACACACTGAAATCCTTGCAATGCCCCAGAAGAAGATTCTCGGTCTTTTCGGTGGTTCACCTGCAAAAGCACGTGCATATTACGAAACTCCCGATGCACCTAAGGTTAAGGCAGAAGCTCCCAAAGCTGCTCCTAAAAAGGCAGAAAAGGTAGCTCCTAAGGCTGAAAAACATGCTCCCAAAGCAGAAAAGGCAGCACCTAAGGCTGAAGAAAAGCCTCAAGAGGTAAAGGCTGAAGCTAAAGAAAGCAACGTGGAGATTGATATCGCTTCTTCAAAGAGCGTTCAGAGCGCAGTGGATTACCTTTCAGCCGTACTTAAGGGTATGGGTGTTGCTGAAATGTCAGCAAAGGCTTTCCGTACAAGCGACGACGAGATTATTCTTGAGCTTGACTGCGGTGAAGATTACGGTATTGTAATCGGCAGAAGAGGCGAAACACTTGATTCAATTCAGTATCTTACAAGACTTGTTGCAAACAAGTACAAAGCTGAAAATGAATATTCAAGAATTTCAATCAACATTGGTTCTTACCGTGAAAAGAGAAAGAACACACTGAGAGCTCTTGCTAAGAAGAACTCAGAAAAGGTTCTCAAATACGGAAGAAACGTTACTTTTGAACCCATGAACCCCTATGAACGCCGTATTATCCATACAGCAGTTCAGGAAATTGAGGGTGTAACATCACACTCAGTAGGTTCAGATTCAAACAGAAGAGTTGTTATTACTCTCGCTGAAGGTGTTAAACCTACCCATCCTTCAAAGGGCGGCTATAACAGAGGTCGCGGCGGCAAGGGCGGTTATAACAACCGTGGCAGAGACAGAAGAAACAACAATTCTTACACACCGTCAGGTGAACAGAGAGCACCCAGAACAGACGCCGGTGCTGAAAAGGTTTCGCTTTACGGTAAAATCAACTGATAAAAAGCTGTCACATTTGTGGCAGCTTTTTTATATATAAAAAAAATCACATAAAGAGGCGGTTTATTCTGTTATGTAAATTTATATACCCCCATAGGGTATATAATAAGACCGAAGGAGGCGATTTTTATGAGCGATTGCTGCAAAAAAACAAAACACAGAGAGGACGAAGAAAAGAAGAAGCTTATTAACCGTCTCAGCAGAATTGAAGGTCAGATAAGAGGAATAAAGGCAATGGTTGAAAACAACGGCTACTGTGCCGAGATACTCACCCAGACCGCTGCGGCATCTTCTGCTCTTGGCAGTTTTTCAAAAATTCTTTTAACTGAGCATATAAAAAGCTGTGTTGCTGATGATATAAGAAAAGGTAACGACGAAACTATTGAGGAGCTGACGGAGCTTCTTTACAAAATGATGAAATAAGGAGGCGTAATTATGCAAAAATTTGAAGTTGGCGGAATGAGCTGTGCCGCTTGCAGTGCAAGAGTAGAAAAAGCAGTTAGTGCCGTTGAAGGCGTAGAAAGCTGCAACGTCAATCTTCTTATGAACAGCCTTTCTGTAGAAGGTGCTGCTGACAGTAAAGCAGTTATGACTGCCGTTAAAAAGGCGGGATATACAATTAAACCTGAAAAGGCAGACACAAAGGCTCAGACAGAAACTGAAAAGAATGACGAAGAAAATCCGGTTAAGCCCTTTATTGTAAGGCTTGTTTCTTCGTCGGTTATTCTTCTGGTGCTGATGTATTTTTCAATGGGATACGTTATGTGGAATTTTCCCTTACCCTCATTTTTTGACGGAAATCCTGTTGCGGTAGCATTGGTGCAGATGATTCTATCCGCAGTGATAATGATAATCAACAAAAATTTCTTCATTGGCGGAATCAAGGGTGTGCTTAATAAAAGTATGAACATGGATACTCTTGTTTCAATGGGTGCGGGTGTTTCTTTCCTATGGAGTCTGTGGCTTCTCTTTTCAATGACAAATCTTCAGGCGACGGGCGATTTTCACGGTGCGGCTCATCTTCTTCATGAGCTATATTTTGAATCTGCAGCTATGATTATTACCCTTATAACCGTGGGTAAAACCCTTGAAGCAAAGGCAAAGGGTAAAACTACAGATGCAATTCGCTCACTTAATAAGCTCAGACCAAAAACGGCAACTGTTATGGTTGACGGAAAAGAAAAAACGGTTCAGATTTCTGAGGTTAAAAAGGGCGATATCTTTGCAGTTAAGCCCGGCGAAAGTGTGCCTGTTGACGGAATTGTGGTTGAAGGAACAAGCGCTATTAATGAGGCTGCACTTACTGGTGAAAGCATACCCGTTGATAAAGAAAAAGGCGACAGAGTTTCTGCTGCAACGGTGAACACTTCAGGTTATCTCCTCTGTGAGGCAGTTGCCGTAGGTGAAGATACTCTGCTTTCAAAAATAATCAAAACCGTAACCGATGCCGCTGCCACAAAGGCACCTATTGCACGACTTGCAGACAAGGTTTCAGGCGTTTTTGTGCCGGTTGTAACGCTGATAGCCCTTGTGACGTTTATTGTGTGGCTTCTTGCTGACGGCGATTTTGCTCACGCACTTGAAAGAGGCTTTTCTGTGCTTGTAATCAGCTGTCCCTGTGCACTTGGCCTTGCCACACCGGTTACAGTAACCGTAGGTCACGGTGTGGGCGCAAAAAGAGGCATCCTCTTTAAAAATGCCGAGGCAATTGAAACTGCAGGCAAGGTGAAAACTGTTGTACTTGATAAAACAGGTACAATTACCAAGGGTGAACCTGAGGTTACGGATATTATTCCCTTTGGAGATACAAAGGAAGAAGAGCTTCTTACCTTTGCAGCGTCTCTTGAAAGCAAAAGTGAACATCCCCTTGCAAAGGCAGTAGTAAAAAAAGGCCAAGCAGAAAAGCTTGCGGTTGAGGATGTGGGCGAGTTTGAAGCTGTTTCAGGTAAAGGTATAAGGGCGCAGAAAAACGGCAAAGTTTTACTGGGTGGAAATCTCAGCTTTATAAGCAGTCATGCAGAAATTCCTGACGAAATCAAAACTGTTGCACTGAGCCTTTCAAGAGAAGGAAAAACTCCTCTTTTCTTTGCTGAAAATGAAAAGCTTCTCGGTGTTATTGCCGTAGCTGACGTGATAAGAGACGAAAGCCCTGAGGCTATCGAAAGACTTAAGAAAATGGGAGTCCGTGTGCTTATGCTTACGGGTGACAATGAGGAAACGGCAAGGGCAATAGGAAAGCAAGCCGGAGTTGATGATGTAATTGCCGGTGTATTGCCCGATGAAAAGCAGAAGGTAATTGTGGAGCTTCGCAAAAACGGCAGAGTAGCCATGGTAGGCGACGGAATAAACGATGCACCTGCCCTTACTGCAGCTGATACGGGAATTGCCGTCGGTGCAGGTACAGACATTGCAATTGATGCGGCAAATGTGGTGCTTATGAAAAGTAATCCTGACCACATTCCCGACCTTATAAATTTAAGCAGACACACTCTCAGAAATATTCACGAAAATCTTTTCTGGGCATTTTTCTATAATGTTCTTTGTATTCCTCTTGCTGCAGGTATTTTCACTCCACTTTTCGGGTGGGAGCTTAATCCTATGCTCGGTGCAGCAGCAATGAGTCTTTCAAGCTTCTGCGTTGTGAGTAATGCGTTGAGGCTCAAGAGGATGAAGTTTAAATAAAAGCTCAGCAGACTGTCGATAAACGCACAAGAACAACAATACTGTTTTAACAACAGTCAAAATAAATAATTCTGAAGTTTAATCTTAACTGAAAAAATCTCACAAAGTATCGAACTTTGTGAGATTTTAGTATTGTTTTGACCTTTTTTTGCCCTCTCGGAGTACCCATGTACGCCTTCGGGGCGAAGAAAAGGTCATCTTGCACATTTCTCGGCAGTCTGACAGCCGGCTGGCTACGGGCGCCGATAATTCCAAAGAAAAAATTGCCTTTTGGGGCAATTTTTTCTTTGGAATTTTTCCGTTAAAAACGGAAATGAAGGATTTTCCCTAAAGAAAATCCTTCAATCGGCGCCCGTATCCTGCCGGCTCACCGCATATTAATTTTTAACTTGGATTCTTTCAGATAAACAATTGCCGGCACAAGTACAAGCTGTAAGGCAATACCCGGAAAAGCTTTTACAAAAGCCATTGTAAAAAACATTGAAAGAGTAAAACCGTTTTCGCCGGTACCGAGAAGCAGACACATTGCACCTGCCCAGAAAAGACGGCTTATAAGGATTGATAAAACCATTGAAATATAAAGTGAAGCAATATTCTGCTTTTTAAGCTTTTCATAAATAAAGCCTACAAGAAAGCCTAAAACAGCGAGCTTAACTGACATTGCAATTGCAGTGGGATACATAGGAGGCATATTGAAAATCGCAGAGCGCATAACGGGAGCAATAAGCCCCACAAGAAGGCCGTATTCTTTTGAACAGAAAAGTGAACATAGAATGATGGGTATGTGCATAGGCAGAAGCATGCTGCCGATTTGCTGAATCTGTCCCGTAAAAAAGGGCAGAACAAAAGAAAGTGCGAGAAACATAGCAGCAAACACAGTGTTTCTGAGAGTGGTATTTTTCATTTCCTCACCTCTGACTTACAAAATCCGTTTAATTATCCAATAAAACCAAAAGAAAGTCAAGGTCTTAATCAAAATTAAAAATTATTTTTAATTATTGTAAAGGCTACATTTCTGTGATATAATTTCTTGATAAAAAACGAAGAGGTGAAAGAAGATGCGACGAGTTCCTTTGCACGAAAAAGTGAAAGTTCCCGTAATGAAAAACATAATGTTTGCACTTAAACTTGTCTGGCAGACAGATAAGCGCCTTCTTATCGGTTATCTTATAAATATGACCGTAAACGGAATTTTCAGTATGTTCGTACAGAATATACTTTTTCTCAAAATTCTTCTCGGTATAATTGACAGCAAGGGTAGCTTCGAGGAATATTTCAGAAATCTCCTTTTGTTTTTAGTTCTCTCTGTTTTCCTTAAGGCAATTAACTGGTCGTCAAACTATATGAGGCAGGCAGCTACAAAAAATGTGCTCAAGGGTCTTAACAATCTTGTTTTCAGAAAGGCTATTTCTCTTGATGTATCCTGCTATGAAGACCCGTCTTTCTATGACAAGTATCAGCGTGCCACAAACGTTCTTGCGTGGAGCTATTTTGATGCAATTTGCTCATGCGTTTCAGTTATTATCGGTAACACTTTAGCGCTTTTATTTGTAGTCGGCACGGTATCTTCAATTGACCCTATGTACCTTATCTTCCTTCTTCCCGTATCTTTTGTTTTTGTAATTGAAATTATCAAAAGTAAGCTCGTTTATAAGCGTGACCTTGAAATGACCACCAACAACAGAATCAAGGCATACATACAGAGAACGGTTTTTCTTAAAGACTATTCAAAGGACCTACGTACTTCAAATATTTTTGCTGTGCTTATGACCCGATTCAAGGCAGCCATTGACGGGAACATCATGATTCTCAAAAAGTACGGAGTGAAGCTTTTTCTTTTCAGTATGGTAAGCTCACTTTTCAGCGAGTTTATTCCGATTATCGGCACCTACGCCTTTGCAGGTTATCAGTTTGTGTACACAAGCACCCTTACCATATCAGGCTTTTCTGTTGTTCTCTCCGCAATCAACTCTGTAAGAGAGGCTATAATGCCCGTTGCAAACAGTTTTGATATGATGACACAGATGGCGTTTTACTTCCAGAATCTCCGTGACTTCTTCGACTATGAGCCGAAGGTTGAAAGCGGCAAAGAGGTGTGCGGAGAATTCGAGAGCCTTGAATTCAGAAACGTGTCTTTCCGTTACCCTTCAGCAGTGAAAGATACCCTCAACAACGTATCATTTAAGATAAATAAAGGCGAAACTGTTGCTCTGGTAGGTGTAAACGGTGCGGGCAAGTCAACCATAGTAAAGCTTCTGCTTCGTTTTTACGATGTTACAGAAGGCGAAATTCTCCTTAATGGCAAGAATATCAAGGAGTACGACCTTGCATCTCTCAGACGCAGCTACGGTGCAGTTTTTCAGGACTACAGAAACTTTGCCGTATCCGTTTTTGAAAACATTATGTGTCACGAATGCTCTGACGAAGAAAAGAAAATTGCCGAAAAAGCTCTTATGCAAAGCGGAATCTGGGAGAAAATTTCAGCTCTTCCCAAGGGCGGCGACACAGTAATTACAAAAGAATTTGAAAAAGACGGCATAGGTCTTTCGGGCGGTGAAAATCAGAAGGTTTCCGTTGCAAGACTTTTTGCAAAGGATTTTCAGTTTGCCGTACTTGATGAGCCCTCCTCAGCCCTTGACCCTATAGCAGAGTACAAAATGTACGAAAATCTTATTGAGGTAACAAAAAACAAAACCGTAATGTATATCTCACACCGTCTTTCAAGTGCTGTGCTTTCTGATAAAATTATTGTAATTTCAGGCGGCAGAGTAATTGAAACGGGCAGCCACAAAGAACTTCTCAGTACGGGTGGAGAATACAGCCGTATGTTCACTCTTCAGGCTTCAAGCTACAACAAGGAAAGGGAGGTTGAGGATGATGAAAGATAAAAATGCTAATCAGCACTCCATGCTTTCCAATATAATCTTTTTTGTAGGTATGCTTTTCAAGGTTTCGCCTCTTCTTGTAATCGGCGAATTTATCTGGGGAATTATGCTTATTCTTCCCACAAGACTTGTCAGTGTAATCGGTGTAAAGTATTTCATCGACGTGGTGTCAGAAGGTAAAGACCTTCACAGAGTTTTCTATGCCGTTGCTGCAATTGCGGTGGTGCTCATTATCAGCAAACTTTTTGCCTGGCTTTTCAGAGAATTTTTCTGGAATATGGAAAGAGAAAGAGTTTACTATGGGCTTAATAAACGTCTTTACGAAAAGGCAAAGCAGCTTGATCTTGAAAATTACGACAATCCCGAATTTTACAACAGCTTTATTCTCACAATTGAGTCCTCTTCAGACAATATCCAGAATCTTTTAGGCCTTGTCCGTGAATATGTGGGTAACACTATTTCACTTATAACAATCTCTTCAATTCTTCTCACCATCGACCCATGGTGCCTTGTGATCATCCTTGTTTTTATTGGTGTGTTTACACCTTTAAGCAGAAAAATCGGCTCTCTTCAGATGGGAAGACGTATTGATAACACAAAGTTCCACCGCCGAAGCGACTATTTTCAGCGCATATTCTATCTTCAGGATTACTGTAAGGAAGTGCGAATGAACGACATTGAAGATTTGCTTATTGACCGCTACAATGATGCGGCAGACGACGTAATAAAGAATCAGAAAAAGTACTGGAAAAAGATTAGTTCGCTTTATTTCGTACAGGAAACGGGTATACAGATTGCAGGTTTTATGTTTGCTTTGCCTCTTTATCTCGGATATTGTGTGCTTGTTAAAGAGAGCCTTTCTGCAGGTGACTTTGTTGCGGCTTTCAACGGTGCACATTCAATTGCTATGTCCATAAACTTCCTTACGGTGTGGGCAGTTGCAGTTTTTTCTGAAAGAGGAAAAATGATTGAAAAGTACCGTGAATTCTTAAAGGCTGATTTCAAGATTTCTGACGGTGAAAAGGTTGCTGAGTGCAGCACTCCGAAGGAGATTAAAATTGAAAACCTCTCCTTTACTTATCCCGGCAACAGTGAGCCCACCTTAAGCGATATCAATTTAACCATAAAGCCTTATGAAAAAATAGCTCTTGTGGGCTACAACGGCGCAGGTAAAACCACCCTTACAAATCTTCTTCTCCGTCTTTATGACCCGACGGACGGAAGCATAAAAATCGACGGCGAGGACATAAGAAAGAACACTCTGGACTCACACCGTGACAGATTTTCGGCGGTATTCCAGGACTTTCAGCTTTTCTCCTGCAGTGTGGGCGAAAACGTTGCCTTGAGTGACGAACACGAAAGTGAAAGAGTGAAAGAAGCTCTTAAACACAGCGGTTTCACAAAAGAGCTGAAAAACGGAACGGACAGCGAGCTTTTAAGAGAATTTGACGATGAGGGCGTTATGCTTTCAGGGGGCGAAAGTCAGAAGGTTGCAATTGCAAGAGCTTTTTACAAAAACTGCCCCTATGTTATTCTCGACGAGCCTTCGGCAAATCTTGACCCTATAGCTGAGTATAATCTCAACAAGGCTATGATGGAAGCCGCCGCAAACAAAACCGTAATTTTTATTTCCCACCGACTTTCCACAACAATCAATGCAGACAGAATTTACGTTATGAAGGAAGGCAGGATAATTGAAAGCGGCAGCCACGAAGAGCTTATGAAGCTTGACGGCACTTATGCTTATATGTTTAATCTGCAAGCAGAGAAATACCGAAATCAGTAAAGGAGAATATTCTATATGAATTATCGCAAGGACAAAAACGGCAACGATTTATCAGTGCTTGGCTTCGGATGTATGCGTTTTCCGAAAAAGTTAGGCAGAATTGATATGGCCGAAACTGAGCGTGAAATTATGACCGCTTATAAAAACGGTGTAAATTATTTCGACACTGCCTTTATCTATCCCGGAAGCGAGGCTGCAATTGGGGAAATTTTTGAAAAGAACGGCATTCGCGAGAATGTATATATTGCAACGAAGCTCCCGCCGGCACTTATGCGAAGCATAGATATTTTAGATAAGCTTTTTAATGAGCAGTTAAAGCACCTCAGAACAGACTATATAGATTTTTACCTTTTTCATATGATGGCTGACATCAAAATCTGGAACCGTCTTAAGGAAATGGGTATTGAAAAATGGATTGATGAAAAGAAAAAAAGCGGCGCAATCCGTAACATAGCTTTTTCATATCATGGCAATTCGGAAATGTTCTGCAAGATTATTGATGCTTACGACTGGGATATGTGCCTTATTCAGTATAACTATATGGATGAGCACACTCAGGCTGGCAGAAAGGGACTTAACCACGCTCACGAAAAGGGCATTCCCGTTGTGATTATGGAGCCTCTTCGCGGTGGCAAGCTTGTAAATAATCTGCCTACTGAAGCAAAGCAGATTTTCAAAGAGCACAAGGTTCAGCACACCCCTGCGCAGTGGGCTTTCCGATGGCTCTGGAATCAGCCTGAAATTACGGTTGTGCTTTCGGGTATGAACTCCGATAAGATGGTGCAGGACAATCTTAACACTGCGTCAACTACTGAAATCGGCGAAATTACAGAATCTGATGAGGAAATGCTCAGACGGGTTGTAAGAGCAATAAACCACAAGCAGAAGGTAGGCTGTACGGGATGTGGCTACTGTATGCCCTGTCCGCAGAAAATAAATATCAGCGAGGTTTTCTCGGCATACAACAACTGCTACATGAAAAGCAAAGTTGCAGGTTTTTCAGACTATGTAAAATGCACCTCAGGAAAAAACGCACCTGCTTCAAGCTGTATCGGCTGCGGAAAATGTGAAAGCCATTGCCCACAGAGTATCAGTATCAGGGAAGAACTTAAAAATGTGGCAAAAGAGCTTGAGGGAGCATCTTATAAGGCGGTAAGGGCTTTCAGTAAGAAAAAGTAATATAAAAAAGATAACAGATGTATTCGGAAGTGAATACATCTGTTTTTTAATTAACTCAACATATTGATTATTTCTTTATACTCAGCTTTCTCTTTGAACTCTTCTGAAAGGGGATAATTCTCTATGTTTTCTTTCATCCAGCTTTTTGCAATAAAAGTTGTTCCAAGTGCCTGCTTGTCAAATTTTTTGCCCTCAAAGAGAGTGGAATGAAGTGTACTTATCCTCGGAAGGTTATCGAACTTAATTGCAAGCTCTGTTGCTCTTCTCAAATTGTGCAAGGCTTTTTCTTCGTCACCGCTTTGAAAATAAAAGAAGCCGAGCATTCCGTAACAACGACTCATAACAGTTCTCCACATTCTACTGTAGTTTCCGTCATTATAGATGTAATTAAAAAGATCTTTGGTTCTTTCAGAAATTTCAATCTGATAATCTCTCGAAAATTTAGAGGTTAAATAATGGTCTGCAGAATTGTAATAAAAAAGAAACAGTGATTCTTCAATTGATTCCATCGCAATCTTATCAGCATCAGGATGCTCGTGAAGTCTGTATAAATAAAAGTAGTTTTCTCTGCCATCTCTCATAAGAGGCATTTCTCTTATAATTGGCTCATAGTCCTCAAAGGTTACCTTAGGGTTCTCTTTGCAGGCAAGATTTCCCATAAGATAAATATAATATCTTTTGGCACAGATTCGCACGGCATCATTTGTACAGTTGTTCTGTATGTGATTGTAGATTGACATTATTTCTGCCGTGTTTTTCTCAAGACCGTCCCAGTCATAAAAAATCAGATAACCCATCCACCTGAGTTGAACACGGAAATCGTGGGGGTATTTTTCCCTGAGAGCTTTTATGCGTTCAAATATAAGCTTTTCATCGGTGAGGTTGTCGTGCTCTTCCAGCAGCTTTTTCAACTCTTCTTCGTTTTCGGTTTTATTTATTCCAAGCAGCTCATCCACACTCACCTTGAAAAACTGAGCTATTACAGGCAGCATTGTTATATCGGGATAGGTGTCCCCTCTTTCCCATTTGCTCACCGTCTGAAAGGACACACCGAGAAATTCTGACAGCTTTTCCTGAGTGAGGTTTCGTTTAAGTCTCAGCTCCTTAAGGTAACGGTAGTCGAACCGTACAAGGTTTAATGGGGCATATTTTCCCTGTAGCTGCGTTAAAAGTCTTGGAAATACGCAAGTATTCCCTGCACCTTTTGCCTTGCTACAAGAAAAATCTCCACCCATTAAACTCAAAGACCAAAATGCCCGAGTTTTGGTGCATTTGGGATTTTCTTCGACGAAACAATACTCGCGTATTGCGAGGAGAAAAAATTACAAAGGTGCCGGAAATCGGACATTTTGGCTTGTGCAGTTCTACTGCCGTTACCTTAAGTGTTTCGCCAAAGTAAATATTCATTTTATCACCTCAAAAAATATTTGTCAGCGCCAACTGCTTACATAATAGCCCATAAACAAAAGTAAATCAATAACGCAATTGGAGAAAGCTTTTCGCTTTTAAAGAGAATTTTTCTGCTGTAAGGTGAAAAAATCAGCAACCTTTCGGTTGCTGACTATAGCAGTTTCAGATTTTTATCCGGGAAAGTATTTTTCACAGTATTCCATTAACTTTGCGTTATAACGTAAAGCGCTAATGGGAGTAAAAATCAAAATATGGTCGGAAAGCGGGAAAAGTATAAAATCATAAACAGCGCCCGACTCCTCAAAAGCCTTTTTAACGGATTCGCCATTTCCTATGGGAACGGTTTTATCCTTGCCGCCGTAAGCTAATAATGAGGGTATTGAATTTTCGTTAACATAAAAAGAAGGTGAAACAAGCTCAATTAATTCTTTCTCTTTGCCTTCCTGCAGATATTGGTTGGAAATTTCAGTACCTGCAAGCATCTGAGCAATTCTGGGACCTGCTTCTCCCCAGGCTTCTGTAGTGAAGTCGGATGGACCTACCTTATTTGCGGCAAAAGCAAGAGGGATGGCACTTTCCTGTGCTCGTGAATATGAATAAAGCATAGAAAGATGTGCGCCGGCTGAGTAGCCCGAGGTTGCCATTTTTGTTATGTTAAGACCTTTTTCATCTGAGAAATTTTTAATTGCTTCAATAGCCAAGGAGATTTCATCAAGAACGGTCATAACGCTGTAGGTATCTCTGTTTTCCTCGTTGATTAAAGTGTAGCTCATTGTTGCAGTAATGTAGCCTTCGTTTGCAAGAGCCACACATTCGCCAAGCATTTCATCCTTGCTGCCTGATGACCATGAGCCGCCGTGAATGAAAAGAATACAACCGTTTTCTTCTCTTTCGTAAGCCTCAGCAGGAACATAGATATCCATTACATTTCTTTCGCTTGCGTCAGAATAAGTGATGTTACGGAAAGCCTCATATTTAGGTGTAACGCCTAAAAAGGTTGAGCTTACAAAGGTGACAATTGCCAGAACAATTCCTATAATTTTTTCAAACATACTAAAACCTCTTTTCTTTTTAATAAGATTTACAGACAGTAACTCTGTCTATGCTTTTATTATAGCTTCAAGAGGAAAAATAATCAATTAAAAACTATTATAAAAAATGCTTTTTATGAAAGTAGAGATATGTTTTGATATGAAATGGATACCCTTTGGGTATTTCGTTAAAAGGTGTGCCTTTTGTCAAATGGTGTGAATCGTTAAAATATTTAATCCAATGAACACATAGTATCGTTCCTTGTGTTATAATTTTTTTGTAGTCGGTTGACAAAAACAATAAATTAATGTATACTACTACAGAAATATCGAGGCGTAGCGCAGTTTGGTAGCGCATCTGCTTTGGGAGCAGAGGGCCGCAGGTTCAAGTCCTGTCGCCTCGACCATAAATTTGCAGTGACCGAAAGGTTGCTGCTTTTTGTTATTATCAAAGTTTGTAAACAAACAATAAAGAAATGTCGATTATCTTGACGGTGCTCTCCTTTGTGTAATATAATTGAATTTAATAAAACAAAGGAGAAAATCAAAATGAAAATCATCAAAAAACTTTTAATTGCATTGTGCGTAATTCTCGTAGCCGTGGTGGCTGTTGCTCTCGGAGTTTTTCAGGGAGAAGCAAGAACACTTCTTTCCGTAAAGGAAAGGGGCGACACGGGTGTTTATGAAATTAATTATGCTGCTGACTACAAGCTTGACGAGCTTCTTGAAGCCGGCGGTGCTGCAACAGAGGAACAGCTTGTTCAGTATATTCTTAAAATTATGCTGAAGGGTCTTCCTATCAATGTGCCTTATGAAGTGCCTAACCTTGCCTGCTCAACCTTCTATGCAAAAACTCCCGAAGACGGCTACATAATGGGCAGAAACCTTGATAATCAGACTACGGACCTTGCCGTTGTAAAAACCACACCCAAGGACGGTTACAGCTCAGTTTCAGTAGTAAACCTCAGCTTCCTCGGTTATAACGAAACCTACACGCCCGACAAGCTTTTGGACAGAATTAATATTCTTGCAACATCATACTTCCCTCTTGACGGTGTAAACGAAAAAGGCCTTGCGGTAGGCGTGCTTCAGCTTCAGGCTCCTGCAACTGCTCAGGAAAGCGGAAAGCCTGATGTAGGTACAACCGTTGCAATCAGAGCTATGCTCGACAAGTGCGCAACTGTTGACGAAGCAATTGAATTCCTTAAGGGTGTAGATATGTACGCTGCTGCCAAGGGCTGCTTCCATTTCCAGATTTCCGATGCAACAGGTAAGAGTGTTGTAGTTTCCTATGTTGAGGATGAAATTATTGTAACAACTCAGGAAGAAAAGGGCTTTATTGCCGCAACAAACTTCTATCTCCACGACGTTCCCTTTGAATATGAAGCTCAGGGTATGGACAGATACGAAATTCTTGAGAAGACTCTTACCGAAAAGAAATCACTTCTTTCAGCAGAGGAAGGTATGGACCTTCTTGAAGCAGTGAGAATAACCGGCACAGACCCCGACGAAAAGGGCAGAGTTTACTCAACCCAGTGGTCATCAATTTACGACCTTACAAATCCCTCGCTTACACTTTGCGCTGACATGAATTATGATGAGGCTTTTGTGTATACGGTTGATTAATTGAATCTGTTTAAAAGCAGTGTCACTTTTGTGGCACTGTTTTTCTTTTTGAAAATGTGTTATAATAAAAAAGTTGAAAAAATCTGTAACGAAACAGGGAAAATCTGCACTAATAGATGAAAACGGGTCAAAGGGGGTGGAAAAATGCAGAAAACAGAAGAGCTTTATCAGCAGTATGCCAATATGGTCTATAAGTATCTTCTTTCAAAAACTCATAATGAGCATATTGCCGAGGAGCTTACTCAGGAAACCTTTTATCAGGCTATAAAAAGTATTGACCGTTTTGACGGGAAAAGCAAGGCTTCAACCTGGCTTTGCGCAATTGCAAAAAATCAGCTGAACTCATATCTGCGAAAGCATCCTGCGTTTGAAGAAGTTGAAAACATAACAGCGTCTGTGCGGTCGGCTGAGGATGAATATATAAAAGCCGAAAGCCGTGTTGAGCTTATGAAAAAACTGCATTCCACTCCTGAACCCTACCGCGAAATAATGTATCTTCGTATTTTCGGCAATCTCTCTTTTAAAGAAATCGGCGAAATAATGGATAAAACCGAAAACTGGGCAAGGGTGAATTTTTACCGTGGTAAAGAAAAACTTAAAAAGGAGCTGACAGAAAATGAAGAATAAAATTCCCTGTGAAATGATAAAGGATTTGCTTCCTTCATATATTGATGAGCTGACTTCGGAGATAACGGAAAAAGAAGTCAAGGAGCATCTTTCGGAATGTGAAAGCTGCAGAAAGGTGTTTTCAGAAATGAAAAATCCCGATGCAGAGCCTATAGGTGAAGAAAGCTACAAGGCAATTGATTTTTTGAAATATACAAGAAGAAAAATGCAAAAGGTTGTATCCTTCTGTCTTGTGACTGTACTTATTGTGTGTATATCTGTACCTTCATTTGTTGCTGCAAAAAAATACCTTTCAGGTGTATCTGTAAGTGAAAACGCAATTGAATGTGACGTAAGCGTTGAGGGAAAAGAACTGAAAATAAGTGCTTATGCGAAAAAAGAAGAGTACGCAGTAAAAGACCTTGATTTCATCTGTGATGACGGCAAAGTTACTGTTTCATATAAAGCGGTAAGAAAAAGTGCATTATATAACGGCAAAAGAGAAGAAAAATTTACTGCGGAAAATGAAATTACCTATGTAGTTTTCGGGGAAAGAATTGTATGGGCGGAAGGTACAGAAATTTCTCCCGTGGTTGCAGATGTTTACGGTACAAGGCATCCGTATATAGGCGATATGAGTAAAAACAGTAAAACCTCGGAGGCGCTTAATGTGAATCGCTTCGGCAGATATATAAACAAGCTGCAGACAGCGAGTGAGCCTTACGACTGGAAAATTATTTATCTTAATTCCTACTCTTCGGAAAGACAGGCTGAAATGGAAAAAACTTTGAAATATATGGGATATGCAATGCTTGCCTCTGTGGATAATCTCGGTACGGCATCCTTTGAATATGTAATTGACGGAGAAAAGAAACTGCTTACCGTGACGGAGAAAGAAGCAACGGATTTTATGGGTGAGGATATAAAGACGGTGGGAAGCAGTATAAATAAATTTGAGAAGCTTATGAAAAAAACGGGTCTTTCAGAAGAAGAATATATAATTGCCGAAAACGGTGTTTCAAAGAAATATCTCAATAATTTTACTGTTCAGCTTACGAATAAGGTTGCAGGTGTCGGTGAAATCTCCCTTCTCTGTTATGCTGACGGAAAGCTTCTTTCAAAGCAGACAGCAATGCTTGAGGATTCCTCCGCCTCTATAAACAACTATCCTGTTTTGTTCTACAAACTTATTCCTGCGGACTTGAAATGTGACAAGTGGGATGGCGAAAAAGAAATCGAATTCAGGCTTTCACTTACAGATTACAAAGGAAAAAAACATCTTGTTGATGCAGAGGGTTTTTATACGCTTGGTGCAGAGCTTGGCAAAACCTACTGTCTCACTCTTGACGGCAGTTCGAGATTAGGATACATGCTTACAGAGGCATAAAAGATGGGACTGTTGCATTTAAATACAACAGTCCCGAAATTTTTAATGCAGCTTTTTATTGAGCCTTTTCTCTGCAGTCTTTACTGAAAAGTAAACCGTAAGCCATACTGCAAAATATATGCCTATAAATACTGCGGTAAAAATTAAAACAACCTCTGCCTTAAAGGGTATCCACGAGTTCAGCAGATAGCAAAGAACGTAAACGAGATAAAGCGAGCCGAAATGGAAAAAGAGGCTTTTTGTAATAGGCCAGTGCTCAATCTGATTGAATACTGATGCGCCTGCCTGAATAAAGGCGAGAATGTAAATTGAAATAATTGCAAGGCAGACCTCACTGCCTGAAAGAGAAAAATCAGGGGTAATTTTTTGCAGTATCGCATAGATTATGCCCATAATAATTGGACCGAAGCCGCCGAAAATAAGGCCGCGGTGAAAAAAATTTTTAATATAGCTGTTCATTTCAGTAACCTAACCTTTCTTTAACTTTTTTAATGTTTCTTCGTGAAACATAGTCAACTGCGCCGTTTTTGAATTTCACCTTGAGCGTGCCTGAAATCGAGGTGTCAAAACGGTCGATTTTCTTTATATTGGCAATTGTTGACTGATTGATTTTTATAAAGCAGTCAGGAAGCCTTTCTTCAATTTCATAAAGACGGAGCTTTGTGGTAAGCTTCTCTTTTTCTGTTACTGCAAGCACCCTGGAATTGTCTGTTGTAAAAAAGAACACCTCATTTATATTCAAAGGAACAATTTCACTTCCTGTAAAGGCTGTAAGCTCAGCTGTTTTTTCTGCAAGCTCCTTTATTGAATAAACAAGACTGCTTTCTTTATGAGCGTAGATTATCACCTCCTCTTCACGTTCTTTATCGATAAAGACTGTACATTTCATCTTTGCACCTCCTTGCATTTTTATATTACTCAAAACTGATGTTTGTTTCAAGATTATTAATGCGTTCGGTCTTTTTCGGCTTTTAATCGGTCAATTTGTTAAATATAAAATAATAATGCACTTCCTGCTATTGAGAAAAATTTAAAAGGTGATAAAATAGAGAACTGATATAAAAGCTTTTATAAAAAACTAAGACGTTAAAAGGAGAAGACAAATGAATATTCTTGTAGTAAACGGAAGTCCTAAGGGAAAATACAGCGTTACTCTTCAGACAAGCAACTGGCTTCAGCTTAAATTCCCAAAATGTAAGTTTGACATAATTCACGCAGGACAGATTATCAAAAAGCTTGAAAGAGACTTCACCGAAGCTAAGGAAAAATTAGAAAAGGCAGACCTTGTAATTTTCTCATACCCTGTATATACCTTTATTGCTCCCTGTCAGCTTCACAGATTCATTGAGCTTATGAAGGAAAGCGGAATCGACTTTTCAGAAAAGTACGCAACGCAGATTTCAACCTCAAAGCACTTCTATGACGTAACTGCTCATAAGTATGTTGAAGATAACTGCTACGATATGCAGTTCAAATACATTAAGGGACTTTCTGCAGATATGGATGACCTTACAAAAGAAAAGGGTCAGGAGGAAGCAAGAAAATTCTTCTCCTATGTTCTCTGGTGTATGGAAAACGGCCACTATGAGCCTCTTCCTATTAAGAGAGAGCCTGTCGCTCTTACACCTGCAACCGTACCTGCGAGCGACGAAACAAACAAGGGAGGCGATGTTGTAATTGTAACCGACTGCGAAGAGGACAACAAGGCTCTTTCAGATATGATTGAGCGTTTCCGAACAGTTCTTAATAAAAAGAGCAGAATCGTAAATATCCGTGAATATCCTATCAAGGGCGGCTGTCTCGGCTGCTTCAACTGTGCAGTATCAGCAAAATGTATCTACAAGGACGGCTTTGAAGACCTTCTCAGAAACGAGATTCAGTCTGCAGAGGCTATTATCTACGCTTTCTCAATCAAGGACCACTCCATGGGCTCACGCTTCAAGATGTATGACGACCGTCAGTTCTGCAACGGCCACCGTACAGTTACAATGGGTATGCCCGTAGGCTACCTTGTAAATGGTGAGTATTCAGTTGAACGCAACCTTCAGACAATTCTCGAAGGCAGAAGTGAGGTTGGCGGTAACTTCCTTTGCGGTGTTGCAACAAATGAGGGCGACACAGATAAGAATATTGACAAGATGGCTGCAACTCTTGAGTATGCTCTTAAGAACAAGCATACTCAGCCTGCGAACTTCCTTGGCGTTGGCGGTATGAAGATTTTCCGTGACCTTATTTTCATTATGCAGGGTCTTATGCGTGCAGACCATAAGTTCTACAAAAAGCACAAGCAGTACGACTTCCCACAGAAGCAGATGGGCAGAGTTGTTGCAATGTACCTTGTTGGTTCAATGATGGCTTCACCGAAAATCAAGAGCAAAATGGGCAACGCTATGAACGAGGGTATGCTTATGCCTTATAACAAGGTTATGAAAGACGCTCAGAAGAAGAAATAAATTTCTTCTTCAATGCAAAATGCAAAGTGCAAAATGCAAAATAACTGACGAAATGGATAGTTTTGCGCTTGAAATCTAACTGCTATTTTTTACATAGAAAAAATCCCACCTTGATTGGCGGGATATTTTTTTCACATTTATAAATCTTTAAGCGGTATTTTGCATTTTGCCTTTTGCATTTTGCATTTCCATATAAAAAGCACAGCTTTTTATACGGAATACCCTCCGTCAACGGAAATAATCTGACCCGTAATGAAACTAGCCTTATCCGATGCAAGAAACTCACAAAGGTATGCAACATCTTCACCTGTTCCTGCTCTCATCATTGGTGTGCTTTCAACGATTTCCCTCACGTCATCCTCTGAAAGATGAGCGTTCATTTTCGTGTCAATGAAGCCGGGGCAAATGCAGTTTACCGTAATACCGCTTGGGCCGACTTCCTTGCTGAGGGCTTTCGTAAAACCGATAAGCGCCGATTTTGACGCACTGTAATGAACCTCACATGAAGCTCCGCAAACACCCCACATAGAAGAAATGTTGATGATTCTGCCACTGTGATTTTTAATCATATTCGGCAGAATTTCTTTTGCCAGCTTCATAGCACTCATAATGTTGACATCGAAAATCTCTTTGGCTTTTTCGTCACTGCAAAGCTGAAAAAGCTCCTGATGAGCTATGCCTGCGTTGTTTATGAGTACATCTATTGTGCCGAATTCTGAAAGAGCCTTTCGGGCAAGAGCTTCAATTTCATTAAGGCTACAAAGGTCAGTTTTTACGGGAACAACCTTTACACCGTATGTTGCTTCAAGGGCTTTCTTTATGCTGAAAGCCTTTTCTTCGCTTTTACTGTAGTGCAGAATAATATCGTAGCCGTTTTTAGCGAAAGCCTTTGCAATTGCTTCGCCGATACCGCCTGCTGCACCGGTTATAAGAACAGTTTTCATATTCCCTCCATGTTGTTTATTTCGATGCGTCATTCCGAGCCTGTGAGGAATCTTAAAAAGATTCTTCACTTCGTTCAGAATGACAATTATATTTTTGTTACTATTAATTGGCGGACACGGCACGCCGTGTCCCTACTGTAACGTTAAGTTTTTGTCAGAATAATAATCGGAGAGTAGCGTTACAATCATAAAACCTTATTCTTGCCGTCCCTGGAAGGGAAGGTGGCACACGCAGTGTGACGGAAGGGGCTAAAATCTACTCTTTACCCTCAACAAACAAAGTCACTCTGCGGAATACATCTTTAAATATTCCACAGTATAAAGACGCGACCGCAACTCCACACTCTACTCTTCACACTCCACTCTGAAAATAGCGCAAAGCACTATTTTCCCACGCAGAACTGAGAGAATACCTCGTCAACAACGGCTTCTCGAGCCTTTTTGCCTGTCAGTTCAAGCAGAGCTTCAACCGCACTTTCAATACAGACATTGATTGCGTCCATAGTCATACCCATATTGAGAGCGTCGAGAGCTTCTTCAAGACAGCTCAGTGCCTTTTCGGTGCAGACTCTTTGTCTTTCCGTTGTGAGCATAGCCTGTGAGGTGTCAATTTTATTTGTGCCGAGAGCTTCCTCGATGGCTTTTGTCAATTCCTCTTCGCCCTCGCCTTCCTTTGCGCTGATGAAAACAACTTTTGAAAGAGTCTCTTTCAGGTAGTCAATATCAGTTTTTGAGGGAAGGTCACTTTTGTTTACAATTCCTATTACATCTCTGCCCTTGCAGAGGTCAAGAATTTCTCTGTCACTATCGTCGAGAGAAGCTGAACCGTCAAAAACTGCAAGAATAAGAGTAGCACGCTCAATTCTCGTCTTTGCCATATCAACGCCTATGCTTTCAACAAGGTCGTCACTTTCACGTATACCTGCAGTGTCGGCAAGTCGAAGCACCACGTTACCTACACGGACAGTTTCTTCAACAATATCTCTCGTTGTACCGGCAATATCCGTTACAATTGAACGGCTGAAGCCTGAAAGCATATTCATAAGAGCCGACTTGCCAACGTTGGGTTTGCCAACAATTGCAGTTTCAACGCCGTCGGTAATGGCTCTGCCGGCATCAAACTTTGAAAGCAGAGAATTAAGTCCGTTTTTTACGGTTATTACACTTTCTCTGAGAGCTTCATCGCTGAGCTCGGGAATTTCATCGTCAGGATAATCCACCCACGCAGCCATATTTGCTGAAGCCGAAAGAAGAATATCGCAAAGAGAGTTGATTTTTCTGCTCAGTGCACCGTCAAGGGTGTTGAAAGCTGCCTTCATCCCCTCCTGACCCTGAGCTGAAATAAGAGACATAACTGCCTCGGCTTCAGAAAGGTCAAGCTTGCCGTTAAGAAAGGCACGTTTTGTGAATTCACCGGGCTCTGCAGTTTTTGCACCGCTTTGAAGTGCTGCACGAAGCACCTGTTTTGTTACAAGCACACCGCCGTGACAAGAAATTTCAACGGTATCTTCACCTGTATAGCTTTTGGGAGCACGGAAAACAAGAGCCACGCACTCGTCAATGGCTTCGTTTTCAAAATACACCTTTCCGTGGGCAGCCGTGTAGCCCTTAAGAGAGGAAAGCAGTTTGCCTGAGGTGGTTTTTACAACCTTATCTGCAATTTCTATAGCATTTTCTCCTGAAATTCTTATAACGCCGATGCCACCTGCTGAAAGAGGTGTTGCAACGGCAGCGATTGTATGGGACATTAAGGTCCCTCCTTAAATTTAAACTTTAACCTTACTGATTATACAACACAAGACGGATTATTTCAAGACTGAAATTAAGGGTGCTTGCAATTGAGTTGAGAGTGCTCTTCAAATTTTTTTAAAAATTAGTTTATAATTATTTTAAAGCAATTTCACTTTCATTTCAGAAAATTGTTATAAAATGACGAAAAATTTTTTGTGAGGAATTAGAAATGAAAAAGAAAAGCTTTTTAAAATCGGCAATAAAATCTGCCGGAATTATTTTTGGCGTTCTCTGTGTCCTTGTAGTCAGTCTTGTTCTTCTTATGACACACAATTTCAATGATAGCTACGAGAATTACAACACAACAAACAGCGACATTACGGATTACGGAAAAACTCTTGTTTCTGCTCACCGTTCAGGCGGTGGAATTTTCCCTGAAAACACAATGATGGCTTTTGAGGGCTGTATCAATTCGGATACTTTCAAGACCGATATTTTTGAGTTTGACCTTCATATCACTAAGGATAATCAGCTTATTATTCTCCATGACAATACCCTTGACAGAACAACAGACGCTGAAGAGGTTTTTGGCTCAGAAGATATCCGTCCTGAAAATTATACATACGAAGAGCTTTCAGTGCTCAACTTCGGCGAGAATTTTGAAAATGACAGAGGCGAGATGCCCTATAAGGGACTCAGAGGCGACAAGGTGCCCACAAATCTCCGTGCTGCAAAGCTTTCAGATGTTCTTGACTATCTTCAGAGCCACGGCGACTTCGGTTACATAATTGAAATCAAAAACTCAGGCGAATTCGGCAACAAGGCTGCAGACATTCTTTACAGTACCCTTAAAGAAAGAGACCTTCTTGACAATGCGGTAATCGGTACTTTCAACGGAGGTGTAACCCGTTATATGGATGAAAACTATCCTGATATGAAGCGCTCAGCTTCAATCAAGGAGGTTGTGCAGGTTTATTTTCTTTCACTTCTCGGCATGGACAGACAGGGAGCATATAAGTTCGATGCGCTTCAGATTCCCTCAGGTCTTTCAATTCTCCGCCTTGACACTGTAAGACTCATCAACTACGCTCACCGTCACGATATTGCAGTGCAGTACTGGACAATCAACGATGAAGCACAGATGGCACATCTCAGAGATATTGGTGCAGACTGCATTATGTCAGATATTCCCGATATTGCTTACAACGTGCTCAATGCACAATAAATAATTGATTAATTCTGCCGATAGAGAAAAAATCTCTGTCGGCAGGTTTATTTTTTTGATAAAAACAGAAAAATAATATGTAAAAGTGCAAAAAAGGTTGCAATTTGAAGATTTTGTAAGTATAATATAAAATAGCGAAAATTTGGAAAAATAATTTTAAAAGTCTAAAAACTGAAACAAAATTTTACATGGGGTGATAATTTGAAAGTACAGTTTACAGAAACAATTCTTCGTGACGCAAACCAGTCTCTCATTGCAACAAGAATGCCTTTTGAAGATTTTGAGCCCATTCTCAGTGAGCTCGACAAGGCAGGCTATTATTCACTTGAGTGCTGGGGTGGCGCAACCTTTCACTCATGCCTTCGTTACCTTAATGAAGATCCGTGGGAAAGACTTCGCAAAATCAGAAAGGCTTGTCCTAACACAAAGCTTCAGATGCTTCTCAGAGGACAGAACCTTCTCGGCTATAAGCACTATCCCGATGATATCGTAAGAGCATTCATCAGAAAAAGCGTTGAAAACGGTATTGATATTATCCGTATTTTTGACGCACTCAACGACCTTCGTAACATTGAGGTTGCAGTTGACGAAACTCTTAAGTGCGGTGCTCATCCTTCAGGTACAATCTGCTACACACTCAGTCCTATCCACAACCTTGAAAGCTATGTAGCTCTCGCAAAAGAAATGGAAAAAATGGGTGTTCTTTCAATCTGCATCAAGGATATGGCAGGCATTATGTCACCTCAGGAGGCTTATGACCTTGTAAAGGCAATAAAGGCTGAGGTGAAGCTTCCCGTTGTTGTTCACACACACTCAACAACAGGTCTCGGCACAATGACTCTTCTTAAGGCTGTTGAAGCCGGTGCAGATGTAATCGACACAGCAATTTCATGTTTCTCAGGCGGTACATCACAGCCTCCCACAGAAACTCTCGAATACACACTTACTCAGATGGGCTACGACTGCGGTCTTGACACAAAGTGTCTTAAGAGAATCAACGATTTCTTCAAGCCCGTAAGAGCAAAGGCTCTAGACAGCAAGCTTCTTAACCCTGTTGTTCTTGCAACAGACACAGACGCACTTTCCTATCAGGTGCCCGGCGGTATGCTTTCAAACCTTGTGGCTCAGCTCACCGCTGCAGGCAAGCTCGAAAAGCTTGAAGAGGTTCTTCTTGAAGTGCCCAGAGTGCGTAAGGATATGGGTTATCCTCCCCTTGTAACTCCTCTCAGCCAGATGGTAGGTGTTCAGGCTACATCAAACGTGCTTAACGGCGAAAGATACAAGAATATTTCAAAGGAAATCCTCAACTACATTCACGGCGACTACGGTAAGGCTCCCGGTGAAATTGACAAGGACCTTGCAGCAAGAGTTCTTGAAGGAAAAGAACCCGTAACCTGCCGTTTTGCAGATACTCTTGAACCCGGTTTCGAAAAGGCTAAGGCTGAAATCGGCGAGCTTGCAAAGAGCGAAGAGGATGTTCTCTCTTATGCTCTCTTCCCCACACAGGCTGAAGCTTTCTTCCAAAAGAGAGAGGAAAAGGCTAAGAACACATTCAGATATACAATCAGAGAAGTGTAAGGAAAGGGGAAAGAAAAAATGCTTTTTACATCGGAATACAGCATGAAAATGCCCCTTACTGAAGCTCTTATGACTTCGATTGTAGGTATAGGAACCGTACTTTGCATTCTTGCTATAATAGCAGTTCTGATTATCCTCGTTTCAAAAATAATCAGAGGATTTGAAGGTGCAGTTTCAAAGAAAAACGAAAAGGCCGTTGTTGAAGCTCCTGCAGCTTCAGCGGCAAAGCCCACAGGCGTTATACCTGTTGCAGGTGTAAGCCAGGGCACAATTGACCTTGTAAATGTTGACGAGAAAACTGCGGCAATCATTATGGCAATTGTCAGCGACAAAAGCGGTATACCACTTAACAGACTCAGCTTTAAGTCAATAAAACTTGTGGAGGACGAAAAGAAATGAAATATGTAGTAACTTTAAACGGAAAAAACTATGAAGTTGAAGTAACAGAAGAGGATGCAGTTCTTCTTGAGGTTACTGAAGCAGTGGCAGCACCTGCACCCGTTGCAGTAGCTCCCGTTGCAGCAGCACCTGCAGCTCCCGCAGCAGCTCCTGCTCCCACAGCAGGCGGAACAAATGTTGTTTCACCTATGCCCGGTACAATTCTCAGCGTAAATGCTTCTGTAGGTCAGAGCGTAAAGAGCGGTGACGTTCTTATGGTTCTTGAAGCTATGAAAATGGAAAACGATATTGTTGCTCCCTGCGATGGTACAGTTAAGCAGCTTCTTGTTTCAAAGGGTTCAACAGTAAACACAGACGATATTCTTGCTATTATCTGATAATCCCAAAAGTATAAAAGAAAAGGAGTAATTTCTTATGGTTAAAGACGTCCTTATCAGCTTATGGGAGTCATCAGGATTCTTTGCGCTTTTTGCAGACGGAGCTTTTCTCTGGCAGAACCTTGTGATGATACTCGTTTCATTTGTTCTGCTTTATTTCGCAATCTGGAAAAAGTGTGAACCCCTTCTTCTCGTTCCCATAGCTTTCGGTATTCTTCTTGCAAACCTTCCCGGCGCAGGTCTTATGGACGACCCCACCGGACTTATGGATACATCAAACATTGTTGAAGGTGCACATTGGTATGACTCGGGTGTACTGAGACTCATTTACGCAGGCGTAAAGAGCAGTGTGTTCCCTTGTCTTATCTTCCTTGGAATCGGTTGTATGACCGACTTCGGTCCCCTTCTTTCAAACCCTGTTTCACTTCTTCTCGGTGCGGCTGCACAGCTTGGTATTTACGTTGCGTTCGTAATTGCTATTCTTATGGGCTTCACACCTGAAGAAGCAGCTTCAATCGCTATTATCGGCGGTGCAGACGGCCCCACGGCTATCTACCTTGCAGGAAAGCTTGCGGCTCACCTTCTCGGACCTATCGCTGTTGCAGCTTATTCATACATGGCTCTTATTCCCTTCATTCAGCCTCCCATTATGAAGCTTCTCACAACAGAGAAGGAACGTAAGGTTGAAATGAAGCAGCTCAGAACAGTAAGTAAGACAGAGAAGATTATCTTCCCCGTTGTTGTTCTTGTAATCTGTGCATTCATTCTTCCTTCAGTAGCACCCCTTCTCGGTATGCTTATGCTGGGTAACCTCTTCAAGGAATGCGGCGTTGTTGACAGGCTCAGTGACACAGCTCAGAATGCCCTTATGAACATTGTTACAATCATGCTTGGTCTTACAGTTGGTGCAACTGCAAACGGCAAGACCTTCCTTGCACCTCAGACTCTTATGATTATCGTTCTCGGCCTTACAGCGTTCTGTTTTTCAACTGTTGGCGGACTTCTTCTCGGCAAGTTGCTTTACCTCATTACAGGCGGTAAGGTTAATCCTCTCATCGGTTCAGCAGGTGTTTCGGCTGTTCCTATGGCAGCAAGAGTTGCACAGACAGAAGGCAGAAAGTACAACCCCACAAACTTCCTTCTTATGCACGCAATGGGTCCCAACGTTGCAGGTGTAATCGGTTCAGCAGTTGCTGCAGGTTTCCTTCTTGCAATGTTCGGCAAATAATCTGATATAAAAAACGTTTACCTCACATTGGCTTCAAGTCAGTGTGAGGTTGTTTCTTTATTATAAGGTTTAACCTTCTTAAGAAGCGTCTTCTTTTCGACATTTTTTACGTCTTACAGAGGGTAATATTTAAATTCGCTTTGTGCTTTGGTGCAGAAAAACAACAAAGTGTTTTAAATTGTCGAAAATTCTTCTAACAAAATAACTAAAATGTATGAATAGTTTTTAATCACCTTGTAACAAAATGCCAAAAACTATTGAAATTTATTTTCGTTAGTGCTATTATGGTATATGAAAAAATGTAATGATTGGGGTAGTAGGCTATTCCAACATAAAAAGGAGAGTTGAAATGACAAAGAAGAAAGGCGATAACGTTGCTCTTTATCTTTACCATCAGGGTAACAATATGAGAGCATACGAATATATGGGTGTCCACAGAGTCGAGGGCGAAAAAGACCTTTTCTCTGTCAGAGTGTGGGCTCCTCATGCTACCGGAGTCAGCATAATCGGTGATTTCAACGGCTGGGACGAAAACGCAGACAGACTGCAGAAAATCAATGACGCAGGTATGTGGGAAACCTACATAAGCGGCGTTAAGGTTTACGATAACTATAAGTTTCTTGTAACCTCACCTAAGGGCAAGAAAACTGCAAAATGCGACCCTTATGCTTTCCATACGGAAACAAGACCTGACACAGCTTCAAAATATTATGAGCTTAACGGCTACAAGTGGGGCGACGGAAAGTGGCAGGAAAGCAAAAGGTCTGTCAACGTTTATGAGTCACCTATGAACATATACGAGGTTCACGCAGGCTCATGGAAGCTTCACGATGACGGCAATCCCTATTCCTACAGAGACCTTGCCGACGAGCTTGTGCCTTATATCAAGGATATGGGATACACTCACCTTGAGCTTATGCCTATGAGTGAGTATCCCTTTGACGGCTCATGGGGTTATCAGGTAACGGGATATTTTGCCGCAACCTCAAGATACGGCACACCTCACGATTTTATGTATTTTATAGATAAGTGCCACCAAAACGGTATTTCAGTAATTCTTGACTGGGTACCTGCACATTTCCCGAAGGACGAGCACGGACTTTCTATGTTTGACGGTGAAGCCTGCTATGAATATGAAAATCCCAAGAAGGGCGAGCATCTTCAGTGGGGTACAAAAGTTTTCGACTTTGGCAGAAACGAGGTTATATCCTTCCTTACAAGCTCAGCTGCTTTCTGGCTTGATAAATATCACATAGACGGTCTTCGTGTTGATGCTGTTGCTTCAATGCTCTATCTTGACTACGGCAGAGAAGACGGACAGTGGATGGCTAATAAGGACGGCGGAAACGAAAACCTTGAAGCAGTTGAATTCTTAAGAAAGCTCAACAGCGGAATTTTCAGAGACTTCCCGGGTGTACTTATGATTGCTGAAGAAAGCACAGCATGGCCCCTTGTTTCAAAGCCTACCGATATCGGCGGTCTCGGCTTCAATTTCAAATGGAATATGGGCTGGATGAATGACGCACTGAGATATTTCTCAATGGATGGACTTTCAAGAAAGTTCAACCATAATCTTCTCACTTTCTCATTCTTCTATGCTTTTTCAGAGAACTTTATTCTTCCTATCTCACACGATGAGGTTGTTCACGGAAAATGCTCACTTATCGGAAAAATGCCCGGTGAGTATGATGATAAGTTCAAAGGAATACGCTCTTTCCTTGCTTATATGATGATTCATCCCGGAAAGAAGCTTACCTTTATGGGTCAGGAATTCGGTCAGTTCATTGAATGGAAGTATGACAGCGGTCTTGACTGGCTTCTTCTCGGCTATGATAAACACAGACAGCTTAAGGATTATGTTAAGAAGCTCAATCACATCTATGCAAAAACTCCTGCATTCTGGGAGATTGATTACAGCTGGGAAGGTTTCCAGTGGCTTGTAAGCGACGACAACAATAACAGTGTAATTGCCTTTGCAAGAAAAGATAAGAAAGGCGAAACTGTTGTTGCAATCTGCAACTTCACACCGGTTATGCGTGAAAAGTACTGCTTCGGTGTACCTGCTGAGGGAAGCTATGAGGTAATTCTCAACACAGACGACCTTGACTTCGGAGGCGAAGGAAAAGGCACAAAGACAAAGAGTACCTCAAAGAAGATTCCTATGCACGGATTTGAAAACAGCATAAGCGTTGACATTCCCGGATTCTCCTGCATTTACCTTAAGCTTAAGCCCAAGGCAAAAAGAGCAGCAAAGAAAGCTGCAGCAAAGACACAGGTGAAAGCAGAAGTAAAAGCAGAAGCTGAAGTAAAGACCGAAGTTAAGGCTGAAGCAAAGAAACCTGCAGCAAAGGCAGCGGCAAAAACCGAAAGCAAAAAAGCTGCTGCAAAAACCACAAAGAAAAAATAATTAACAAAAATAGAAACGGAGGAATTTTTTATGGTTAAGAAAACAGAGTGCCTCGCAATGCTCCTTGCCGGTGGTCAGGGCAGCAGACTCGGCATACTCACAAAAAACATTGCAAAACCTGCAGTGCCCTACGGTGGTAAGTACCGTATTATCGACTTCCCTCTTTCAAACTGCATCAATTCAGGTATTGAAACAGTAGGTGTACTTACACAGTATCAGCCCCTTGAGCTGAACGATTATATCGGAAACGGTCAGCCCTGGGACCTTGACAGAAGCTACGGCGGTGTTCACGTGCTTTCACCCTATCAGCAGATTAAGGGTACAGAATGGTATAAGGGCACAGCAAACGCTATCTATCAGAATATCAACTTTATTGACAGATACAACCCCGAATATGTTGCAGTTCTTTCAGGTGACCACATCTACAAGATGGACTACAACAAGATGCTCAGATACCACAAGGAAAAGGGCGCAGCCTGCACAATTGCTATGCTTGAAGTACCCTGGGAGGAAGCATCACGTTTTGGTCTTATGTTCGTAAACGATGACGGCTCAATTTCAGAGTTTGAAGAAAAGCCCAAGAATCCCAAGAGCAACAAGGCTTCAATGGGTGTTTATATCTTCACATGGAGCAAGCTCCGTCAGTATCTTATTGACGACGAAGCTAACCCCAATTCAGGTAACGACTTCGGTCACGACGTAATTCCTGCAATGCACGAAAACGGCGAAAAGATGTTCGCTTATAAGTTTGACGGCTACTGGAAGGATGTTGGTACAATCGACAGCCTCTGGGAAGCAAACCTTGACCTTCTCAATCCCAAGGTAGACCTTGACCTTTCAGACGACAGCTGGAAGATTTATTCAAGAAATCCCGTTGCACCTCCTCACTTCATTTCAAAGAAGGCTGCAGTTGAAAACTCAATGATTGGTGAAGGCTGCGTAATCGACGGCGACGTTGACTACTCAATTCTCTTCTCAAACGTAACTGTAGAGGAAGGCGCAAAGGTAAGATATTCAATTATTATGCCCGGCACAACAATCAAGTCAGGCGCAGTTGTTGAATACTCAATTGTTGCTGAAAACGCAGTTATTGACGAAGGTGCTCACGTAGGCGAAAGCCCCGAAAACTGCGACAACCTTGATAATTGGGGTGTAACAGTAATCGGCGAAAAGGTTACAATCGGCAAGAAAGCAACAGTAAAAGCAAAAGAAATGATTGATACAGATATAAAGGAGGGTAAATAAGATGTACGCTTCAGATGTATTGGGAATTGTTTATTCAAACGTTTACGATGATTGCGTAAGCGAGCTTACAAGTGTACGTACCATGGGTTCTGTACCCTTCGCAGGAAGATACAGACTTATTGACTTTGTTCTTTCAGGTATGGTAAACAGCTCAATTGGTAAGGTTGGCGTAAGCACAAAGGCTAACTATCAGTCACTTATGGACCACCTTGGCTCAGGTAAGCCCTGGGACCTTTCAAGAAAAAGAGACGGTATGACTCTTCTTCCTCCCTTCAGCCTTACAGGTGACGGCGGTGTTTATAAGGGAAGAATTGAAGCTCTTAAGGGTATGATGAACTACATTTCAAAGTCAGGCAAGGATTATGTTCTTTTTGCTGACTGTAATGTTGTTTGCAACCTTGACTATACAGATTTTATTGACAGCCACGTTTCTTCAGGTGCTGATATTTCAATCGCTTATAAAAGAGGCATCGCTCCCAAGCTTCTCGGCACAATGAGCTTCGGCTTTGACGGCGACAGAATTACAAATGTAGCAGTTGATGCAAAAACTGAGGAAGCCTGCGACTACTCACTCAATATCATCATTATGAGCCGTGTTCTTCTTGAAAGACTTATCAACGGTGCAATCAGCACAGGCGCTGAAAGCTTTGAAAGAGATATAATTGCAAAGAACGCACAGGATCTCTTTATCAGAGGCTACAAGATTGACGAATACGCAAAGACAATCGATTCTCTTCAGAGCTACTATGATATCAATATGCAGCTTCTTTCAGGCGAATTCAAAGAGCTCTTCAAGTCTGACAGACCTGTTTATACAAAGGTTCGCGACGATATGCCTGCAATTTACGGCGTATGCTCGGATACAAGTGATTCACTTATTGCTGACGGCTGTATCATCAAGGGTACAGTTGAAAACTGTGTTCTTGCAAGAGGCGTTTATGTTGCTGAAGGTGCAGTTGTAAAGAACTCAATCATTATGCAGGACAGCTATATCAGTGCCAATGCAAAGATTAACTGTGCAATTCTTGACAAAGACGTTGTTGTTAAGCCTGCACGTGAACTCAGCGGTGCTGAAACCTATCCTCTGTATATCGGAAAGGGTATTACAGTTTAAAAACGGAACCCTTAAAGAAAGGAACTTAATCGAACTATGAAAGTATTATATGCATCAAGCGAAGCGCTTCCCTTTATGGCCAGTGGCGGACTTGGCGACGTTGCCGGTTCACTGCCTCAGGCGCTCAGAAAAAGACTTATCGGCTGCCGTGTGGTTATGCCTCTTTATGACAACATCAAGCAGGAACTCAAAGATAAGATGACCTTTATCACAAATATCTCAGTTCCTGTTGCATGGAGAAGACAGTACTGCGGAATTTTCCAGGCAAAGCATGAGGGCGTAATTTACTACTTCATCGACAATCAGTACTACTTCAAGAGAGATACAATCTACGGTCACTACGACGACGCAGAAAGATTCACCTTCTTCTCAAGAGCAATTCTTGAAATTCTTCCCGTAGTTGATTTCAAGCCTGACATCATTCACTGTAACGACTGGCAGACAGCTCTCACACCCGTTTTCTATACAACATTCTACAGCAAGGACCCCTGGTATCAGGGCATCAAGACTGTATTCACAATTCATAATATTCAGTATCAGGGTACTTACGGTAAGGAGCTTATCAGCGATGTTATCGGTATCAATCCTGAGGACACACAGATTGTTGAATACGACGGTGATGTAAACTTTATGAAGGGTGCAGTTGAGTGTGCTAATAAGGTAACAACAGTTTCACCTTCTTATGCAAACGAAATTCTCGACCCCTGGTACAGCCACGGTCTTGACACTATTCTCAAGCAGAGACAGTGGAAGCTTCAGGGTATTCTCAACGGTATTGACGTTGACAACTACAACCCCGAAACAGATGCCTGCATTGAAAAGAACTTCACAGTTAAAGATGTGAAGAAGGGTAAGGCAGCAAACAAAAAGGCTCTTCAGGAAACAATGGGACTTCCTCAGAGAGAAGATGTTCCCGTTATCGGTCTTGTAACACGTCTTGTTTCTCATAAGGGTCTTGACCTTATCAAGGGTATTCTTGACGAGCTTCTTTACACAACGGATGTTCAGTTTGTTGTTCTCGGTTCAGGTGACTGGCAGTACGAAAACTTCTTCAAGGAAATGGCTGACAAGTACCCCGACAAGATTGGCGTAAGAATCGGCTTCGTGCCCTCACTTTCAAGAAAGATTTATGCCGGTGCTGACCTCTTCCTTATGCCTTCAAAGAGTGAGCCCTGCGGTCTTTCACAGATGATTGCTCTTCGTTACGGCACAGTACCCATTGTTCGCGAAACAGGCGGCCTTCGTGACTCAATCACAGACAGTGGCGACGGCGAAGGCAACGGCTTTACCTTCAAGACATACAATGCACACGATATGCTTGACGCAATCAGACGCGGACTTGGAGCTTACGGCGATAAGAAGCATTGGGATGCACTTGTTAAGAGAGCCATTGAATGCGACTTCAGCTGGGGCAAGAGTGCTAACGAATACATTAAGATGTATAAAGATTTACTTAAATGAAACAACTAAGGGACTGCTAAGCAGTCCCTTAGTTGTTTATCAGATTGATTATTTTCTCAACGCACTCCTCAGCTGTAAGACCGTAGCAGTCAACGGTTATGTCTGCGTATTTTTCATAAAGCCTTCTGCGCTTTTCGTAAAGGTCGGCTATTGTTTCACCTTTCTCCATAGCCACACCGCGGGTATGTATATTGGAAAGACGCTTCTGCAGTTCACTTACGGGAAGTTTGAGATAAACCACTGTGCCGTTTTCGCGAAGCTTTTCCATAGCCTCTTCACCGTATACGGCACTGCCACCCGTTGCAACCACACAGTTAGAAAAGGTGCAACCTGCAATTACATCGTTTTCGATTTTAAGGAAGGCGCCGGTGCTTTCTTTTCGGATAATTTCACAAAGGCTCATATTGTATCTGCTCTGGATTACAAGGTCGGTATCGGTAAAGGCGTAGAGCAGAGCTTTAGCGAGAATAACGCCGATAGTGCTTTTTCCTGCACCGGGCATACCAATAAGAATTATGTTTTTCATATTCATCACCCACACAATAATACCACAGTTTAAGCTGAAAAGCAAAGGGGAGAATGACATAATCCGGAAAAATTAAGAAAGATTAAGAAAATTTATGAAAAATTAAACGAAACCCTTGACAAAACAAGTTCGGTTGATTATATTATAAATGTATCGAGTGATACAACTGATAAAATCGCGTTTCTCTATATTATGTTCTAATTCTCTCTTCAAACGAAAAACGGCTGCTTCGGCAGTCGTTTTTCGTTTTTTGCGGGCAAAAAAATGCTGAACAAGTCCGTTAAAAATGGATAATAGAAAAAAGAACCCTCCTATGGTAGAATAAAGTGAACTGCCCCAATTTGTGCTGTCTGTACAATTTGGGGCAGTTCATAGTTAGGGCAGAGTTTTTGTGGTGGGCAATTTGGTAGTTCAAAACATGTCTTAAACGAACAAATAGAGTATATAAAATACCGTTCACCCGTGATTTTGACCGTTGGTTACAAATGCTATTGTAAAATGTTGCATAAGGTATTATGATACATTCGAAGACAGAAAAGTAATAATTTTTGTCTGAAAAAATAGCAATGAGAAAAAGCTTTTAAGAAAATCTCATTTACACACATTTTTATTCAGGAGGTCAAAAAAATGAAAAGAACACTTTCAAAAATCTTATGTACACTGCTTGTTGTGGTTATGTTGCTTGGCTTTATGTCTGACGGAATAATCAAAACAAAAGCAAACGCAGCGTATGAAAATACGGCTTCATCGTACAATTATCCTTTGAGAAAAATCGCTGAAACGGGACGCGGTTTTACTAGTAGTCATAAAGGTATAGATTTGGCTATTGCTAAAGGAACAGCAGTATATGCTTCAAAAAGTGGTACAGTTGAAATCGTATATTCAGGATGCAAAAATTATAATGGTGCCGGTTCAAGTGGTCAGGACTGCGAGGCAAAAGGCTGTACGCAAAGTAAAATTTATATGAGTGGTTCTGGTTATAAGGCAGGATATTATTGTAATAATGGATTTGGTAACGGAGTTGTTGTCAAAAATGATGACGGAAAATTCTGTTATTACGCTCATTTAAATACAGTTAGTGTAAAAAAAGGTGACAAAGTTACTCCCAGTACAAAATTAGGTGAAGTTGGCAGTTCTGGTTGTTCTACAGGTGCACACCTTCATTTTGCGATAAACAGTAAGGCGTCCGGCGGTACAAGTTACAACCCTTTTAACTATATTTTTCCCGGATTTAAAATAGTATTAACTAATAATGGTTCAAGTTCGGTAAATCCAAAGTTTTCAGTTTATTTCCCTTGGAAGGATTTTACTATAACAAAATGTCAGATCAGTTTTGGAATATCGGCATCCTCTTTGACAAAAACATCAAGTGATTCTAATGTTACAACAAATGTATGTTTTTATGATTTAGGCAAAAAATTCGGTAATCTTACAAAAGGTCAAACATATTATATTAAAGTTGCTGTTACAAAGGATGGTACGACACATACTTCAAGTACATATTCATTTGTTGCAGGAGCCGGAGATAAAACATTTTTAAATTACGAGTCAGTGGCTAGTTCAACTGTTACTGTAACTTTCAATGGGAATGGGGGAACGCCTTCTGCAGCAAGCAAAACCTACACGGTAGGAAGTACATATGGTTCTTCAATGCCTACGGCAACAAGAAGTGGGTATACATTTGATGGTTGGTATACAGCTGCATCAGGTGGCAGCAAAATAACAAGCGGTACTACTGTAACTGCAGGTAATAAAACTTTTTATGCCCATTGGCTTTGCAATCACAGCACAACGGAGATAAGAAATGCAAAATCAGCAACATGTACAGCCGAAGGTTATACTGGTGATACATACTGCAAGACTTGTGGAACAAAAACAAAAACAGGCTCAACAATCTCAGTAATACCTCACAACAGCAGTACAACAATTCCTTCAGTTGCAGCAACCTGTGAAAAGACAGGTTTAACCGAAGGTAAGGAATGTTCAGTTTGCGGAACAATAACAGTAGAACAGCAGCTTACAAATAAAATCTCCTGTGCGGATAATAACAAAGATTATAAATGTGATATGTGCGGTCGCGATATGGGTTCAGGTAATGATACAACATCAGATTCTTGTGATTGTATGTGTCACAAAGGTGGATTTGTGGGCTTTATTTATAAAATTATAAGCTTATTCTGGAAAATATTCAGAACAAACAAAATTTGTAAATGTGGCATATCACACTATTAATTCTTATATATCACACCTCAAAAGAAGTCACTTTGGTGGCTTCTTTTACTTTGTCATTCCGAGAGAAGCGAGGAATCTTAAAGATTTTTCACTGCGTTCAGAATGACAATCTACCCGTTTCGTCAGTTACAATCGGAGCGAAGCGACCCTTAACTCCACTCTTCACACTCCACTCTCCACACTTTTCGAAAGATTTACCACCTTGCCTCGTGTTTGCACCCTTTTTTGTGCATATTTCTGCAACACTGAAAAATCAATATTTCGTGCCCAAAACCCTTATAAACACTACATTTAGAGCTCGTTTATGAACAAAATAAAAATCTCTGTTTTGTACAAGTTTTTTTGCAAAAAATTGTTGACTTTTACAAAAGAGTGTGGTATCATAGTCGAGCGTGTGAAATGGGTTTGGGTATAACTCTGTCCTCACACAACCAAAACGATATGCGATGATGCGGGAGGTGGCTGTCCTTCGAGGCAGGAAATTTCCGCGGAGTATGTCCGATTTAAAACCGGGCGATCTATATCACTTTTCTCGGCTGTTTCTTGCGTTAAGTGTCAGTCGGCTCTTCGGGAGTGCTATGCTCCGAAGCCGTCAAGGACTTAAACAGCTTGAGGGGTGAACTGTGCTTTTTTGAAAGCTGTGACCGGAAATATTGCGTTTCCGGTTTTTTTAAGAAACCGTTCGCAAACACCCGGAAAGGTATTCGAAAAAAAGCACCGCCCTACTAATTCTTATTAGGAGGCAAACAAAATGGCAGTAAAGGAAAAGATCCGTATCAGACTTAAGGGTTACGACCACAACCTTGTTGACAAGGCAGCGGAAATGATCGTTGAGGCAGCTAAGCGCACAAACGCTACTGTTTCAGGTCCCATTCCTCTCCCCACAGAAAAGGAAGTTGTTACAATCCTTCGTGCTGTTCATAAGTATAAGGACAGCCGTGAACAGTTTGAACAGAGAACTCACAAGAGACTCATCGACATTATCAGACCTACACCCAAGACCGTAGAGGCTCTGACAAATCTCGAAATTCCGGCAAGCGTTGAAATCGAAATCAAGAGATAAAAAATGATTTCTATACCCGATTCAAACAGACGGAACACCAGGTCAAGTTGCCGCAGGGGCAACCAATAACCATTAGGAGGTAAAAACAAATGAAAAAAGGTCTTATCGGCAGAAAAGTCGGCATGACTCAGATCTTCGACGAAAAGGGTAATGTAATTCCCGTAACAGTCGTAGAACTCGGTCCTTGCACAGTAACACAGAAGAAGACAGTTGAAAACGACGGCTACAACGCTGTTCAGCTTGGCTTCGACGACAAAAAGGTTACAAGAACAAACAAGCCTATGAAAGGTCACTTTGACAAGGCAAACGTTGCTCCGAAGAAGGTTCTTAAAGAATTCAGACTCGAAGATGACAGCGCTATCAATGTAGGCGACATCCTTAAGGCAGACATCTTTGCAGCAGGCGAAAAGGTAGACGTAGTCGGCACAAGCAAGGGTAAGGGCACAGCAGGTGCTATCAAGAGATGGAACTTCTCAAGACTTAAGGAAACTCACGGTACAGGTCCTGTTGCAAGACATGCCGGTTCACTCGGTGCTTGCTCCGATCCCTCAAGAGTTTACAAGGGAAAGAAACTTGCAGGTCACCTCGGCTCAGAAAGAGTTACAATTCAGAATTTGGACGTTGTTAAGGTTGACGCAGAAAACAACCTCATCGCTATCAAGGGCGCAATCCCCGGTCCCAAGAAGGGCATCGTAATGGTAGTAAACAGCGTTAAGAAAGCTTAAGAAAGGAGCCCGACAAAATGCCTAACGTATCAGTATTCGACGTAAACGGAAAGAAAGTTTCAGACCTCGATCTTGCTGACGGTATCTTCGGTATCGAACCCAATACATCAGCTATGCATCTTGTAGTTGTAAACTATCTTGCAAATCAGCGTCAGGGCACACAGTCAACCCTGACACGCTCAGAAGTAAGCGGCGGCGGCAAGAAGCCTTGGAGACAGAAGGGTACAGGCCGCGCAAGACAGGGCTCAACAAGAGCTCCTCAGTGGTACCACGGCGGTATCGCTCACGGTCCGAAGCCCCGTTCATACGGCTTCTCAATCAATAAGAAGGTCAGAAGACTTGCTATGAAGTCTGCTCTCTCTTCAAAGGTTGCTGCAAACGAGATGATCGTTCTCGATTCACTCGCACTTGACGCAATCAAGACAAAGGAAATCGTTAAGGTTCTTTCAAACCTCGAAACAGGTAAGAAGACACTTATCGTTCTTCCCGAAAAGAATGACATCATCTACAGAAGTGCAAGAAACATTGCAGGTGTTAAGACAACACTCGTAAGCACTCTCAACGTATATGATATCCTTAACTGCAACAGCATCGTTGTTCTCAAGGACGCAGTTGCTAAAATCGAGGAGGTATATGCATAATGGCAAAGTTATCACATGACATCATCCTCAAGCCCATTATCACAGAAGAATCAATGATGGGTACAGCGTTCAAGAAGTACACCTTCAAGGTTGCTAAGGACGCTAACAAGGCAGAAATTGCCAAGGCAGTTGAAGAGGTATTCGGCGTAAAGGTTCAGAAGGTTAACACCATGAACTGCAAGGGTCACCTCAGAAGATACGGCCGCTTTGAAGGTTACACAGCTTCTTGGAAAAAGGCTATCGTAACTCTTACAGAAGACAGCGACACAATCGACTTCTTCGACGGACTTCTTTAATCCTTAACCGCAAAGGCGGAAAACGGTTAAAAAGCCTATACTATTATATATAGTAAAAAATCAAACTAAAACCATTCAAATCCGATGGCAATGTATGGAGGTTCTGACAGTCCTCCGCTAAACCAGTTAGGAGTGTGAACAAAATGTCAATTCGTGTTTTAAAGCCTGTAACAAACGGCACACGTAATATGTCAGTTACAGACTATTCCGCTCTTTCAAAGTGCGGTCCCGAGAGAAGCCTTCTTGCTCCTCTCAACAAGAAAAGCGGTCGTAACAGCTACGGTCGTATCACCGTTCGTCACAGAGGCGGCGGAAACAGAAGAAAGTATCGTATTATCGACTTCAAGAGAGATAAGTTCGATGTAAAGGCAACAGTTGCCACACTTGAGTACGATCCCAACAGATCAGCTCACATCGCTCTTCTTCAGTACGAAGACGGCGAGAAGAGATACATCATCGCTCCCCAGGGCCTTAAGGTTGGCGATATCGTTGAAGCAGGTCCTTCAGCTGATATCAAGGTTGGTAATGCTCTTCCTCTTGTAAACATCCCCACCGGTACAGTTGTACACAACGTAGAACTCTATCCCGGCAGAGGCGGTCAGCTTGCAAGAGCAGCAGGTAACTCAGCTCAGCTTATGGCTAAGGAAGGCGGTTACGCTCTTCTCAGACTTCCCTCAGGCGAACTTCGTAAGGTTCCCGAAGGTTGTATGGCAACAGTAGGCGTTGTAGGCAACGAAGACCACGAAAACGTGAAGATCGGTAAGGCTGGCCGTACCCGTCATATGGGTATCAGACCTACAGTCCGCGGTTCAGTAATGAACCCCTGCGACCATCCTCACGGTGGTGGTGAAGGTAAATCACCCATCGGTCGTCCCGGCCCTGTTACACCTTGGGGCAAGCCTGCTCTCGGCTACAAGACTCGTGCTAAGAAGAATCGTTCAGACAAGCTTATTGTTAAGCGTCGTAACGACAAATAAGGTCGATGAAAGGAGCTAAGAATAATGAGCAGAAGCACTAAAAAAGGATTCTATGTAGACGCCAAGCTCTACGATAGAGTTGTTAAGATGAATGAAAAGGGCGAGAAAATCGTTCTTAAGACATGGAGCCGCAGCTCCACAATCTTCCCCGAATTCGTTGGCCACACATTCGCAGTACATGACGGACGTAAGCACGTTCCCGTATATGTAACAGAAGATATGATCGGTCACAAGCTCGGCGAATTTGCTCCGACACGTACCTTCAGAGGTCACGCCGGATCAAAAACCTCAAACAACGGTAAATAAGTCGAAAGGAGTGTATTAAAGTGGAAGCAACAGCAAAAGTTACTTTTGTGCGCATTGCGCCCCGTAAGGTAAAGATCGTTCTTGACCTTATCAGAAATCAGCCTGCAGAAAAAGCAGCAGCAATTCTCAAATACACGCCTAAGGCTGCGTGTGAGGTTGTAGGTAAGCTTTTAAAGTCAGCTATGGCTAATGCAGAAAACAAAGATATGGATATGTCAAAGCTCTATGTAGCAGAATGCTACGTTGGTCAGGGCCCCACTCTTAAGAGAATCAGACCCAGAGCACAGGGCAGAGCATTCCGCATCAACAAAAAGACATCTCACATTACCCTTGTACTCAAGGAAATGGAATAAGTAAGGAGGAGGTTAAATCATGGGCCAGAAAATTAATCCCACCGGTCTCAGAATCGGTGTAATCAAAGACTGGGAATCCCGTTGGTATGCTAAGAAGGCAGACTTCGGTGACACCCTTGTAGAAGACTACGAACTTCGTGAATATCTCCTCGAAACTCTTGCTCCCGCCGGAGTTCCCAAGGTAGAGATTGAAAGAACAGCTAAGCGTGTTCGTATCAACATTCACGTTGCAAAGCCCGGTATGGTTATCGGCCGTGGCGGCGCAGAAATCGAGAAGCTCAAGGCTACTCTTGAAAAGAAGATCGGCAAGGAAGTTTCTCTCAACATTATCGAAATCAAGAACCCCGATGTAAACGCACAGCTCGTTGCTGAAAGCATTGCATCACAGCTCGAAAGAAGAATTTCTTTCCGTCGTGCTCTCAAGCAGGCTATCGGCCGTGCAATGAAGCTCGGTGCTAAGGGTATCAAGTGTCAGGTTTCAGGTCGTGTAGGCGGCGCTGAAATCGCAAGAAGCGAAACATACAAAGAGGGTACAATTCCTCTTCAGACAATCCGTGCTGACATTGACTACGGTTTCGCAGAAGCAAAAACAACTTACGGCCGTATCGGCGTAAAGGTATGGATCTACACAGGCGAAGTTCTTCAGGTTTCAAACAACAACGAGAAGCGTGAAAGACCCGCTCGTCGCAGACCCCGCAAGGAAAACAGAGAAGGAGGAGCTAAATAATGTTATTACCTAAGCGTGTTAAAAGACGTAAGGTTCAGCGTGGCCGTCTTAAGGGCGCAGCTCATAAGGGCAACAAAGTAACTTACGGTGATTTCGGTCTTGTAGCTCTCGAACCTTCATGGATCACTTCAAGACAGATTGAAGCAGCCCGTATCGCTATGACCCGTTACATCAAGCGTGGCGGTCAGGTATGGATTAAGATTTTCCCCGACAAGCCTATCACACAGAAGCCTGCTGAAACCCGAATGGGTTCAGGTAAAGGTTCACCCGAATATTGGGTAGCTGTTGTTAAGCCGGGCAGAGTTATGTTCGAAATTAAGGGCGTTGATGAAGAAGTTGCTCGTGAGGCTATGCGTCTTGCAGCTAACAAGCTTCCCATCAAGTGCAAGTTCGTAACTAAAGCAGAACAGGAAAAGGAAGGTGTACAGTAATGAAAGCAAATGAAATCAGAAAACTGTCCGCCGCAGAGATGGATGCAAAGCTCGCTGAACTTAAGAAAGAGCTTTTCAATCTTCGCTTCCAGCAGGCTGTTAATCAGCTTGACAACCCCATGAGAATCAGTGCTGTTAAGAAGGATATCGCAAGAATCAAGACAGTTCAGCGTGATATCGAGCTTCACGGCTCAAATTCTTAAGAAGGAGGACTGAACAATGAGCGAAAGAAATCTCAGAAAGACTCAGGTAGGCATCGTATCCAGCGATAAGATGGACAAGACTGTAGTCGTTACAATCAAGGACAAGGTAAGACATCCTCTTTATAAGAAGATCGTTAACCGTACAGTAAAGGTTAAGGCACACGACGAAAACAACGAGTGTGGCATCGGTGACCGTGTTCTCGTTATGGAAACTCGCCCTCTTTCAAAGGATAAGAGATGGCGCGTTGTAGAAATTATCGAAAAAGCCAAATAATTGGTGCAGCTAAAGGAGGCCAAACACAATGATCCAGCAGCAGACTTATCTCAAGGTTGCTGACAACACAGGTGCAAAAGAAATCATGTGCATTCGTGTTCTCGGCGGCACAGGTAGAAGATATGCTAACATCGGCGACGTCATTGTTGCTTCAGTTAAGAAAGCAGCACCTGGCGGAGTTGTTAAGAAGGGCGACGTTGTTAAGGCAGTAGTTGTACGTACTGCAACAGGCGTTCGCCGTGATGACGGAACATACATTCGTTTTGACGAAAATGCAGCCGTAATCATTAAAGAAGATAAAAACCCCAAGGGTACTCGTATCTTTGGACCGGTAGCAAGAGAGCTTCGTGATAAGGATTATATGAAGATTCTCTCACTCGCTCCCGAAGTACTTTAAGGAGGTGTCACGATGAGTAAAGTTCATGTTAAAACAGGCGACCAGGTCGTAGTTATCAACGGTAAAGATCGTGGTGCCAGAGGTAAAGTAATGGCAGTTAGCCCTGCAGAAGGCAAGGTTATCGTTGAAAAGGTTAACGTTGTTAAAAAGCACGTTAAGCCCCGTAAGATGGGTGAAGCAGGCGGCATCATCGAGGCAGAAGCAGCTCTTTACGCTTGTAAGGTTCAGCTTGTTTGCCCCAAGTGCGGCAGACCCACAAGAGTTGGTCACGTAATTGAAAACGGCAAGAAAATGCGCGTTTGCAAGAAGAGTGACTGCGGCGCTAAGTTTGAATAATAAGGGAGGAACATGACAATGGCAAGACTTAAAGAACTCTATGTCAATGAGGTTGCACCTCAGATGATGAAGAAGTTTGGCTACAAGAGCGTTATGCAAATCCCTAAGCTTGACAAAATTGTTGTCAACGTAGCTTGCGGCGAAGCAATCGCTAACTCAAAGGTTCTTGACGCTGTAGTTTCAGATCTCAGACAGATTACAGGTCAGCAGCCCATTCTTTGCAAGGCAAAGAAGTCAGTAGCTAACTTCAAACTCCGTGAAGGAATGGTAATCGGTGCTAAGGTTACACTCAGAGGCGAAAAGATGTATGAATTTATCGACAGATTCTTCAATCTCGCTCTCCCCAGAGTTCGTGACTTCAGAGGTATCAACCCCAACGCTTTCGACGGCAGAGGTAACTACTCAGTTGGTATCAAGGAACAGCTTATTTTCCCTGAAATCGACTATGATAAGATCGACAAGGTTCGTGGTATGGACATCTGCTTCGTAACCACAGCCAACACAGACGAAGAAGCAAGAGAGCTCCTTACACTTATGGGCGCTCCCTTCGAGAAATAATTGAGGAGGTAAGTTAAAATGGCTAAAACCGCTATGAAAGTTAAGCAGCAGAGAGCTGCTAAGTACTCAACAAGAGCATACAACAGATGCAAAATCTGCGGCAGACCCCACGCTTATCTCCGTAAATACGGAGTATGCCGTATCTGCTTCAGAGAGCTGGCTCACGCAGGACAGATTCCCGGCGTAAAGAAAGCAAGCTGGTAAGCAATTGCAAATTTTAAGGAGGTAAAGGAATAATGCAAGTAACAGACGCAATAGCTGATATGCTCACGAGAATTCGTAACGCAAACGCAGCAAAACACGACTCAGTAAAAATTCCTGCATCCAACATGAAGAAGGCAATTGCTCAGATTCTTGTTGATGAAGGATACATTAAAGGCTTCACCGTTGAAGAAGACGGTAAGCAGGGTATCATGGAAGTACAGCTTAAGTACGGCCCCGGTAAGACTCAGGTTATCACCGGTCTCAGAAGAGTATCAAAGCCCGGCTTAAGAATTTACACAAACTGTGAAGATATGCCTAAGGTAATGAAGGGTCTCGGTATCGCAATCCTTTCAACACCCAAGGGTATCATGACTGACAAGGACGCACGCAAGGCAAATGTCGGCGGTGAAGTTCTTGCATTCATCTGGTAAGGAGGTGCTGATATGTCAAGAATAGGTAGAGCTCCCATTACAATTCCCGCAGGAGTTGAAGTCAAAGTTGACGGCAGCACAGTTACAGCTAAGGGCCCCAAGGGCACACTTACCAAGACTATGCACAGCAACATGACAATCGCTATGGACGGCAATGTAATCACAGTTACCCGTCCTAACGATCTTAAAGAAAACAGATCACTTCATGGTCTTACTCGTACACTTATCGCAAATATGATTGAAGGCGTAGCTAACGGCTACAAGAAAGAGCTTGAAATCAACGGTATCGGTTATCGTGCTGAAATTAAGGGTAAGGATCTCGTTATGAAGATCGGTTACTCACACGACGTTGTAATGCCTCAGCCCGAAGGTATCACTGTTGAAGTTCCCGCTCCCAACAAAATCATCGTAAGCGGTGCTGATAAGGAAAAGGTTGGCCAGTTTGCAGCAGAAGTTCGTGAAAAGAGACTTCCCGAACCTTACAAGGGCAAGGGTATCAAGTATGTTGACGAATACATTCGCCGCAAAGAAGGTAAAGCCGGTAAGGGTAAATAAGATTGGTAAAGGAGTGACATTTAAATGGTTTCTAAGCAAGATAGCAATAAAGCAAGAAAGAAGAGACAAAAGAGAGTACGTGCTAAAATCAGCGGTACTGCAGCTTGTCCTCGTCTGAATGTTTACCGTTCACTCAGCCACATCTACGCTCAGTTAATCGACGACGTAAACGGTGTTACCCTTGCGTCAGCATCATCAGTTGAGAAAGATTTCACTGAGTACGGCGGTAACAAAGAAGCAGCTCACAAGGTGGGCGAAACATTAGCAAAACGCGCTATCGAAAAGGGCATTGAAGAATGCGTATTCGACAGAAGCGGTTACATCTATCACGGTCGTGTACAGGAGCTTGCAGAAGGCGCTCGTGCCGGCGGCCTGAAGTTCTAAGCAAGGAGGAAATTAATTATGTTAAAAATTGACGCATCAGCTTATGAACTTACCGAACGTGTTGTAGCAATCAACCGTGTATCAAAGACTGTAAAGGGTGGTAGAATTTTCAAGTTCTCAGCTCTTGTAGTTGTTGGTGACGGTAACGGCATCATCGGATTCGGTCTTGGTAAGTCAGGCGAAGTTCCCGACGCTATCCGTAAGGGTATTGAAGACGCTAAGAAGAATCTTATGAAGGTTTCACTTAAGGGAACAACAATTCCCCACGAAATTATCGGTAAGTTCGGCGCAGGCGTAGTTCTCCTTAAGCCCGCTGCTCCCGGTACCGGTGTTATCGCCGGCGGTCCGGTTCGTGCTGTTGTTGAAACAGTAGGCATTAAGGATATCCGTACAAAGGCTCTTCGTTCAAACAATCCTTGTAACGTAGTAAGAGCAACAATCGACGGTCTTTCAAAGCTTCGCAACGTTGAAGAAGTTGCAGAAGTTCGCGGAAAGAGCGCAAAAGAAATCTTAGGTTAAGGAGGGCGTACAATTATGGCAGATATTAAGGTAAAGCTCGTAAAAAGCCTTATCGGTTCAAACAAGGCTCAGATTGCTACCGCCAACTCACTTGGTCTTAAGAAAATCGGGGATGTATCAGTTCAGCCGAACAATCCTCAGACTCAGGGTAAGGTAAAGAAGATTTCTCACCTTATCGAGACCACTGAAGCATAATAGAGGAGGTGCGAATATGAAATTGCACGAACTTTCACCCGCCGCAGGCTCAACAAAGGCTCGTAAGCGTATCGGTCGTGGTCCTGCATCAGGTCAGGGTAAAACAGCCGGTAAGGGTCATAAGGGCCAGAAGGCACGTGCCGGCAGAGGCATGCGCCCCGGTTTTGAAGGCGGTCAGATGCCTCTTCAGAGAAGACTTCCCAAGAGAGGCTTCAACAACATTTTCGGTACAGAAATGGCAATCGTAAATGTTGCAGCTCTTGATAAGGCTTACGAAGCTGGCGAAACAGTAACTATTGATTCACTCATCGAAAAGGGTCTTGTTAAAAAGGTTCTTGACGGTGTAAAAGTACTCGGTCACGGAGAGATGAGCAAGGCTCTCACAGTTCAGGCTAACGCTTTCAGCGAATCTGCAAAGCAGAAGATTGAAGCAGCAGGCGGAAAGACCGAGGTGATCTGATATGATTAGTACTTTTATAAATGCTTGGAAGGTTGCAGATCTTCGTAAGAAGATGCTCTTCACTGCACTTATAGTATTGATTTTCAGAATCGGTGCTGCTATTCCGGTACCTTTCACAAATATCACCGGTGACGGTATCGTTGACCCCAACGGTGAAACATTTATGAACTACCTCGCTATGATGACAGGTGATGCATTCACATACGGTACAATTTTTGCACTGTCAATCACACCTTACATCAACAGTTCAATTATCATTCAGCTTCTTACTGTTGCAATTCCCTACCTTGAGAAACTCTCAAAGGAAGGCGAAGAAGGCAGAAAGAAGATTGCAACAATCACACGTTACACAACAATTGCTCTTGCACTTTTACAGTCAACAGCATACTTCATCTACCTCAGAGCTCAGAATTACATCGTAACAGATGCAAACGGAGACCAGTTCACAGGCTTTGCAGCAGTGCTTCAGGCTCTCGCAGTTATTCTTTGTCTCACAGCAGGTTCAGCGTTTGTAATGTGGCTTGGCGAACAGGTTAACGAAAAGGGTATCGGTAACGGTATTTCAATCATCCTCTTCGCAGGTATTGTTTCAAGAATTCCCACAATCGTTTACACACTCTACGCTCACCTTATGCAGGGCGGTGCTTACTATGCACTTGTTCCCATCGTAGCAATTATGCTTCTTGCAATGATTGCTTTCATCGTATGGATGGACAACGCAGAAAGAAGAATTCCCGTTCAGTATGCAAAGAGAGTTGTAGGACGTAAAATGTATGGCGGACAGAGCACACATATTCCTATCAAGGTTAATATGTCAGGCGTTCTTCCTGTTATCTTCGCTTCATCAATCCTCTCTGTACCTCCCACGGTTCAGATGTTCCTCAGCGAAGAAAAGGCAGAAAAGTTTGCAGGTTTCTTCGGCGTGTTCACAACAACACACTGGTTCTATTCAGTAATGTACTTTGTACTGATTCTCTTCTTTGCTTACTTCTATGCAAGCATTCAGTACAACCCCGTAGAAATGGCAAACAACATCAGAAAGAACAGCGGTATGGTTCCCGGTCTTCGTCCGGGCAAGCCCACAGCTGATTACATCAAGAAGATTCTCGGAAGAATCACTCTTCTCGGTGCTCTTCTCCTTTCAGTTGTTGCTCTCTTCCCCAACATCATTACTCTCTTCACAAACCTCATCGGCTCACCCCTTATGCTTTCACTGGGCGGTACATCACTTATCATCGTTGTAGGTGTTGCACTTGAAACAGTTAAGCAGCTTGAGAGCCAGATGATGATGAGACACTACAAGGGCTTCCTTGATTGATAATTTTGAAAAGGAGACTAAAGCCATGAAGTTAATTCTTTTAGGTGCTCCCGGTGCAGGCAAAGGCACACAGGCAGAGTTCATCTGCGACCGTCTTTCAATCCCTGCAATTTCCACAGGCAACATCATCCGTGCAGCTCTCAAGGCTGAAACAGAAATGGGCCTTAAGGCAAAGGAATTTATCAACAACGGACAGCTCGTTCCCGATGACGTAGTTATCGGCATTATAAAGGAACGCCTTAATGAGGATGACTGTAAAAACGGTTTCATCCTTGACGGCTTCCCCAGAACAATTCCTCAGGCAGAAGCTCTTGACGAAATGGGTATTGAAATCGATAAGGTAATCGACATTGAAGTGCCCGACGAAAAAATCGTTACGAGAATGTCAGGAAGAAGAGTTTGCCCCACTTGCGGCAACTCATACCACATTGAATACAAGAAGCCTTCTAAAGAGAACACTTGCGATTCTTGTGGTGAACAGCTTGTTCTCAGAGCTGACGACCATCCCGACACGGTTAAGGAAAGACTCAATGTTTACCATGAGCAGACCGAACCCCTTAAGGATTTCTACGCAAAGAAGAACAAACTTTTCATTGTTGAAGGACAGGAAGAAGTGGCTGACACTTCCGCACTTGTTCTGAAAGCATTGGAGGAATAAGCATGATAGTGCTCAAAACCAGCCGTGAGCTGGCTCTCATGAGAGAAGCCTGCAGAATTTCGGCAGGAGCACTTCAGGTGGCCGGAGAAGCGGTCAGACCGGGTATTTCAACCTGGGAGATCGACAAAATTGCATACGATTATATTAAGAGTCAGGGTGCTGAACCCAACTTCCTTAACCTGTATGGTTTCCCGGCTACTGCGTGCATTTCCATAAATGATGAGGTTATTCACGGAATTCCAAGCAAAAAACGCATTCTTAAGGCAGGCGACATTGTTTCAATTGACTTAGGTGCAAAAATCGGCGGATACAACGGCGACAATGCTGCTACTTTTGCCTGCGGTGAAATATCCGAAGAGGCAAAGCGGCTGATGGACACAACCAGAGAAAGTCTTTATGAGGCAATCAAAATGGCTGTTCCCGGCGGCAAACTCGGTGATATTGCATCTGCTGTACAGACCTACTGCGAAAGCAGAGGCTATTCTGTAGTGCGTGAATACACGGGACACGGAATAGGCAAGGAATTACACGAAGACCCCAGTGTGCCGAACTACGGCACAGCCGGCCGAGGCGTTCGCCTGTTACCGGGCATGACAATCGCTATTGAGCCGATGATAAACCAAGGCACTGCAAAAATCAAAGTCCTTCCCGACGGCTGGACTGTGAAAACTCAGGACAGCAAACTGTCGGCACATTTTGAGCACACCGTTGCAATTACTAAGGACGGTCCCGTCATTCTGACAAGACCGTAAGGTGAAAGCTATGGAGCTTAAAAAGGGACAGATTGTAAAATCACTCAAAGGTCACGATAAAGGTAACCTTCTTATGGTTGCAGGCTTTGATGAAAAACGTGTTCTGCTGTGTGACGGAAAAGAGCATAAGCTTAATAAGCCCAAGCGTAAAAACTTAAAGCATATTGAGTTAACATCTTATGAAGTTGATACAGAAACAGCAGTCACAGATCGAAAGCTGAGAAAAACACTTAACAAAATAGCGAACCCAGGAGGGTAAAAGATTATGTCAAAACAGGATATGATTGAAATCGAAGGAACAGTTGTTGAGGCACTTCCCAACGCAACTTTCCAGGTTGAACTCGCAAACGGTCACAAAATTTTAGCTCACATCTCGGGAAAGCTGAGAATGAACTACATTCGAATTCTTCCCGGTGATAAGGTCACAGTAGAAATGTCTCCGTACGACCTGTCCAAAGGACGCATTACATGGAGATCAAAGTAATCTAAAAAACACTTTATTTAAAGGAGGCAATCACAATGAAAGTCAGACCTTCTGTAAAGAAAATATGTGAAAAATGCAAGGTAATCAAGCGTAAAGGCAAGATTATGGTTATCTGCGAAAATCCGAAACACAAGCAGCGTCAAGGCTGATTGACAAATTATTAGGAGGTGCAACTGAAAAATGGCTCGTATTTCAGGTGTAGACCTGCCGAGAGACAAGAGAATTGAAATTGCTCTTACTTACATCTACGGTATTGGTCGTAAAACTGCAAGCGATATCATTGCTGCAACAGGTATCAACCCCGACACAAGAGTTAAGGACATCACTGAAGATGAAGTTTCAAAGCTTCGTGAATACATTGACCACAACGTAAAGGTTGAAGGTGACCTCAGAAGAGAAACAGCATTCGATATCAAAAGACTTATTGAAATTGGTTGCTATCGTGGCGTTCGCCACAGAAAGGGCCTTCCTGTAAGAGGACAGCGTTCAAAGACAAACGCTCGTACTCGTAAAGGTCCCAAGAAGACCATCGCAAATAAGAAGAAATAATAGGAGGATAAAATTATGGCTAAGGTTGCAAAGAAAGCTACCACTATTCGCCGTCGCCGTGAACGCAAGAACATTGACCGCGGTGCGGCCCATATCCAATCCACCTTCAACAACACAATCGTTACCATCACCGATCTGCAGGGTAACGCAGTGTCATGGGCAAGTGCCGGTGAAATGGGCTTCAGAGGCTCAAGAAAATCAACACCGTTCGCTGCACAGACAGCCGCTGAAACAGCTGCTAAGGCTGCAATCGAACACGGCATGAAGACAGTTGAAGTATATGTTAAGGGACCGGGACAGGGTCGTGAAGCTGCTATCAGAGCTTTACAGACAGCAGGTCTCGATGTAACAATGATCAAAGACGTTACACCGATTCCTCACAACGGATGCCGCCCGCCCAAAAGAAGACGCGTATAACGGAGGTAAAAACATATGGCAAGATATACAGGTGCGGTATGTAAGCTTTGCCGCCGCGAGGGTAAGAAACTCTTCCTTAAGGGTGACAGATGCTATACAGGTAAATGTGCTCTTGAGCGTCGTGCTTACGCTCCCGGACAGCATGGACAGAGCCGCAAAAAGAATTCTGAATATGGTCTCCAGCTCCGCGCTAAGCAGCAGGCAAGACGTTACTACGGTATTCAGGAAGGTCAGTTCCATAAGTATTTCATTATGGCTGAAAAGAAGGCTGGCGTAACAGGTCACAACCTTCTCAAGATCTGCGAAAGCCGTCTTGACAACGTAGTTTACACACTTGGCTGGGCTTCTTCAAGAGCTGAAGCAAGACAGCTTGTAACACACGGACACTACACAGTAAACGGCGGTAAGGTTGATATTCCTTCATACCTTCTCAAGGCTGGCGATGTAGTATCCATTAAGGCTAAGAGCCGCGACAGCGTTAAGATTAAGACAGTTCTCGAAGCTAACGCATCAAGACCTGTTCCCGCTTGGCTTGACCTTAACAGCGACAATCTTGAAGCTAAGGTAATTGCTCTTCCCGAACGCGACCAGATCGCAACACCGGTTGAAGAACACCTTATCGTAGAACTCTACTCTAAGTAATAACTGAGTAATCAGTAGTTACTTAGACGAAAGAGAGTTTGAACCGATTGTCGGTTTATATCCGTAAAACACATCCACAAAAGATAAAGGAGGGTTTTGCATGATAGGCATTGAAAAGCCCAGAATCGAAACTGCAGAATTAGCAGCTGACGGAACCTACGGAAAGATTGTCGTAGAACCGTTAGAGCGTGGCTACGGCGTGACATTAGGCAACAGCCTCAGAAGAATTCTTCTCTCATCACTCCCCGGCTACGCAATCACCAGTGTAAAGATTGATGGCGTTCTTCATGAGTTTTCCACCATCCCCGGTGTTAAGGAAGATGTTACGGAAATCATCCTCAACTTAAAGGGCGTTATTCTCAAGATTCACGGTGAAGGTCCTAAAACAGTGTACATTGATGCAACAGGCGAAGGCGTTGTACTTGCAGGTGACATCAAGTGCGATTCAGAAGTTGAAATTATCAATCCGGAGTGGCCAATCTGTACACTTGACAAAGATGCTCACATCAACATGGAGCTGACAGTAAACAAGGGCCGTGGATATGTATCGGCTGAGCAGAACAAAAAGCTCATGCAGCCTGTAATCGGCGTAATTGCAATTGACTCAATTTACACACCGATTCTCAAGGCAAATTACACAATTGATGACCTTCGTGTTGGACAGGACATCGGTTTCGACAAGCTCACACTTGAAGTTTGGACAAACGGAACCATTTCCGCAACAGAAGCTGTTTCACTCGGAGCCAAGTTTCTCAACGAACACCTCGCTCTCTTCGGTGACCTCTCAGGTGAGGCATACGAAACAGAGATTATGGTCGACAAGGGCGACGACGCCAAGGAAAAGGTTCTCGAGATGACTATTGAGGAACTTGACTTGTCAGTACGTTCATTCAACTGCTTGAAGCGCGCTGGCATCAACACAGTAGAAGACCTGACCAACAGAACAGAAGACGACATGATGAAGGTTCGTAACCTTGGTAAGAAGTCTCTTGATGAAGTTATCAACAAGCTTCATTCATTTGGTCTTGAGCTTCGCAGTGAAGACGAATAATCAACTTACAGTAAAGGAGTGATTTCAAATGGCAGGAACCAGAAAACTCGGCAGAACAAGCGCACACAGAAGTGCAATGCTCAGAGGTATGGTTACTTATCTCTTAGAGAAAGGCAGCATTGAAACCACCGTTACAAGGGCAAAGGAAGTTCGTTCCATGACTGAGAAAATGATTACTCTCGGCAAGGAAAACACACTTCACAACAAGCGTCAGGCTCTTGCTTACATCACAAAGGAAGATGTAACAAAGAAGCTCTTCGACGAAATCGGCCCCAAGTATAAGGACGTAAACGGCGGTTACTGCCGTATTATCAAAACAGGTCCCCGTCGTGGCGACGCAGCAGAGATGTGCATCATCGAGCTTGTATAATTGATAATACAGTGTAATAAAAACTTTAAGCCTCTCGCTTTTGCGGGAGGCTTTTTGTTGTGTTACCCCTCTGTCAAAATCGTTTGGCGATTTTGACATCTTTTCTTCCAGAAACGGGCACCCTTTTGTCCTTCGGACATTTCCCCTAACAGGGGAATTACCTTTCAGGGGAGACGAGAAACCTGCACATAAATAAAGAGATAAAAACTTGTCGCCCCTGAAAGGGGAGATGTCACGAAAGTGACAGAGGGGTTATTTAATTTCACTATTGATTTTTCGCAGAAAAAGACGTAAAAATGTCATTCCGAGGTAACGAGGAATCTTAAAGATTCTTCACTTCATTCAGAATGACATCGTAGGGACCGGCATCTTCGATGGTCCGCATAAAAGTGGTTTGACCGGTGAAAACGGACCGTCGGGACGCCGGTCCCTACAAATTAGATTTTTTCAATGAATATTAATCGACAAGTCCAACTTCAATAAGCAATTTCTCAAACTGCACCCGGAATATTTCTTCCGGATTCAACCGCATTTTATCGCTGTAATACTCAACCTCAAAAGGTATATCAACAGTGACCGTTTTTGTCTCCTCGGTTACAAGACCTTCCCAATCGGAAGTGAAAAGATAACCCTTGTCTGTTCGCTCTATCTGCGGATGGAAGGGATAAAGCGTACTGTATCTGCTCTCTCTTTTGGTATCTCCGCTTAAATATTTCTGTCCTGATGTGTCGATTCTTATATTCTCGCCTGAGTCGCAGAGTGGCAGCACATATTTTCCGCCAACTCCGGGAACAAATATTTCGTTAAGGTAAAGCACTTCATCCTGAACGGTAATTATTTCATTTTCTGCTATGTCACCGTACCAGACCTTGTCAACCTTTATTTCAAAAATAAGGGTGTTTGTTTTCTCTGTAAGTGTGTCGGTGCCAAACTTATAATATTCATATAGAACGGTGTATTCCTTTTCTCTGATACTCAGTATTTCGCCTTCAATAACAGCAACGCAATCCTTCAGATATTCTTCACGGAAAGTTGCAATATCTGCGGTGTGATAGCCGTTTGAACTTGTAACAGATGTGTTACTGTGAGTCATAAGTTGGCTGTAAAAAAGCTGACCGTCTTCTGTTGTGACTTCACTTGAGGGTACAGTGCCTTTAAAATCTCCGTTATATATTTTCGCTATGGATGCTGAAATGCAGATTACAAGAATCAGGCAGGCGGCAACAAGAGCAGGGACGTGTGGCTTGATGGTGCGTTGCTTCGTTGCTGCAGTTTTTGTTTTTTCTATAAGCTCTTTGTCGGGCTTCAGTGTGTCACGGATTATTTCTATACTTTCTTTATTCATAAAAAACATCTCCTTCCAGTATTTCTTTCAGTTTTTCTCTTCCTCGTTTCAGTTGACTTCTTACAGTTGAGGCGTTTGTGCCTATCATCTCACTGATTTCGTTTACGGAAAAGCCTTCATAGTAATATAGATATATAGGGATGCGATATTTTTCGGGAAGGCCTGTAACGGTATGGTAGATTTCAAAATCTCTCTGCGGAAGCTTGCTTTCCAGAACTGACACATCATCCGTAAGTATGGTTCGTTTGTATCTGACGGAAGAATAAATCTTTTTGCAGCACTTGAGAGTGACATTTATGAGCCAGTTCCGTCTGTGTTCTTCACTTTCAAAGACCTTATTCTTTTGATAATATCTGCACCATACCTCCTGAAAAACATCATCCGCATCTGCCTTGACTTTTACGTTGGCATAAGCCACACGGTAAATTAGATCTGAATACTTTTCCATGACTTCCTCAAGACAACCGTCCGTACGCAACGATTGAATTTTCATCTTTCATACCTCCTTTCACTATTAGTTCCTTCGACAGGGCATAAATGTTGCATTTATCCTGAATTTTATCAATAATTTCCGAAAATCATAAACGAGCAAATCGTATGAAAATCGAAGAAAATCGAAGAAAATCGAAGAACAAAAAATGTAAATTAAAATTTTAAGAAAAAGGGGTTGACATTTTTTTAGTCTTGTGATAATATATGCGAGCATTAAAAATAATCTATTGGAGGAAAAAGCTATGTCAACTTATATGCCCAAGGCTGGCGATATCACTCGCAGCTGGTATATCATTGATGCAGAAGGCAAGCATCTCGGTCATGTAGCAGCAAAGGCAGCTGACCTTCTCAGAGGTAAGCACAAGCCCACATTCACTCCCAACGCTGACTGCGGTGACCACGTAATCATCATCAACGCTGACAAGGTTGTTCTTACAGGTAAGAAGCTTGATCAGAAAATGTACTACCATCACACAGGTTACATCGGTAACATGAAGAAGGTTAAGTACTCAACACTCATGAAGACAAAGCCTGAGTTCGTTATGACAAAGGCAATCAAGGGTATGATTCCCGACAACACACTCGGCAGAAACGCACTTACAAGACTTCGCGTATACGCAGGTGCAGAGCACGCTCACGCAGCTCAGAAGCCCGAAGCTGTTGAACTTTAATAGGAAAGGGAGGACAAAAGAATGTACGAAACAACACCGTTCTTCTACGGAACAGGTAGAAGAAAGAAATCAGTTGCCAGAGTTCGTGTATACGCTGGTACAGGTAAAATCACAATCAACGACAGAGATATCGACGATTATTTCGGTCTTGAAACACTTAAGCTCATCGTTCGTCAGCCTCTCAACCTTACAGGCACAACAGAGAAGTTCGACATCGTTTGCAGAGTTGCAGGCGGCGGTGTAACAGGCCAGGCTGGTGCTATCCGTCACGGTCTTTCAAGAGCTCTTCTTCAGTATGACGAAGAACTTCGTCCTGCTCTTAAGAAGGCTGGCTTCCTTACTCGTGACCCGAGAATGAAGGAAAGAAAGAAGTACGGTCTCAAAGGCGCTCGTCGTGCTCCCCAGTTCTCAAAGAGATAATTTTTCCCGAACGGGATTTACGCAAAAACAGTCTCCACAATCGTGGGGGCTGTTTTTTTGAATGCAAAAAGCAAAATTCAAAATGCAAAATTACGGTGTTTATTTTTTATTGGTGATGTGGTATAATTTTTTCAGAGGTGATTTTATGCTGGAGAAAATGTCAGATTTCTTCGAAGCCCGACTCCATATGTATGATGAACATATGCTGAATGACATACTGGGCGCAACTGAATTTTACCCTTTCACTGCTGAATGCCTTCCGAAAACTGCAGGTGCAACCGTTCTCGACTTAGGTTGCGGAACAGGGCTTGAGCTTGAGGAGTATTTCAAAATAAATCCTACTGCAAAGATAACGGGAATTGACCTTTCAGAAGGTATGCTGAATGCACTCAGGGAAAAGTTCAAGGATAAAGATATCACACTCATTAATGGTTCATATTTTGATCTGCCTTTCGGTGAAAATCTTTTTGATGCGGCAGTTTCTGTTGAAAGTCTCCACCACTTTACAAAGAAAGAGAAAATACCTCTTTATAAAAAGCTTTACTCGGCTCTTAAAGAGGGTGGATATTTCATACTGACGGACTATTTTGCTCCCGATGATGAATACGAAAACTTTTATCAGAATGAGTTTCTCCGTCTTAAAAAAGAGCAGGGCATATCCGACGGTGAGTTTTATCACTATGACACACCCTTAACTGCCAATCACGAAACCGAAGCGCTTGTTGAAGCCGGTTTTAAAGAGGTAAAGGTGCTTAAAAGCTGGGAGAATACATATACACTTAAGGCTCAGAAATGATTTTTTGAAGACTCTCTTTTCTCTTAAGAAAAGGGAGTTTTTCCATTTTATACCTTTTTTCATAAAAAATACACTTTAGGAAAATATAATATGCGACGAATGATGCAAAAATCAGGAACATAAAACATAATACAAAAACTTAATATACTTGAAAGAAATCTTATGCTTTAAACAGTTTACTTTCCTTTGAAATTGTGCTACAATGTGTAAAATGTGTGAAATTTGAGAGGAATTGTAAAATGGCGGAAAAGAAAAGGATTGTCTGGATTGACCAGCTGAGAGGAATTGCGTTTTATACGGTTATTCTCGGACATATGTCAATCAAAATAAGCCTGAAAAAATGGTTGTATTCTTTCCATATGCCTTTATTCTTTATGATTTCGGGGCTTAACCTTAATGTTGACAGAATCTACAGAACAAGCTTTAAGGATTACGCATTGCGTCTTGCAAAAAAGATGCTTGTGCCGTATCTCTGGCTCCAGATGTTGAACTTTGTTTTAAGATATCTGGTGTCCACCGTGCACCACAAACCCGTACCCGTCAAAGAATATCTGCTTGGCATTCTCGTTGGTAACAATAACATTATCGGTGCACCGTCAAATCCCCTTTATTATGTTCTGCTACTGTTTCTGGCACAGATTGGCTTGTGGTTTGTAATTCACATATCAAAGGCTGACAAAGGTTTTATCGGTGGAATTCTCAGCGTTCTTGCAGTGGGCAGTGTGTGTCTTCAGAGAATTGACCTTCCCTGGCACATTAACGCTGTACCTGCAGCAATGCTTCTCATTTTTATCGGCAGACTTCTTATGGATGCGTACCTTTCCACAAGCGAAAAGCTTAACAAAATGAACAAGGCTCTTTACATCGGAATGTGCGCAGTGCTTCTCGGTGTGGGATATATCCTCAGCCGATACAACGGAAGAATTTCCATTCACGGCAACTATTACGGCAGGGAATTCATAATTTTCCTTGTGTGTGCAGTGGCTTCAAGCGTTGCAATTGCTATGCTTGTAATGCTTCTGCCTGAGAGCAGAGCTCTGACCTTTATCGGTGCAAATACCTTCTTCTATATGGGTGTTCACAAGCCTCTGCTGTTGATGTTGGAGGTTCTTGTGGGTGATTATGAAAACCATCCCGTTTTCCTTATTATTGGTTCACTTGTGTGCTTTTTCGGACTCATTCCCGTTGCATGGTTCTTCAGTAAGTTTATGCCTTACACCTGCGGAAACAGCCTTACAGAAGAAACCGTGATTATTAAGATTTTTAAGTTCGTTGCAGTAGCATCAAGCAGTATTGTGCCTTATGCTACTCTTGTAAGTGGCTATGTTGCAGATAGCACAGCAATGATAATTCTTGCTGTTGCAGGGTTTGTAGTAATTGTAGTTGCAATTGAAAGGGTATTCACAAAGCTGTTGCCCTTTATGTTCCTTAAAGAAGAGAAAAGAAGATGAAACTTCATTATGCATCTTACTTTTAATTCCGTCTTGACGAAGGAGAAAAAAGTATGGCTGAAAAAAAGCGAATAGAATGGATTGACACTCTTAAAGGTTTTTCAATGTACACGGTGATACTGTGTCACCTGAACCTTTACAAGCCCCTCAGAAACTGGTTTGTATCCTTTAATATGCCTATTTACTTTATGACAACCGGGGCAACTCTGAATATTGAAAAGATAAGAAAGATTAAACTGGTCGACTATGTTTTTAATCTTATAAAACGTCTGATTGTGCCTTACTTGTGGTTGCAGATGTCGAGCTTTCTTATCCGATATGCAGTTAATATTGCAGGAGCTCATAAAGAAGTGCCCGTTGTGAATTATCTCAAGGGAATTCTTGTAGGCAATAACCTTTTAATCGGTGCACCCTCGAACCCTCTTTATTATATCTATATGCTCTTTTTGGCGCAGCTTGGTCTGTGGGTGGTTATACGGATAGCAAAAGGCCACAAGGGTTATATGGCGGCAATTCTGATACCTTTGAGCCTTGTCAGTGTCTTCACTCAGAATGTAGACCTTCCCTGGCACATTAACGGCGTACCTAATGTAATGCTCAGCATTTTTATCGGCAGAATCCTTATGGATGTTTATCTGCAGAACAAAAATAAACTGGATTCCGTGAGCAACGGAATAAATATACTTATCTGTATTGCACTTCTCGGCTTAGGTTATTTCCTCAATATTTATAACGGCACACCGTCAACCCACGGCAACGAATTCGGCGACGTGTATATTCTTTATCTTATAAGCGGTTTTTCAACCTGTGTTGCCTTTGCACTGCTTGCAATGCGACTTCCCACAAGCAAGCTCTTTTCCTTCGTGGGAAGAAACACACTTTTCTATATGGGTATACACAAGCCTATGCTTCTTCTTTTTGAAGAAATTTTTGAAAAGTACGAGGACGAAATGCTCTTTGTTATACCTGCGTCAGTTGTGTGTCTGCTTTTGCTTATACCACTTGTGCAGATTGTAAACAAATATTTCCCTTATATAAACGGCAATCCCGTAAGAGAAGAAACCAAACTTATAAAGACGGCAAAATATCTTGCTGTTGCAGCTGTATGGGCAGTGCCTTACCTTTATTTCAACAATCACTTTATGGACGGAATTCTGCGTGAAAGCTTTATTTCTCAGGTGATTTCAGCAGTGGTTTACATTGCGGTGGTTGTGGTGGCAACTGCTCTGATAAACAGATTCGCTCCATTCATCTTTTTGAGCGAAAGAAAAACGGCAAGACCCTGAAGCAGGTTGTAACCTTATGAAAAAAGCACCGTGATGAAAAAAATCACGGTGCTTTAAGTTTTGTTATTTATTTAGCAAGTTCGTATGTGTCCTGAGCGATGAGAAGCTCTTCATCGGTGGGAATTACGAGAAGCTTGAGAGCTGAGTCTTCTGTTGAAATTTCAATCTCTTCGCCTCTTACGCCGTTTGCTTTTTCGCAAATTGCAGTGCCGAGGAAGCCGAGCTTTTCAGCAACTCTTGTACGGTAGTGAGGATTGTTTTCACCGATACCGCCTGTGAATACAACTGCATCAACGCCACCCATAGCAGCAGCGAAACCGCCGATGTACTTAACAAGCTGATGGCAGAGCATATCTTCAACGAGCATAGCTCTCTTGTTGCCTTCTCTTGAACGGCCTTCGATTGTTCTGTTGTCGCTTGTTGCTGTGCCGGGAATTTCGTTCCAGTTTTCGTCATATTCAGCTGTAAGACCGAGCATACCTGACTTTTTGTTAAGGATGTTGTCAACTTCCTTAGCAGTAAGGTTTTCTCTTTCGCAGAGAACAGTGATGATTGCGGGGTCAATTGAGCCTGAACGTGTACCCATCATAATACCTTCAAGGGGAGTGAGACCCATTGTTGTGTCAAAGCACTTTCCGCCCTTGATTGCTGAAATTGATGAACCGTTGCCGAGGTGACAGGTTACAACCTTAAGCTCGTCAGCGTTGTACTTTCCGGGATACTTCTTCATAAGGAAGTCGGTTGTTCTTGCGCTTACATATCTGTGGCTTGTGCCGTGGAAGCCGTACTTTCTGATGCCGTGCTTCTGATAATATTTGTAAGGAAGAGCATACATATATGCACATTCGGGAATTGTCTGATGGAAGGCAGTGTCAAAAACGGCAACCTGAGGAATGCCCTTCATAATGCTTTCGCAAACCTCAATACCTGTAAGGTTAGCAGGGTTGTGAAGAGGGCCGAGAGGGATACATTCTCTGATTGCTTCCTTAACTGCCTCGTCAACAACAACGCTGCCGCTGAATTTTTCGCCGCCGTGAAGAACTCTGTGACCAACAGCTGCGATGTCGTTCATTGAATCAAGAACGCCGCCGTTTTCCTTGTCTGTAAGTGTTTCGAGAAGGATTGTGATAGCGTCGTTGTGGTCCTTTGCGTCAACGGGCTTTTTGTTGAGAACCTTAACCTCTTCGCCGTCCTTGTCGATTTTGTGTGTGAATGTGCAGTCTGTGCCTATCTGCTCAAAAATACCTTTTGCAAGAACCTTTGCCTCGGGCATTTCGAACACCTGATATTTCAGTGAGGAAGAGCCTGCGTTGATAATTAACTCCTTAAAACTCATTTTAACTTAGCACTCCTTTTATTTTATAAGTTTTGCATACCCTAATAGTATAGCATATATTTACGGATTTTTCCATAAGTTTGTCTAACTTTTTTCAAAAAGTAATTTTTGTGAAAAGTCCATAATTTTTTATGCGTTTATTGTTGATAATTACCTTTTTAAAGTAAATACTGCCAAAAGAAGCAAAAATTGTTTGGTGAGTTTGGATATTGAACTGATAAAACTAAAGTGATATAATATCCCTTGTCAATTGGAAACGTAATAAGCTATCGGCTTTTAAAATGAGAAAATATATGATATGAAGAAAAAGACTGTCACATCGGAGTGGCAGTCTTTTAACTTTGATTGGAAGTTTTTGAAAAGGGATGTCAGGCTGCCGAGAAATGTGCAAGACGGCATTTTCTTTGTCCCGAAGCTGTAGGGCAAAAGAAACTCATAAAGGAATATGACCAAAATTCCGAATTTCACGCACATTGCTTCATTTTTCTCCTTGTAATACGCAAGTATTACTTCGTCGAAGAAATAAACCACTGCACGCAAACTTCGAAATTTTTGCCTTTTGACGAGGAGATTTTTATTGTGGCAAGGAAGAGAGCGCAGGAAGGCTTGCGCCTTTCAAGTGAATCTGACGTAGCCACGGTGAAAATATACCGTCAAAATCATATTTCTTCATGAGTTTATTTTGCCTTGTACCGCGAGGGGGCAAAAAAACGTCGAGCGCAAAAGTTTAAGCGAAACAACTCGATGTTGTTTCGCTTAAATATTGTAGATTAACTTTAAAAATATCTGAGCTATTATTTCAGATTTTTCCTTTTGCGCGTTCTTGTGCGTTTATCGACAGTCTGGATTATTTGGAAAGGCCTGTGCCCTTCTTATTTGTTGCAGCCTTGATTACAAAGAGCGTTGCAATCATAAGAACAATTGAAATGGGAAGAACAATCATCCAGTTGGAAACAAAACCTGCGATTACATAGCTTACTGTTGAAACGCCTGCAACTGTAAGTGCGTAGGGAAGCTGAGTTGAAACGTGGTTGATGTGGTCACACTGTGCACCTGCTGAAGCCATGATTGTTGTGTCTGAAATGGGTGAGCAGTGGTCACCGCAAACAGCACCTGCCATACAAGCTGAAATAGCAACGATGGTGATGGGTTCGCCTGCACCGAATACGCTGAGTACGATGGGAATGAGAATACCGAATGTACCCCATGATGTACCTGTTGCGAATGAAAGACCAACAGCAATTACAAAGATGATTGCGGGAAGGAAGGACTGGAATGCACCTGCAGAACCTTCAATAAGCTGTGAAATGAAGATCTTTGCACCAAGTGAGTCTGTCATAGCCTTAAGAGTCCATGCGCAAGCAAGAATCATAATAGCGGGAACCATAGCCTTGAAGCCTTCGGGAAGTGATTCCATAAGGTCCTTGAACTTAAGAACTCTTCTGAGAAGATAATAGATAACTGTGATGATGATTGTGATACCTGCACCGTAAGCAAGACCAACGGAAGCGTCTGAGTTTGAGAATGCATCAATAAAGCTTTCTCCGCTGAAGAATCCGCCTGAGTAAATCATACCGATTACGCAGGTGATGATGAGAACAACAACAGGGAAGATAAGGTCGATAACCTTGCCCTTGGGGTTAGCAGCCATTTCTGCTACTGCCTGCTGAGTGCCGCTTGTGAAAAGGTCGCCTTTTTCTTTTGCGTTCTTTTCGTGTGTCTTCATGGGACCGAAATCGAACTTCATAACAGCAAGGAAAATCATCATGATGATTGTAAGAAGAGCGTAGAAGTTATAGGGAATAGCCTGAATGAAGAGCTTGATTCCGTTTTCAGCGCCTGCACTTCTTGCAAAGCCTGCAACTGCTGCAGCCCATGATGAAATGGGAGCGATGATACAAATGGGAGCTGCTGTAGCGTCAATGAGATATGAAAGCTTAGCTCTTGAAACCTTGTGAGCATCAGCAACGGGACGCATAACTGAACCGACTGTAAGGCAGTTGAAATAGTCGTCGATGAAAATAAGTACGCCGAGAGCGATTGTAGCAAGCTGAGCGCCTACTCTTGACTTGATGTGCTTTGTTGCCCAACGGCCGAAAGCAGCAGAGCCGCCAGCCTTGTTCATCATTGAAACAAGAGCGCCGAGGAGAATAAGGAAGATGATAATACCCATATTGTAAGAGTCTGCAACGTTTGCAACGAAGCCGTCTGTAATTACATGAGTAATTGTGGTTTCAAAGTTGCCGCCTGCATAAATAAGGCCGCCAACGATGATACCGATTACAAGTGAGGAGTAAACCTCTTTTGTGATAAGTGCAAGTGCAATAGCCACTACAGGGGGAAGGAGTGACCAGATTGTTGCATACTGGCTGATTGATTCACGAACCTTTGCAATAGCTGTAGCAATGTGAGCTTTGAAGTCAGGGTCAGCTTCAAGGTTGTCAGCATAGCCACCTACATACTCGAGAGCGCTTTCGCCGTCTGAAAGGTCATAGTCAATTGCATCTTCACCTTCGCCGAGGGTGAAAGCTGTTTCTGCGGCAATTTCTTCTGTAGCGCCGATTGTAAGAACTTCGGCAGTTTCGTCAGCTGCAAAAGCTGACATAGGGATTGCGAGAGCAAAAATAACCATAAATGCAAGGATTATTTTTGCAAGGGATCTTTTTCTTTTTTGCATTTTTCTTTTCCTCCGTTTTAAAATTTTAAAGAGAGATTCTCACAAACGAAAATCTCTCTCAGACTTACTATTATAAGCTGATAGCTCTCCGCCTGTGCGACAGTTACTGAGATGTTATCCCAATACCCAGCAAAACCCTCCTCAAAAAAGGTCTGCTTCGGCATAAAACCCTTTCACTTTTTCGTGAACGCTTTTTGAGAAGCTGAAAAAAGCTACTGATGTTTTATGCACCTCTATCTTATTACCTTATATTATACATAAAATTCACAAAAAATCAATAGTAAACTTATTTTACGGGCAGCCACACTCTCATTTGGTTTTCTCCTCTGTTGCCCCAGAGATAATAGGGAATAAGAGTGATTTTTTCTTTTTTAAAAGCCGGCTTTTTGCTTGAATAAAGAGAAGAAGAAGCTTCACGTCTTTCGCCTTCTGTTTCAAGAATAACAGTACCGCCAAGAAGACCGGTTTTTTCTTCAGTGAAAGCTGAATTTTCATTGAGATAAAGGGAGAGCACGTTTTCATTGTTATCCCTACCCTCTGCACAGTAAACAAGAGGTCCGCGCATAACAGCACCCATACCGCTTAAGGTGGGGATTTCTGCTGAAGGGTAAATTATTCTTGCACTGCCGTCTAGTGTTAAAACTATTTCTGTTTCATTTTTTACGGTGAAGTATGCATAGCCGTCTTTTATTTCAGGCACAAACGCCTTGCTGTCAACGGTGAAGCTTGTTTTTTCACTCCATGAAGGTATACGCACTGCAAATTTCCCTTCGCCCTTGAGGATGAAATTCACTGTGAAGTCATAAGGATACTCTGTTTTTACAGTGAGCTTCATGCCGTTTTTGAAAGTGACTTCACCGCCTGAATAAAGGTGGCAGAAGGCAGTGTCACCTTTTTCTCCGTAACTGTATTTGCCGATGGATGTCACAAGTCTTGCCACATTGGGAGGACAGCAGGCACAGGTGTACCAACCGGGTCTTTGTGTCAGCACGTGATGATGGGTAACTGCTTTCTGCGTTATTCCGGGAATAACCTCAAGAGGGTTTACATAGAAAAAGCGTTTTCCGTCGCTTTCCATACCGGCCAGAACAGTGTTATAAAAAGCTCTTTCCATAATGTCACCGTATTCGCCCTTAACTTCATTCTGAAGCATTCGTGAGGCGAAAAACATAAGACCTATGGAAGCACAGGTTTCAGCATAAGCAGTATCTGAGGGCAGGTCGTAGTCCTCGGTGAAGGCTTCGCCGTGGCAGGTTGAACCGATACCGCCTGTAATATACATACGCTTTTCCGTTATGCTGTTCCAGAGAGTTTTGCAGGCTTCATAAAGCTTTTCATCATTCTGCTCTGAGGCAAGGTGCGCCATAGCCGTATAAAGATAAACGGCTCTTACACTGTGACCTACGGCATCCTTCTGCTCTCTTACGGGCAGATAGCTTTGCTGGTAGTGTTTGTTTCTGCCGTCTCCGCCCCAGACACTCCAGTTTCTGCTTTTTACTTCCTTTATGTAAAAGTCACTGTCAACTCCACGCACGTCAATAAAGTGCTTTGCAAGGCGCAGATACTTCTCTTTACCCGTAATCTCGTAAAGTCGAAGTAATGCAAGTTCGATTTCAGGATGGCCGGGATAGCCCTCGTGACCGTTTTCCATAAAGACATTGTAAATGTGCTCTGCATTTTTTTCGCACACATCGAGAAGATTTCTCTTACCCGTTGCTTCAAAATATGCACAGCCTGCTTCAATCATATGACCGGAGCAGTAAAGCTCGTGTCCTTCAAGAAGGTTTGTCCACCTTTTATCTTTGTCCTTGATTGTATAATAAGTGTTGAGGTAGCCGTCGGTATCCTGAGAGGAAGCAACAAGACTGATGAGTTCATCTGCTTTGTTTTGAAGCTCCTTGTCGGGCTTTACCGTAAGACTGTAAGCAGCAGCCTCAAGCCACTTGGCAGCATCGCTGTCCTGAAAAACCATACCTCTGAAGCCTTCAATAGGCTCCTGACCTTTAAGCACCCTTGAAGCATCCTCAAAGTTTTTTATAACGTGGCTTTCTGTGGCGCCTTCAACCTCATCGCAGAGCACTTTATACTGATAAGGAATAACCGTTTCGCTTATAAGGCTTTGAAGTTTACCCATAAAGGAGTTATCGGCTTTATATGAATTGATGTCAGCTAAGAATAGTTTGCTCATTTTTACACCCTCTGTCTGCATTAAACTTTATTAAATTATAGCAGAAAAGGGAGTTATTGCCTATATAAAGGCTCTCTCTTTACAAAATATTCATATACTTTTGGTATACTATAATGAATTTTTATGTTCTCGGGTTAACGTACGGTGTTGACTTAAAAGAAGAGAGATTAAATTACGGAGGAAATTGCAGTGATAAGACTACTAAAACGACTGAAAGAAATTAAGGGTACAGCAACAATGGCAACTCTTTTTGCAATCCTTGCCCAGGCGGGCGGACTTGTGCTTCCCCTGCTTATGTCCGATATTATCAATAACGGTATAATGAACGGTGATGTTGATTACATTAAAAAAATGGGAATTATTATGATGATAATTTCTGCAGTAAGCGTTGCAATCAGCATTATGGGTAGCTTTTTCTCAAGCAAAACTGCAGCCCTTTTCAGTAAGTCTCTCAGAAAAAGCCTTTTTGTAAAGGTTGAAACTCTCTCTAAGGGAGATATTGAAAAAATCGGCACGCCCTCACTTATTACCCGTTGTACTAATGACGTAAGAATTGTGCAGGACTTTGTGCTTCAGGGTCTGAGAATGATAATCAGTGCACCCATTATGCTTGTGGGTGGCGTTGTTATGACTTTTGTTCTTAATCCGCGTCTTGCTGTTATTATCTTTGCTCTTATTCCTATTATTGCAATTATCGCCGGAATTGTTATAAAAACCGTAATCCCCATGTTCAGAAAAAGACAGAAAATGCTTGACGGAATCAACCGATTCATAAGAGAAAAGCTCAGCGGTATAAGAGTTATCAGAGCTTTCAACAAGCAGGAATTTGAAGACGAAAAATTCGAGGGCAAGAACATAGATTTTTCAGCTCTTACACTTAAATTCAACCGAATTATGTCTGTGCTTATTCCAATCTGCACTGTTCTTCTTATCTGCGGTCTTGAGCTTCTTGTTTTCCTTTCGGCAAGAAATCTTGACACTCTTGATGTAGTTACACAGAAAACCGAGCTTATTTCTGCAATCGGCGATCTTCAGGCATTTATTACATATATGCTTATGATTATCTTCGCTGTTGTTATGGCTGCGGCTATGTTTGTTATTATTCCCAGAGCGAGAATTTCAGCTTTCAGAATAACCGAAGTGCTTGACCTTACTGCAAGTGTAACAGACCCCGAAGCACCTGAAACTGCAGACGAAAGCAAAAAAGGTACAGTTGAATTCAGAAATGTAACTTTCGCATATGAAAACGCTGCAGTGCCTGTGCTTTCCGATATCAGCTTTACTGCAGAAAAAGGTAAGGTAACTGCAATTATCGGCGGTACGGGCAGCGGTAAATCAAGCCTTATTGCTATGGTGCCGAGATTTTTCGACGTAACAAGCGGTCAGATACTTTTTGACGGTGTTGACGTAAGAAACTACACTCAGGAGGACCTGCGCTCAAGAATAGGCTTTGTACCGCAGAAGGCTTGTCTTTTCAGTGGCAGCATTGAAGATAATCTTCGTTTCGGCGACGAAAATGCAACTGAGGAGCAGATGCGAAAGGCTCTTGATGTTTCTTGCAGCAGTGAGTTTGTTAATAAGCTCAGTGAGGGAATGCAGTCCTTTATAAGCCAGAATGCAAACAACCTTTCAGGCGGACAGAAACAGCGTCTTTCAATTGCAAGAGCCCTTACAAGAAAGGCAGAGGTATATATTTTTGACGACAGCTTCTCAGCTCTTGACTTTGCAACAGATGCAGCCGTAAGACAAAACATCAGAAAAAATATTGATGCAACAATCATTATCGTTGCACAGAGAATAGGTACAATTCTTGATGCTGACAAAATCGTTGTTCTTGACCGGGGTAAGACCGTAGGTATCGGCAGACACGAGGAGCTTATGGAAAGTTGTGAGCAGTACCGACAGATTTATATCTCTCAGATGGGAGGTGCTGAATAATGAAAAAGCAAAAGAAAAATCAGTTTCCTGAGTACAAGGACAAGTACGCAGCCTACAGAGGCAAACACGCATCAAAGGACAAGCCCCAAAATCTCCTTAAAACTGCAGCAAAGCTTTTGGGCCTTCTTAAAGGCAGGGTAATTGCCGTAATATTTACGGTAGTATGTGCAGCAGGAAGTTCATATCTCAGCATTCTCGGCCCCGACTATCTCGGTAAGGTTATTGATGTGCTTGCCGTACAGATTGAAAGCAAAATCAATACGGGCATAATGAATTTTGAGCCTATTGAAGATATACTCAGGGTTATTCTTGTGGTTTACGCAGGCAGTTCACTTTTAAGCTTCTTCCAGCACTTTATTATGGCAGGTGTTGTGCAGAACCTTATTACAAAGCTCAGAAGAAACCTCAACCTTAAGCTTTCAAAGCTTCCTCTTTCCTATTTTGATACTCACACAAAGGGCGATATCCTCAGCCGTATGACCAACGATATCGACAACGTAAACGATACACTTCAGCACAATATGATTCAGATTATCACCTCGGTGGTAACTTTCCTTGGTGTATTCGGAATTATGCTCAGAAACAGCGTAATGCTCTCTTTGACAAGCCTTTCACCATTCCCAGTTTGTCTTATTATCGCCCTTACCATTCTCAACATTTCTAAGGGCTGGTTCCGTAAGCAGTGGAAAACAACAGGTGACATCAACGGCCACATTGAAGAGATGTTCACCGGTCACGCAATTGTAAAGGCCTTCAGCTATGAAAAAAGAGCAACTGAGGAGTTTGACCTTATTAACGAGGCTCTTGCAACCTCAGCAAAGAACGCTCAGTTCTACTCAGGCATTCTCGGTCCGCTGATTAATTTTGCTAACAACGCAGGTTATGTTGTAATCTGTGTTCTCGGCGGTTACCTTATTATAAAGGGTGAACAGAGTGTAGGTGCAATCACCACCTTTATGATGTACACCAAGCTTCTTATGCAGCCCATTATTGACCTTTCAAATATCGCCAATAACATGCAGTCCTCTCTTGCAAGTGCTGAGCGTGTGTTCAACGTGCTTTCAGAAAAAGAGGAGAGTGTAGAAACAGCCCAAAAAGAGCTTACAAAGGGAGAAAACGTAACTTTTGAAAATGTATACTTCTCATACCTTCCCGAGAAGCCTCTTATTGAAAGCTTCAACCTTGACGTTAAAAAGGGTGAACTCACTGCAATTGTAGGCCCTACGGGTGCAGGTAAAACCACAATTGTAAATCTGCTTATGCGCTTTTATGATATTGACAAGGGTGCAATCAGAATTGACGGAACAGACATCAGAGATATTTCAAGAAAAAATCTCCGCAATCTTATTTCAATGGTTCTCCAGGATACGTGGCTTTTCGCAGGCACAATCAGAGATAATATTATGTATTCAAACGAAAATGCCACCGAGGAAGAGTTTATGTCTGCAGTAAAGGCAGCAAGGGTAGACAGCTTTGTAAACACCTTCTCAGAGGGCTTTGACACTGTGCTTGAAGAAGACGGTGCAAACCTTTCAGCAGGTCAGAGACAGCTTATTACAATTGCAAGAGCTATCCTTTCCGACCCGCAGATTCTTATTCTTGACGAAGCAACCTCATCTGTTGATACAAGAACAGAGCTGCAGATTCAGGAAGCTATGAACAACCTTATGAAAGGCAGAACAAATTTTGTAATTGCCCACAGACTTTCCACAATTGTAAATGCAGATAACATAATTGTTATGAATGGGGGCAAAATAATTGAAACGGGCAGACATACCGAGCTTCTGAAGAAGGGCGGCTTCTATGCCAATCTCTATAACTCACAGTTCAGCAACGAAGCGTAAGGCAGTAAACTTCTGCCTTACGGAAAGGACAGAAAATGGAGCTTATTACACTTTCTAATTCTCTGAGAATTTTTCTTAATCATACAGATTCTCTCCGTTCAGCTACGGTGGGGGTCTGGATTGCAAGCGGTTCAAGATTTGAAGAAGAGAAAAACAGCGGAATCTCCCATTTTATTGAGCATATTGTTTTCAAGGGCTCAGCAAAGAGAAACGGCTTTGAAATCGCTGAGGGAATGGACGAAATCGGCGCTTATGTAAATGCTTATACCACAAAAGAGTATACCTTTTTTTACACAAAGGCTCTTGACTATCAGATACTTAAAGCTGCAGATATTCTCTTTGATATGATTACAAACCCAAGACTTTTAAAAGAGGATATAGAAACAGAAAAGGGTGTAATAATTGAAGAAATTTCAATGTGCGAGGACGACCCTGCCGATGTATGCAGTGAGCTGTGTGAAAGAAGCATTTATAAAGGGACAAGCCTTGAAACAGATATTCTCGGCACAAGGGAAACAGTAAACTCCTTTGATGAAAGTAATTTCAAAGAGCATCTTAAAAGCTTTTATGTGCCCGAAAGAATTGTTATCGGCATAAACGGAAACTTCAACAAAGAAGAGATGCTGAAGAAAATAGAAGAGTACTTTGGCGCACTTAAAGATACAGATAATCCTCTTAAAGGTGAAGAAATTCCTTTCAGAAAAACTATGGCACTCAAAAAAATGGATACAGAGCAGACTCATATTTCCCTCTCCTTTGAGGGCATACCCATTGAGCATAATGACCTTTATCCTCTTCAGGTGTGTATGTTTATTCTCGGCACAGGCACTTCTTCAATGCTTAATCAGAGAATCAGAGAGCAGCTTGGTCTTGTTTACAGTATCGATTCCTGGCTTACGAGATACCTTGGCGGAGGTTATATCTCTGTTTCGATGAGTCTCGGCTCAAAAAGCGAGGAAAAAGCCCTTAAGGAAACTCTCAGCATAATACGCAGCTTTTCTTCTGTTGTCACTGAGCGTCAGGTTGAAATTGCAAAGGAAAAGCTTATTTCAAGCCTTATAATGTCCCGTGAGCAGCCACAAAGCAAGCTTTCTGCTATGGGCTACAGTCTGCTTTTTACCGGTGAATTTTCTGATGATGACGAAATTATAAAAAGAATAAAAGCTGTTAATCTTGAAGATGTAAAAAACGCAGCCGACAAATATCTTGATACTCAGAAAATGTCCTTTACTGCCGTGGGCAGAGTAAAAACAGAGGGCGAATACAGAAGAATTCTTGAATAATAAGGGGAAAAGAAAAAATGAAGGAAATAATGAATGCAAAAAGACTTGTTGTCAAGGTGGGTACTTCAACTCTTACCTATGACACAGGCAAAATAAATATAAGAAGAATGGTCAAGCTCTGCAGTGTACTCGCTGACCTTCATAACTCAGGCAGAGAGGTTGTGCTTGTTACTTCAGGTGCAATCGGTGTAGGTGTAGGCAAGCTCGGACTTAAAGAAAGACCTAAGGATATTCCCGGCAGACAGGCGGCTGCAACCGTAGGTCAGTGTGAGCTTATGTTTATGTATGACAAATACTTCGGTGAACACGGAGTTAAAACGGGTCAGCTTCTCATTACAAAAAGCGATATTGAAAACGATAAAAGAAGAACCAATCTTGAAAACACCTTTGAAAAGCTTTTTGAATACGGAGCAGTGCCCATTATCAACGAAAACGACAGTGTGGCAACTGAGGAAATCGTTTACGGTGACAACGACAGCCTTTCAGCAATTGTGGCAAAGCTCATTCACGCCGACGCACTGATTATCCTCTCCGATATCGACGGGCTTTTTGACGACAATCCAAACGAAAATCCCGACGCAAGACTTATTCCCGTTGTAAGAGAAATCAACGACGAAATAAAAGCTCTTTGCGGCGAAGCAGGTACGGACAGAGGTACGGGCGGAATGATTACAAAAATCCATGCAGCCGAAATTGCAGTCGGTGCAAACATTCCCACAGTTATAATGAACGGTGAAGCACCGCAGGATATCTATAAGCTTATTGACGGACACAGCGTAGGAACAATTTTTCTTTGCAAGGAGGTATAAAGGATGCTCAGGACTTTAGGTGAAAACGCAAAAAAAGCTGAACGTGTTTTAATGACAGCTTCAACAAACGTAAAAAATCAGGCTCTCAGCAATATTGCAAAGGCTCTTAATGAAAACAGCGATTACATAATTGAACAGAATAAAACCGACATAGAAAACGCAAGATTGAACGGTATAAGCGAAAGCATGATTGACCGTCTTACTCTTACAAAGGAAAGAATTGAAGGCATCAGTAAGGCTGTGCTTCAGATTGTATCCTACGATGACCCTTGCGGAAAGGTTATAAGCGGCACAGAAAGACCCAACGGACTTCTTATTGAAAAGGTAGCAGTGCCCATGGGTGTTATTGCTGTAATTTTTGAAGCAAGACCTAATGTAACTGTTGATGCGGCGGCTCTTTGTCTTAAATCCGGCAACAGTGTAATTCTCCGCGGAGGAAAAGAGGCAATCAATTCCAACAAAGCAACGGCAAAAATTATGAGAGAGGCTATAGCTAAGGCGGGACTTCCCGAAGATTGCATTCAGCTTGTTGAAGATACAAGCCGGGAAAGCTCAGTTGCACTTATGAAAATGAATTCTTATGTTGATGTACTTATTCCACGTGGCGGTGCAGGCTTAATAAGAGCCTGCGTTGAAAACTCAACAGTGCCCGTAATTGAAACGGGAACAGGCAACTGCCACATTTATATTGACAAGGATGCAGACCTCGCTATGGCTGCAGAGATTGTGTTCAACGCAAAAACCTCCCGTGTATCCGTGTGTAATGCCTGCGAGAGCCTTGTAATTCATAAGGCTGTTGCAGAAAAGATCATTCCTCTTCTTAAGGAAAAGCTTGACACTAAAAACGTAAAATGGCACGGTGACGAAACGGTATGCAAACTCAATCCTGACTGTATGCTTGCAACTGAGGAGGATTACGGTAAGGAATATCTCGATTATGAAATCAGCGTAAAGGTTGTGTCTGATATTGACGAAGCAATCAGCCACATTATGAAATATTCAACGGGCCACAGTGAGTGCATTGTTACGGAAAGCTACACTGCCTCAAGAAAATTCACTGCAGAAGTTGATGCAGCAGCAGTTTATGTAAACGCTTCAACAAGATTTACAGACGGCGGTGAATTCGGCTTTGGTGCAGAAATCGGAATTTCCACCCAGAAGCTCCACGCAAGAGGCCCTCTCGGACTGCCTGAGCTTACAACCTTCAAATATATTGTGTACGGCAACGGTCAGGTGAGATAAGAATTTATTACTGAATCTCAAGTCTTTGTAAATTTTTATGAAATTTGTGTGATTTTTCAATTATTGTTGTAATTGCCCATTGACATTTAATGAAAAAAATTATAAACTATTACTAATAATGGGTTCATTGTAAAATATTATATAATTTATAATATCAGTGAAGTTAAACTCAAGGAGGTAAGCTTATGAAAAAGCGATTATTATTTATGCTCACTATGGTGATGCTTCTGTGTGCAGTGTGCTTCAGCGCAAGCGCAGTAGACTGCAACAACCTGAATCCTGCTGTTCCTCACTCTTATCGAAAGACGGAGGTCATTCAGGCAACTTGTACCACCCGTGGTTACGATGTGTACAGATGTGCAAATAGCGGTTGTTCAAGTTTCTACTATTCAAACTATGTTGATGCTTACGGTCACGACTGGAGCGAAGATGTTTCATATGAAGCTCGCTCAAACGGTGATTATTATGTAAAGTATCTGCAGTGTGATCGTTGTGAAATTAACGACTACGAAAAAGAAGGCACTGCACTTGTAAAGTACTTCAAGGTTGAATTCCTCAACGGTCAGGCTTTTGATGTGAGAGATACACATGTAACAGTTGAAAGCTACGGAAAGACATATGAAATCCCTGTTAAATATACAGTTCTTGCTGAAGTGCCCGTTGAAGACAAAGCTACAAATACTTTCAGCGGTACAAAGGTTGAATCACTTCAGCCTGAAAGCTATATAAAAGAAGGCAGCTCAATTACTTACGTTGGCAGAAAGCCCATCAGAACAAAGGACGTAAGATACGGTGAATTCAGATTCGTTGGTTGGACCAAGGACCATAACTATGATCTTGTTACAGATACTACTACTGTTGTAGGTTCAGATACAAACTACAAGATTACTGTAGATAAGGTTCATGCAAACGCTAAGTACTATGCTGCTTGGGAAGGTGTAAACGTAAGCTATAAGACTATTGTTTACAACAGTGACGGACAGCAGCTCCTTGTTGCTCAGGACGTAAAGCACGGCGATACCATTGACTATCCCTTCAGCTACCCCACAAGAAAATCAGAAACTTCATTTGACTATATTTTTGCAGGTTGGGAAATGGGCACAAAGACAGTTACAGGCGATACATATAACTACTTCCCTGTAAATGAAGCTCATATCAAAGATATTCCCATTTTCGCAGGTGACGGCATTAAGGCTGTACACAGCACTACTCCCAGAATTTATTCAATTGAATTCTGTGATGCAAACTGGAATAAGCAGGCTGTTGTAAATATCGCGTATAATGACGATGCAAGAGACAATATGGCCGGCATCGAATACGGTAATTACAGCGACAATACATACCTCTATGAATACAGAGGCTATTGGGAAACAGAGAAGGGTAACAAGGTTTATCTTGAAAACTTTGCAGTACCTAAGGGCAGCGTTGACTACAACGACCCCATCTACCTCAAAGACGAAGACGGTAACTACTTCAAGACAACCGGTGGCGAAAAGCTTGAAATTGAAGAACTTCACAGCTATTATGAGAATCAGTCCGGTTACTTTAATAAGAACATTCTTACTTATGTATTCCCTGTAACAGAAGACGGCGATTATATCTTTAACGCAGGCGGTGCGGCAACTTGCCTTCTTGTATACGATAAGGGTATCCAGGAAATTGATGCTAACGGCAACAGAACTAACTTTACTGAAGCTGATGCAAGAGGTCTCAGAAACATCAAGATCAGACCTGTTTACTATCAGAGAGTAATCGACCGCAGAGTTACAATTGTAACAAATATTCCTTCTAATGAACTTGTTCCTGAAGATTACATAAACGGTCTTATCATTCAGATTACAAACGAAAACGGACAGCTTCTTGCTTCAGGTGTAACAAAGAACAGTAAGTGTGAGCTTGTTCTTCCTAAGGCTGAGATTTATAATATCACAGTTGTTTCACCTAACGAAAAGTATTACGGAGAAAAAGGTGTCGTATGGGATGTATTCAAGGCTATGTATGATAATAATGAAGATATCATTATGGACCTCAGCCTTAATCAGGAGTATTCCGATGAACATCAGACAAGATGCCGTTGTATCTGTCATAACAGCTTCTTCAGAGGTATATGGGTAAGAGTTCTCAACATTCTTTACAGACTCTTCAATATCAAGTATGTATGTTGCTATGATATGTACGCAACAATCGGCGACCTTCTTGCTTATACAAAATAAAACTGAAAAGTTGAAGGCTGTTGCACTTTTGTGCAGCAGCCTTTTTTTCGTCGAGACATATTTTCAAACAAAAAAAACTCAGCCCAAAAGCTGAGGTATATATTATAGAAGTTAATTAATTTCTGCAGGGGGTTCTTCTGTGTTTTCGCTTTTTTTAAAATATGCAACTATCTGCATGATAAAATCAACTAATGCTCTAATCATTCTAATCCAATCCACCGTAGCATGCCTCCTGTTCACAGTTTATATCGTATATAGTATATACCATAAATGTGAATTTGTCAATATTTTATTTAAAAAAAACCATATATTTATTAATAAACTGTTTAAAAATGGAAAACAACCCTATAAAATACAGAAAACTGCGGCAAGAAACGCTTGCCGCAGTAATGATTTTGCTTATTCTGCTTCTGTTTCTTCAACAATAGCAGGTATGTCTTCTGCTTCTGTTGTTTCGTCTGCAGCTTTTTCAGTTTTTGTCTTTTCAACTTTTGATTTTTTAGCTGCTCTTTTTTCTTTTCTCTTCTTTTCCGGCTTACCGTATTTTTCAGCAGCAGCCTCAACGGGGTCAATTATCTTAGGCTCGTGCTTGATGAAAAGCGGATTGTCGGGTGAACAGATATCAATAGCTCTTTCAAGCACGTGAATCATAACGTTGTGGTGAGCACCGCCGTATTCGCCGTCAACTGTCCAGTTTACGCACTCATCGGGAGAGTGAATTTTCAGCTTTTTTGTTTTGAAAAAGATGATTTCTTTGCCGTCGTACTGATACTTCTGCACTTTTCTGATAGCAGGAATATACTTGTAGAAGGGAATGTTCTTAACGAGCAGAACTTCAAAGTATCCGTCGTTAAGCTTGATGTCCTCTTCTCTGAATTTGAAGAAACCGCCAACTGAGGTTGAGTTTGAAATTGTGCCGAAAATAAAGTCGTCTTCAAGAACACCGTCGTCATATTCAATGCGCATTCTTGTGGGGTGAATATCCTTTGTTTCAAGAAAGCCCTTTACAACATAAGCCTTGTGACCGAAAAGATTTTTCAGTCGCTGAGGTGTTGTATATGAAGAAGCGCTGAAGGCACCGAAGGAAGCAATATAACAGAAGCATCTGTTGTTGAAAAGACCAAGGTCGTAATCATTGACCTGACCGCTCTGAATGAGCTCTGTTGCTTTTTCATATCCGGTGGGAATACCGAGAGTTCTTGCAAGGTCGTTAGTGGTGCCCGCAGGAATATAGCCTATAGGTACACGTCTCGGCATATCCATTACGCCGTTGATAGTTTCGTTGAGTGTTCCGTCGCCTCCGCAGCACACGACAAGATCGTGGTCCTGAAGCTCTCTTTTTACAATGTTTGTTGCGTCACCCTGACAGGTGGTGGTGTGTATAGAAAATTCATAATCATCATCAGAAAACTTATTTACAATATCAGATATACTTGCTCTTGATTTGGAGCGTCCCGAACAGGGGTTTACAATCAAAAGCACTTTTTTCTTTTCGTTATCCATAATGCTTACCTTATAGCTTACGCACCCTTTCTTTAATTTTACTAAGAAAGTCATCGACCTTCTTGCACTGTAATTTTATCACATTTTTTACACAAAGTCAAAGGCTTTGCACAAAAAAGAAAGCACAAGTATTTTTGTGCTTTCTTGAAATTTTATTCAATAGTGCTGAAAAGGTCTTCCGATTCCTCTTCCTCTGTGTAGTTGTAATCGGGTTCTTCGTCAGCAGTGATTACACCTTTTTTAATCATCTTTTTTATCATTTTTCTGTAAGCCTTTTCCTTATCTTTAAAAGCAAAAGCAAGAAGCAGAATAATTACAAGACCGAGAACAAGCATAACTGCAAGCAAGGGGATAAAGTAGGTTGTGCAAAGACTTACAACCTTACCAACCGAAGGATAAACACTTTCAACAACGCCTTTTGTATCGTCACGGAGAACGAGAACACGTTCACCGTTATTCTCGGCAATAAAGAGTACATCTGAGCTGTCGTTTACAATGCTGCCGTTTCTCTTGCCGAACATAAAGCACTGCTGAGTGTAGTTGATGTAAGCAAAAACCTCGCCGTCTTCAGCGTATCTGTTTTCGGTTATAACAAGGTCGCCGCTGAGAATATCTGCGCCGGGATAGTCGCTTTCTGCAGTAAAGATAAACTTACCTCCGAAAACCTCACGGCCGCTGTTTACGCCAAGAACAAGGTTGAGCGCTGCAACTGCAACAGTAGAAACGCAAAGAAGTGAAAGAACTATACTGAGAATTACTCTGCCTGCCACAAGACCTTTCTTGTTCTTCGGCATAGGATAAGCCTCTTCAAAGCTTTCACGGTCGTATGCTTCTTCTTCGTCATACTCTGCGGACTCTTCGTACTCCTCAGCGTATTCATCGCTTTCCTCTGAATAATCGGGAATGGTGTTTTTCTTGTTGGGGTCATAAGAATAGATGTCCTCTGAGTTCATAAAGTCCTCATAAGTGGTCTCTGCAATATCCTGAGGTACGGGAGGAAGCTCTTCGTCTTTTTCTTCGCCAATATCAAAATCGGGATGAACTTCTTCTTTTTCTTCCTCTGTTTCTACTGCTTCGTCTTCGTCAGAATGTTCATTCTGAAATGCAGCTTCGTCTGAAGGTGCATAAGCCTCTTCAACGAAATCTGAAAACTCATCATCATTTTCCGGTGCGGAAGCTCCAGCCTCTGCACTGAATTCAATTTTAAAGCCTTCAGCTTCAGCGGGAACTTCAGGTGAGTAGATTACTTCTCTTACGGGAAGACCTTCCTCAGTGCTTTCTGAACCGGGCACTTCTGCAGATTCTTCTGCTTCGTCGGTGTCGGGTGCGGAAAAATCAGTTTCTTCGTCGAATTCAGCATTTTCCTCTTGTGAAGGTTCACGACGGGAGAAAAAGCTTTTCTTGTGCTTTTTCTTCTTGCTTTTTTTCTTGGAGGATTCACGCCTTGAGAAAAAGTCGTCGTCCTCGTCGTTCATTATTTTCATATAGTCTTCAAAAAGCTCAGTTCTCTCGTCGCTGCGTGCAGTAGCTTTTTCTGCAACTTCACCGGGTACCTCAAGGTCATAATGAGCCTTGGGTTTGGTTATAACGGGAGGCTGTATTTCTGAAGCAGGTTTTGTATCTTTGTTGAAGGAGATTTTTTCAGGTGGCTCTGCTGCCACTGTGGGTGCTTTATTTGCTGCAGGTTCAACAGGCTTCACACTGGGTGCAGCCATTTCCGATTTGAAGCGATTTATAAGTGAGTCAACCTCTGATGACAAGGCTTCCACTGCTTTTGTTTCCTCTTTGGGCATTTCCTGAACGGGTGTTTCCAATGCCGCAGGAGGTACAATGCTTTCTGTTGCATCGTGGAGCTGTCTTGAGGCTTTAATGATTGCTTTTTCTGCTGTGATGGTTTTGTCATACATATCATTAAGCTCGTTAAGGCTCTTTGGTCTGTATCCTGCCATTTAAATCACTTCCTTTACTGATTTATTATTCCGAACGTAAAACTGAATTAATAGTTGCCTTTTTCCAGAATTACAGAAATCATCTTGTTAACGCTTTCAAGATTCTTCATAATTGTTGTATTTTCCGTTCTGAGTTCAACAGAATGCTCCATAGCCTGGCGAACAATAAGCTTTGCCTTTTCGTTTGCCTGGTCAACAATTTCAGCAGCTTTTTTGTCTGCCTCTTCTTTTATTCTTGCAACGGTGATTTTAAGTTCCCCGAAAACTTTTTCAATAACCTCACTCTGATTGTTTTCGTCAATTGTAAAATAAACTCCAAGCTCTTCCATATCTTTTCTGAGCTTTTCATATTTCGCTTCGTTTTCCTCTCCCCACTCAACGGCATTGTGATATTCGGTCTGAATCATATCCACATACTTATCTACTTCTATAGGGTCATAGCCGTTTTCTGTTACGGTGAATTGCTTTGCCATAAGTTAACCACCCTTTCAAAATCCTTAATCTATACAATTATACTCTAACTGCCCTTAAAATTCAACTGTCTTTACATTTTTTTTACCTTATGTGCCTTACAATTTTTTACAGGGAAATTTATTCCACCGTAACGGATTTTGCAAGATTTCTCGGCTTGTCAATATCGCAGCCTCTTTCCTTTGCTGTATAAAAAGAGAGAAGCTGTAAGGGAATGGCTTCAATAAGAGAAACAAAAAGGTCGTCAGTGTCGGGAATAATGATTTTTCTCTGCAGTGCGGATAATTCTTCCGTATGCTTTTCTGTGGAAACTGTAATTATATCGCCGCCCCTTGAACGGATTTCTGCAATATTATTGGCAGTTTTTTTGAACACAAAATCGTTGCAGCAAAGTGCAACAGTAAGTGAACCGTTTTCAATAAGAGAAATTGTGCCGTGTTTAAGCTCACCTGCAGGATAAGCTTCGGAGGGTATATAGGTGATTTCTTTCATTTTAAGTGCGCCTTCAAGGGCCGCAACATAGTCGGTGTTCCTGCCGATAAAACGGATATTAGGCTGAAGCGAAAGAAGCTTTGCAAATTCGCGAAAGTCGTCCTGGCGGTGAAGAATACCTTCGGCTTTTTCAGAAAGTGAAAGCAACTCGTTTATATAGTAATCATAATCGTCTTCATTTAAAAGCCCTTTATTATAAGAAAAAAACACAGCGAGAAAATAAAGGGTTATAAGCTGACAGGTGTAAGCCTTTGTGGTAGCTACAGCAACTTCGGGTCCTGCCTTTGTATAAATTACCTTGTGGCTTGAGAGTGCTATAGTGCTTTCGGCCACGTTGACCACAGACAGAATATAAGCACCCATAGCTTTTGCTTTTTTTAGGGCGCAGTGTGTGTCTGCGGTTTCTCCGCTTTGAGAAATGAAAATGCAAAGGCAGTTTTCGTGGAGGGGAAAATCTGCAGTACAGAATTCACTTGCAATAACGGCTTCAGCAGGAATTTTCGTAAGCTTCTCAAAAACATATTTACCTGAAAGTGCCGCATGGTAAGCTGAGCCGCACCCGATCAGATAAATCCTCTCAGCCTTGTTGTCAGATTTTAAAAAGAAGGAAAGCTCTTTCAAAAGACCCTCTTTTTCGCTGAGGCAATTCTGGAGAGTGTCCTTCAAAGCTTCAGGCTGTTCGAAAATTTCTTTCAGCATAAAATGAGAAAACAAACCTTTTTCGACGCTTTTGCTCTCACGGTTAAACTTCTGAAAGTGGTGGAAAACCGAATTTCCGTCAGAGGAATAAAAATCGACACGGTCTTTTCCGATTACGGCAATTTCGCCATCGTGCATTTTTACGGTTTCTTTGGCATAGGGAGAAAGTGCGTTGATATCAGAAGCCACAAGAAAGCCGTCAGCACCTTTGCCGATAATAAGGGGACTTTCCTTTTTTATTAAAATAAGGGTATCGGGCAGATTTTTGCAGAGAATTGCAAGGGCAAAGGAGCCTTCCAACTTTTTGACAGTATTCACCAAAGATGAAACAAGGTCGCCGTTATAATCACGCTCAAGAAGGTGTGCTACAACCTCAGTGTCCGTATCGGAAACAAAAGGGTAACCCTCGTCTTTAAGCTTATCTCTGAGAGCAGTGTAGTTTTCAATTATGCCGTTATGCACAACTGCGAAAACGCCCTTGTAGCTTATGTGAGGATGAGCATTACTTAAAGAAACTTCGCCGTGTGTTGCCCACCTTGTGTGACCTATACCTACACTGCTCATGATAGCTTTTTCTCTGAGCTTTTCCTGAAGATTACTCACTCTGCCCGTAGATTTTATAACCTCAATTCCGTTCTCTGTCTGAACAGCTATTCCGGATGAATCATAGCCGCGATATTCCAGCTTCTGAAGACCTGAAACAAGATAGGGCACTGCATTTCCTTTGCCGATGTATCCGATTATTCCACACATAAAAATACTCCTCTAAAGAAAATTAAAGTAATTTTGTTTTAAATCTTTTCTTTTTATATATTTTATGGTACAATTTCTCCGAATGATTACTCCGGAATGCTCAAAAATTTTAAAGTTGATTAAAGGATGATGGTTTATGCTCGTGTTAAAGATTTCAGTTATTCTTTTTGTTTTTCTGTTTTTTGTAATTCTTACAAGAAATGTCTGCCTTGTGATAAAAAGTGCAAAAGGGAACACAGAGAGTACACCTGATTATCTTATGATTTTAGGGTACAGAATTTTAAATAACACAATAGATGCAACGCTCAGAAGCCGTATTGATGCGGCAGCAGATTACCTTCTTAAGCATCCCGATGTAATCGCCGTTCCTTGTGGCGGAATTACGCAGAAGGACCAGAAAAATCCTGAGGCTCAGATTATGGCACAAGAGCTTATTAAAAAGGGCATAAGCAAAGACAGAATTATTCTTGAAGATAAATCAAAAACAACCGAAGAGAATTTCATTAATGCCAAGGCTATTATTGACAGACGCTCAGGTATGAATACACCTAAAATCGCTTTTCTTTCAAGTGAACTGCATCTTTACAGAGCAGGGCTTCTTGCAAAAAGAATCAATTTTGAGGTGACATCTCTTCCTGCAGAAAGTCCCTCAGATGTAAAAGTGAAGAATTATCTTCGTGAAGCATTTATACTTATGTATATGGATGCACAGAAAATTGGAGGCAGAAAAAATGGCTAACTCAGTTGCAATGAAGGCTTACAAGGTAAGCGAAATAGTATTCAACAATAAAGTTCAGGGAAAGGTTCAGCTTAAGCTGAACAACAAGGTTTCCCATAACGTAAAATACAGTCAGAACGGTGTATGCGAAGCTGTTATGACGGTTGAAGTTTTCGATAAGGAACACTTTGACGTGCTTAACGTAAAGGTAACGGTGAACGGCGTTTTTGAAGTAACACCGGGCGTTGAAAAGGAATTTGTCCATGTGGATACTTTCAAAGAAATGTTTCCCTTTGCGAAAGCTCTCGTGACCACACTTTCAGCAAATGCAGGTATTCCGCCTATTATGGTTAAGAATGTGGACATAGAAAAACAGGAAATCTACCGTTTTGAAATGGGTAACAAGGAGTGATTTTATGAGCGAGCTTCTTAATCAGCTGAATGACGACGAGCTTGATTTTACTGTCAGCTTCAAAGATACCGACGGGAACAGTCACAAGGGTGACTTTCTTGATATCGTGCTTTTCGAAAAAAATGAGTATGTCATAATTGAGCCCGAAGACGGTGACGGCTACGTGGATATCTTCAGAATTATGTATGTAAACGGAAAAGAGGTTTATGTGCCCGTTTCTGACGACAGAGTTCTCGACAACGTTTTTGAGGTTTTCAGAATAAAAAACGAGGACGAATTTGACTTTGAGTGACAAACAAAAATGTAGACTTAAATAACAGGATAGAAAATAAAATTACATTTTTGTAGTATAATTAGCAAAAGAATTAAAAAATTTTAAAATGATAATTACGATATTCTTACAAATGAGAGTTCCCTATTGATTAATAGGGATGTAAGCAGTATTATATGTTTACAAAAAAACAAGGCTAAGGAGGTAAGGGAATGAATATACTTGTTACACTTGACAGCAACTATGTGGGCCCGCTCACAGTGTTTCTGAAATCTCTTATGATAACAAACCCAAATAACGAGTTTGACCTTTACGTTGCCCATTCATCACTTACCGAAGAGGATTTTATAAAGATTAAAGCAGCAACCGACCCGTCACGCACAAGGGTGCATTCCATTGTGGTTTCACCCGGCATTCTTGCTGACGCACCGGTTTTCAAAAGAATATCAAACGAAACCTACTACCGACTTCTTATGATGGACTATCTTCCCGAAACTGTGGACAGAGTGCTTTACATTGACCCTGACACGGTAATTCTGAGAGATATTTCTCCTCTTTACAATATGGATTTCAAGGGAAAGACCATCGGTGCAGCAGGTCATACAAAGTATTTTATTGAAGACATCAATCACATCCGTTTCAGAACAGGCAGAGAGTCAAGATATTTTAACGCAGGCGTTATGATGGTTAACCTTGAAAAAATGCGCAAGAATATCACTAGCGAAATGGTTTTCGACTATGTAAAGAAAAACAAGCGCTGGCTTTTTGTAGCGGACCAGGATGTACTTAACGGAATGTTCGGTAACGATATGATTCCTATTGACGAGTGTATTTATAACCTTGACGAAAAAACGGTTATTTACAACCGCAGAAGAGTAAGAGACCTCAAGTGGGTTGAAGAAAACACAGTTATTGTTCACTATAACGGAAAATACAAACCCTGGAAGGAAGGCTACAAGGGTATGCTTGCACCTTTCTGGTTTAAATTCAAGGAAGCTGAATTGCCTCAGACAGAGGTTAAAGCATAAAAAAGGGTATAACATAATGGACTTAAAAAAAATCAGAATTCTCAGCACTAACAAGCAGGAGAGAAGGCAGCAGATTGGCGTTATAATCACCACCGGCCTTTTTATTCTTGCCTTCATCGGGTGCTATATAAAATTCGGCAGCGAGCTTCTTAATTTTGTCAGTGATGCAGACCGCTTCAAGGCATGGCTTGACTCCTACGGCAATCTTTCTAAGATAATTTTCGTAGGTGTGAGAGCGCTTCAGACTGTGGTGAAGATAATTCCTGCAGAGCCTCTTGAAATCGGTTCGGGCTACGTTTTCGGTGTATGGGGCGGGCTGCTTTACTGCATGCTTGGCACTGAAATCGGTTCGTTTATAATCGTTGCAATAACAAAGCTTTTCGGAATGAAAGCAGTTAACCTTTTTGTAAGCGAAGAAAAAATCAATTCCCTGGGCTTTCTGCAGAACAAGGAAAAACTGACCATTTCACTTTTCATAATTTACCTCATTCCCGGCACACCAAAGGATGTAATTACATACCTTATCGGTGTTACGGATTACAACATCTGGAAGTTTCTTCTGCTTACGGGTCTTGCACGAATTCCGTCGATTATTACCTCAACAATCTGCGGTTCGCTTCTCGGTGAAAAGAACTACTGGCTTTCCGCAGGAGTTTTCATCGGCACGGCAATTCTCGGACTTATCGGTGTAAAGCTTTACACGATTTTTGAAAAGAAAATCACAGCCAAAAAGGCATAAATTTACCACTCGTCAGTGCTTGACGGGTGGTTTTTGTCATTCCGAGCCCGCGAGGAATCTTTAAGATTCTTCACTGCGTTCAGAATGACATTTTATTGACCCTTCCGACTGCTTGTGCAGCCACCTTCCCTTTCAGGGACGGCAAGGTTTTGTTTCTCGTAATCAATTATAACGTCAGCAATTTTGCATTTATTTTTCGCCAAATTTCTCCCTTTCCTCGGCATATAATAAGGTGTCAAAGATTAAAAGGGAGGATTTTTCTTATGAAAAAAACGGCAGAATATGAAAATGAATTTGATCTTCAACTTGAAAGCGCAGAACTGAGCGAGGAAAAAACACCCTATGAAAAATGGGGCAGAATTGCACTTTTCGGTGTAGCATCTTTTCTTTTCGCTCAAATAGATTTTTTTTACGGGTTGTCACCTTTCACGGTGGCTTTCGTTGGCGCAATACCCTTTGAATTCTGCTTTTCTGCATTTGTGGGCGGTGCTCTGGGAGCTTTTACGTCTCTTTCTGTGGGTAACGCGGTTAAAACTCTTGGTGCTCTTTTTCTTGTATGCGTAATGCGTGGAGTTAAGGAAAGATATTTCCGCAAAACCGAAAAGGATTACATAAATGCTCTGTTTGCTCTTGTGGGTTGTCTTGCCTGTTCCGCAGTGAAAAGCTTTATTGCCGACGGTGATTTTGAAAGCGGACTCCTTGTGGCTTTCGAAAGTGCCCTTGCCTTCTTTGGCACACTTCTTTTTTCAAAATGCTTCAGAACACCCTTTATGCAGATTAACCCGGCTGAGCTTTCGGTTAAAGAAAGTCTTTTCTTCGGTGGCAGTCTCTGTGTATTTATTATGTGCGGTGCCTGTTTCAGTATCGATGGGCTTTCTCCCGTAAGACTCTTGTGCTTTCTGCTTGTGCTGTTCAGTGGCGCATACAAAGGCGTTTCTGCTGCAGCTACAGTCGGTGTTGCAGTTGCTTTAAGTTTAAGCATAAACGAGGACTTCCGTTTTCTTTTCTCGGCTCTTTCGCTGGGTGCACTTGTGTCGGGTGTTGTTTCACCCTTGGGTCAAGTGGTTTCTGCAATTACCTTTGCCGTTACGGTTGGAGGCCTGTCAGCCTTTTGCGGTGACTACGGAATAATCTGCGTAATTGAAGCAGTTATAGCCGCTGCTGTTTTCATTATAATTCCTCAGAAACATGTGGCAGCCTTCCAAAGCTTTATGCATAAAAAGGGTGTTGCTGCCGACGATAAAGTGGCGCTGAGGGTGGCTGAAAGCCTTCGTGAAGCTGCCGAAAATGTCTACGGCGTGTCTCAGATTGTGTCTGATGTAAGCGAAAAGCTTGACAGTGTTATTAACCCTGAGGTCAATCGGATGTTCTCCTTTCTTCAGCAGAAGGTATGCGATGGATGCCAGAAGAAATTCCTTTGCTGGAACCGTAATTTTGACCTTACGGCCTCTGATGTGCTGACAATTGCAGGGGTTGAAAAAAAGGGCAGAATCAGCCTTAAAAAAACTTGCCCGAAGTTTCAGCAGCTTTCGCTTTGCATTGAAGAGGGCTACAGAGAGTTTGCTGAAAGTCTGCAGACAAAAAACAAGCTTTCCGAAATGCGCAGAGTGCTTACGGATCAGTTTCGCAGTATGGGTGATTTTCTGGGCTCAACGGCACTTTCTGTAAGCGAAAGCAGAATTCCTGACAAGGGCAGAGCCGCAGTAATAAGAACGGCTTTTTCCGACAGTGGAATTCTTGTGGACAGTCTCTCCTGCTATCTTAGCAGCAGTTCAAAAATGACCGTTGAAATCACGTCCTTTGACCCGAAAATTCACGAGGAACACAAGAAAATGAAGGCGATTCTTGAGTTTATCACCAAACGTCGCTTTGAAAAGGCAGATATAACTCTTACGGAAATCAAAACAGTAATTCTTTTTGAAGAAAAGTCAGCTTACTCGGTTCAGGTGGGCTTATGGCAGAAGCCGATGAAGGACGGTAATGTCTGCGGTGACACGGTTTCGGTAATTCAAAAAAGAAACGGTGCTGCAACGGTTGTACTTTCTGACGGTATGGGCACGGGTGCAAGGGCGAAAATTGACAGCACCATGACCTGCTCCATAATGGAAAAGCTGATTGCCTCGGGCTTTGACTTTGACAGCGCTTTAAAGATAGTCAATTCCTCAATGATTATCAAATCCACCGACGAATCGATTTCTACAATTGATGCGCTGAGTGTGAACCTTTTTACCGGCAAGGCTGAATTTTATAAAGCCGGGGCAAGTATTACTTTTATAAGGCGAGGCAACGAAATAACGGTTATTGAAGCGACCTCTCTGCCTGTTGGTATAATAAGAAACATTGAATTTTTCAAGACGGAGAAAGAACTGCAGACAGGGGATATTGTGCTTATGGTTTCTGACGGTGCAACAACGGGGGATTGCGGATGGATAAATGACGAGCTTCTGTCCTGGAATACGGGCAGCATGAACGACCTTGCCTGCCATATTGTGCGGCTTGCAAATCTGCGTGTAAGCGACAACAACCGTGACGATATTACGGCAGTGGCGGTAAAAATTAACAGAAACATAAAGTGAAAAGAAAAATGCTGCCCTGATTTTTATCAGAGCAGCATTGAATTTTTTACTTATGCTTCGGGAGTTTCTTCCTGATTAACAAAGTATTTCTGAACAAGCTCAACTATCATTTCGATAATCTGCTTTGCAATATCAAGAAATTCGCCAATTGTGATACCCATAATATTTTCTCCTTTCCTGAAAATGAGTTTTCGGTCTGAAAACATTATACAATATTTTTTTAATAAAATCAATCTCTTATTAAATTAAAGGCAGTCAATCTGACACATTTTCATACTGTTCAGGGCGTTGAGGTGACTTTCGGGAGTTACACCTGCACAGCATGAGGAGTCCACTTTAATCGGTGTTTCCGTAAGCTTTGCCTTAAGAAGTAAAGCGTTTGAAATAACGCAGATGTCTGTGCAAAGGCCCACAAGTTCAATTTCTGATACATTTTCCAGTGAAGCAACATAATCAGCGAGTTCAAAGGAGCCGAAGGTGGGCTTGTCTATAATTTTATCTGAAGCAGTGTCAAGGCACTTTGAGATTTCCCAGCCTTCACTGCCTTTAATGCAGTGAGGAACGGGCAAATTTTTGCCCTCCTGAGTATTCATGTAATCCTCAGTGTGGGTATCTCTTGTAAAAATTACTGTGTCGCCGTTTTTACGGTAAAGCTCAATTTTGTTTTTTACGTTTTCTACGATTGCCTCTGCCTCTTTTGTGCCGAGTGCACCGTCAATAAAATCATTTTGCATATCAATTACGCAAAGAACTTTCATTTATATCACCTCAGTCAATATATAAATCTCTGATTCCCTCAAGGGAACGTATTGCAGAAATTGTAAGGTTAAGACCCTCTTCATCCCTCGGGAAAACAACAGCCTTCATAACAACGGAGTCGCTTTTTCTTTTAGATTGATTGGAGTCTGCATAGAGAATTTCAAGAGTGTGAAGGTTGCCGCCGTAACGCTTGATTATTGCGCCCACGTCTGCAGCCTGCTTGGTCATATTTTCAGCTTCAATGTAGATATTCTTTGATGGGTTGCCTCTCATAACGAAGCGTTTGAAGGTGTTGAGGGTAAGGTAAATTACAAGGGTTGTTACGAGGGCACCTGTATAATAGCCTGCGCCCACAGCAAGACCGATACAGGAAACTGCCCACAAGCTTGCAGCCGTTGTAAGACCCTTAACGCTGAAGCCCTCGCGGAGAATTGTTCCTGCACCCAGGAAACCGATACCGCTGATTACCTGAGCACCAAGTCTTGTGGGGTCAAAGGTGCCCAGACCTTCATATTCTCTGAATACATAGCCTGATGTCATCATAACAAGAGCAGAGCCGACTGCAACAAGAATATGGGTTCTGAAACCTGCCGGGCGGTGAGAGTGCTCTCTTTCATAACCGATAACGCCGCTGAAGAAAACAGCAAGAGCCATTTTGAAAACTGCGTCAAAGGCATAACGTACTTCATCTGTTTCATAAAGCCTGAGAAGAAAATCCTTTATGGCTTCCATTTATTTCAACTCCTTTTTCTGAGTTTTATAACAGCAAAGCTCACCGAACAAATAATGCTCAGTGACTTTGAAAGATTTATCTTTTGTTATTATAACACAAAAACAGGAAAAATCAAACAATTATTATATTTTTATTTTAATATTTATTGCACTTGACGGGGAGAGTTAAGTTGATGTATAATTACAATTAGTATAGTATATTTTATGCTGATGAATGTTTTAACAAAGAAAGGATGATTCAGTATGGCAGCGAATAAAGTAAGACTTTCAATCGGAGGCGCTGAGTACACAGTTATTGCCGAAGATGATGTAAGATATGTGCAGTCCCTCGGTAAGGAGCTTGACAGAGCCCTTGCAGCAATTATGAAGGCAAACGACCGCCTTTCAGTAACTCAGGCAGCAATTCTTCTCGCTCTTGATTATGCAGATGAATGTAAAAAAGCAACAGAAACTGCAGACAGACTCCGTGAGCAGATTAAGGATTACCTTGACGATGCTTCAAACGCAAAGAGCAAAGCTGACCTTGCACGTCACGAAAGTGAAACACTGAGAAAAGAAGTTGAAGCTCTCAAAACTCAGAATGTGAAGATGAAAGCAGAGCTTGACGCTCTTAAAAAACCTAAAAAGCTTGAGAAATAATTATGAAAAACAGAATTGAAGTTCTGGCACCTGCAGGCTCAGCCGAAAGTGTAAAAGCTGCAGTAAGATGCGGCGCAGATGCCGTTTATATGGGAACAAAGAGCTTCAATGCACGGGCAAAGGCAGACAATTTTTCATTTGAAGAGCTTAAGGAGACCGTTGACTACTGTCACAGTCACGGCACAGATGTTCACATCACAATGAACACCCTCATTTCTGACGATGAAATTCCTGCAGCAAAAAGCACAGTAGAGCGCATTTGCGAAACAGGGGCAGATGCGCTTATTTTGCAGGACCTGGGCATTGGTCAGCTTGTAAGAAAAGCGTGCAAGGGAATTGATATGCATGCCTCAACACAGATGTCAGTGCAGACTCTCAGCGGTGTGAAGCTTTTAAAGGAGCTGGGGTTTAAAAGGGCAGTTTTGCCAAGAGAGCTTAGCCGTGAAGAAATCAGATATATAACGGAAAACAGTGACATAGAAATTGAATGCTTTGTGCACGGCGCACTTTGTATGTGCGTTTCGGGGCAGTGCTATATGAGCAGTATGTTCGGTGCAAGAAGCGGAAACAGAGGCCTTTGTGCTCAGCCCTGCCGACTGCCTTTCAAGGCAGAAGGCTCTGAGGGTTACGACCTGAGCCTAAAGGATTTATCTCTTGTTCAGAGTGTGAATGACCTTGCTGATATTGGCGTTGTGTCTCTTAAAATTGAGGGCAGAATGATGCGCCCCGAATATGTTGCAGCTGCCGTTACAAGTGTGGTCAATTCTCTCAAAGGTGAAAACGACGAAGAGCTTAACAGAAAGCTCCGTGCAGTTTTCTCACGTTCAGGTTTTACAACAGGCTACTATGAGAGTAAGCTTGGCAAGGATATGTTCGGCATAAGAGGCAAGGATGACGTTACTGCAGCGACCAACTCGGTGCTGAATGAACTCAGTCACCTTTATGAAAAGGAGACACCGCTTATTCCCGTCAGCTTTTGTCTGAGTGTACTTCGGAATGAACCTGTTTCGCTTTCAGCTTCTGCTAAGGGAAAAACTGTGTTCGTTTCTGACAAATACATTCCCGAAAAGGCTCTCAATAAACCTCTTACAAAAGAAGGTCTTGCTGAAAGAATAAGCAAATGCGGCGGAACACAGTTTTATGCCGAAAGCGTTGAAGTTGAACTTGATGAGGGGCTGATTGTTCCTGCAAGTGTAATTAATAATCTGAGAAGAAGTGCCCTTGAAAGCCTGGGTGAAAAGCTTTCAGGTGTAAAGGAAAAGAACTTTACAGATGTAGAGGTAAAAATACCTGAATACAAGGCAGAAAAGCCATTGAAATTCAACATAAGGGTAGCAAATCTCGCTCAGATACCACACAACCTCAGCAATGTGGAAAACTTATATATTCCTATAGATTGTGATGAAAACCTTGTTGAAAAGGTTAAAAACCTGCCCGTAAATGTGGGCGTTGAGGTGCCAAGAGGTATTTTCGGCAAAGAAAACAAGGTGAAAGAGCTACTTTTGATATTCAAAAAATGTGGAATAAATATAGCTTATTGCAGTACAATTGACGCTCTTGCAATTGCAAGAGAGCTTCAGATGGAAATCCACACAGGCTTTTCAATGAACGTCTTTAACAGCCTTTCAGTAGGCGTTTTGGAGAACTTGGGTGTAAAGGAAATTACCTTGTCACCTGAACTCACTGTTAACCGTATTGCGAAAATCGGCGGCACGGCAAAACGAGGTATAATCGGCTACGGAAGACTGCCTTTGATGCTCACGAGAAACTGCCCCATAAAAAACGGAAAGACCTGCGCAGAGTGCAAAGGCGACAGTTTCCTCACTGACAGAATGGGAATGAAGTTTCCCGTCACTTGCAAAATGGGAGCCAGTGAAATTCTCAATTCTCAGCCCATTTATATGGGTGACAGACTCGACGAAATTAAAAATGTGGATTTCATCACCTTCTATTTCACAAAAGAAAAGCGTGAAATGTGCGAGGCTGTTCTTGATGCCTACCGCAAAGGAAAGGGTGTAAAAGGCGGTTTCACACGAGGACTTTACTATCGGGAAGTTGAATAAGGACCCTTCCACCGCAAGCGGTCCCCCTTCCCTTAAAAGGGAAGGCATAGCGGTGTATAAAAGTGATATAATACAACAACAAAGAAAAAGGAGAGAAAAAGTTATGGCAAAAAGAGAAGACTATTTATCCTGGGATGAATACTTTATGGGAGTTGCGATGCTCGCTTCATACAGAAGCAAGGACCCCAACACTCAGGTGGGCGCCTGCATTGTAAACGCAAAAAACAGAATTATGTCAGTTGGCTACAACGGTTTTCCTATGGGCTGCAGCGACGACGAATTTCCTTGGGAGCGACAGGGCAGCGCCTACGACACCAAGTACTTTTACGTGTGCCATGCAGAGCTGAACGCAATTCTCAACAGCCGCGACTCAAACCTTGAGGGCTGTAAGATTTACGTTGCACTTTTCCCTTGCAACGAGTGCGCAAAGGCTATCATTCAGTCGGGCATCAGCGAGGTGGTTTACATCTCTGACAAGTATGCCGAAACGGAAGCTACAAGAGCCTCAAAGAGAATGTTTAAGGCTGCAGGGGTGAAGCTGACAAAGCTTTCACCGAAACGTACTCAGGTGCTGATTGATTTCAGCGAAGAGAAGATTTAAAAGGGTATAAGGAAATCTCCGGACTCACTAAGTGTGAAATCCGGAGATATTTTTTATCAGTGAGCCTTACCGCAGTCGCAGACCCTTGCGCTTTTATCAAAAATTTTTGCAAAGAAATTGAAGAGCTTGAAGAAAAAGGCTTTTATGCCGCCTGCGTGGCAATCACAATTGCAGGGCTTTTCTTCGGGAGTTTCAGGTTCAATGGTGATTATAGTTTTGTCGCAAGTGTCGCACTTGCTGTCGCCATCGTAGTCAACATGACCGGTTTTGGGAATGTTTTCGGAAATGATATTATTGCAGTTCGCACAAATTTTTATTTTAGCACCTCTTGTCTGGCAGTCGGGAGTAATGATTACTGTCCATTCTGAGGGGTAGAAGTGACCGAGAGGAGCAACCGTTTCTCTGTCTTCGATTCCGCATCTTGCGCATTTATAAACATGATAGCCTTCGTAAACACATGTGGGAGCAATTGCGGTTGTGATTTTTTTATCGTGACCGAGTGCATCAATTTCTTCAGTTTCTGTGTAGTCGCAATGAGCGCACTTCTTAAGAGCCTCACCTTTTTCTGTACAAGTGGGCTGCTTTTTGATTTCTGCAACTGTAAGCTCGTGACCTTCGGTTTTGCCGTAGGGAGCCTTACAAATGTCACAAGTGGGAATAACACCGCACTGAAGCACTTCAGTTGCGCAGTCTGCAACTTCGTTAAATCCACAGGAATTTGCGCAGATTGTTGTATGTGTGCCGTCACCGTTGCTGATTACCTTTTCGCTGTGGCCGAGTGCTGTGCCTGAACCCTTCTTAGCGTACTTCTGTCCGCAACGGCTACAGGTCTGAACTTTCATTTCAGGCTCGGTACAGGTAGCAGGAACAGTCTGAGCAGGGCCCCAGTTATGGTCGGGGGCTGTACCGTAAGTAAAGGTTTTTGCCTCATTGGTTTCGGCAGAACTCATACCGCAAACAGCGCAAGAGTAATAATACTCAGCCTGTTTTCCGCAAGTAGATTCACTCTTAAGATATTTTGCACCAATTTTTTGAGCTGTAAATGAGCAGCCGCCAGCGCATGCTGCTGAAGTTTTTAGACTTGTTCCGGGTAGATAAAAAATGGAAAAGGACAGTAAAATTACAAGTACAATACTTATAACTTTTTTGCAAAATGTGATTTTCATAAGTTCGAACTCCTCCTTATTTTCAAAAAAACATTTACATTTGAATTTTACCACTTTTTACCGTAAAAATCAACTCCCACACACCTTATAAAAGCATACGGGAGTTTGACTTTATTCCATAACAATCCTACCACTCCTCAGCTCATAACTAACAAGCTCAGTTGACTCAAGATTTTCCCTGTGCACATCCACACCGGTGATACTGCGATTACCGTAGGTAGTGTAGTAATAAATTCCCTTGTCCGTGTTGCAGCAGCTTGTGTATACCGTAATAACATTTTTCCCCTCGTCGGTTTTAACTGTGCCTTCAATCTGCTCCACCGAGGAGAGAATGTGAAAAAACTGATTTACGTTTTCCTCTTCAGTTTCGTATTTGGCGGCATTAAGCTTGTTGAAGGCGGCGCGTACAAATCTTGACTGAGATGAGCAATCACCGGGAAGTCCCATAGCACCCGTGCCTCTGCTGAAGGGCTTTAAAGCTAACTCGTCACTGAATTTGTTTTCTGCAGGGTAGGGCGAAAGACTCATAAAAGTTGACAGATGAAGCATGTGATACTGAAAAGGCGGATTGTTGGTAAGCACACCCACGGGGTTGTCATAAACCGTAAGTCCGTCTTTTGTGCTTTCAACAGTAATCGCTTCGGTTTTGTCGGCAATAATCCAATGTAAGGGCGAGTTGGGAAAGTCTTCGCTGAAAGGTGTGTCCGTCAGGTTCAGATTTTGCAGAATAGATTTTGCACCATTTACACTGTCGCACTTTGAAAGAATAAAGGGTAGGAATTCAAAGGGTGCAATGTTGTCCTTACCTTTAGTCTTGGAGAAATAATGGGCGTTGTCGGGAAAATTCAGCCCCGCCATGGAGAGCCCCTTTTCATTGGTGGCATCGTAATAAAGAGGATAGCCGTCTGCCACTGTTGCCATGCCGATTATTGCATAGTGCTCTTTAAGGATAACTCCGTTTCTGAAACGAAAAGGGTAACGTCTTGGTGTAATTGTAACGGTTTCGTTGTAGGAATATTCAAGGTCGAGTGTTCTGCCAAAATAAAAATCAGTTGATTTGAACGTGATTGCCGTGCACATAAAATGCCTCCTGTTTTTTTATATATTATGGTTGCATTTCTTCATTTCTATGTTAAAATAAATTCAGAATTATCAGGAAGGATGATATGATGAAACAGATTGCACCTGATTATTACGACAGTTTTAAATGTATCGCAGAAAAATGCCGACACAATTGCTGTATCGGTTGGGAAATCGACATAGATAATTTCACTCTTGATTATTACAATACCGTAGAGGGTGAAATGGGCGACAGACTTAAAAAACACATTTCCCTTGAGGGCGATGCGCCTCACTTCTGTATGGGTGAAAATGAGCGCTGTCCCTTTCTGAATGAAAAAAATCTCTGCGATATTATCTCCGATTTAGGGGATGATGCCCTTTGTGACATCTGTGCAGACCACCCGAGATTCAGAAACTACTTTTCACACAGAGAGGAGATAGGGCTTGGTTTGTGCTGCGAAAGTGCAGGTAGGCTCATACTCGGTAACACTAAAAAGGTTCAGCTTGTCTGCCTTGATGATGACGGTGAAAAAGAATACTTTACCCCTGAGGAAGAAATAGTTCTTTTGGTGAGAAAATCTCTTTTTTCCATTGTTCAGAACAGAGAGAAAACTATCAGTGAAAGAATTAAAGACCTGCTCGAATTTTTTGATATAAAGGCAAAAGAAAGAAAAACGGCAGAATGGACAGATATTTTTCTCTCAATGGAAAGACTGGACGAAAAATGGACAGAGCTGCTTTTGAAAATGAAAAATGCACCTGATTTTTCAGATGCACTTCTTAATGAAAAACAGTGGGAAACTGTCTTTGAACAGCTTTTACATTACTTTATTTACCGACAGTTTTCTCTTTCTAAAGAGGACGGAAAACTTAACGAAAGACTGGTCTTTTCAGTTGAAAGCTGCCTTTTCATCAGCAGAATCTGCGCTTTTCACAAAGAAACTTACGGTGACTTAACATTGGAAGATATTGTTGAATATGCGAGAATGTACTCCGCAGAGATGGAATACTCTGAGGAAAACGTGGAAAAATACCTCAAGGTAACGGCAGTCGAAACGTACAAGGTTTAATGGGGTATATTTTCCCTGTAGCTGCGTTAAAAATCCTCGTAATACGCAAGTATTACTTGCGGTTTTCGCCTTGCTACAAGAAAAATCTCCACCCATTAAACCCAAAGACCATAAATGCCCGAGTTTCGGTACATTTGGGATTTTCTTCGACGAAACAATACTCGCGTATTGCGAGGAGAAAAAATCACAAAGGTGACGGAAATCGGACATTTTGGCTTGTTCGGTTTCGGCTGCCGTTACCTTATGCTGAAAAACTAACATTTTCAACAGAGATTTTAACCCTTTAAAGGGTTTTCCACATTGAAAAACCTATGTAAAGAAAATAACTTTACAACAAAAATCTCTATGTAAAGCGTAAAACTTTACATAGAGATCAGCTTTTTTATCTTACTTTTTGCTCCATGTGGAGGGTGAAAGTGTGAGAATAATGGGATAAATTTCAAGTCTGCCTAAAAGCATTGCCATTGACAGAACAATCTTTCCGAAGGGTGAGTATGCGGAATAGTTTGATGCTGCCGCACCGAAGGCGGGACCGATGTTGTTGAAGCATGAAGCAACCGCAGTAATATTGGTTTCAATGTCAAACTTTTCAAAGCCGATTATGAAAACTATGATACAGAAGAAAAGAGTGTAAATTGTTAGATAAGCCGAAACAGAGTTTACGGTTACATCATCAACCCTTTTGCCTTCAAAACGGACAACACCTACGGAACGGGGATGAAGCAATCGCTGAAGCTCACGCTTTGCATTTTTGAGAAGCATCATAACTCTTGCAAGCTTGAAACCACCTGCAGTTGAACCTGCGCAGCCACCCACAAACATCAGCAGGAACAGAAGTGTTTTTGAAAAAATGGGCCAGTCATTAACAGTGGCTGTTCCGTAACCCGTCGTTGTTACAAAAGCTGCAACCTGAAAGGCGGCGTGTTTGATTGATGTTCCCAATGTTTCGTAAATCGGGAAAATGTTTGCAGAAATGCAAATTGTTGAGAAAGCAATAATTCCAAGGTAAAACCAAAGCTCTGTGCTTTTTAAAGCAACTTTAGCTTTTTTGATAAGTATGAAATAATAGAGGTTGAAGTTTACACCAAAAAGCAGCATAAAGATTGTCAGTACCCATTGAAGATAACTGTTGTAGGAAGCAATACTGTCGTTCTTAATGCCGAAGCCGCCCGTGCCTGCAGTACCGAAAGCGTGAACGAGACTGTCGTAAAGAGGCATTTTGCCCACAAGAAGAAAGATAACCTCAATAAGGGTAATAGCTATATAAATGATATAGAGGATTCTTGCAGTTTGTTTTATTCTCGGAACAAGCTTACCCACAACGGGGCCGGGAACCTCAGCGCGCAGAAGGTGAATTGAACGGTCCGAAAAAGATGGGATAATCGCCATTACAAAAACGAGAACTCCCATACCGCCGACCCAGTGAGTGAAGGAGCGCCAGAAAAGCATACCCTTGCTCATGGCTTCCACATCTGTGAGAATAGATGCACCTGTGGTTGTAAAACCGCTGACGGTTTCAAAAAAAGAATCAATAAAAGAAGGAATTTCACCGCTGAGCACAAAAGGAAGACAGCCTACAAGGGAAAGAAACAGCCATGAAAGGGCAACGGTTACAAAGCCTTCCTTTGCATAGATAACCTTGCTGCCCGGTTTTACAATGAGAGTCATGGCAAAACCGAGGACAAGAGCAATGGCGATAGATATTACAAATGAAATCGCTGTGCTTTTTTCACCGTATATCATTGAAACGATTAAGGGCAGAAGCATCAGCAGAGCTTCGATTTTGATTACGGAGCCTACCATGTATAAAACCATACGTCTGTTCATGATGTTACTCCTTAAAAAATAATGTGTGAAAGGTCGTCAAGTCTGTGGTTGGCAGCAAGAACAATTACCTTGTCGCCCTGACGGATAACGTCATCACCGGTGGGAATTATTACAACCTTGCCTGCGCGAATGATACCCACAATAAGAATTCCTGATTTTATTTTAAGATTTTTAAGAGGAATTTCGGTGAATCGGGCATCACTTCCTGCTTTGAATTCAAGAACCTCAGCCTTGCCGTCCATAATTTTGTACATTGTTTCAACGTTGCTGCCCTGAGAATTCTGCAAAGCTCTTGCATATCTTACAACAACGTCTGATGTTATGGATTTCGGCGAAACAACACAGTCAAGCCCCAGTCTTTCGGACATTTTGCAAAGCTCGTCGCTGTTGATTTTCGTAATAACCTTGGGTACATTGTGGGAGGAAGCAAAAATAGAAATGACAATGTTTTCCTCATCCATACCTGTAAGAGCAACGCAGGCATCAAGGCTTCTGAGTCCCTCTTCAAGAAGAAGATCCTGATGTGAGCCGTCGCCGTGAATAATAACGGTTTTAGGAAGAATTTCGCTGAGGTGCTGACAGCGGTCATATTCCTTCTCAACAATTTTAACGTTAATGCCTGAGGAGGAGAGCATTTTTGCAAGATAGTACGCAATTTTGCTTCCGCCGAGAAGCATAACATCCTTTGCACCTTTTTGCAGCATACCCATACCTTTAAGCAGCTTTTGCATATCATGGGGTGCGGCGGCTATACTGATAATATCGTCTGCCTTCAGCACAAAACTACCGTCAGGAATATAAACCTGACCACCGCGAAGGACTGCGGCAATAAGGAAGTTTTCGTTGAATTTTTCACGAAGCTTCATAAGAGTCATTCCGCAAATCTGATGTTCAGGACGAAGCTTTACTTCAATCATTTCAAGGTTACGTCTTGAAAAATATTCGACTTTAAAAGCTGAGGGAAGTCTGAGAATATTATAAAGCTCCTGAGCTACCAGTTTTTCGGGGTTGATTGACATTGAAATATCAAGATGCTGACGCATAAAGCTCAAAGAACGGTCGTTATATTCGGGGTTTCTGATGCGTGCTACAGTGTGAGCAGCACCGATTTTTTTTGCGAGAAAACAAGCGAGCATATTGAGTTCATCTGAGCCTGTTACGGAGATAAACATTTCGCAGTTGTAAACACTTGCCTCTTCCAGAGTGTCACAGTCTGTAGCATTTCCGCAGACACCTATTACGTCGTAGGTGTTGGTGATATAATCTATAGCCTGAGCGCTTTCGTCAATTACGGTAACGTCGTGACCTTCGCTGACAAGTGAGGCAACTAATGTTCTTCCGATTTTTCCGCATCCGGCAATAATAATGTTCATAATTCAAAATGTAGAAGGGTGAAAACCTTCTGCTCCTTTTCTGAGTTTTAGGGTGATTTTGCTTTTACCGTATAAAATCGTATAACTAAAGGCATTCTAATACTTTTTATCTTTTTTTTCAAGGTCTTTCCTGCAAAAAAAATATAAAATACTCTTGTGATTGACATAATATATATATTATGGTATACTTTAAAGCAATTTTTAATCGGTAAAAAGTAACGAATTACCGTTCCGGGATAAAGAGAGGAAGAAATTTATGAGAAAAATCACAATCATCGGTTCAGGCAGTGTAGGTTCAACAATTGCATATACTCTTATGATAGAAGGACTTGCAAGTGAAATTGTAATGATTGACATAAATAACCAGAAGGCTTACGGTGAAGCTCTCGATATCCAGCAGGGCACACCTTTCTGTAACCCATGCAGTGTATACTCAGGCGAGTATGCAGACGCAGCAGATTCCGATATAGTTATTATTACCTCAGGTGCCGCAAGAAAACCGGGTATGTCAAGACTTGACCTTGCACAGACCAATGTTGATATTCTCAAAAGCATCACACCTGAGATTACAAAATACGCAAAGGATGCAGTGTATATTATCGTAAGCAACCCTGTTGACGTACTTACTTACGTGTTCTGCAAAATTTCAGGCATTCCTGAAGAAAGAGTAATAGGTTCAGGTACTATTCTTGACACTGCAAGACTGAGAGCAAAGCTTGCGAAAATCTATGACATCAACCAGCGCAACGTTCACGCTTATGTAATGGGTGAGCACGGTGACAGCTCCTTTGTACCCTGGTCACTCGCAAACATTTCAAATATTCCCATTGAGCACTGCAGCACATCAATTATCAGAGCAGACGGAAAGCTCTATCCCGAAATTGATTTTGACATCGTTGAAAACTATGTGCGCAACTCAGGTGCAAGAGTTATTCAGGACAAGGGCGCAACCTTCTACGCTGTATCAGCTTCAGTTTGCCACATCTGCAGAAGCCTTCTCGGCGGTGTTGATACACCTCTTACCGTTTCAACAATGCTTCACGGCCAATACGGCATTGATGACGTTTGCCTCAGCCTTCTCAACATTGTAGGCAGACATGGCGCACACAGTAAAATGCTCCTGCCTCTTACAACAAGGGAAGTAATTGCTCTTCAGAGAAGTGCAAAATGCCTCAAGGATATCATCGCACAGATTGAAATATGACCCCTTCGAAAATAGGACTGTTACCTTAACGGGTAGCAGTCCTTAATGTTTTATGTTGTGTATTTGGCATAGATTAAATTTATTTTTAAGAGCGACTGTATTACATAATATTTTTTATTGGTTTATGTCGACAGATATATTGACGATATAAATATTTACTGTATAATAAAATTAGAAAAAAGTAAGAGGTGATACCAATGCAGAACGAAGAAACACAAATTGGAACCTATGAGAAAGAACACAATATTTATAAACAACAGGGTATTGAGTAGAATTGTTTCTGAAAAAATGGCAGTTTTAGAAGAATGTGAAATATATTAATTCAATACGAGACAAAGCAATAATGGTAATATATAATGAATTTTCCAATGAAATATTCTGTTAGAAAGGAACGGTCTTTTTGTGATGAGAAAAATAATAAAATGCCTTTGTGCTTTATCTGTTGCGATAGTTGTTGTCTATGTTTCAATAGGTATGTGGGGTGGATTTCACCTTAAAGGTATTGGTTGTAAAGGTGGATTCTATACCGGTTTATGGCAAGATGAAACCGAAAACATAAAAGCAATTTGCGGTGAAACTCTCACAGAGGATGAATTGTGGCAGATAAAGTCTAATTTATCTATTGACAGGGACAACCACAGAATAATAAACACAAAGTATATTAATGAAAATTCAGAAGAAATAAAACTTCAATGCAAAATCAAATGGTATTGGTCTGATAATTATATTTGGTCAAAAATAGCTTGATTTTAATATACTACAGTGTAAGTAAATAGGACTGTTACCTTAACCGGTAGCAGTCCTTAAGTTTTTTGTTGTTAAGCTTCAGTTGTAACCTCAAGCACATACTTGTCAATCATTTCGTCAAGCTTCTTTGAGTAGGCTTCGCTGTCTGTGGGGAAGGACTGAGCGTGGTCAGCACCTTCAATGTAAAGGATTTCTTTGTTTTCGCTGCCGCAGGCTTCATAAACCTCCTGGCACATACTGTGAGGAATAAAGGTGTCGCCTGTGCCGTGAATAAAGAGCATAGGAATCTTAGCTTTTCTGACGCTGTCAACGGGACGGAGCTTGTAGAAGTCGAAACCGAGATGAAGCTTGTTGACTGCATTTACGCCTTTGATAATAAGTCCTGATGGTAAACCGAGATCGTCAAGCTTTTCTGTAAATTCACCGACTGCTGTTGAGTAACCGCAGTCAGAAACGGTGAGCTTTACATTTTCAGGGAGAGCATCATTGCCCGTCATCATCATAACCGTTGCAGCACCCATTGAAACGCCGTGAAGGAGAATTTTTATGTCGCTTCCGAAGGTGTCCTTCATATAAGCGAGCCACTTGAGACAGTCAGGCTCTTCATAGTAGCCGAAGGTGCAGTATGTACCCTCACTTTCACCTGAAGCAACGTGGTCGGGCATAAATACATTGATGCCTTTTTCCATATAGTATTGAACTATCTGACAGAATTCGCCTCTTGCCTCGCTTCTGTAACCGTGAGCGCAGAAAGCGTAAACTTTGCTTTCTTTTTCGGGCTTTACAAGGTAAGCGGTTAACTTCTGACCGCGTTCGGAGAGCATATAGTATTTTTCATAGCCGTAATCTTCAAGCCATTTTTTGTGCTTGTTGTGTTCTTCTTCTCTGTCGCTGAGGTCGCAGCCCGTAACCTTTGCAGAAAATGCCTTTGAGGGCACCATATTTCTGTTAAGCAGAAGGTTGTCAATAAGAGTGCAGGCACCGTAAGCTGCAGCTGCAGCACCAACTGCGCTGCCAAGGAGAATTTTTGTTGATTTCTTCATAGTAGCACTTCCTTAGTATAGTATAGGAATATTGTAGCACTTATAGGAAAAATTTTCAAGGCTTTATAAAATGGAAAAGGCAAAATAACTGACGAAACAGCAAAGCACTTTTTTGCTTTTTTCTATTGCTTTAAGCCCTCAAAGAATGATATACTAAATTGAATAGACCTTTCTTATGATAAGAACTCATAAGCCGTCCCCTTTAGGGGAAGGTGACTGCGAAGCAGTCGGAAGGGGAAACATCTGAAAGGAGAATAATTATGAACTACAGAGAAAAATATGAGCAGTGGCTTACATTCGACGAAGAAACAAAGGCAGAGCTTCTCAGTATCACCGACGAAAAAGAAATCGAGGACCGTTTCTATAAAGACCTTGCATTCGGTACAGGCGGACTTCGTGGCGTTATGGGCGCAGGCTCAAACCGTATGAACAAATACACCGTGGGTAAGGCTACCTACGGCCTTGCAAAGTACCTTATGAAAAAGCACGAGGGAGAGGAAATCAAGGTTGCTCTCGCTTACGATTCACGCAACAATTCCGCTTATTTTGCAAAGGTTGCAGCAGGAATTTTTGCTTCCTGCGGATTTAAGGTTTTCCTTTATGAAATGCTTGTACCCGTTCCGGTGCTTTCATTCACAACGGCATTTTTAGGCTGCACCTGCGGTGTTATGCTCACAGCTTCGCACAACCCCAAGGAATATAACGGCTATAAAGTGTACGATAACAGAGGCTGTCAGTTCTGCACCGAGGATGCAAAAAATGCTATCGGCTACATAAACGACATCACTGATTTTTCTGTGATTCCCTTCTCAGACAGCATGGATAACATCACAATGATTGGTGAGGATGTGCTTTCAGAATTCCTTAAAAAAGTTAAGGAGCAGTCGCTTTACGAAGAAGAGAGTGACCTGAAAATTGTATACACACCTCTCCACGGTACAGGTAATATTCCTGTTCGCAGAATGCTCCAGGGTATGAATGTTACCGTTGTAAAAGAGCAGGAAATGCCTGACGGAAACTTCTCCACAGTGCGCAGTCCAAACCCCGAGGAAAAGGATGCTCTCACAATTGCCATTGAAAAGGCTAAGGAAATTGATGCTGACCTTGTGCTTGGTACTGACCCGGACTGCGACCGTGTTGGTATCGCTGTTAAGGGTGACGACGGTTATGTACTGTTTACAGGTAATCAGACAGGTGCACTGCTTGTGAACTTTGTGCTTACTATGAAAAAGGCGTCTCTTTCAGAAAAAAGCACTCTTGTAAAAACAATCGTAACTTCAGAGCTTGGTGCAAATATCGGCAGAGCTTTCGGACTTCAGGTTGAAGAAACTCTCACCGGCTTTAAGTATATCGGCGACAAGATTAATAAGTATGAGGATTCAGGAACACAGGAATTTATAATCGGCTACGAGGAATCCTACGGCTATCTTGTAGGCACTCATGCAAGAGATAAGGATGCAGTTGTGTCTTCAATGCTTATCTGTCAGATGGCTGCGTGGTACAAAAATCAGGGCAAGACCCTCATTGACGGTCTTAACGAAATCTATGATACTTACGGCTATTACCTTGATTCTCTCGACAGCTTTACACTTAAAGGCAAAGACGGTGCAGAAAGAATCGCTGAGCTTATGGTTTACTTCAGAGAAAAGGGAACAGAGATTTTTGAGGGTGTAGATGAAGTTCTGGACTACAGCACGGGAATTGCAGATTTGCCCAAGGAAAACGTGCTTCGCTTTATCTGGAAGGACGGCTCATGGATTGCCGTAAGACCTTCAGGCACAGAACCGAAAATCAAGGTTTACTACTCAGTATGTGAGGACAGTAAAACTGCAGCTCAGGAAAGACACGGAAAGCTCAAGGCAATTGTTGACGGCATTATCGGAGGATAATTTATGGACATAAAAGCTTATGTTGAAACTGTTCTTCAGCCGAAGCTTCAGGGTGACGGCGGGTGGATTGAGTTTGTTGCTTTTGAAAAGGATGAACTCACTGTGATTTTCAGAGGTGAATGCTCAAAATGCCTTATTCTGCACCGTTGCGAAGCCTGGATTGAAGAGCAGATTCAAAAGGATTTAGGGCTGAAAGTTAAACTTTGCGGTATCCGCAAAAAGCCCTATTTTCAGGATACATAAGAAAGGACGGTCTGATTTATGGCACACATTAAAGTTGTAAGACGCTCAATGCGCCCCGAAGAATGGACCGACCTTCGCTTCGGTTGGCTTAAAAGGCATATTTACTCCTCTGAATGGGAGATTGAAAATCTTTTTATCCGTGATGCGCGACAAGTGGCTGAAATGCAGTTCGATTACTACAGCGAGGACTACAGACCTCTTAAAAAGGGCGATATGTATTTCACTCCCGACGGCACGGCTTTCATTAAGGCTGAAGCGAATATCCCCAAGGAGCTTCAGGGAAAAGAGCTTTGGTTTTCACTTAAAACTGCAGCAGAAATCTGCGTTAAGGTAAACGGAAAATATATAGGCGGTGTTGACCCCAACAGAGAAAGAATGCTGCTTTCGCCGTACATAAACGACAAAGAAACCCTGCATTTTGATATGATGGGCTATAACCGTTCAAAGCCCGACGATGAACGCAACCCTGAATCACTTTCTGTAAGAGGTTGCCGTCAGATTTTTGAAGGTGCATATATCTGCACTGTTAACCACGAAGTTCAGGATCTTGTATATGATTTTGAACTGCTTCTGGATATTACAAAAAGCGAGCTTTTTAACGAGGATTACAGAACTTTTCTTAACAAAGAGCTTAATAATGCAATGAATTTAATTGACTTCGACTCTGAGAAACTTTCAGGTGTAGCTGAGGCTAAGAAGTATGTTGACGAAGTGATTTATGCCAATGATAATTACAAGGGCAGCGGCGATGTGGCTCTTATAGCTCACAGCCACCTTGACGTAGCGTATTATTGGAGAAGAATCCACGCTGTTCAGAAAAATCTCAGAACGGTTCTGATTCAGCTTCGTCTTATGGATAAGTATCCCGATTTCAAGTACACTCATACTCAGCCATATGTATACGAAACACTTGAAAAATATTATCCTGAAGTGTTTGAAGAGCTTAAAGAAAAGGTTGCGGGCGGCCAGTTTGAGCCTGTGGGGGCTATGTATGTTGAGCCTGACTGTAACGTGCCCTCAGCTGAATCACTTATCCGTCAGTGCCTTTACGGACAGAACACTTATAAGAGAATGTTCGGCAAAAAGGTAAACAACGCATGGCTTCCTGACGTTTTCGGCAACTCATGGATTCTTCCTCAGATACTGAAGAAAAGCGGAGTTGACTATTTTATTTCAAACAAGATGTCAACATGGAATGACACCAACCGTTTTCCCCATAACAATTTTATATGGAAAGGTATCGACGGCAGTGAGGTTTATGCCGGCGTTCCTCCCACTCATTTCATAACATGGAATATGCCCTCACAGATTCAGGAAAACTGGGAGGCTTACATTGATAAGGACAGCGGCGGACAGACTCTCAATATGTTCGGCTACGGCGACGGAGGAAGCGGCTGCACCGAGGAAATGATTGAGCTTATGCACCGTTTCAGTAAGCTTTCTGTTATGCCAAAGTGTGAGCACGTTTCCGGTGCAGAATTCTTAGAGAAGAACCTTAAAGACAATACCGAGCTTGAAACCTGGGACGGTGAGCTTTACCTTGAAATGCACAGAGGTACCTTCACCACTAAGAGCAACCTCAAAAAGCTTAACAGAACTTTGGAATTCAAGTTCCGTACTGCAGAAATGCTCTCGCTTATGAGAGAGGAAGATAACACAGAAAAAATTACCGAGCTTTACAAAAAGTTCCTTATAAATCAGTTTCACGATATTCTTCCCGGTTCACACATCCATCCTGTCTATGTTGATGCAATGGAAGACTACAAAGCAATTGAAAAAGGACTCCAGGAAATCATAAATGAGGGCGGAAGATACTTCAATACTCTCAACTTCAAGCGCGATGCTCTCACCTTTATTGAGGATGAAAAGGGTGAAAATGAAAGATGCGGCAAGAAAGGTTACTTTGCAGTGCCAAATTTTCCTGCACTTTCAGGTGGCGAAATCGTAAAAGAGGCTTTTGAGGGTGAATGGATAACTATCGGTGACACAGTTGAAACGCCGTTCTATAAGGTGAAATTTGGTAGCGACGGTTCAATCAGTTCACTTTATGATAAAGAGCTCTCACGTGAATGGGCTGACGGTGATTTCAACAAGCTTAAACTTTATACCGACAATCCCGGTAACTATGATGCGTGGGATATTCTTCCAAACTACAAGGATAAGCCAATTGAAATTAAGGTTGAAAAGCCTCTTGAACTGAAGCACAAAGACAGCGAGTGTGCAACCTTTGAAACCGTTCTTAAAACAGAAAAATCAACCTGGACAATGCTCATTCGTCTTTTCAGAAGAAGCCGAGGCATTGAGGTTGAAAACATAGTTGACTGGAACGAAAAGCACAAGCTTGCAAAGGCTGAATTCTCCTGCAATGTTCTTACAAGAAAGGCGCTTTGCGACACATCAGCAGGTTTCATTGAAAGAGAAACTCACCGTAATACCACCTGGCAGCAGGCACGTTTTGAATGCTGTCACCACAAATGGTGCGATATGTCAGAAACAGGGGGCGGTATTGCAATAATCAACGACGGTAAGTACGGTGCAGGCTTTTTCAAGAATGTGATGAGCCTTTCTCTTCTCCGTGCCACAATCAGACCTGACGTTGTTTCTGATATGGGTAAGCATAATTTCTGTTATATGATTGTGCCTCATCAGGGAGATGCAGTTTCAGCGCAGATAAATAATCTTGCTTTCCAGTATAATGTGCCTCTTGTAAAGGCTGATGTAAAATGGAATCTTCCCACTTTTGAGCCTCTTTATCTTCAGAGCGCGAAGAGAAGTGAAGACGGTAAGATGACTGTTATCCGCCTTTCAGAGCAGGACGGAAGAAGAGGAAAGATTGTTCTTGACAGAAGGGTTAAGCTTCTCAATATGCTTGAAGAAGAAACAGATGAAGCAGATTTTATTGAGTACAAACCTTTCGAAATTATTACAATTGGAATATAAATTGTAATAAATGCTTGATTTAATTGAAATTTTGTGATATTATTATTCACAGAAAAGACAGTATCCTTCCTTAAAAAAGGTGTGAAAATATTAAAGAGGCTGTAAAAAAACAGCCTGAAAAAATCCGAGATTCGTGTAAAAGCGAGTCTCGGATAGTTTTTTTGTGTAAAACTGGTAAATATGGAAAAATATAGTCTTTTTGAGGTATACCAACCAAACCGACGGTGATTTT
>JAZSQU010000028.1:0-8713 GCA_045538095.1 Acutalibacteraceae bacterium | reverse complement strand
TGCTCCCACCTGCGGAAAAGACGGCTCTTATGAAAAGGTGACTTTTTGTGTTGTATGTGATTCCGAGATAAACAGAGAAACGGTGTATGTGCCTTCAACAGGTGAGCACAATTATATTTTTGAGGTTGAAGGTTCAAGAATTGAGCCTACTTGCTCTTCTAAGGGCAGTGTTATAATGAAATGTCTTTGTTCAGCTGAAACACTTATTGAAACCGACATAAATCCCGAGGCTCACGACTGGGATGAATGGATTACGGTTGACGAAACAAACTGTACAGAAAACGGTCTTATGAAAAGAGTGTGCAAGCATAATTCTGCACACATTGAAACTAAGGTTATAAATGCTGAAGGTCATGCACCTGAAAAGTTTGATGCAGTTGAAGCAACTTGTACTGATGAGGGTAATATTGATTATTGGCAGTGCGGTAAATGCAGTAAAATGTATGAAGATGCTGAGTGTACTGTGGAGGTTTTCAACGTTACCGTAAGCAAGAAAGACCACTCATTTACAAGATATGTTTCAGATAATAATGCAACTTGTATTAAGGACGGAACAATGACTGCAGTTTGCGATAACTGTAAAATTACAAACGACGTAAAGACTGAAGAGGGTTCAATGAATTTTGCTCCACATATGCCTAATGAAAACGGTAGCGTATGTTTGCTTTGCAATAAAGTTTTGTCGGCGGCACATAACTGGTCAGAAACTGAAGTTGAAATAAAGAAAGCCTCCTGCACTGAAGACGGAGCGATGGCAATTGTATGTACAGATTGCGGTGAAATTAAAGAGGGAACAAAAACTGTAATTACTGCAAGCGGTCACGATTATACAGAAGAGTGGAACGAAATTCTTCCGTCAAACTGTCAGCAGAACGGTGTGAAAATTAAAATCTGCAAAAACTGCTACGGTGTGATTTCAGAGCTGATTCTTAAAACTGAGCACCTTGATTCTGACGGAAACGGTATCTGCGAAGCTTGTGGATATAATAGCAATCCGGTTGCACCTTTACCTGAGATAAAACCTGATAATCCCATTGTACCTGAATCTGAAGTTAAACCTGAAATTCCCACTATGCCCGAAATTTCTGAGCCGAACCAAGCTTGCTCTTGCGGTTGTCACAAAGATGGAATAGAAGGTTTCTTCTTTGATTTTCTTAGTTTCTTTTATAAAATCTTCGGTATAAACAGAGTTTGCGCTTGCGGTAAGGCACACTGAAATACAGTTGATTTTTTGTATAAATGGTGATAGAATGAACTTAGATTATTAAAAAGGAGAAGATAAATATGATTAAAAGAAAAAACATTGTTCTGACCGGTTGTAACAGCGGTATCGGTCTTGAAGTACTTAAGCTTCTTATGGAAGGTAACAACAGAATTCTCTGCGTTGATAAGGATATCGACGTGCTTTCAGGTTATGAATGTGACGATATTATCGTTATGCAGAAAGACGTTTCTTCAAAAGAGGCAGTTGACGAAATATTCAGCGTTGCTGAGCAGAACTTTGAATTTATTGACATTTTCTATGCAAACGCTGGTTATCCCTACTATGAGGAAATGAATTATGTTGATTGGGACAGAGTACAGAGAATGTTCGAAACCAATGTATTTTCACCCATTTATTCTTATCAGAAGTATGTAGAATATCTTAACGGCAGAAAAGGCGTTTTTGCAATTACGATTTCTGCAATCGGTCAGATGGCTATGCCCGGCTTTACAATTTATAGCGCATCAAAGTTTGCTATGGAAGGCTTCCAGCAGGGTATCAGATTCGAAAAGCCCGATAATGTTCAGCTTACCTGTCTTTATCCCGTTGCAACAAATACGAACTTCTTCAAGGCAGCTAATGAAATTGAATTCAAAAAGCCTTTCCCTGTGCAGCAGCCCGACGTTGTTGCAAGAAAAATGGTTGCAGGTATCGAAAGCGGTAAGGATACAGTAAGCCCCTGCATTCTTTTCGGTATTTCAAAGCAGCTTATGAAATTCATTCCGCCGGTAAAGACTGCTTACCTTGCTCTTGAAAAGAGGAAATTCAAGGAATTCAAGGCAAAAGTCAAGGAGATAAAGGAGTTTGTTAAACAATGAGTTATAAAATTCTTTCAAGTCCTATGAAAATCGGTTCCTGTGAAATCAGAAACCGAATTGTAATGCCGCCTATGCTTATGGGCTTTGGCACCTTTGACGGCAAACCTACAGAAAAAATGATGGCATACTACGAAGAACGTGCCAAAGGCGGCGCAGGTATCGTTATGACAGAAATTACCCGTGTCAATGATGTAACGGGTTCTGCTGCCTTTGCTCAGCTTGCAGTAAGCCATGATTACCATATTGAACCACTCAGAGAGCTTGCACAGAGAGTGCAGAAGCACGGTGCAAAATTTTTCGTTCAGCTGCATCATCCGGGACGTCAGAACGTTGGTCTTCTTGTCGGTACAATTCCTCTCAGTATTCAGATGGAGAAGCTAACAAAGGGTCTTTACGGAAAACTGCTTTATAAAATGGCACCCTCAGCAATTCCTCTTTTTCTTGATAATAATATTGTTCCTTCATCTGTGGCTCCCTCAGCGTGTGAACCTGCATATTTTGCAGGAGGCAGAGTAAGAGCGCTTAGCTATGATGAAATTAAGGAGCTTGAAAGACAGTTCATTGACGGTGCCGAACGCTGTAGGCTTGCAGGTTGTGACGGTGTTGAGCTGCACTCATCACACGGCTACCTTCTTCAGCAGTTCCTCAGTCCCAAAACAAATCAGAGAACTGACGAATACGGCGGCTCACTCCAAAACAGAACACGTTTTATTGTTAACATACTTAAGGGTATCAAGGCTCGTTGCGGCAAGGATTTTCCTGTAATTGTACGTCTTACAGCCGATGAATGCTACAATAAAATCGGCAAAGCAGGTGAGGGTTACGACCTCAGCGAAGGCGTGGAAATTGCAAAAATTCTTGAAAAGAACGGTGCAGATGCAATTGACGTTTCATCTGCAGGTTATGATACCTTCAACTACTGGCTTGAACCTGTTTCATTTGAGCCCGGTTGGAGAAAGTATATGGCAAAGGCTATTAAGGAAGCAGTTTCAATTCCCGTTCTTGCTGCTAATCTTATCCGTTCACCTGAGCAGGCTGAAGCTCAGCTCAAGGAAGGTGTTCAGGACTTTGTATCCCTTGGCAGACCTCATATTGCTGATCCTTATTGGGCAGAAAAAGTTCTCAGCGGTAAGGGTACGGTAAAACGTTGTATCTGCTGTCTTAACTGCATTGAGTCAATGTACACCAATGCTTATACGGGCACTCACAGTGAATGCTCGGTCAATCCCTTTGTTGGTAAAGAAGGCGAAGAGCTTAAAAAAGATGGTAACGGAAGAAAAGTTGCAGTTATCGGTGCAGGCCCTGCAGGTTTAGTTTGCGCTGAAATTCTTGCTGAAAGAGGCTTTAAGGTTACTCTTATTGAAAAGAGTGACAAGGCAGGCGGTCAGATTAATCTTGCTGCTGCACCGCCTCAAAAGGAAAAAACAGCCTGGTTTATCGAAGATGCAGTCGCTGCTTGTAAGGAAAAGGGTGTAAAAATTCTTCTTAACACTCCTGCAAGTCTTGAACTTATCAAAAAGCTTGACCCCGAAGCAATTATTGTTGCTTCAGGCAGTAAACCCATCAAGCCGAAATTCGGTCTTAATCCTGAAAATGAGCCCTGCACTTTTGAGGATATTCTTACAGGTAAGGTTGTTCTTCAAAACAAAAAGGTTGCAGTTATCGGCTCAGGTATGACCGGCCTTGAAACAGCTCATTATCTTACCGAAAACGGATGTAAAGTTACTGTCGTTGAAATGGCTGACGAAATTGCACCGGGTACATGGATGCAGCATAAAGACGACATTATGCCGAAGCTTGAAAATGAAGGAACAGAATTCCTGACAGGCGAAAAACTCCGTCTTGTTGCTGACGGTTACATAACTGTTGAAAACGTAAAATCAGGCGAAATGAAGCAGCTCAGCTTTGACAATGTTGTTCTTTCGCTCGGTTCAAGACCTGATACATCATTTGTTGATGAACTGCGAGTTGCAGGTTATAATCCGATACTCATTGGTGACTGTAAGAAGGTCGGCAGAATCGCTGACGCGACAAAGACGGCTTATGAGGTTGCTGTAAAGCTCTGATAAAAAATAAGGAACTGCCATTCAGCAGTTCCTTTTAGTTTATGCTGTTTATTCCTCATCACCACGTACAATTCTGTAAGTCTGTCTGAAATCCTGCTTACCCCAGCCACGTCTTACACCTTCGTCAAGTACACCTTTAACAACTTCCATGCCGGGCATATTGAAGTTTTCTTCCTTTGCTATGTTGTAGCAGATGTTGACGTCTTTGTCCATATTTTCCATGGAAAAAGCAGTAGTCCAGTCCTCATTTTTAAGGTTCTCTTTCTGAACTGCCATATAGGCACACTGAGCACCGCCTGCAGCAACTGCCGCAGCAAAATTGTCAATTGAAATGCCGAGCTTCTGAGCAAGGAGCAGAGTTTCGTTTACACCGTTTGAAATTTGTGCAACAAGGGTGTTGTGGCAGATTTTTGCAGCAAGACCCTTGCCGTTTTCACCCATGTAAATGATTGTGCATCCCATATACTCGAGAATAGGCTTAATTTTTTCAAAAAGCTCCTTTTTACAGCCTGCAAGCACACCGAGAGTTCCTTTTATAGCGTCAGCCTTGCTGCGAACAACGGGACAATCTGCAAATTCTGCACCGGTTGCCATAACTGTTTTTGCAACCTCAACTGAAACTGACGGCTCGATTGTGCTCATGTCAATGCAAATTTTGCCCTCCTTAAGATAGGGGAGAAGCTTTGTATAAGTTTCTTTAACGTGCTTTGAGGTGGGAATCATAGTGATAATTACGTCTGCTTTTTCAGCAACTTCCTCGTTGGTTGCACAGCCTACACAACCGAAAGAAACGAGCTTATCAATCTGACTTTGCTTGTGGTCGTTGCAGTAAACTGTGTCGTTATGCTTTTTAACAATGTTTTCGCACATTGATTCGCCCATTATACCAAGGCCGATAAAACCTATTTTCATATTCATTACACTCCTGAATTTTAGTTGATTTTATTATATAATTGCTGAAAAATCTTGTCAAGTTAAAGTTTTTTAACATAGAAAGCTATTTACACTTTGCTCTCTGAGTGATACAATAAAAAAGTAAAAAGGGGGTAGCATAATGTCGCAGAAATCAGGACATGCAGTTGACTTTACATCGGGTTCAATCGGCAAGAAAATGATTGTTTTTGCTTTGCCACTGATGTTCTCCAGTATTCTTCAGCTTCTTTTCAATGCTGCAGATATAATAGTTGTTGGAAAATTTGCAGGCGACGAGTGTGTTGCCGCAGTAGGTTCAACAACTTCACTTATTAATCTTATAGTAAACCTTTTTATCGGTCTTTCTGTTGGTGCCAATGTAATGGTTGCTAATTTCTTCGGTGCAAAAAAGAGTGGTGATTTAAGTGAAACTATCCACACTTCAGTTGCAATCAGTGTTATATCAGGTGTCATACTTTCTGTTGTAGGTTTTTTCTTTGCTCCCGAAATTTTAAAGCTTATGAATACTCCCGATGACGTAATTGACCTTGCTTCGGTTTACGTTAAAACTTACTTTTTGGGTATGCCCTTTATGATGCTTTATAACTTCTCGGCGGCAATTCTAAGAGCAGTAGGGGATACAAAAAGACCTCTTTATTTCCTTTCTGCCGCCGGTGTTATCAACGTTGTGCTCAATATGATTTTTGTAATCAGCTTCAAGTGGAACGTTTTTGGTGTTGCCTTTGCAACAATTATCTCTCAGGCTGTTTCTGCAACGCTTGTTCTTCGCTGCCTTCTTAAGGATGAAGGGCTGCTTAAATTTGAATTCAGAAAACTTAAAATACATAAAGATAAGCTTCTGAGAATGATGCAGATTGGTATTCCCTCAGGTATTCAGGGAATGATGTTTTCTATTTCAAACGTAATAATTCAGTCCTCAATCAATACCTTCGACACTGCTATTGTTGCAGGCAGTGCAGCTTCTACAAGCGTTGAAGGCTTTGCCTTCACTTCAATCAATGCCTTTCATCAGTCTGCAGTTTCTTTTGCAGGACAGAACAAAGGCGCAGGTAAATTTGACCGACTTAATAAAATTCTGTTCACTGCATGGGGCTATGCTTTTGTAACGGCTGTGTTCTTTGCGTCAGTATTTGTTCTCTTTGACAATCAGCTTATAAGTCTTTATGTGAGCGGTGAAGACGTAATCAAGGCAGGTGTGGAAAGAATAAACATTATTGCCTGGGCATATCTTATTTGCGGATTTATGGATGTTACTGTTGGTGTAATCAGAGGGCTTGGCTATTCGGTTATGCCTACTATTGTTTCTCTGGTAGGTGTATGCGGAATAAGAATACTCTGGGTAACAACTGTTTTCAGTATGGAGAGATTTCACTTTGTTGAAACAATCTATTATTCATACCCTATAAGCTGGATAATAACTTTTCTCGCCCACCTGGTGTGCTATCTGATTATAAAGAAGCAAATCAGAAAGAGAAATAATTACCAATAAAATTTTAGATTTTTCTCTTGACAAAAACGCCTTAAGGGGTTAAAATTAGTTCAATAGATTAAACCGATGAACAAGAGTAGTAAGCCTTACGGAAACTCAAAGAGAGCTGCGAACGGTGGAATGCAGCAGTGAAAGAAAGGCCCAATGGACTTGTGAGGGCGGCCCGAAATTGCAGTAGGCGTCGACGGAAACTCTAACCGTTATGATGAGAGCGTATGGTAGTACGTGACAAAAAGGTGGCTTACAGTTATACCTGTTCCTTTTTGGAACAGGTTTATTTTTTTGAAAGAAGTGTTGTTTATGTATTATTCAGGATTCCGATGGCGAAGTTTTTAAAATGCACAATAAACTTTACAACAGATTAAGGAGACATAACAATGAAAAACTATAAAGATTTTGATAACTATCTTAAAAATTTCCCTTCAGCAGACGGCTATTTCGGTGAGTACGGCGGTGCTTATCTTCCTGAAGAGCTTGTGCCTGCATTTAAAGAGGCTGACGATGCTTACGAAGCAATCTGTCACTCTGCTCAGTTTATCAACGAGCTTCGCAGAATCCGTAAGGAATTTCAGGGCAGACCCACACCTGTTTACCACTGTGAAAGACTTTCAAAGCTCTTCGGTAATTGCCAGATTTATCTCAAGCGTGAAGACCTTAACCACACCGGTGCACACAAGCTCAACCACTGTATGGGTGAGGGACTTCTTGCAAAGTATATGGGCAAGAAAAAGCTTATTGCAGAAACCGGCGCAGGACAGCACGGCGTTGCAATTGCAACTGCTGCCGCTTACTTCGGTATGGAATGCGATGTTTATATGGGTGAGGTTGATATTGAAAAGCAGCATCCCAACGTAATCAGAATGAAAATGCTCGGTGCAAACGTTGTGCCCGTAACACACGGTCTCAAGACTCTTAAAGAGGCAGTTGACGCAGCTTTCGATGCATATCTCAAAGAATACAAAGACGCAATTTACTGCATCGGCTCAGCTCTCGGCCCTCATCCCTTCCCGAAAATGGTAAGAGACTTCCAGTCTGTAATCGGTATTGAAGCAAGAGAGCAGTTCCTTGAAATGACAGGTATTATGCCTGATGCAGTCTGCGCTTGTGTAGGCGGCGGTTCAAACTCACTGGGTATGTTCACACCCTTTCTTTCAGACCACGTTGAAATTTACGGCATTGAGCCTCTCGGTAGAGGTGACAACATCGGTGACCACGCAGCAACAATGAAGCACGGCACAAAGGGCAGACTTCACGGCTTTGAAAGCTACCTTCTTCAGGACGAAAACGGTGAACCTCTTCCCGTTTATTCAATTGCAAGCGGTCTCGATTATCCCGGTGTCGGCCCTGAACACGCTTACCTCAGAGATACGGGCAGAGTTAACTACGAAACTGTTTCAGACGAAGAAGCTATGGAGGCATTCTTCCTTTTGTCAAAGTACGAAGGCATTATCCCTGCGATTGAAAGTGCTCACGCAGTAGCTTATGCAATCCGTTATGCTAAGGAGCATCAGTCAGGTTCAATTCTTGCGTGTCTTTCAGGTAGAGGCGATAAGGATATCGACTATGTTTATGAAAAGTATGGCTGCGGCGAACAGTTTGACATCGACAAATATTCAAAATAAAAAAGAAGCTGTGATTACTGAAAAGTTTTCACAGCTTTTTAAATCAATTTGAGCTTTTATTCTGTTTGAATGAAGTGTGAGATGCAAGATATAAAAAATACAAACATAATCAAAAATTTTATTAAAAACTATTGACAAAAACAACTTGGTTTGCTATACTTTCTAGGTCAGCGAAAATTGACATGGGCCATTAGCTCAGTTGGTTAGAGCAACCGGCTCATAACCGGTCGGTCCGGGGTTCGAGTCCCTGATGGTCCACCAATTTAATATAGGGGTATAGCTCAGTTGGTAGAGCAGCGGGCTCCAAAACCGCGTGGCGAGGGTTCAAGTCCTTCTGCCCCTGCCATTTTTAGAACCGCAAATCCTTGATAAATAAGGGTTTGCGGGCTTTTTGTTTTGTTCGGTTTCGTGCAGTTTCGTTCGGTTTCATTCAAAAAATTTGCGTCAAAAATTTGCGTCAGCGTGGATTTGCGTCAAAAATTTGTGTCAAAAAAAGCAGGTTAAAGTCGGAGGCCAAGCGG
>JAZSQU010000006.1:0-2230 GCA_045538095.1 Acutalibacteraceae bacterium | reverse complement strand
TTATTCAATAATATAAACCTTTACTCCGTGTGAAGCAACAGTAGCTTTAAGTGTGCTTACATTCTCAGCCGTTTGACCTTCCCATACATCGTAAACCTTGTAGCTTTCCTTCTTCGGAAGGTTGAGAATACCCTCATTTGCAAAGCTTTTAAGGGTGATTGTTTTCTCGGTTTCTTTAGTACCCTTATTGAGAATGCAAAGAGCCATTTTTGAGCCTTCAAGAGGCTTTACAAGCACATCAACAACGCCCGTTCTGACTCTCTTGCACTGAACGCCAAGCTTATCCTGGTTAATGCCTATCATTGCCTTGTTGGTAAGAATCTGATAAACCTTGTTTTCTATGTCAACAGTACCGTCTTCTTTGATAAATTCACGGATATCGTTACCGAGAATAAGGGGTGCGTTCATCATACACCAGAGGCTGAAGTGGGTTCTGTTTTCCTCGTGAGTAAGGTCGCCGTTGCCTACCTCAAGCATATCAGGGTCATTCCAGCCACCCTTTGCAGAGTACTTCTGAAGTCTTACGGTGAATTCGTATATAGCAAGAACGGACGCCCATACAGGTCTTATGTCACCTGTTGTTCTCCAGAGGTTGCCTGCCTCTTTACCCCATTTCCAAGGCTGATTTAAGCCCCATTCGCAAATTGAAAATACAATTGGCTTTTCTTCTGTACCGTTTTCTTCTGCAAACTTCTTTGTTGCTCTTTTCAGCTCTCTGCCCATCAGCTTATACTGAATTGCAGCGCTGTCCATTCTTGAACCTACGGGATTGCTGAAAATCAGCTTATTTTCCCCTTCTCTGAGCTTTACGGTAGTCTGTGCTTTACCTTCAGGAGTAGGACTCTTCGTACCCGGTGCATAGATATGATATTCGTTTTCACCGATTTCAATCATAACGAACTTTTCTCTTCTGCTTTGCTTCTTGATGTGAAGAGTGAGAATATAGTCACCTTCATAGGGTGCGTTTACACTTACACTGAAAGAGCCGTTACGGCTGTCAAGTCCCGTTACATAAGCACTTTCAAAAACTTCCTCGTCAGGCACAAGTCTTGCTCTGCCTTTAAGTTCAAAGTCTGAAGGTGAAAATGTTGCAAGCTCCTTTCCTGTTTTACCGTCAGCAATTGAAATACCGAAAATCTTCGGTGCAATTTCAGGTATTTTCACATTGTGGCAGAAGTCATACTTGAAGTACTCAATCCCCCACTCGGCAAAGGTTTCAGCGTCAATTCTTTCGTGACGCAGAGAAGCAGGATAATCCTCACAGGTAAGAGTGCCGTTTGAGGAATAGATACCAAGCTTCAGTCCCCTTTCGTTCATATATTCAGAAAGACTCTTTATGCCGCTTTTAAAGTTCAGCTTATCACACTGAAGTCTGCCGTTTTCGTCTCTTTCAGAGGCCTGCCAGCAGTCGTCGATATTCACATAAATATAACCTACATCCTTGAGACCGCTTTTATCCATGGCATCGCCGATGCTTTTGATTATATCCTCGTTGATTCTGTGTCTGAAAAGGTTCCAGCTTGACCAACCCATAGGAGGAGTAAGAGCTACACCGTTGTTATAGGCATAGTCGCTGCCTTCGTTGAGACGGGCCTTGTTGATAAGCTTTTTTGCCTCGCATAAGGGGCAGTAGTCCTTATCCTTTGCTGCCTTTGCAGCAACTGTTGCTGCAGTTGCAGTAAGGGCTGCTGCAGTAGAAATTGCAGTTTTTTTCATAAAGTTCATATATATTCTCCTTTTTATTTAGAGTTTAGTGTTTGTTCGTACGGTTGGTGCGGACACGTCACGCCGTGTCCCTACGGTAATTTGTCATTCTGAACGCAGTGAAGAATCTTTTTAAGATTCCTCGGCTTTGCCTTGGAATGACAGCTTTTTACCCCTCTGTCAACCTTGTTGACATCTCCCCTTTCAGGGGCGACGAGTTTATTGTTTCTGACGGCCTGAAACCCCTCTGAGTTTTACTGCGTAAAACCCATCTCCCCTTTCAGGGGCGACAAGTTTTTTGTTTCTGACGGTCAATTTTAACGTCAGTCGTTCTGCACTTTGCATTCTGTACTCTGCATTAAAAAAAGAGCCCAAGGGCTCTTTTTTATTCAATAATATAAACCTTTACTCCGTGTGAAGCAACAGTAGCTTTAAGTGTGCTTACATTCTCAGCCGTTTGACCTTCCCATACATCGTAAACCTTGTAGCTTTCCTTCTTCGGAAGGTTGAGAATACCCTCATTTGC
>JAZSQU010000052.1:0-52472 GCA_045538095.1 Acutalibacteraceae bacterium | reverse complement strand
AGAGCACGGAAATGTTCATCAGCTACGAACCTGCATTCACTCTTATGAATGAATGGCTCAAGCAGCTTTACGGCGAAAGTGAAGGAAAAGACGGCAAGGGTCTCTTCCCTTCATCAGCAATATTCTCAACTGACCTTCATTCACTCGGTCAGTACATCCAGGAAGGCGAAAGAATACTTTTTGAAACAGTTATTACTTTTGCAGAACCCAAGGAAGAAATCTATATTAAGGAAGATGCTGAAAATGCAGATACACTTAACTTCCTTGCAGGAAAGCCCATGACCTTCGTTAACGAAAAAGCATACCAGGGTACAGTTCTCGCTCACACTGACGGTAAAGTTCCCGTTTGCATAATCAGAAACGAAAAAATGGACGAAGACTCACTCGGTTATCTCATTTATTTCTTTGAAAAGGCATGTGCAGTTTCAGGCTATGTTTTAGGTGTAAATCCCTTTGACCAGCCCGGTGTTGAAAGCTATAAGCGCAATATGTTTGCACTTTTAGGCAAGCCCGGATACGAAAAAGAGAAAGAAGCACTTGAACAAAGAATAAATAAGTGATATAATAATATTGTAATTGAACCGAAATTTTTTCGGAGCAATAAATTAAAGGAGGAAATTTAAAATGATTTCTATTATTTTAGGACACAAAGGCTCAGGAAAAACCAAGACCTTGATTTCTTGCGTAAATAACGCAATCGAAACCTCAAAGGGTAACGTTGTCTGCGTTGAGAAGGAAACCAAGTTAACATATGATGTTAATTACCGTGCAAGACTTATTGCTGCAGACGATTACGATGTAAAGGGCTACGATGCATTCTACGGCTTCCTTGCAGGTATCTGTGCAGGTAACCACGATATTACTGATGTTCTTGTTGACGCAACACTCAGAATCGGTGGCAGAGACTACAACGAGCTTGCTTCATTCCTTGAAAACATCTATGAGCTTTCATCAAAGAATGAAAAGGATTTTGTTTTCACAATTTCAGCAGACAAGGAAGAGCTTCCTGCTTCAATCTTCAACTTCTGTAAGATTATCTGATTACTGAAATTTAACACAGGGCTGTTCCTTGAAGGGAAACAGCCCTATTTTTTTGAGGTGTAAAAATGAATTTTGATATAGAAAAAGAAGTAATGGCTGAGGGCTTCAAGATTGTCTGCGGCGTTGACGAAGCGGGCAGAGGGCCTCTTTGCGGCCCTGTTTGTGCTGCAGCTGTAATTCTTCCCGTTGACTGTGAAATTGAGGGAATAAATGACTCCAAAAAGCTCAGCGAAAAAAAGCGTGAGGCACTTTACGATATAATCAAAGAAAAAGCAATTGCTTACAGTATTCAGATGGTTGATGCAAAAACAATTGACGAAATCAACATTCTTCAGGCGACTTTTCTTGCTATGCGTACGGCAGTTGAAAATCTCTCAGTAAAACCGGATGTTGCTCTTATTGACGGCAACGGTAAACCCGGACTTTCAATCGAGGAAAGAACGGTAATCAAAGGTGATGCAAAATCTGTTTCAATTGCAGCGGCTTCAATTCTCGCAAAAGTAACAAGAGACCGATATTGTCTTGAAATGGATAAAAAATACCCGCAATATGCTTTTGCACAGCACAAAGGCTACGGCACAAAGCTTCACTATGAAAAAATAGCTGAGCACGGTATCTGTGATGAGCACAGACGCACTTTTCTTAAAAAAATTCTTGGTGAATAAAATGGATAAAAGTGTTATCGGAAGAAATGGCGAGGATTTCTGTGAGGAATACTACCGTAAAAAGGGCTATGAAATAAAAAAGCGAAATTATCACTCACGTTACGGTGAAATTGACCTTATAGCAGAGAAGGACAACACAGTAATTTTTGTTGAAGTTAAAACAAGAAAAGACAGCACCCGTGTGAAACCTGCTGAAGCTGTTGACAGAAACAAGCAGAAAAGAATGGTGCTAACTGCTTTTCAGTATATGGAAAACCTGCCCTGTAACATAAACTGTCGCTTCGATGTTTTTGAAGTGTGGCAAAGCGAGGGCAGAATTTATAAATTCAACTGCATTGAAGCTGCCTTTGAAGCAGAAGATTTCTCGGGTAGATACGATATATTTTAAAAGTCTTTACATTTTCCTTTTTATGTGATAGAATGTAAAATCATAAATTCCGAGGCTTCATAGGCCTTGAAACGGAGGAATTAAAATGCTTTATACAAGTACAAGAGATAAGAGCGTAAAGGTAGAGTCAGCTTACGCAATCGCTCAGGGTATTTCAAAGGACGGCGGACTTTTTGTTCCCACAGAAATCCCTCAGATTGACAAAAGCTTCATTGACAGCCTTGTACCTCTCAGCTATATAGAAAGAGCTAAAAAAGTGCTCTCGCTTTATCTTACCGACTTTACAGCAGAAGAAATCGATATGTGCGTCAGCGGTGCTTATGCAGAGGGTAAATTCAGCAGCAGTAAGGTTGCACCCGTAAAGAAAATCAAAGAGGGCGAAAACATTCTCGAACTGTGGAGAGGCCCCACCTGTGCATTTAAGGATATGGCACTTCAGCTTCTTCCTTATCTTCTTACAGTTTCCGCTAAGAAAACCGTTGCAGATAAGACTATTGTAATTCTCGTTGCTACCTCAGGCGATACAGGTAAGGCTGCTCTTGAAGGTTTCAAGGATGTACCCGGCACAAAGATTATGGTGTTCTATCCTGAAGACGGTGTAAGCCCCATGCAGAAGCTTCAGATGACCACTCAGGCAGGGGAAAACGTTGCTGTTTCAGCTATCAAGGGTAACTTTGACGATGCACAGAGCGGTGTAAAGAAGATTTTCACCGATAAAGAGGTTGCAAAGAAATTAGACGAAAACGGCATGATGTTCTCCTCAGCAAACTCAATCAACTGGGGCCGTCTTGTACCTCAGATTGTGTACTACATCAGCGCTTACTGCGATATGATAGAAAACGGCGAAATTAAAAACGGCGATGAAATGAACGTTGTTGTACCTACAGGTAACTTCGGTAACATTCTCGCTGCTTACTATGCAAAGAAAATGGGTGTGCCCGTTGGTAAGCTTATCTGTGCTTCAAATGCAAACAACGTTCTTACCGATTTCCTTAAAACAGGCATTTATGACAGAAACAGAAAGTTCTTCACAACAACCTCACCCTCAATGGATATTCTTATTTCCTCAAACCTTGAAAGACTTCTTTTCCATCTTGCCGATGAAAATGACGAAACAATTGCAAAATGGATGAACGAGCTTTCAAATGAAGGCAAGTATGAGGTTACTGCTGACGTAAAGGAAAAGGTGCTCTCACTCTTTGACGCAGGTTGCTGCGACGACGAGGAAACCAAGGACACAATCGGCAAGACATACGAAAACGGCTATCTTCTTGATACCCACACTGCAGTTGCAGTTAAGGTTTACAGAGATTATGTGGAGAGAACAGGGGATAACACACCTACAGTTATCGCTTCAACAGCTAACCCCTATAAGTTCTCTGCTGCTGTTCTCAGCGCAGTTTGCGACAAGAACCTTGACGGTGTTGACGAATTCGCTCAGGTTGACCTTCTTAAGGAAATCACAGGTGAACCCTGCCCTGAACAGCTTGCAACTCTCAAGGGCAAATCACCTAGATTCACTTCCTGCTGCGAAAAGGAAAATATGATCGATACAGTTTACGCAATGCTCGGAATCTGAATAAATAATCTATCCCGACAAACAAATTTTACGGTTTGTCGGGAATTAAACTGATTAAATGCGATAGTTGTCATTCCGAGCTCGCGAGGAATCTTTAAGATTCTTCACTTCGTTCAGAATGACATAATAGGATTTCGTCAGTAATGTTGCATTTTGCACTGCCGTCCCTTTTAAGGGAAGGGGGATCGCTTTAGCGGTGTAATGGTGTGCATTTTGCATTTAAGAAAGGTGGTGTTTTCTTTGTCAGTTTTTGCTTTAGGCGATACCCATTTATCCTTCGGTACAGATAAGCCTATGGACATATTCGGCGGCTGGAGCGACTATGTAAGCCGTATAGAGAAAAACTGGAAGGCAGTGGTTGGCGAAGACGACACCGTTGTTGTTCCCGGTGACATTTCCTGGGCAATGAGTCTTGAAGGTGCAAAGGAGGACTTTGCCTTTCTCCATTCCCTTCCGGGAAGGAAAATCATTATGAAGGGTAACCATGATTACTGGTGGACTACCAAGAGAAAAATGGACAACTTTCTTATAGATAACGGTTTTACTTCAATAGAAATTCTCCACAACAACGCCTTTAAGGTAGGGGACTTTGCAATCGTTGGCAGCCGTGGTTGGTTTTATGATGCCCAGACGGGTGCCGACAAAAAGGTAATTCTCCGTGAAGCCGAAAGGCTGAGACGCTCAATTGAGTGCGGTCTTGAACTGGGTGGCGAGCTTATCGCCTTTCTTCATTATCCTCCCGTAATGTCCTCTCAGAAGTGTGAAGAGATATTCTCGGTGCTTACGGAATATAATATTAAGCGCTGCTTTTTCGGCCATCTCCACGGCGAGGTTGCAAGAAATTATGTGTCTGAATGTGTCGAATCTGTTAAATTAGACCTTGTAAGTGCAGATTTTCTTGGTTTTTGTCCGAAATTAATTGAAAAAATTTAAAAAAAGTATGGAAATATTGTTCAAATAATGCTATAATCTATTGGTTAAAATGTATATTGGGTATTTTCGGTTAAAACGATTTTGTGCATACCCAAGGATAGGAGTACAAAAATGGCTTTAAAATCATCAAACAACGTTGAAACAAATGTTTACGCTCTTGAAATCGAAATCTCAGCTGAAGAATTCGACGCTGCACAGAACAAGGTTTTCGCTAAGCAGAAAAACAGAATTCAGCTTCCAGGTTTCCGTAAGGGCAAGGTAACACGCAAAATGGCTGAAAACTTCTACGGCAAGGGCTGGCTCTATGAGGATGCACTTGACCTTTGCTTCCCCAAGGCAGTTGAAGACGCAGCTAAGGAAGCAAAGCTTGAAATTGTTGGCACAAAGAACGCTGACATCAAGGAAATCGGCGCTGAAGGCGTACTTATGACTGTTGAAGTTTACGTTAAGCCTGAAATTGAGCTTTCAGAGTACAAGGAGCTCAAGGCTACAAAGAAAAAGGTTGAAGCAACTGAAGAAGAAATCAAGGAAAGAATCGACGCACTTCTTGAAAGAAATGCACGTCTTGTTTCAGTTGAAGACAGAGCTGCCAAGGATGGCGATATCACAGTTATCGACTTTGAAGGCTTTGTTGACGGTACACCTTTTGACGGCGGCAAGGGTGAAAACTATGAACTCACTCTCGGCTCAGGTCAGTTCATTCCCGGCTTTGAAGAGCAGGTTGTAGGTCACAATATCGGCGAAGAATTCGACGTAAATGTTAAGTTCCCCGCAGAGTACACACCTGAACTCGCTGACAAGGATGCAGTTTTCAAAATCAAGCTTCATGAAATCAAAGTTAAGGAGCTTCCCGAAGTTGACGATGAATTCGCTCAGGACGCTGCTGACTGCGACACAGTAGATGCACTCAAAAAGAGCATTGAAAAGGAAATCAAGGAGCACAAGGAAGAAGAAAACGAAAGAGAAATTGAATCTCAGCTTCTTCAGAAGCTCGCAGAGAACGTACAGGGCGAAATCCCCGAAGTTATGTACGATAACGAAGTAAACGATCAGATCAGAAACATTGACTACAGACTTTCAGCTCAGGGTCTTAACCTTGAAACTTACCTTCAGTATTCAGGCATGAGCTTTGAACAGTACAAGGAAAGCATGAAGGATTCAGCAATTCAGAACGTTAAGGTTCGCCTTGCTCTTCAGAAGGTTGCTGCTCTTGAAAATCTCGAAGTTACTGACGAAGAGCTTGAAGCTGAATATGACAAGTTTGCTGCTCAGTACGCTATGGAAAAGGAAGAAATCAAGAAGGTTGTTCCCGTGGAAGGTCTTCGCGGTGATCTCCTTAACGAAAAGGCTATCAAGTTTGTAAGAGATAACGCAAAGGTTACAACAGCAAGAAAGCCCAGAGCTAAGAAGGAAGAAGCTGCTGAATAATCTTGATTAATTAAGGTAATTTTAACCTAGAATAGTTACAATGAGACGGAACTGTATTATTGTACAGTTCCTCTCTTGCCGTTATTTAATCTAAGTAAAAGGAGGCAAAACCATGCCATTAGTACCTTATGTAGTAGAACAGACAAACCGTGGCGAACGCCAGTACGATATTTATTCCCGACTTCTCAACGACAGAATTATCGTTCTTTCAGACGAAGTTAACGATGCAACAGCAAGCCTTGTTGTGGCTCAGCTTCTTTTCCTTGAAAGTCAGGATTCAGAAAAAGACATCAGCTTTTACATCAACAGCCCCGGCGGTTCAGTAACAGCCGGTATGGCAATTTACGATACAATGCAGTACATCAAGTGCGATGTTTCAACAATCTGTATGGGTATGGCAGCATCAATGGGAGCTTTCCTGCTTTCCTCAGGTGCAAAGGGCAAGAGATTTGCACTTCCCAACAGCGAAATTATGATTCATCAGCCTTCAGGCGGTGCAAAGGGTCAGGCTACCGACATTAAAATTGTTGCAGACCACATTCTTCGCACAAAGGCAAAGCTCAACAAAATCCTTTCAGAAAACACAGGTAAGGACATCGAAATTATTGCTCAGGACACTGAGAGAGATAATTTCATGACAGCTGAAGAAGCACTTGAATACGGTCTTGTTGACAAGATTTTGTATAAGAGATAAAGATATTATAAGGAGTCAGATTCATGGCAAGAGACGGTGACAACAAAGAAAAGACCATCAGATGTTCATTCTGCAACAAAGCGCAGAGTGAAGTTAAAACGCTGATAGCCGGTCCCGGTGTTTATATATGCGATGAATGTATAGATTTGTGCAGCTCTATCGTTGAAGAGGAGAGTGGAAAAGAAAACCACGACGATAAGTCAGATTTTGCTCTTCTCAAAAAGCCTCATGAAATCAAGGCTCTTCTTGACGAATATGTAATAGGTCAGGAGGAAGCAAAAAAAACCTTGAGCGTAGCAGTTTATAATCACTATAAACGTATTTATTCGGGAAAAAAAGGTGACGTTGAAGTAGGTAAGAGCAACATTCTTATGCTCGGCCCTACAGGTGTAGGTAAGACAATGCTTGCCCAGACACTTGCAAAAATTCTTGACGTACCCTTTGCAATTGCAGACGCAACTACGCTTACCGAAGCAGGCTACGTAGGTGAGGACGTTGAAAACATTCTTTTAAGACTTATCCAGGCTGCTGATTTCGACACCGAAAGGGCAGAAAAGGGTATTATCTATGTTGATGAAATCGACAAGATTGCCCGTAAGAGTGAAAGCACTTCAATTACACGAGACGTAAGCGGTGAAGGCGTTCAGCAGGCACTTCTCAAAATCGTTGAAGGTACTGTTTCAAACGTGCCTCCTCAGGGCGGCAGAAAGCATCCTCAGCAGGAGTTCATTCAGATTGATACAACAAACATTCTCTTTATCTGTGCAGGTTCCTTTGACGGCATTGAAAAGATTGTTGAAAAGAGAATGGGCAACTCAGGTCTTGGTTTCGGTGCAGAAATCAAGAGCAAAAAAGAGTTTGAAGACGGCAAGGTTATGCACGAGGTAGTAACTCAGGACCTTGTAAAGTTCGGTCTTATTCCCGAGCTTGTTGGCCGACTTCCCGTTATTACAGCCCTTGACGACCTTGATGAGGATATGCTTATCAGAATTATGTCTGAGCCCAAAAACGCTCTTACAAAGCAGTATAAGTACCTTTTCAGCATTGACGATGTTGAACTGGAATTTACCGAGGGTGCTCTCAAGGCTCTGGCACAGAAAACACTTAAGGCAAAAACAGGTGCCCGCGGACTTCGTGCAATAATTGAAAAAGTTCTTCTTCAGTATATGTATGACATTCCTTCAGAAAAGACAGAAGGCAAGCTTATTATCACCGAAGAGGTAGTTAACGGCGAAGCAGAGCCCGTTTTCAGCGCTGCTGAATAAAGAATAAGGAAAAAAGTCGCTTTTATAACATAAAAATAAAGATAAAGCTATTGCAAAACGTTTTGCTTTGTGTTATAATCCTTTAGTATAAAAATTCCGGAGGTTAATGAAATGACAGCTCTTCAGTATGTTTTAGCAATTTTAGTTATATTTGTTTCTGTTATTATTACAGTTCTCGTAATACTTCAGGAAAGCAAGCAGCAGGGACTTTCAGGCGCTATCGGCGGTGCTGCAGAAACTTTCTTTGGCAAGAATAAGGGCAGAACAATGGAAGCTAAGCTTGCTAAATTCACAAAAATTGCAGGTGCAATTTTCTTTGTGCTTGCTCTTGTATCTTCACTTCTCGTGCTTTTCGGCGCATAAGTAAAATGCAGACAAGCTTCGGACACGATACTATTCCGAAGCTTGTATTTTTTTATAAGGAGCAGAATTATGAAATACGGCGTTTTATGGAGAAAAACAACAAAAAATATCGGTGACGATGTACAGTCCTATGCTGAGAGCCTCTGGCTGCCTCGGGTGGACTATATGGTAGACATTGAAGATATGGAAGGCTTTGTTGCAAAAGACGATGAGCCCGTTGCCACAATTATGAGTGCGTGGTATATGTGGAAAAAATGGAACTGGCCTCCCTCAAAGTACGTATATCCTCTTTGGATCGGTCTTCACTACAACGATATTCAGCGCGGTAAGCCCAGAGGTATGCCCTCTAAGTTTGAATATATTGAAGACGGCCCGGGTAAGGAATACCTTAAAAGCTTTGAGCCTATCGGCTGCCGTGACTACTACACAACTGCAGTGCTTGACAAGTACGGCATCAAGAATTATTTCTCAGGCTGTGTAACCCTTACTCTGCCCAGAAGAGATATTCCTAAACCCGAAAAAGAATACGTATGCCTTGTAGGTGTTACAAAGGAAGTTGAAAAGGCTGTTAAAAAGCAGCTTAAGGATACAGGACTCGAAGTTAAGGTGCTTTCACCTACAAGACCTCAGCCCTCAACTGACCTTTCATGGGAAGAACGCCGTGATGAGGTTATCAGATATCTTGAAACCTATCAGAATGCAAAGTGTGTAATTACTTTCAGACTTCACTGTGCACTGCCTTGTCTTGCACTTGAAACTCCCGTTCTTCTTGTTCGTGACAGCTTCAAGTCTGTTCGCTTTGACCCCTACCGTGATTGGCTTCATAAGGCCTATCCGAAGGAAGTGGTTGAAGGCAATTTCAAAGATTTCATTCTTAATCCTCCCTCTAACCCTGATAATTACAAGGCAACAAGAGCCGAGCTTCAGAAGACAATTTCTGCCTTCATTGAGCAGGCTAAAAACGAAACAAGAACTGCAACTGAGCTTGTAAGAACAAACTACACTGAAGAGGAATTCCTCAAGTGGAAAAACGACACTATGAAGGTTACCCTCAACAGCTACTATGATGAGTATTGGTACGACTTTAAGGAATATAAGGCTCTTAAGAAGGAATATGACAAGCTTCAGAAAGAGTGCAATAAACTTAAAGAAGACAACAAGGCTCTTAAAGCAAAAATCAAGATATTGAAAAATAACGCTGACCTTGACGATTATGAAAAGAAGATAAAGCTTCTTGACAGTAAGTCAGTAAAAATTGCCCTTAAATTCAGAGCTTTCTACGTGAAAATTCTTAAGGCTTTTAAAATCAAAAAGTAAATCAAACGGCTATTGTATCTGAGAAAAGGGTGCAATAGCCGATTTTTTAGAAAAAAATACATCTATTTGAAATTTAATGTTTGACATTCTCATACAATATGGTAATATTATAGATGAAATATAAAACCGAAAGGATGGTTTTTTATGAGATTACTCAGCAGCGACGAAATGAAGCAGGTAGAGCAGTATACTGCAAAATACGGTCTTTCATATCAGAGAATGATGGAAAATGCAGGCGCTGCCTGTGCAAGAAATATAAGAAACATTGTTGAAAACGAAAGTGCAACAAGAAGAAATGCAGTTATTGTCTGCGGTAAAGGTAACAACGGCGGCGACGGTTTTGTTGTTGCAAGAAAGCTTAATGAAAACGGCTATAATGTTACGGTAATTCTTGCCTGCGGTTATCCCGACAGTCCTGAATCAACCTACATGTATAAGCTTGTAATCGACTCATCTATTCCAACTGTGTGGTATGATGCAGACCGACTCAAGGCAATGCAGATAATCAAAAACTCAGATATAATTGTTGATGCAATTTTCGGTTTCAGCTTTTACGGAAGCATCAGCGAAGAACTGAAGCTTCTTATTAAGGAAATGAATAATGCAAGTGGTATGCGTTTTGCTATTGATGTACCCAGCGGTGTTTACTGCGACAGCGGTTACAACGACCCGGGTTGTTTCAATGCAGATTATACAATTGCAATTTCAGCTCTCAAACCTGCTCACATTATTCACCCGGCAACAGATTTCTGCGGAGACATTATTATTGCCAATATCGGCATTCCCGAAGAAAGCTATAACCTTGTTAAGGACTCACTTTATACCTACAACAAAACCGAGGTGGGACATCTTTTCCCTGACAGAAAAACTGACGCTCACAAGGGCTCCTTCGGTCACCTTCTGTGCATTTGCGGCAGTAAGTGTATGGCAGGTGCACCCGTACTTTGTGCAAGTGCAGCTCTCAGAAGCGGCGCCGGACTTGTAACCGTTGCTTTCCCTGAAAGCGCTTACCTTCCCGTTGCAACAAAGCTTACAGAGGCTCTTCTTATGCCGCTTAAAGAAACTGAAGAAGGTACACTCAGTGCCGATTCCCTTCAGAAGCTTATCCCTGCTCTCGATAAATACGACGGTATTGTTATCGGCCCCGGTCTCGGTGTAAATGAAGACACAACTGCCGTTGTAAAAGCAGTTATCGAAAATGCAAAGGTACCCGTAATTGTTGACGCAGACGGAATAAATATCATAGCTAAAGACATAGATATTTTACGAAACGCAAAAAGCAAAGTTGTGCTTACTCCTCATCCAAAGGAAATGTCAAGACTTGCAGGTACACCTACTGAAATTATTCAGTCAGACAGAATCGGCTGGGCAAGAAAATTTGCAGCCGAAAACGGTGTTTATCTTGTGCTTAAAGGCTCAAATACGGTTGTTTCCGAGCCTGACAGTAAAAGAACCTATGTCAACGCTTCAGGTAATAACGGCCTTTCCAAGGGCGGCAGTGGTGATGTTCTTACGGGTATAATCGGAGGTTTTGCCGTTCAAGGCTTCGGTCTTGTTGAAGCAATAACTGCAGCCGTTTATGTTCACGGACACGTTGCAGATGTTGTTGCCGACAATCTTTCAAAAAGCGGTATGCTTCCCTCTGACGTTGTCAGCGAGTTAGCCTCAACTCTCAGTGCGTTTGAAAAATAAGGCTCAATTAGTAGCCTGAAGGGGACTATGTGCTTTGAAACGCATTTTTATTTCAGTTATAACTTTACTCACTCTTGTAATGACTTTTTCTGCCTGCTCAAAAAGTGATGCGTATACGCCCCGTAAAATCGACGGGGCAGTTACTTTCAGAGCTAAGGATTATCACTGCAAGGGTGATTTTCTTTTTGAAAAAGAGGGAATAAAAAGATTAACACTCAGTGAGCCGACTGTAATAAACGGCTCGTTTGCTGAGGAAACGAATGGACTGATTACTCTTTCTTATGACGGCGTTTCTGCTGAAATTAACGAAAATTCACCCATAAGACGGCTCTTTATAATAGCAGATGATTTTACCTCAAAGGAGCACAAAATACCTTATAAAGGCATAGAAATTATTGAGGGGATAACGGAAGAGGGAAGCTACGAAATTGAACTTGACTGCAGTGAAAGAAGAATAGTTAAAATTAAAATTGAAGAAACAGAATACATATTCCAATAAAATTTTATACTTTTACCTCGTTTAAAAAGAATCTTTTCAGGTCAAACTAATTGTACAACAGTTGACTTTCAGGGAGGGATAAAGAGTGTCAATAAAACGAGGGGAAATATATTATGCTGATCTGAGCCCCGTTATTGGCTCGGAGCAAGGTGGAATCAGACCTGTTCTCATTGTACAGAACGATGTGGGCAACAAGTTCAGCCCTACGGTAATTGCTGCTGCAATAACCTCGCAAAGGTTCAAAACCAATCTGCCGACCCATATAAAAGTAAATGCACATGACTGCGGACTTTCAAAGGATTCGGTTGTTCTTCTTGAACAGGTGAGAACGCTTGATAAAAAAAGGCTCAGAGAAAAAATGGGAAACCTTGATAAAAGTGATATGTATAAAATTGATAAGGCATTGTCAGTAAGCTTCGGACTTACTACATAAGAACATAAAAAAATCAGCGACACGGAATTTTTTACCGTGTCGCTCGGACTGTTAAGTCAGAAATTATTTGCTTTTCTTGCTCTTCATAAAGAGGGCGCCGATTGCCATAATCACGATGTAAGTGATAAGGTAGAAGAGAACGGGAAGTGAGAATGTGCCGTTTGCCTGAGCAGCCTGATACGGATATACACCGTGAGCGAAAATAGCTGCAACAACCATAAAGATTGAACCGAAGATTGCAAGAATGGGAGCAATTTTGCCTTTTACAACACCAAGATCCTTACCACTGGTAAGCATTTTAATGAAGATAGGAATGTACATAGCGTATGTTGTAATGATGGGAAGCTCTGATGAATCAAATGAGAAAGGTCCGAACCAGGGAGCGTCAAGCTGTGAGCCGTAGAAGAAGAGGAGCCACAGTGCGCTGATGAAAAGGCCGATCATGCTTGAGTTTGCGGGCATATTTGTTGCGGGATCAACCTGCTTGAAGATTTCAGGCTTGGGACCAACTTCACGGGTTGCAATTGCGTGGAAAGCTCTTGAACAACCGAGTGTAAGACCGTTGAGAGTACCGAGACAGGAGATTACAACGAATACAAAGAGAAGAGTACCTGCATACTGACTGAACACAGCTGAGAATGCAATTTTTGCACCTGCTTCGCCGCCCTGCATGATTTCAGCGTTTGAAATACCGCCTGCAAGACCGATATAGTATACAATGTAAACTGCAACGATAATAAGTGTACCGATTACGAGCGCCTTGGGAAGGTTCTTTTTAGCATCCTTAAGCTCTGCGTTGATTGATGTAGCACAAATCCAGCCTTCATAAGCAAAAGCTGTAGCAACAACTGCCTTGAAGAGACCGCTTGATGTTGAAATGTCTTCGTTAACAACTGTTGTGAAGTTTTCAATAAGAAGTCCGTTTGAAAGGCCCTTGATTGTACCGACAATAGCCATAAGGAAGAGGGGAATAAGCTTGATGAATGTTGCTGAAATCTGGAACTTACCTGCAAGCTTGGGAGCGAGAGAGTTAAGTGTGAAGATTACAACAAGAAGAACACCGGAAATTGTCATACACTGAGGACCGGTAATATCCCAACCGATAAGCACACAAAGATATCTTGCACTTACCCATGCAAGAACTGATGTAAGAGTGGGATAGTAGAGAAGGGCAAGGAACCAACCCATAAAGTAAGCATATCTTTTGCCTACAAGGGCTTCAGCGTAGTCTACAACACCGCTGACCTTTTCGTATTTGGTTGCAAGAATGGAAAATGCGTAAGCACACATTACCATAATAAGACCACCGATAATCCATGCAAGAATACCTACAGGAAGATTACCGCCGGTTTCGGTAAGGATTTTTTCTGCTTTAAAGAAAACACCGCTACCGATTACGGTGCCGACTACAGTACAGATAGCTGTAAGCAGACCGTATTTTTTGTTAAGCTGGTTTGACATAACGTTACCTCCATATTTTAATTTTGAATAAGGTGCACTCATTATAACTTAATTGAACTTAAAATTCAACACTTTTTATAAAATATGTGTTAAATGAGTGAAAAAACTGTCATATTGAAAAAAATAATGAAAACAAATTGTTTATTTTATTGACTTTATGTGCAATTAGTGATAAACTACATTCGTATAAATATTATTATTGAAGGAGTGTAATTAGCTATGAAGAAGCTCTTAAGCTTACTTTTGGCAGTAATCATGATTTTTTCATGCTGTACAGCTGCCGCAAATGCTCTTTATCTTGAAACTGTTACCGAGAAGGAATACACCGATAATCTTCTCGCTTCAGTGAAAACTACAGAGCACAGTGACATTACATACGACTCACTTAATCTTAAAGGTTTTATCGGTGAAGATTTCATTGATGAAATTACTAAGATTGTACCGAGTGTGGCAACAGGTGAAGATGAGTTTCTGTATACAGACTCAATCGGCAGACCTATTCTTGACGGTAATAAAAATCCGATTTACAAACAGTACACCTATACTGAAAAGACAACTTCTCAGAAGGAAGTACTCGGTATTCCTGTTGACTTTATCTATAATAACCGCGGTCCGTTATTCTGGGACAACATCACTGCCAATCCCAATCTTAAGACAGTTCTTGACGAAATTAAGAACCACGCAAATAACAGAAGGTACGAGAAGGCTCTTACAGCTCTCGGTAAACTTGAAGAGATGTTAGGTATTGATGACGCTGCTGCAGATGACGAACCTGAACAGCTCCGTACTTTAAGAAGACTTGCAGATAACATCAGACTTAATCTTGAAGAAAAGAATTATGAGCTTATAGCTGCTGATGTTAACACAATCAGAACAACTCTTGATATCAAGAGTGCTGATATTACCCTTCTTTTCGGTAACGTTAATATGTTCCTTCTCAGAATGATGAAGTCACGTTATTCCGACTTCAGATTCTACACACAGAAGAATGCAGTAATGAGCATCAATTTCCTCGGTAATCTCTTTTACCGCAATTTCAACGAAGTTCCTGCAGATATCAAGCTCTTTACAAACAATGACTATATTTATAGTAAAGACGGTGATAACTACGTTGATGAAGATGTATTTTTCCAGAAGGTTGCTGAATATTCAGGTCTTATTAACCTTATCCAGACAAACTGGGTTGATTACGGCGACGCAAGAGCAAATTACAGACCACTCCTTTTACTTATCGGTGTAACAGAAGACTATCTTCTTCCCAGTGAATACTACAGAGGCGACAAGATTGCACCTGCAATCCTCAAATCTGCATTTACGAGAATTATGGGTGAAGGACCTCTCGCTTACTTTACAAGCCTTCTCGATTCACTTTCAAGAGCTTACCTTATTGAGTATTATGATGCAATCAAGCTTCTCTTCAAGCAGAAGGAAGGTTTAATCAGCGATGAAGATTTGAGAACCCTTGACGGTCTTCTCAACCTTATCTTCAACGATAATGATAAGAATGAGCTCAACAAGATTCAGTTTGCTCCTCTTCCTCAGGTAAGACTTGCAAATGCAGAAAATAAGTCAGAGTTTTATCTTACTCTTCTTATTTATATGAACATCAATGCTAATTACCGCAACAACAAAAATGTAATCAGCAACTTTGTGACTAGAAAAATCATAAACAACGGAAGCATTTCCGGTACTGACACAGTTGGCGAAGACGGTAAGATTGCTTACAGCGAAAAGACAAGACTTAAGAACATCATAAACGGAGTTTGCGGTGACAATATTGAATCAGTTTTCACTGATCCGACTCTTGTAGAGCTTATGATGGAAAATATCATTGGTAAGCCCAATGAAATCCGCAGCAATCTTGGTGAAGCTTTTGCAAGAATTATCAAGAAAATTGCTGATTGGTTCCAGATGTGGATTGACATCTTCACCGGTAAGCTTGAATTCGGTGCAGGTGCATTCGATTAATTTAAACTCAGAGAAGTAACCCTCAGTAGCTGCTGAGGGTTTTCTTGCGATAAAGACAGAATGAAGGAGGTGTTACGGTGAAAATTGCAATTATAGGCGGCGGTGCTTCAGGTCTTGCTGCAGCTATAGAGGCATCCTTAAAAGCAAGAGAGAAAAAAGTAAAAGCTGAAATTACAGTTTTTGAAGCAAAGGACAGAGTTGGCAAAAAGCTCCTGGCAACGGGCAACGGAAGATGCAATATGTTGAATCTTAACGAGAACATCAGATACTTCGGTGACGGTGATTTTGCTTCGAAAGTGCTAAGCAAATATGGTGTTCAGAGTAATCTTGAATTTTTCTCGGAAATGGGACTTTTTACAAGAAGTGATGAAGAGGGAAGAGTGTATCCTCTCAGTAATCAGGCTTCGGGCGTGCTTGATGCACTTCGTTTTGAGTGCGAAAGGTTGGGCGTAAAATTTGTTACCGATTGCGAGATAAAGAGCATCACAAAAAAGAATGACAGTTTTGTTCTTAATAGCATTGAAAACTTTGAAAAGGTAATTCTTGCTTGCGGTTCATCGGCTCAGGTTAAAAATTTCTGCGGCTACGAACTTCTCGAAAGTCTCGGACACACCGTAACAAAGCTTGCTCCTTCTCTTACAAAGCTTACAGTTACTGACTCACAGAAACTCAGAGTGCTCAAGGGTCTCAGACATCGCTGCGACATAAGCCTTTATATTGATGAAAAGTTAATTTCAACTGAAAAAGGCGAACTTCTTTTTGCCGATTACGGACTTTCGGGTATTGCAATTATGCAGCTTTCTTCCTACGTTGCAAGACATTTTATGTATAATAAGAGCCTTCCCACAGTAAAAATCGACCTTGTGCCTGATTATAATGAGGAGTTTCTTGCAAAAGCACTTTTCTCCATAATAAAGAGAAACCCTGACGGTGCTGCAGGAAATCTTCTTCTCGGTTTTATGCCCAAAAAGGTAGGCGAGGCGGTTATGAAAGACTGCAGCATAAAAAAGGATTCTCCCATGGAATCCCTTAAAGAAAAAGATATATACTCTCTTTCGAAAAAAGTAAAAGCGTGGGAATTTCAAATTAACGGCACAAAGGATTTTTCTGATGCTCAGGTTGTGTCAGGTGGAGCAGATTGCCGGGAATTTTATAGTGATACACTTATGTCTAAGAAGCATAAAGGCCTTTATTGCTGCGGTGAGCTTCTTAATGTTGACGGACCTTGCGGAGGATATAATCTGCAGTGGGCGTGGAGCAGCGGACGACTTTGCGGTGAAAGTGTAATATCGGGTGATAACAGATGATAAGAATTAACGAAATTAAAATGAGTCTGGACAGTAGCAAAGAAGATTTGTATGCAGCCTGTTCAAAAATATTGAAGCTCAAAAGTGAGCAGATAAAGTCAATTACAATTATGCGTCAGAGTGTGGACAGCAGAAAAAAGGATAATGTCTTTTTCTGTTATACCGTAGATGTTGAAGTCCACGGAGACGAGGAGAAGATAATCAAGAAAATCAACTCCAACAAGCTGCAGCTTGTTGAGGCTTATAAATATGAAATGCCTCCTGTAATGAGAAAAAGCAAGTTCCGTCCCGTAGTTGTTGGCTTTGGCCCTGCAGGGATTTTTGCAGCACTCACTCTTGCAAGGGCTGGTCTTAAACCTCTTGTAATTGAACGCGGCAGAGATGTTGACGCAAGAACTAAAGACGTAAACCTCTTTTTCACAAAGAGTATACTTGACGAAACCTCAAACGTTCAGTTCGGTGAGGGTGGTGCAGGTACATTTTCAGACGGAAAGCTCACAACGGGTATTAAGAGTACACTTTGCAGAAAGGTTTTCCTTGAATTCTTCGACCATGGCGCACCTGAAGAGATACTTTATTCAGGTAAGCCTCATATAGGTACCGACAAGCTTGCCGTAGTAGTTAAAAATATGCGTGAGGAGATTATTTCTCTCGGCGGTGAAGTTAAGTTTGAAGCTAAGCTTACTGATATAATTGTATATAATACAAGCATCCAGGGTATTACCTTTGAAGAAAAGGGAAGAAGTATTGATTTTGAAACCGATACTGTTATTCTTGCAATAGGTCACTCTGCCCGTGACACAGTGAAAATGCTTTACAGAAAAGGTATACAGATGATACAGAAGCCCTTCTCCGTTGGTGCAAGAATTGAGCATCCAAGAGAAATGATTGACAAGGCACAGTACGGCGCTTTTGCAGGGCATAAGGCTCTCGGTGCAGCCGATTACAAGCTTGCCTGCCACGGAAAACACGAAAGAGGTGCATATACCTTCTGTATGTGTCCCGGCGGTACAGTTGTTGCTGCAACCAGCGAAAACGGCGGTGTGGTTGTAAACGGTATGAGTGAGTGGGCACGAGATAAAGAAAACTCCAACTCAGCTCTTCTCGTGAACATTTTCCCTGAAGATTTCCCGAGTGAAGATGTTCTTTCAGGTTTTGAACTACAACGACAGATGGAGCAGAAAGCTTTTATTTTAGGCGGTGGAGATTTCAGAGCACCTGCACAGCTTGTAGGTGACTTCCTGAATGAAAGAAAGTCAACAAAGCTTTCCTTTGTAAATCCAAGCTGTCCGACAGGTGTAACGCCCTCTGACATCAGACAGGTGCTTCCCAAAAAGGTTACCGATACAATGGCTGAGGCTATCGTTATGATGGATAAAAAACTGAAGGGCTTTGCTCTGCCTGATGCAGTGCTTACTGCGCCCGAAACAAGAAGCTCTTCACCTGTAAGAATTCTTCGTGACGATATTTATCAGACAAACGTAAGAGGTCTTTATCCTTGCGGTGAAGGTGCAGGTTATGCCGGGGGAATTGTTTCTGCAGGTGTAGACGGAATTAAGTGTGCTCATGCAGTGCTTAGCGATGAAAGATAAATTTTTGACTGTCACGGTTGTGGCAGTCTCTTTTTTTGAAGTATCTGAAGGTGGGGTGGGCGCCGATTAATAAATTTTTTTAAGAAAAAATTTATTGCGAAAAAAGGATACAGTCACCCGAAAGTGACTGTACCCTTTTTTCGGGCGCAACGGAACCCGGGTTCCGTTGCGCATCGGCGCCCCATCTCTGTCCGTCATCAGGGCGCAGAAGGTTTACGCATTCCAGAACTTTCTGTCAAGGCTTCTGTACTGCACAGCCTCAGTAATGTGGGGCACTTCTATAGTTTCGCTGCCGTCAAGGTCGGCGATTGTTCGTGCGATTCTGAGAATTTTATCGTAGGCTCTTGCTGATAAATCCATAGTTTCAAAACAGCGTTCAAGAATTTTCTTTCCGCTTTCATTCAGCTTGCAGAATTCAGCTGTCTGCGACGGTGTCATTTTTGCGTTGCAGGTAACGGTTGTGCCCTTGAAGCGCTCTGTCTGAATCATTCTTGCCTTATCTACTCTTTTCTTGATTTCAGCTGAGGTTTCGCCCTTTTCTTCACCTGAAAGCTTACTGAACTCAACCTGAGGCACCTCAACGTGAATGTCGAGTCTGTCAAGAAGAGGTCCGCTTACCTTTGACATATACTTCTGAGGCGCACCCTTTGAGCAGGTACACTGCTTTGTGGGATGACCGTAATAACCGCAAGGGCAAGGATTCATAGCGCATACAAGCATAATTTCGCAAGGGTAGGTGAGTGAGCCTGATACGCGGGAAATTGTAATCTTTCCGTCTTCAAGTGGCTGACGCATTGCTTCCATTGAAACCTTGGAAAATTCCGGCAGTTCGTCAAGGAAAAGTACGCCGTGGTGTGAAAGACTGATTTCACCGGGTCTCGGTATTCTACCGCCGCCTGAAAGACCTGCAGTTGAAATTGTGTGGTGTGGTGAACGGAAAGGCCTTGACCTTATCAGTGAAACATTATCGGGAAGTGAACCTGCAATTGAATATATCTTTGTAACGTCGAGACTTTCGTCAAAGGTCATATCGGGAAGAATTGAGGGCAGTCTTTTTGCAAGCATACTCTTACCCGAACCGGGAGGACCGATCATAAGCACATTGTGGCCACCGGCAGCAGCAATTTCAAGGGCGCGTTTAACCTGAAACTGACCTTTTACATCTGAAAAATCGGGAACAAAGCTGAGGTCTCTGTAATATTCAAAATCATCAGCCTTAATTGAGAACTTTTCAATTCTTTCCTTGCCGGTAAAATGGTCATAAAGCTGACGCACCGATTTTACCGCATAAATGTCAATTCCCTTTACAACACTGCCTTCAATTGCATTTGCTACGGGCAGATAAACCTCTTTAATTCCAAGCTCCTTTGCTTTGATTACCATAGGAAGTGCACCGGTTACCTTGCGGACTTTACCGCTTAAAGAAAGCTCACCGAAAAACGCACAGCTTTTAAGGTTGCAGTTCATCTGTCCTGAGGCAACCAGAAGTGCAACAAGTATCGGAAGGTCGTATATTGGACCTTCCTTTTTTATATCTGCAGGTGTGAGGTTAACGGTAACTCTGCCGTCAGGATAACGGAAACCGGAATTTTTTATTGCAGAGCGTACTCTGTCTCTTGATTCGCTTACAGCAGTGTCGGGAAGACCTACAAGGTCAAAGCGTGGCAGACCTCTTTCAATCGATGCTTCAACACCTACTCCGAAACTGTTCATTCCGAATAATCCTATACTGTTAACCCTGACAAACATTTTTATCATCCTCTTTTTTGTTCTATTGCTTAAATTATACTACATCACTTATAATTTGTAAATGTGTTATCGGCAATTTCAGCTCCTTTATAAAAATGAAGAAGAATATCCTTGTAAGTAAAGCCTTGACGAGCCATATAGTCTGCACTGTACTGACTCATACCAACGCCGTGACCTCTTCCGTAAACAGTGAAAATTATTCCTTCTTCACTTTCTTCAGCTTCAAAGTATGGACTTTTCAGACCGAACATATCTCTTACCTCGTTGCCACTGAATGCTTTGTCAATTATTTTAACTTCGGTAGGATACCCGCTTTCGGTTTTTTTACTGACTTCAATAAGTTTTTTGCCTTTTTTGTTAAGGCTTATGCCTTGCTTTTTCAGTATGCTTTCTGTTTCTTTTAATGTAAAAGAAACCTCCTCACTATGTTTCGGAGATAGTCTGTCTCCGGGTGCAGTTGCACCTGAAAGACAGTTCACTTTTTTGCCGAATATGACTTCTGCGCTTTCTGTAGTACCGGGAGAAATAGCGTGATAAAGGGCAGGGATTGTTTCTCCATCATAAATCAGGTATTCACCGTAAACACTTTCTACAGCACTTGTTATTTTTTCTTTATATTTTTCATAATCCTCACCCCAAAGCTCTTTCAATTCTTCATCGCTTTTGAATTCCTGATGAATACTGCTGTCGGTGATAACCTTAGTGCCGTTTTCTCTCAGATACTTCTGATAGGTGTAAGAAGCTACTGCCTGAGCTTTTAAGGCTTCATATTCAAAAGAGGCAGGCATTTCAGCAGCAACAGTGCCGACAATGTAATCAAACATATCCATCTCTTCTTTGTTTTCACCGTTTATGTCGCTTATAACAATGGTGCTATTTTTGTTTTCGTTAGGACTTCTTTCAGAGAAAACTCTGCTTACTGAGAGAAAGGGAAAGAAAAACATAACTGCAGAAAGAAGCAAAGTAATGAGCGCATATAATTTCATAACCAAACATTCCTTTAAATTAATAGATTTTATATTGACTTTATAATTAGTATGTTATAAAATAAAATGTAATTCTTAATAATTGAGGTACTATATCTAAAAATACGGGAGGAAAGAAATAATGAATGATAAGATAAACCCGATTTCACCCGAATTGCTTGAAAAAATGAGCGAAAAAATTGAAAAGAAAAGCCAGATTGACCTTGACCAGTTCTGGAAATACGGCGTAAAAAGAGGGCTTCGTAATCCTGACGGTACAGGTGTTATGGCCGGTCTTACAAAAATATGTACAGTTGAAGGCTATTATATTGAAGACGGTGAACGTGTGCCCAAGCACGGCGTACTCAAGTACAGAGGTCTTAACATAAATGAAATTATTGAAGCTTGCGAAAAGGAAGACCGTTTCGGCTTTGAAGAGGTTGTATATCTTCTTATGTTCGGCACTCTTCCCACAAAGGGACAGCTTGACCTTTTTAAAGAAACTCTTGCCCTTTGCCGTGATCTTCCGTCTAACTATATTGAAGACGTGCTTATGAAAAACGCATCAATGGATGTTATGAACAAACTTGCAAGATGCATTCTTACTTCATACTCCTTTGACGAATATCCCGATGATATTTCAATCAATAATGTTCTTCGTCAGTCAGTGCAGATAATTGCTCAGCTGCCCGTTATGATGTGCTACGCCTATCAGGTTAAAAGAATGAAATTCTACGGAAAGAGTATGTATTTCCACCCTGAAAAGAAGGAGCTTTCAACTGCAGAAACAATTCTCCGTTCAATCCGTTCCGATAAAAAGTTCACCGACGAGGAAGCAAAGCTTCTTGATATCTGTCTTATTCTCCATGCTGAGCACGGCGGCGGTAACAACTCTACTTTTACAACCCGTGTGCTTACTTCAAGCGGTACTGATACATACTCAGCAATTGCTGCTGCTATCGGTTCACTTAAGGGCAGACGCCACGGTGGTGCAAACATCAAAGTAACCAATATGGTAAATGAAATTATTGAAAACGTTGAGGATATCACAGACGAAAATCAGGTTGCTGCTTACCTTGAAAAAATTATGCGCAAAGAGGCAGGGGATGGCTCGGGTCTGATTTACGGTATGGGCCATGCAGTTTATACTCTTTCTGACCCCAGAGCAGTTATCCTTAAAAGAAAGGCAAAAGAGTTTGCATACAAATTCGGCTTCGAAAAGGAATATGAGCTTATTGCAAGCATTGAAAGACTTACTCCTGAGGTTTACAGAAAAGTGAAGGGTAAGCACAAGATTATGTGTGCAAACGTTGACCTTTATTCGGGCCTTATCTATTCGATGCTGAAAATACCGGGAGACCTTTATACTCCGCTTTTTGCAACGGCCAGAATTGCAGGCTGGTGCTCACACAGAATGGAAGAGCTTCTTACCGGTGGAAAGATTATCCGTCCTGCATATAAAAATATTGCCTTCCCGAAAAAATATGTTCCCATGGATGAGCGTATTGAAAACTATTCGCAGATGTCAGATTACGTACCCTCTGACCAAAGAGTTTACGATATGGATAAGGAGAGTTAACTTATGAAAATCAAAGGCACATCAACTTCAGTTACATTAAGTGATATTCCTAAAATTCTTGGAATTTCAGTTATTGTCGGTATTATCATAAGAGCAGTTCAGATGGCAAAATACATCGATAATGAAACAGGCTTTGCGACAGGCGGAAAAGTTTTCAGTATTATTCTTATTCTACTGCTTGTTTCAACAATTCTCGCTTTTGTTGTTAAAGGCTTTTTAAGTGCAGAGTCAGAAAAGCTTCAGCTTCAGGGTGTAAAAAGTAAGGCTCTCGGTATTGTAACTGTGCTGTTTTCACTGTCGCTTCTCTTTGATTTCGTTTCAGGCTTCACCTCAACGGGTGGTAGCGATGCGGCAGCAGATTTTAAGGGTCTTATGCTTACAGGCACAATGCCAAGATTTTTACAGAGTATTTTCGCTTTGCTTGCAGCTTTCTACTTCCTTTTCCTCTCAAAGGATTTTCTTAAAGGTACAGCCAACGCTTCAAAGCACAGAGTGCTTGCAATTATGCCCGTAGGTTGGGCAGGCTTCAGAATGGTTTGCCGTTTTGTAAGACAGATTAGCTTTGTAAAGGTGTCTGACCTTTTCTTTGAGCTTATTATGCTTGCTTTTATGCTCATTTTCTTTATGGCTCTCGCTCAGGTAGTCAGTGGTGTTTACAGTGACGGCTTCCGGTGGAGAATTCCTTCATTCGGTGCTTCTGCTGCTCTTATTGCAGGTATGCTTAGCGTACCCAGACTTATTTTCACCTTTGTGGGATATGATAATTATATCAACCCTCAGCACACTTTCCAGATTACAGACCTTGCATTTTTCGCTTTTGTATTGGTGCTTACTGCAACGGTCTGCAAGGACATTAATCCCTACACTGCCTACGAAAAGGAAAACGGTGAGGAATAATGCTTTTTGTTGAAAATCTGATTTCAGCTTCCACTCAGGTAGGAATGCTGTATGTAATGGTGGCTGCAGGATTTATCTGTGACAAAACAGGTCTTTTTACAGAAGATACGGCAAAAAAGGTTGTACGTCTTCTTTTATATTTTATAACTCCCTGCACCCTAGTGAATGCTTTTTCAAGTATTGAAAACACCCCCGAAAACATAAAGAAATTTGCTGTTTCTTTTCTTATAGCAACGGCTACCCATGTTATCGCAATTCTTGTTAATGCACCCTTTTACAGAAACAAAAACGACGAAACAGGCTGCATTTATAAATTTGCCTCAGTTTACGGCAACGTCAGTTTTATGGCGCTTCCCCTTGCTCAGGCTATCTTAGGGGATGAGGGTACATTTTACTGTGCCAACGGTGTACTTGTTTTTAACGTTGTAAACTTTGCACACGGTGCGATTCTTATGGGTAGAGGCGATGAAAGAAAAATTAACCTTAAAAATCTTCTTATGAATCCCGGTGTGGTTTCTTTTGTAATCGGGCTTCCCATTTTCCTTCTCGGTGTAAAGCTTCCCTATATTGTAAGTGAGCCGCTGAGAATGATGGCAGGGCTTAATAGTCCGGTTGCTATGCTAATTTTCGGTACATACCTTGCACACACCGACCTTAAAACAATGTTTACCGACAAAAAGATTTACTTCACTGCTTTTATGAAGCTGATTGTTGTACCTCTTCTCTGCCTCGGAATTTACTATCTCTGCGGTGTAACGGGTGTGCTGCTGACAGCAAGTATAATCACTGCTTCAGCACCCTCGGCAAACAACACTTTTATGCTTGCAACAAGATATCAGAGAGACACAAGAGTTGCCTCTAAAACAGTTGCACTTGTAAGCTTCATTTCGGTGCTGACCATACCCGTTATGATTGCGCTCACTCAGCTCACTTGGTAATATAAATTATTTCATCACCTCTATGAAAGGGGAGAAAATATGGATACAGTTCTCGTAAAATTTGCAGGTATAGCCACTGAATTTGAGGTTTCAAAAATCCTCGATCTGGGCTTTGTTGAAGTACGTTGGTACGGTGCGATAATCGCTTTCGGCTTTCTTCTTGCCGTACTTTTCGGCGGAAGAACGGCTTATGTGTGGAATATCAATCTTGACAAGATGATTGACGTGCTTATCTTCGGCACAATCGGTGCAATCGTCGGCGCAAGAGCCTACTATGTCATCTTCAAGTGGGACTATTATTCTCAGCATCTTTCGGAAATACCCAAAATATGGGAGGGTGGTCTTGCAATTTACGGCGGTATAATCGGTGGTATACTGTGCGCATACTTTGTCTGTAAATTTGAAAAATTGAACTTCTGGAACTTGCTTGATATGGTTGGTATAAGCCTTCTTATCGGTCAGGGTATCGGAAGATGGGGCAACTATGCAAATCAGGAAGCCTTCGGTGGCATAACCTATAAAAACTGGGGTATGATGAGCGACACAGTTGTGTCATATATCGCAAACAATAAAAGCGAATTCGGTCTTGAAGGCGTTGAAAACGTTGCCGAATATATTGCCGAAAACGACCTTTATGTTCATCCTACATTCTTTTACGAATCCGTATGGTGTATTCTTGGCTTTTTCGTGCTTTATATCATCCTAAAAAAGTTCCGTAAATTCAGTGGTCAGCTTTTCCTTTGCTACGGCTTATGGTATGGCGCCGAAAGACTTATTGTTGAGGGTATGCGTACTGATAGCCTTTATATCGGAAACACAAATTTAAGAGCTTCACAGCTTCTTTCCCTTGCTATTGTTGTTGTTTGCGGAATACTGCTTGTTGCACTTACAGTTAAGTTTACGAAAAATCCCAAACCTATTGAGGGTGTTGATTTTCTTCCGCCTATGAACGAAAAGGAGAAAATCAACTATCAGAAAAAGCTCGCCCGTCAGGCAAGAGGCAAAGCCAGAAGAAAAAGAATAAAAATGAAACTTGGAATCAAGGTAAAGGAGGAAACTGCCGATGTTTAAGCTTATTGACGGCAAAGAGGTTTCAACTCATGTAAAAACAAAGGTAAAAGAAGAGGTTGAAAGCCTTAAGGAAAAGGGGATTGAACCTGCTCTTGCTGTAATTATTGTAGGAAACGACCCTGCTTCAAGGGTTTATGTAAACAACAAAAAGAAAGCCTGTGAGTTTACGGGAATGCGCTCTGTTGAGTATGCTCTTCCTGAAGAAACAACCGAAGAGGAGCTTCTCGCTATAATCGACAAACTCAACGCAGACAGCAGCATTAATGGAATTCTCTGTCAGCTTCCTGTACCTAAGCATATCAGTGAAAAAGCAGTAATTGAACGCATTTCATCCAAGAAAGACGTTGACGTTTTTTCTGCCGAAAATGTTGGTAAAATGTGGCAGGGCGACTACGATATGGCTTCCTGCACACCTATGGGTGTAATTGAACTGCTTGACTATTACGGCATTGATGTCTGCGGTAAAAACTGCGTAATTATCGGCAGAAGTAACATTGTAGGTAAGCCTATGGCTTCACTGCTTCTTGAAAGAAGTGCAACAGTTACAATCTGCCACTCAAGAACAAAAAATCTTCCTGAAATCACCTCAAAGGCTGACCTTATTGTAGCTGCCGTGGGCAGAGCAAAGTTTGTAACAGCTGACATGGTCAAAGAGGGAGCAATTGTTGTTGACGTTGGTATTAACCGTAATGAAGACGGAAAGCTTTGCGGTGACGTTGATTTTGAAAACGTAAAGGAAAAATGTGAGTTTATAACTCCCGTACCCGGTGGCTGCGGACCAATGACAATTGCAGTGCTTATGAAGAACACACTTCTTGCCTGCAAAAAGCAGAACGGACTTTTATAAAAAATAAAATAAAGGAGTAAAAAAGAATGAAAAAGATTTATCTCGGCAGAGACAAAAAGCTCAGCGGTGTTTGCGACGGTATCGGCAAAAGCCTCAACATTGACCCCACTTTAATAAGAATCGTCTTTGTTTCTCTCGCTCTTATGACTGCTGTTGTGCCTGTGCTTATCGCTTATATCGTGTGCGCACTTGTACTCACTCAGCCTCCCGAGGGTTATGTTGAAGTAGAAAATTCCTACAAGAAAATCACAAAAGGCAAAGAAAAGAAAATCTCAGGTGTCTGCGACGGTATAGCGAATTACTTTGGTATTGATGCTATGATTGTAAGACTCATTTTTGTTGCTCTTACTCTCTGGATTGGCGGTGGAATTATGGCTTACATTGTATGTATGATTATGATTCCTGACAATGTGCCTGAAATTAATGTATGACATATCTGATTTGTACAAAGGATTTTGACGAGGATTTATGGTATAAGACCCGTAAATGCGAAAAAATACTTTCGCCCGGAATATTAAATCAATCCTCAAAAAATCACTCACTTCTCGGCCGTGTGCTTCTGTCATACAGTCTCTTGAAAAACGGCAAAGAAAAAAAACTTGCCTTTACTTACGGCGACAACGGAAAGCCTTACCTTAAAGATGGCAGAGCTTTTTTCAACATCAGCCACAGTGGAGACTACGTTGTCTGCAGCATTTCAGAAAGTGAAATCGGCTGTGATGTGCAGACAGTCGGAAAGTACAATCCGAGAATTGCCGAAAGATTTTTTACGGATAATGAAAGAAAAATTCTTGAAAACAGTGATAATCAGCCCTCTGATTTCACAAGACTCTGGGCACTTAAGGAAAGTGTGCTCAAAAAAACGGGCGAGGGCATAACCGGTGGACTTGATTCCTTCTGCTTTGCCGATTGCCTTCAGAAAAACAGCTTTATAAAATTCGGCTATCATTTCAAGGTGAGCGGACTTATCGGTGCCTATATCGCTGTCTGCTCCGACACTGAAGTAAGTGAACTTGCTGAAGTTAATAAAGAAGAAATTGAAAAATACATGGATATAGTATTGAAAGGAGAACTTTAATGGAAACAATCAAGTATCTCAAAAGTAAACTCGGCTACGGCGTGGGCGCAATCGGTCTTGACCTCAGCTACGGAATGTTCTATTCCTTCCTTGCAAAGTACCTCACCGACGTTTTAGGACTCACATCTTCCTTCCTTCTTATTCTCACACCTATTGCGAGAATCTGGGACGGTATCAACGACCCGATGATGGGCACAATCGTAGATAACACCCACACAAAAATGGGTAAGTACAGACCTTGGATTTTAAGAGGCTCAATGTGCAACGCTATTGTACTTGTTTTCCTTTTCTCAAATCCCTTTAAGCTTACAGGTGCAGCGCTTTGTGTTTATGTTGCTGTTGCATACATCCTCTGGGGTATGACAAACACAATGGCTGATATTCCATACTGGTCAATGGTTCCCTCGTTTACAAGCGACCCCAAGGAAAGAAGCCTCATTTCAACTCTTGCAAGAACCTTCTCAGGTCTCGGTCAGGGTGCTGTTTCAATTCTTGCTCCCGTAATTATGACCGCCGTGAGTATTACTGAGAAGCCTGATGCTGCAGGTGAACTTGTAAAGGTGCACGACGCACGAAGCTATGTAATCTGCGCTGCAGTATGTGCTGTTTGTCTCGTTTTCTTCTCAGGACTTTCAGTTGCAACAACAAAAGAAACCGTTTCAACAAAGCCTGCAGAAAAATTCTCATTCAAGGCAGCGTTCAATGTAATCAAGTCAAACGATCAGCTTCTTGTGTTTATGCTTTTCGCAATGATTTCAAATGCAGGCTGGTACCTCACATCAGGCGTTGCAACTTACTACTTTGACGTTGTTGTAGGCGACCCCAACAAGCAGTCAACCTTCTCACTTTTCCAGGCTGTAGGTTCAGTTGCAGGTCTTCTCCTTCTTCCTTTCCTTCAGAAGTATATGTCAAAGAGAAGAGCTTACCAGGCTTCACTTGCAATTACTGCATTCGGCTACATATGTATGGCAATCGGTTCATTTGCCGATATCTTTGCTCTTATGTGCATAGGTTATCTTATTGCTGCAATCGGTATGGCTTCAATGTTCATCGCACAGACCGTATTCCTTGCTGACGTTGTTGACTACGGCGAAGTTAAGCTGGGCTTCAGAAGCGAATCAATTACTTTCTCAATGAAGGGCTTCCTTCAGAAGATGGCATATACTGTTCAGACAATTATTCTTTTTGCATCTCTCGGCATTTCAAAGTACGACGGTACACTTCATAATCAGAACCCCGAAAGTGCAAAGCTTGCAATCACACTTATGATGACAGTAATTCCTCCTGTACTCTTCGTAATTTCTCTTATTATCTTCACAAGAAAGTTCAAGCTTCACGGCGAATTCATGGATGAGGTTACAAAGATTGTTACTGAAAACAGAATTGCTAGAGAAAAGGCAGCAAACGAAGAATAATAAATGTAAAATTGAGGACACCTTCGGGTGTCCTTTTTGCTTTTTTAAACCCACAAGTCGACATAATAACCGTAGCACCTAAAGTATAATATACCAGGTGATTCAAATGCAGGTAATCTATGCCGACATTCTCTTTATCTTAAATCTATACATAACATATGCTCTTCTTCTGCTTACCTCTTATCTCACACGGACTGCACCGAAGCGGTTGCGCTTAATTCTCTCTGCGCTGATAAGCGGAGCTTATTCTATGATTATTCTTGTGCCCGATATAAGCGAAAAGCTTATGTCGGTCAGCAGAATTCCCGTGCTGTTTCTTCTTGTGACTGTAGCTTTTTCTTTCGTTAATGTTCGGAATTTTATAAGGCTTACTGCCTGCTTTTTTGCTGTTAATATGATTTTCGCCGGACTTATGTTCTTTCTGTGGTATTTTCTTTCGCCGCAGAATATGTATTATAACAATGGAATTGTATATTTCGACATAAGTGCATCCGAATTGCTTGTGACTACTGCCGTCTGCTACTTTGTTCTGAAAGGCGCCCATAAACTCATAAGCCTGAAAACACCTTCGGATACAGTGTTTGACCTTGAAATTTTTGTGGGTGATAAGCGTTACTTCTGCAAAGCTTTGCTTGATACGGGCAACACACTGACTGACCCTTTTTCGGGCTGTCCCGTTATTATTGTAAGCCACGATGTAGTGAAAGAAATTGCACTGCCTGACATTAATAACCCTGATGTATTATGTGGCGAAGAACTGAAATTCCGTTTTGTTATGTGCAGTACCATTTCGGGTGAAGGTGTGCTGCCTGCATTCAGACCTAAGAAGGTGAGAATAAGTGCCTTTAAAAGCTCTTTTGAAACCGATAGGGTTGTTGTTGCAGTAACCGACAGAAGGCTAAAAAACGGTGCTTTCGGTGCAATTCTGCCTTGCACTTTACCCTTTGAGCAAACCAATGAAAGAGGAGTTAACCATGCTGAAAAGAATAATTAATTTTATAAACCGAATAAGAGAAAGCTTAAAACGTGAAAGGGAAGGTGACCTGCTTTATATTAACGGCCACGAAAACCTTCCTGCACCTCTGACTAAGGAAAACGAGGAAGCGATACTGCGAAAAATCGAAGAGGGCGACTTTTCTGAAAGAGAATTGCTTGTAGTCCACAATCTTCGTCTTGTGGTGTATATTGCGCGTAAGTTTGAGAACACGGGAATCGGTATTGAGGACCTTGTTTCAATCGGCACAATCGGGCTGATAAAGGCAGTGAACACCTTTTGTCCAACAAAAAAAATCAAGCTTGCAACCTACGCGTCACGTTGCATCGAAAACGAAATTCTTATGTATCTTCGCAAGACGGCAAACCGTAAAAACGAGCTTTCAATTGACGAGCCTTTAAATGTGGACTGGGACGGAAACGAGCTGCTTTTGTCCGATGTTCTCGGCAGCGACAGCGACAGTGTAAACCGTAACATCGAAATGGAAGATGAAAAAAATCAGTTGCTGAAAATTGTTGGCAGGTTAAATGAACGAGAAAAGCAGATTATGACAATGCGCTTCGGTCTTTTCGGCTCAAAGGAATACACCCAGAAGCAGGTTGCAGATTTATTGGGCATTTCTCAAAGCTACATTTCGCGCCTGGAAAAGCGAATAATTGAAAAAATCAAAACCGAACTGCAAAAGGCGATGTAAAAGAATTGACAAATTACTCCAATAAGTTTACAATAGATTACAGTAAAATTTTGGAGGAAAATTATGAGTTTTGCAGCAGGATACGGAAAAACAAACGTAGACTTACTTTTTGAAAATATGCCGAGACTTCCCGAAGAGGGTGAGGAGATTTTCACCGACAGATTTTCTCTCTGTCTCGGTGGCGGTGTGCCGGGTACAATGGTCACCCTTGGCAGGTTGGGTGTCAAAACTAAAACGGTTACGGAGCTTTCTGATGATATGTTCTCTTCTTTTGCCCTTAATGAATTCAGAAAAGCAGGGGTTGAACCTGTCAATGTTTATGAGGGAGAGAGAATTGCCGTTAACATCACTGCAGGTGCAATAACTAAAAATGACCGTACCTTCTGGTCATACGGCAACAGCGAAAACGAGGTTTCAGCAGACAAAATCTACGAAAACCTTAAGGGTGCAAAAGCTGTGGCAATGCACCTTGATAACCCTGAGGTTTACAGAAGGCTTAAGGTTGAGGGAACTATTGTAATTCTTGACACCGGCTTTGTTGAGGATATGAGCCTTGAAAGCTATGACGAAATGCTTAAAATTGCTGACTACTTCCTTCCTAACCGAACGGAAGCGCTTAAAATTACGGGTGAAAGTGACCCGAAAAAAGCTGCAATAAAACTCAGCAAATATTTTGATACCACAATTGTAAAGCTCGATAAAGACGGCTGTCTTATCTATAAAGACGGTGAATTTACCCTTGTGAAAAGCGTTGACGAATTTGTACGCGTTGACTCAACTGGTGCAGGAGATGCCTTTTTTGCAGGTTTTCTTTATGGCATAATGAAAGACGAGCCTATAGAAAAATGCACCCTTTACGGCAATCTCACAGGTGGTAAGTGCGTAACTGCAGTGGGCTGCACAACAGCTTATCTCACAGAGGATGAACTGCTTTCAATGGCAGAAAAATATAAGGACAACATTGTTTATAATTATTGATTATGAAAAATAAAAAAGACTATTCCGACTGGCTTATTGTGTCCGATATTGACGGCACACTGAACAACAAATTAAGACGTACACCAAAAGTAAACACAAGGGCGATTGACAGTTTTGTCCATGAGCTTAAAGGAAATTTCACTCTTGCCTCGGCTCGCAGTGTACCATCAATGAGACCTCATTATTTCAATCTTCCCGACGTTAAAACTCCTGCAATTATCCTCAACGGCGCAGGAATTTACGATTATGAAAAAGAAGAAATGATTTGGTTTAACCCTATAAAAGACAGTGCGACTGATATAATAAGAGAAGCGATGAAAAAGTATCCTTTTCTTGAAATCGGTGTTTTCGCCTCAGATATGATTTATCTTGTAAGGCCGAGGATAATGTCCGAGGTGATGATGCTCATTGACCGTCTGCCGTTTAAAAGGTTGAGAACAATTGACGAGGTGCCTAAAGGTAACTGGGGCAAGATTATCTGCTTTTGTCCACCGTGGCAAGTCAAGGAGATAAGAAGCTTTTTCAGTGAAAGAACAGGTGAAGAGCATTATCTTATTGACACCGGTCCGCTTTCCTTTGACCTTGTTGATAAAAACACCAATAAAGGCTATGCAGTTGGAGTACTTTCAGAAATGCTCGGTATTGAGAAAGACAAAATCTCAGCTATAGGCGACTACTACAACGACTGGGATATGCTTAAAAGTGTAAGCCATCCTGCCTGCGCAGGTCAGGCTCCCGACGATATAAAGGAAATTTGTGAATTTAAGGCTTGTCACTGTAACAATGGCGCAGTGGCTGACCTTATTGAATACATAAAAAAGACGTACTAAAGGAGAAAGATTATGAAAAAGCTTATTTCTGTTTTACTCAGCATTATCTTCGTTTTCGGTATGTGTGTGCCGAGCTTTGCAGCTGAAAAGACATCCGTGGAATATAACGGTGACCCTATTGTAATTGTAAGAGGCATCGATTTCGGCGGACTTATTCACGAGGACGGCTCAAAGGCTCTTGCATTCAATTTAATTGATGTTCTCACTCTCATTTATGACCTTGCCTCAGGTTACATAAAGAATGAAGAAGACGTCTTTGAAAATGCACTTCTTTCTTACTGTCAGAAACTTTTTGCTCCAATTTCTTCGGATAAAGAAGGTAAGTCCGTTTATGCCGACGTACATATGAAAACCTATCTTCATCCTGCAGGTGAAATTGAATTTACTGAGGACTGGATGGATGGTGAGGAGGGTCTCGTTCGCTATGCAGTAGATAAGCTCGGTGGGAAAAATGTTTACTTCTTCACTTATGACTGGAGAAAGAGCCCTCTTGCGCTTTCAGATGAGCTCAATACTTTTGTTGAAATGGTAAAGAAAAATACAGGTAAATCAAAGGTTGATATGGGTGCCTGCAGTATGGGCGGTATGGTTGCCACTGCATATATGTATGAATACGGCACAGACAGCATTGACACTCTGGTTTATTTCTCCTCAGCCCACAACGGCACAGACGTTGCAGGCGCAGCACTTACCGGTGACATTTACACCTCAGGCGATTTTCTTAATAACTACCTTTCAAACAAAGTAGGGGATTCCTTCCTTCTTAAAGCACTCATCAAGGCTGTGGATGCTGCAGGTGTATTTGACTATGTTGCAGATTTTCTCAACGGCTTTGTAACAAAGAACAAGGACAGAGTTTACGATGAGCTTATGCGTGATTATCTCGGCACTTCTCTCGGCTTCTGGGGACTTTGCTGCGATAAGGATTTCGACAGCAGTGTGGAATTTGTTTTCGGTAAGCACAAGGATGAATACCCTGTAGTAATGAGTGAGCTTTCAAAAATCAGAGACTTCCTTTTCAGCACGGAAGACATCATTGACAAGGCTTACGAAAACGGTGTGAAGGTCAGCTTTGTTTCTCACTACGGCGATATGCTTCTTCCAATTTATGATGAAACCGTAGTACAGAGCGACTCCGTAATTGAAAGCTATCTCACTTCTCACGGCGGTACATTTGCTAACTTCGGTGAAACTCTCACAGATGAACATATTTCAAAGGTTGAAGCAAAATATATCTCACCCGACAGAATTGTAGATGCTTCAACCGGCGTTTACACCGACACAACCTGGTACATCAAGGATGCGTATCACGTAGGCGGCACTGTTGGCAGTGAGCACGCGGATTTTGCACTGTGGCTTCTTTCAAGAGACACTCAGCCCACAGTTCTGACCGACAGTAATTATCCGAGATTTACTGCAGTGGACAAGGAAATGAATTTTATAAGATAAAAACTAAATGCAAAAATTCCCTGCTTGACCTCGGAAATACATATTAAGACTTAATGAATACATAGCAAAAAAGACATCCCGCCTAATATAAGGGATGTCTTTTTGTAGTCGTTACAGTTTGTCATTCCGAGAATATCGAGGAATATTCCGGCTGAAGAGGTTTAAGATTCTTCACTGCGTTCAGAATGACTACTTTAAGGTTTCGTCAGTTATTTTGCATTTAACATTTTAATAACTGCAACACCTGCACCAATAGCACCTAAGAATCTGACAGCTTTTGTAATAGCCTCTGCCTTACTTGAGGGAAATGAGCTTAAAATGAAATGCTTTACGGGACTTGAGGGTTTAAAATCGCAAAGGTCTTTCATCTGCACCGTGTAGGTTTCAAAGCTTCTTACGTTGTTTTCATTAAATGTCAGCACACGCACACCGCGTTTGTCACCGGGGCCGTAGGTGTTGAAGCCTGAACCCTGCGTGTAGCCGAGGGTAATGCCGTCGTATTTCTTGTAAAAGCTGTTGTTGTGGTCGTGGCCGACAAAGAGAGCGAACACGTCGCCTTTTTCTTTGAAAGCCTTGAATTCACCTGTGTTGACCTTGGGTACTGCAGGAGTTTCGCCGAAGAAATCACCTCGGTCATACATCTCTTTATCAAGACGGAAAAAGCATCCCTTATAGTTTTTGTAGTCCTCAACTGAGCCTTTTGTAAAGGGCTTTACCTTGTTTATAACTTCATAGAATTCAGGTACGGGAATATGCTGAAAAACAATTGCGTCAATATATTTTCCGTCTTTGGAGATAGTATCTCTCGCACTTTTATACCACTCAATCTGCTCTTTTCTCACAGGTGAGTATGAGCCGTCGGGTTCTTTTGCATTGGAATCGATTGCGTAAACAGCAAGAATATCGTTTTCGCCTTTGCTGTCTTTGATTTTAATGCAGCACGAGCCGATATCATCAGGATTTCTCAGGTCAGTTTCTACGAAATTCGGAAAGGACGAGTAAATTTCATACTGCTCCTTTTTGCCGAGACCACCCTGGTTGTCGTGGTTTCCGAAGGTGAAAGTAAAGGGAATATTGCGTTTGACTAACGGCTCAAGAAAAGCAGTTATGCACTCCTTTACGTTGTCGTAAAGATTGCTTAAAAAGGTTGCAGAATAGCCCTGAATCTGGTCACCTGTAAAAACAACAAGGTCAGGCTTTTCATTTTCCAGAGCCAGTTCAAGCAGTTTTATTGTGTCAGGATTCGGCGTTCTTGTTTCCTGAATGTCTGCAATCTGCATAATTTTGAAACTACCGTCTTTGAATTTAAGTGAAGTCATACTGTTCTCCTTTTATGATTGCTTTAATTTAGTATAATATTTTTCTGCCCTTATGTCAATATCACCCCTTTAAGGTTAATTACATATACTGCTGATGAAGCAGTTTCAATTTTAAAGGAGGAGAAGTTATGACACTGACATATATAAAATTCGACAGTCAGACCTACGGTGAAAAAGCAAAGCAGCTGCTTTTTAAAAATAATATAAAATCTCACTTAAGGCGTAACCCTAACCCCAACAGAAAGGAAGGCTGCAACTTTGCCCTTTTTGTTGACGGAAATATCTGGACAGCCTACGAAATCATAAACAGTAACCATATTAAAAATCTGGGAGTAGAAAGCTTCCGTGAAAGGCTGTGATTTATCTTGATAACGGCGCCACAAGCTTTCCAAAGCCTCAGAGTGTAATCGATGCTATGTGCATTTATCAAAGGTGTTATGGGGCAAATCCGGGCAGAGGCGGACACAGTATGACTCTTAAAGCAGGGGAGAAGGTTTTTAAAACAAGAGAGCTTCTGTCGAAAATGTTCGGCACAGAAAGTGAACGGGTAATTTTTACTCTTAACTGCACTCACGCACTGAATACGGCGATTAAAGGCAGTGTAAAAAAAGGCGACCACGTAATAATTTCATCCCTTGAGCACAACTCAGTTCTTAGACCGGTTCACCGTCTTTTCGAAAGAGGTATCGTAACCTACGACATTGCTTTTGTAAATCCTTTTTCTGACGAAGAAACCCTTAATAATTTCAGGAATCTTATAAAGCCCAACACATCACTTATTGTCTGCACCTTTGTTTCAAACGTTTTCGGCACAGTTTTACCAATAAGAAAAATTGCAGAGCTCTGCAGAAAAAAAGGAATTCGTTTTATTCTTGACGGTGCTCAGGGAGCAGGAGCTTTTTCTGTTGATATGAAAAAAGATTTAATTGACATTCTCTGTATTCCTTGCCATAAGGGACTTTTAGGACCCATGGGTACGGGTGCAATGCTTTTAGGTGAAAATGTAAACCCTGACAGTAATATCGAAGGTGGTACGGGAAGCTTTTCAATGCAGAAAAGTCAGCCGGATATATTGCCCGATAAATTTGAAAGCGGAACGGCAAATCTGCCGGGTATTGCGGGGGTGTATGAAGGAATTAAATTCATTAAATGCTTCGGCGGTGAAAGGGCTGTCCATGAAAAAGAGATGTATTTGTCGAAGATTCTGAAAGAGGATTTATCCGCAATCAAAAATGTGGAGCTTTATAACTTTATGCAAGGCGAAAGAAAGTCGCCTGTTGTTTCGTTCGGCATAAAAAACACCCATTCAGAAGAGGTGAGCACCTTTCTTAATAAGCACTCAGTAGCCGTAAGGGCAGGTTATCACTGCTCTTTTCTCGCACATTCTTATTACAATACGGAAGAATACGGAGCAGTGAGAGTTACACCGGGAATATTTAACACAAAAAAAGACATAAAAACTTTATCATTTTTAATAAATAGGTTTGCAATTGAAGATAAAATATGATAGAATAATCTTGTATAACTGTTTGTCCCGATATTTTAAAAAATGGGAATTTTAAATATGGAGGAAACTATGGTGGAATACTTAAAAGCCGCCGCCGAATGGGTAATGAAGCTGATTTCTTCGGTGGGTCTTGCTGATATTATTGATATTCTGATTGTGACACTGTTGGTTTACTATGTAATCAAGCTTGTGCGACAGACACGTGCATTTCAGCTCGTAAAAGGATTTGTGTATATGGGCGTGATTTACTTTGTTGTAAGTGCCTTCAATATGTCTGCCAGCAGTTTTATTTTCAGTCAGATTTTCAGAAATATCGTTATTGTAATGATACTGCTTTTCCAGCCTGAAATAAGACACGCCATTGAAAGCATAGGCAGAGGCGATTTCAGAAAGTTCAATATTTTCAGCCTCAGAAACTCTGATCTCAGAGGCGATGAATACAGAGCTGCTGCATCCAATATTTCAAAGGCTGCAGGTAATATGAGTGACAACCGTACAGGTGCACTTATTGTAATTGAAGGAAAAACTCTTCTCGGTGAAATTATCAGTACGGGCAGTGAGATTGATTCAAACGTAACCGTACCTATGATTGAAAATATTTTCTTCCCGAAAGCACCTTTACACGACGGCGCTATGGTTATCCGTGACAACCGCATTCATTCTGCAGGTTGCATTCTTCCTCTTACGCAGAACGATGTAAGCTTTGAGCTTGGCACTAGACACCGTGCAGCAATCGGTATGAGTGAACACAGCGATGCGCTGATTGTTGTTGTTTCTGAAGAGACGGGTGCAATTTCCGTTGCACATAACGGCACTCTTGAAAGAGGAATCACAAGCGGTGAGCTTTTTGAAATTGTAAGTGCTTTCCTTGTATCCGATGAGGGTGAAAAGAACAAGGTATTCAGAATCCGTCGGAGGAAAAAGTAATGAATAATTCAAGAAAAAGTATTATTGAAAAAATTATCTTCAACAACAAGGCGCTAATGGTTTTTTCCGTAATAGTTGCAATTGTCGTCTGGGCTACGGTTAAAATCAATTATTCAGAAGAGGTTGCACGAACTCTTTCCGATGTGAAAATCAATATTGCCTCACTTGTGGATGAGGGCTCCGAGCTTGTTGCTTTTATTGACGAAAATGAGCTTTATTGCGAGGTTGAAGTAAAGGGTAAGTCCTACGACATCAACTCATATTCACTCAGCAAAGACGAGATTATAGTTGAAGCTTCGGGCACTTTTGTTGATTCAGCAGGCTATAAGGTGCTTAACCTTACTGCAAAAACTGCCGATGGCGGTATGTCCGATGTAGAAATAACTAAAATTACTCCGTCGTCAATTTCTGTTTACTACGACAGAAAAACAACGGACACCTTCAACGTTGAAGCAAAGCTCAGTAATGACCTTAATTCTCTTGTTGAGGGAGATTACGCCGTCGGACAGCCGGTGCCGTCAATGAACACAATTGAGGTTACCGGACCGGTGACAATCCTTAACCGTCTTTCAAAGGTGTATTTCACTGCATCAATAAAGGATGAGTCTCTTCCTCTCACTGCGTCAAAAAATCTTCCTGCAAAAATTGCATTTGACCTTGAAAATGAGGATGAAGCAAAGTACCTTATCTGCGAGGGTATAAATAACGAGTCCAACCCTGCAACGGTAACTGTACCCGTACACGTTACGAAAGAGGTTGAAACAGCAGTTAAGTTCGTTAATCAGCCTGCGATTTTCAGCGAGGGCGTAGACAGCGTAACTGTTTCACCGAATAAGGTGAAAATTTCCTATAATCCTCAGGACGGCGAGCAGTTTGATAAGCTTTACGTTGGTACAATTGACTTTTCAAAAATCTCCAACAAGGTCAACTACTTTGAGTTTCCCGTTGACGAAAAGCTTGGTATGAACATTACCGATAAGTCACTTGAGAAATTCAATGTAAGCGTGGATATGTCAGAAATGAGCAGCAAAACTCTTGAAAAAGCGCCCACAAAGGTAGTTTTCCTCAATCAGGCTGAAAATTACAATTACTCTGTTGATTTTGAAAACAGCAACCTTGACAAAATTGTGCTCATAGGCCCAGAGGAAAGCCTGAAGAAAATCACTGCTGATGATATTCAGGTTGAGATTAACGTATCAGCTCTCAGTGTGAATTCAAGAATTGTGCAAAGGGCAAAGGTCAGCAATATTTCAATTCAGTCTGACGAAGTTGATGATTGCTGGGTTTACGGTGAATATGAAGCAGTAATAAGCATAAATACTAAATAAATGCAAAATAACTGACGATACCTTAAAGTTTGTCATTCTGAACGCAGTGAAGAATCTTAAAGCATCTGAAAGATTCCTCGGCTTTACCGCGGAATGACAAGACTTACTGAACACACAAAAAGACATCCCCTTTATTTGGTGGGATGTCTTTTGAATTTATATCCTTTTTCAGTGCAATTCTGCATTTTGCATTAAAAAAGAGCCTTGCGGCTCTTTTTATACTTTCTTAAGCTTGTACATAACGTGTGCACCGAGCATTGAAAGAACAACACCAATGGGAATAAGTACGCCGATACCGGGGTCAACGAAGAAGAGAAGAACGGTAACAGCTGCAATGGGGAAAATTGAAATCTTCCAGTGCTTAACAAAATATGTTGCTGCAAGTGAACCGAAGATTGTGTATGTAACCTGCTGGAATGCAGGTGCAAATGTATCACTTGACATAACTTCTGAGAACTTGGGGTTAAGAGCAAAGATGAGAACAAAAACAGCAATGATAATTGTTGTTGTTATAGTTGAAGCTGCTATTGCAATTGTGGTGATAACTTCACCTTCTTCAGTGTTTGCTTTAACCTTAGCGTTTTCCATAGCATTGATTGCGCAGGGCATTTTAAGGTTCATAATGTTACCTGATACAAATGAAAGATATGTACCGCCCGCACCAAGCATAGGTGAGTAAGCAACAACTTCAACAATACCTGTTACGAAAAAGATGATAAGCGAAGCAAGACCTTTGCCGATAACGGAAAGTTCGGGCCATACATTGAAATGAAAGCTTATTGCAAGAGGGATACAGAGGAAGAATATAAGTGATGCAACACAGGAAATTCTGCCCCAGGTATGTACTTTATCAAAATAATTTTTATTCATAACTGCATCTCCTTTCAATTAATAACGCCATTCAATGGCTGCAATTTCGGGGAAGAAATTATTGATGAGTACAACAATAATCATTGCGAGAACCATACTGATAGGCATTGCGAGAGCTTCAATCCAATTCTTCTTGAGTTTTTTATTGAGAAGAGTGAAAAAGAGCATAAAGCCGATTGAAGCAACGAGAGCTGCAAGTGAAAGAACACCGGCACCGTCTCCGATGATAGCTTCGCTTGCTTTACCTGTACCTGCGAGACCTCTGCCGATAAATGCTGAGATGAGACCGATGAAAGCAGCTGCAGTCATAATATCCATCCACTTTGAGTTCTTTGAAGCAGCGTCTGAAACACCCTTCTGAATCTTCTTTAATACGATAGGAATAAGAATAAGGGGAAGGATGCTGCCGATTGTCATAACCCAAGCGATGGCTGAGAATGTCTCGGGGTCTGTTACGGGCTGTGAAAGACCTGTTTCCATACCTACAGCTTCAAGAGCGCCGATTGCAGCAATTGTTTCGTATTGGATAGCACCGATAACGGTAAGTCTTATCCATGGAAGAATATAACCAAGGGCAACTGAGAGCGTGATAACAGTAATAGCAATACCGATTGCGGGAGCAAAGGAAAAGATTGCACTTGAAGTAACTGCATTCTTAAGCTTGTCGGTTGTAATACCAAGCTCCTTACCTCTTGCCCACGCTTTTCTGAGAAAGAAAAGTGCCTGAGCGCAGACGAAAATAATTACTGCAAGAATTATACAGTACATAAATCCGTCTGATTTAAAATCTGCGAACATGTTTTTTACCTCCTATAAAACCTTTAAGGTTTATTTAAACTTAGTATAGCATTGAGGTAATAAATAGTCAACAAATTTATGAAATTAAAATTGTAGAAAACCTTTGAAAGTTAGCATTTATGTGTTATACTATAAGGAAAAGAAAGAGAGAGTTCTTTTTCCGTTTGGTTTTTCATATCTATCCTACGGTGATATTTATGAAAAAAGAAAAAGTTACGGCAAAAAAGGAAAGCTTCAATAAAATTACTGTCTGTCAGTTTATTGTGTGCGTTTTTCTTCTTCTGGCAATTTTTGTTTTCAGAAACGGTGATGTAAAAAGTGATTACATAAAACTGATGAGCTATAGCATAACGAAAGAGGACTTTACTGCAATTGCCACATCGGTGCGCGATTACTTTTTAAATGAAAGTGCACTTAAAGCTGTTTTTGCTGAAAGCAAGGCAGAAACCGAAACAACTGAAAAGAAATCTGAAGAAGCAGAAAAGGAAGCCGGAGAAACAGAAAATGCCTCCGGTGGTGAGGATATCGACAAAAAAAAGGTACCCTCAAACTGCTCTTTTGAAAGCCCTGAGCTTGAAACCGAAATGCAAAAGCCTGTTGAAAACTTTCGGTATACCTCTTATTACGGTTACCGTGTAAATCCCATAACGAAAAAACGAGGCTTTCATACTGGAATCGATATGGCTGCAGAAGAGGGCACAAAAATAAGAGCTGTGCTTGACGGAAAGGTTACAAAAACCGGTGAGGACAGCAGGGCAGGGAAGTACATCTATCTTTTACACGAAAACGGTCTTACTACCCTTTATTGCCACTGCAGTGAAATCCTTGCTGAAAAGGGTGCAGTTATCCGTCAGGGTGAAACTGTGGCACTTGTAGGCTCAACGGGTATGTCAACGGGCCCACATCTGCATTTTGAAGTTATACAGAACGGCGTAAAAACCGACCCTTATCCGCTTTTAGAGAATGCTTCTTGAACTGAAAAACACAAAGGTTGAATTTGGCTTTTCCTTTGTTCTTATAACAACTCTTATGCTTCTTTTTTTTGAGGAGGAGATTGTACTTTTTTCAGTGCTTTCTTCGCTTTGTCACGAATGCGGTCACTTTTTTATGATGAGGCTTTTCGGCGAAAAAATTGAAAGGGTTGTTTTCGGCGCCTTTGGTATAAGAATTGAAAAGATTGCTTTTTCTGGTATATCCTATAAAAAAGAAATTGGCGTCGCTTTGGGAGGTATAGCGGTCAATCTTATACTTTTTACTGTAAGTTCAGTGGTTTACAGCATTTTTCACTTGCAATCAGCGCTGATTTTTGCAATAATAAATCTTGCTATTGCTCTTATGAATTCTCTACCGTTAAAAAGCCTTGATATGGGAAAGGCACTGAAATACCTTTTGATGATGAAATTCAGCGAGGAGAAAACAAATAAAATAACAGAACGTCTTTCGCTGATATTTTTTCTTGTCTTTTCAGTGTTCACAGTTTTCTACTGCGCATTTATAAAGTTAAATTTCAGCTTGATAGCTGTATCTATATACCTATTAACAGAAACGGAGTTAAAAATATATGGTCAGTAAAGAAATCGGGAGAATCCTCCCACTTGTACAAAAGCCGGGCAGATATACCGGCGGTGAACTTAACAGTGTTATGAAGGATAAAACTAAGGTTGATTTAAGATACGCATTCTGTTTCCCTGACAGCTATGAAATCGGTATGTCACACCTTGGTATCAAAATTCTCTATTCTGCTGCAAATGCCCGTGATGACGTTTGGTGCGAGAGAGTATTTGCGCCCTGGCACGATATGGAAAAAGAAATGAGAGAAAGAAATCTTCCTCTTTTTGCTCTTGAAAGCGGTGACTCATTGTCTGAATTTGACCTTATCGGTTTTACTCTGCAGTATGAGCTTTCATATACCAACGTACTTAATATGCTTGACCTTGCAGGGCTTCCCATAAGAGCAAAGGACCGTTACGACCTTACACCTATAGTTGTGGGCGGTGGTCCCTGTGCATGCAATCCTGAGCCTATGGCTGACTTCTTTGACCTTTTTATGCTCGGTGACGGTGAAGAGGTATCAGACGAGCTTTATGACCTTCTTATAAAGGCTAAAAAGGAAGGCTGGAGCAAGAATAATTTCCTTCTTGAAGCAGCCAAAATTAAGGGCGTTTATGTGCCTGCACTTTATGATATAGACTACAATGAAGACGGCACAATCAAAGCTATTGTCAACAAAAAAACTGCTCCCGAGAAGGTAACAAAAAGGGTAATAAAGGACCTTGACACGGTGCATTATCCCGAAAAGTTTATTGTTCCCTTTATTGAGGTTGTGCACGACAGAGTTGTTGAGGAAATTTTCCGTGGCTGCATAAGAGGATGCCGTTTCTGTCAGGCAGGCTTTATCTACAGACCCATAAGAGAGAAGTCTCCCGACACAATTAATACCCAGTGTCAGCGCCTTTGCGAAAGCACGGGTTATGACGAAATTTCCCTTTCATCCCTTTCCACAAGTGACTACACTCAGCTTGAAGAGCTTATGGAAAAACTTCTTTCCTGGACAATTGACAACAAAGTGAATATCGCTCTTCCGTCACTTCGTGTGGACAACTTCTCGGAAAAACTGAGAGAATATCTTAACAAAGTAAGAAAAAGCGGTCTTACCTTTGCTCCTGAGGCAGGTACACAAAGACTGCGTGACGCAATAAACAAAAACGTAACCGAGGAAGAAATGCTTTCAACTGCACTTAAGGCTTTTCAGGGTGGCTGGACTTCCGTTAAGCTTTACTTTATGCTCGGTCTTCCAACGGAAACCTATGACGATGTTGCAGGTATTGCTGAGCTTGCACAGAAGGTGGTAAACGAATTCTACCGTAATCCGGACAAGCCAAAGGGTAAGGGTGTGCAGGTAAGCATAAGTGTTGCTTCATTTGTACCGAAGCCCTTTACTCCCTTCCAGTGGGAGGCTCAGGACACTATTGACGAGCTTATTGCAAAGCAGAACCATCTGCTTTCATCAGTAAAAACAAAGAAAATCAGCGTAAGCTACCATAAGGTAAATATCAGCTTCCTCGAGGGTGTTATGGCTCGTGGCGACAGAAAGCTCTGTGATGTAATTGAAACTGCATGGAGAAACGGTTGTAAGTTCGACTCATGGGATGATAACTTCCTTTTTGATGTGTGGCTCGAAAGCTTTGAAAAGTGCGGAATTGACCCTAAATTCTATAACTCGAGAAAACGCGAATATACAGAAATTCTTCCATGGGACCACCTTGATTACGGTATCAGAAAGGAATTCCTAATTAAAGAAAGCAAAAAGGCTTATGAAAGCGAAACAACGCCTCACTGCAGAATTCAGTGTGCAGGCTGCGGAAGTAATATGATTAACGGAGGTGAGTGTCATGCGATGCGTAAGAATATGGTTTAAGAAAATGGGTATGAGCCGTTATGTGTCTCACCTTGATTTGATGAGGGCAATGACACGCACCGTAAGACGTGCGAAGCTCCCTTTGTGGTACACTGAGGGCTTCAATCCTCACCCATATATGACCTTTGCGCTTCCTCTTTCACTGGGTATGGAAAGCCTTTGCGAGAGTATGGATGTGAGAATTGAAGGCGACATCACAAATGAGGGCATATATGACCTTCTCAAAGGTGCTATGCCTCCGGGTATTGAGCTTACAGATGTAACCGACCCCGTACACGACCCGAAGGAAATAACCTTCGGCGAATTTGATATTCTTTTTGATACAGACAAGAATGCAAATGAACTTTCGGAGCTTATTAAAAATATGCTTTCGCAGGACAGTCTTATTGTTCAGAAATTGGGTAAAAAAGGCAGACATAAGGTCCTTAAGGACATAGACCTTATTGAACACATAAAAGAGCACAGTGTTGGTGTTTTGGGCGAAAGAGTGAAACTTTCAGTAACCCTGCCTGCAGGTTCAAGTACAAACGTAAATCCATCACTTTTAGCTGACGAAATCAGCAAGAGCTACAGCGATGTACCCTATACGCTCATAAGAAAGCAGCTTCTTCTTGAGAATAGAGAGAAGTTCTGTTAAATATAAGTATAAATTTTCTTTTAAAGGAGGAAGTATAATGAAAAAACTGGGAATTTTATTTGCCACTTTAATGATGATTATCTTCTTTGCAGTATCAGCCGGTGCACTGGATGCAACGGGTAAGTGCGGCGAAAACGTAAAATGGACTTTTGATGAGTCTAAGGGTGAGCTTGTTATCAGCGGCAACGGTGATATGAACGATTATGATATTGAAGCTTACTTTTCACCCTTTATGGGCAAATCTGATATTAAATCTGTTGTAATCAAAGAGGGTGTAACCTCTGTGGGTGATTACGCCTTCACTTTCTGCAAGGGTATTACAAATGTAACAGTGCCCGACAGCATAAAAACAATCGGTGTCTGTGCTTTTGCAAACTGTAGTAATATTAAAGATTTCAAAATCGGAAAAGGTGTAACCTCAATCGGTGCGCTTGCTTTCGATAATTGCGACGGTCTTACAAAAATTACCATACCCGATAAGGTTACATCAATCGGGGAATATGCTTTCCAGTCCTGCGACGGACTTGCTGAAGTAAAAGTAGGTAACGGTGTTTCAAGTCTTGCTTTTACATTTACAGAGTGTAAAAATCTTAAAAAGGTGACCTTAGTAAACGGTATTGATATAATCGGTGCACACACTTTCTCCGAGTGTGAAAGCCTCCAGAGCATTACAATTCCCGATTCTGTTACAATTATTGACAGTAACGCTTTCAAAGGTTGCGGCAGTCTTACGGAAATCACAATTCCGTACAAAGTTGAAAATATCGGTGATTCTGTTTTCTATGAATGCAGCAATCTTACAAGCATAACCGTAGATTCAAAGAACTCCTACTATGTAAATGACAGTAAAGGTGTTCTTTTTGATAAAAACAAAACTGAACTCATTCAGTATCCCGAAGGTAAAGCCGATGCAAGCTACACAATACCCGACAGTGTTGAAACTATCGGTGACCAGGCTTTTGCAAACAACAAATGCCTGACCGGCATAATCCTTCCCGACAGTGTTACATATGTTGGTAATTACGCGTTTCTTGCCTGTAGCAGCCTCAGATATGTGAATATTCCCGGCAGTGTTATATCAGTCGGCGATGCAGCTTTCTATGACTGCGATAACCTTACAGAAATCACCATACCTTACGGTGTTACAACAATCGGTAACAACACCTTCGGTTATTGTGACAATCTTAAGAAGATTACAATCCCCGTAAGCGTTACCTCAATAGGCGATGTGGCTTTTGTTGGCTGCGATAAGTTTACTGACGTTTACTACAGAGGAACAGAAGAGCAGTGGGACGAAATCAGAATAGGCGCTTTCAATTATGTTCTTGAAGGCGCAAAAATCCACTACAATTCAGCTGAAGATACACCTCATCCCCACAGCTACACCTCAACGGTTACAAAGGAAGCAACCTGCAAGGAAGAAGGTGTAATGACTTACATTTGCTCCTGCGGTGATGCTTATACAGAGAAAATTGCAAAAACGGGCCACAACATTACAGAAGAGGTTATAAAGGCAGGCTTTGATTCAGACGGTATGCGCATAAAGAGTTGCAAGAACTGTAGTACAGTAACTGAAGAAACTGCAATTTATAAGGTTGAAACTGTCAAGGTTCTTACCGATAAATACACCTATAACGGAAAGACTAAAACTCCCGGTGTTTATCTTGACGACGTAATGGGCACAACCCTTAAAGAGGGCACAGACTACACAGTTAAATACGAAGGCGGAAGAAAAAATCCCGGCAAGTACACTGTAACAGTAACTCTTATGGGTGATTATGAAGGCAAGGAAAATCTCAGTTTCACAATTCTTCCCGGTAAAACATCAAAAATTTCAGCTGCGCAGGGAACGGATTATATAAAACTCAGTTGGAAAAAAGTAACGGGTGCAACCGGATACAGAGTTTATCAGTACAACTCAAAAACAGGTAAGTATGAGAGCAAAAAAACTCTTACGGGCACAAGTTACACCGTTAAAAAGCTGAAAGCAGGAACAACTTACAAGTTCGCTGTAAAGGCATACACCAAAGACGGCGGAACAATCTGGGCAGCTTCTTCAGTGTCATTCAAAACCTGCACAAAACCTGCAAATCCCGCACCGACTGCTACTTCAAGCGGTGGTAAGGTTACAATCAAATGGAGCAAGGTTACGGGTGCAACGGGCTATGTGATTTATATGCAGAATGAATCCGGCAATTATAATAAGCTCGGCAGTACCAAAAACACTTCATATACAAAAAAGAGCCTTAAAAAGGGCAAGACATACTATTTCCGTGTAAGGGCGTATAAGACTCTTGACGGAAAGAATATTTACGGTGGTTACAAGACGGTTAAGATTAAGGTGAAATAAAGGTTAATTTCAAGATGTCATTCTTAACGAAGTGAAGAATCTTAAAACCGGTTAAAGGATACTCGGTTATCCTAAAATAACAATAGAAAAGTTCTTTTTCTGATTACATAAAAAAACTTTCCAAAACCCCTTGATTTTTCTAATAACTTATGTTAAAATACTGAAGCATTTGTGTGAGCCGTGTTATGCGGCAGCGTCAATGCCGGCTGAATTCAGCCAGTATAATAGCAAGCGGTCCTCTGCCGATTTAAGTTTACGGCACGAACGTGGCAGAATTTAGGAGGATAAAAACCAATGGACGCACTCAGACTCATCTCAGACTCAAGCCTCAAGGCAGAAGTACCTGAAATTAACGTAGGTAGCACAGTTCGTGTACACGTTAAGATTCGCGAAGGTGAAAGAGAAAGAATTCAGGTATTCGAAGGTACAATCATCGCAGTTAAGGGTAGCGGTGTATCTTCAACATTCACAGTTCGTCGTGTATCATACGGCGTAGGTGTTGAAAGAGTATTCCCTGTACACTCACCCAATGTTGCTAAGGTTGAAGTTATCAGAAACGGTAAGGTTCGCAGAAGCAAGCTTTACTACCTTCGTGACAGAGTTGGTAAGTCAGCTAAGGTTAAGGAAAAGCTCGGCTGATAAGTCTCGCAGATGGAAGGAAGGGTTTATCCCTTCCTTTTAATCGTTTTTTACGGCACTTTTTAAGTTGTTCTTTTAGGTTGAATTATGGTTTGTCACCTATGATAATCGGTGAGGTGATTTTCTATGATTAAAGATATAACCAAAAAAGATAAAAAAGAGCGTACGCTCTTAGAAAAAATTATAATCTCTCTTTATGAAAACTTCTCTATGTTTGCCGTTGGTATGGTGGCTGTGATGCTTATTTTCACCTTTGGTTTCAGAGTGTCGGGTATAGAGGGTACATCAATGCTTCCTACCTTGGAAGACGGTGACAGAGTTGTACTTACTGCTTTTGACGGTAATCCCAAAAGAGGTCAAGTGATTATTTCTGTTCAGCCTAATGCTTTTGACAAACCCGTTGTAAAAAGAATTATCGCTACCGAAAATCAGACAGTGGATATAGACTTCACCGAAGGTAAGGTGTATGTTGACGGTGAGCTTTTAAACGAGCCTTACATAAATAATCTTACAATAAACGGTGATGATGTGGTTTTTCCTGTTACAGTACCCGAAGGTCACGTTTTTGTAATGGGTGATAACCGTCAGGGTTCAACGGACAGCCGAAGCACTAAAATAGGTTTTATAAACGAGAATTACATTTTAGGTGTTGTAAAATACAGAGTGGTCAATATCGATGATGAAACGGGTGAAATAAGCCGAATCGATTTTGAAAATATGAAAGTAAATTAATTCTTGGAAAGGTCGGATTTCCGATGATTAAAGATATAACAAAAAAAGAAAAGTCTGAGCTTACATTCAGAGACAAAGTTATTATCAATCTCTATGATATGGCTTCAGTTCTTACTGTTGCTCTTGTTACAATTATGCTCATTTTTACCTTCGTTTTCCGTATTGTAGGTGTTGTGGGTTCATCAATGGTGCCTACTCTCCACGATGGCGACTGGCTTATGGTTTCGGCCTATGACAGCAAACCTGAGTATGGTCAGGTGGTAATTGTTACACAGCCAAATTGGTTCAACGAGCCTATTGTAAAGAGAATTATTGCAACTGAAAAGCAGACAGTGGATATTAACTTCATGTCAGGTGAGGTTTATGTTGACGGTGTTCTTCTTGACGAGCCGTACATCAATAATCCCACAACCAATAACGAGGGTGTAAACTTTCCTGTAACTGTACCCGAAGGTCACGTTTTTGTAATGGGTGACAACCGTCAGGGTTCAACGGACAGCCGTAGCGACAAAATCGGTTTCATCGATGAGAACTATATTCTCGGTGTGGTAAAATACCGTATGTTTGCAGGTGACGAATACGGAAGAGTTAAATTCAATCCCTTCTCAGAATGGAAGGTAGTATAAAAAATTCATCCGCTTTGCATTTTTGTGAAGCGGATTTCTGTAATTGAGGTGAATGTAAATGGCTGACAGTCAGAAACAAACAGTGCAGTGGTTTCCGGGACATATGGCGAAAACAAGAAGACTCATTAAAGAGAGCCTTCCTATGGTGGATGCTGTAACAGAGCTTCTTGATGCACGTATTCCCTATTCAAGCCGTAATCCCGAGCTTGACGAGCTTACACAGAAAAAGCCAAGAATTGTACTTCTTAACAAGTGCGATATGGCTGACGATAATATCACAAAACAGTGGGTGGAGTATTTCCGCAGCAAAGGTCAGTACGCACTTCCTGTTGACTGCAGAACGGGTAAAGGCTTAAACAAGTACGGTGAACTTGTGCGTGAGGTGCTTAAGGATACCATTCAGAAAAATGAGGAGAGAGGTATGCCCGGCAAGGCTCTGAGAATGATGGTTGTTGGCATTCCCAACACAGGCAAATCCTCGTTCATCAACCGCATGGCAGGTAAAAACCGTGCTAAGGTTGCTGACAAACCCGGTGTTACAAGACAGAATCAGTGGTTTGCAATCGGCTCAGGTATTGAGCTCCTTGACACGCCCGGTGTGCTTTGGCCAAAATTCGATGACCCCAAGGTAGGGGACAGACTTGCCTTTATCGGCTCGGTTAAAAATGAAGTTCTTGACAGCGAAACTATGGCAGTACGTCTTATTGAAGTTCTCGTTGACGGCTACGAGGACAAGCTGACGGGCAGATATAAGCTTAAAAACATTCCTGACATTCATTCTGTTATGGCGTGGGAAATTCTCGAAGAAATCGGCAGGGAACGTGGAATGCTCATCAAAGGCGGAGAGGTAAACACCGAGCGTGCATCGGTAATGATCCTTGATGAATATCGCAGCGGAAAGATGGGCAAGATTTCCTTTGAGAGGCCAGAAAGATGAAAAACTTTGATGTAGTTGTTTTTGATATTGGCGGAACGCTGATGGAATACAGAAATATGCTGAATATGTGGGCTGATTTCTATAAACCGAGTCTTGAATATGTCAGAAGGAATCTTGAACTTGATTTAACGGACGATGATTTAGAAAAATCTGTTGATGTACTCAAAAGCTTCAATCCAAAAATCAATTACAGAGAAATTGATTATTCTCCCGAAAAGATTTTCACGGCTGTAACTGCTCATTGGAAAGTTGATTTTGAAATTAAAACAGTTATTGCCACGTTCTTTTCTTCAATGAAATTGACACCGTATATTTACCCCGAAACGGTTGATTTTCTTAAATCTCTGAGAAGCAAAGATTACAGAATTGCAACCTTTACCGATGTGGCTACCGGAATGCCCGATGAATTGCATCAAAGCTATTTTAAAGAACTTCTTGAATATTTTGATTTGTATGTTTCTTCAATTAGTTGCGGATACAGAAAGCCCAATCCAACAGCTCTTCAAATAATCTGCGATTATTTTGAAGCCTCTGCTAATAGAATTGTTTTTGTCGGTGATGAAGAAAAAGATATTGTTACTGCAAAAAGATTTGGTTGCAAGTCGATACTGATAGACAGAAAAAAGAGCAATAAAGACTATGGTCAGGATTACACGATCAGTAATCTTGAAGATTTAACAAATATAATATGAAACAAAAAATCACAACACTTCAAATTTGTTTGAGCGTTGTGATTTAATTGTTTATTCTGCACCGAATTTTGTTTTCAACTCCTCAAGCACTCTCTTTTCAATCCGAGACACATAAGACCTTGAAATGCCCATTACAGCAGCAATTTCACGCTGTGTAAGTTCCCTCTGATTATAGAGTCCATACCGCCTTATAATAATCTCTCTATCCCGGTCATCAGTAATCTCTTCAACGAATTTATAGAGTGACTGTGTCTTATTTTTGAGGTCGATGTCGTCGCTTATGGTGTCATCGCAGTAAATAGTGTCGATAATGGTGAGAGGATTGCCTTCACTGTCAACATCAATAGGCTCGTTAACGGAAACGTTGTTGGCATCCTTTTTTCTTGAACGAAAGTGCATTAGAATTTCGTTCTCCACACACCGTGCGGCGTAGGTAGCAAGCCGTACACCCTTATCACAGTCGAAGCTGTCGATAGCCTTAATAAGTCCGATTGTGCCGATTGAAACTAAATCTTCCTGTTCGTCGTAGTTGGCGTAGTATTTTTTGATAATGTGCGACACGAGACGAAGATTGTGCTCAATGAGAGTGCTTCTTGCGTTAGTGTCGCCACTTTTCATTTTCAACAGTAAATCCTTTTCTTTGGCTTGTGAAAGTGGCTTCGGGAAGGAGTTAAGACTTTTAAGATGCAGGGCGAAGAAGGTGAGGTTTTGAAGGATTAGCTGGAATAGTTGGAACATGGTATCAACTCCTGAGAAAATATGAGTGGTAAAGTATATTTGTGCGTCACAACAGATATTCTTTTGCTATAGTTGCAATTTGACTTTTACCATACAATGTGCTAAAATTGCTCAAAGAAATTTCCGTGACGGAAGGAGAATTTATTTATGAAAATAACCAGAATAATTTCTGTAATACTTTCGGTTCTGATATTACTATCAGTGGCACCTATGAACATTTCTGCAGAAGAGGAATGCTCACACGCTAAAGGTTTTCTCTCAGTAAAACGTGTTGAGCCTACCTGCGTTGATAAGGGTAATATCAGTTATAAAGAGTGTAAACTTTTCTGTGGCTATCTTACAGATGCGAATGGAAATCCGATTACTCTTGATGAAACGGTTATACCTGCTACCGGAGTTCATTCTTTTGATGAGAATAATGTGTGTACCGTCTGCGGAAAAATCTCTGTGCACGAACACAAAAACGGTGTTGCTACTTGTATTTCAAAGGCTATCTGCAACGAGTGCGGTGAAGCTTACGGCGAAATTGATAAAGATAAACATGCTACAGATGAGTTAGTTACTAAAAATGCAGTTGAAGCCTCCTGCAAGGCAGAAGGATATACGGGCGATACATATTATAAATGTTGTGGTGCACTTAAGGAAAAAGGCGAAGTAATTCCTACAGAAAGCCATATTGAAGGCATAAAAACAGAAAATGAAGTTGCTCCCACCTGCGGAAAAGACGGCTCTTATGAAAAGGTGACTTTTTGTGTTGTATGTGATTCCGAGATAAACAGAGAAACGGTGTATGTGCCTTCAACAGGTGAGCACAATTATATTTTTGAGGTTGAAGGTTCAAGAAT
>JAZSQU010000073.1:0-46055 GCA_045538095.1 Acutalibacteraceae bacterium | reverse complement strand
CGCTGTGAAGCACCCTTTTCAAGGTAGTAGATACCCACTCTTTCACCGCCTCTTACGATGTCTTTTGTGTCAACACCGAGACCGCGAAGTGAATTCACTGCTGCCTGACCGATTGCGTGTGCGGGAAGCTTTGTTACAAATGAAGCATCCATACCGTAGTTAGCCAGTGATACTGCAACATTTGCTTCACCGCCACCGAAGGTTGCCTGCATCTGGTCATTCTGGAAGAAACGGTAATAACCGTTGGGAGCAAGTCTTAACATAAGCTCGCCGAAAGTTACAATTCTCTTTGCCATTGGAAAAACCTCCTGAAATTATTTCTGCTCAATGCAGATTTCAAAACCTGCAACTGTGTCCTTAAGACCGAAGCAGGTAACGTTACCCTTTTCGTCATACCAGATATCGGGGTCAATCTCTACACCCATTCTCTTAACGTAAGCCATTGCACGGTTACCGTTAAGTGTAGAAATTACAATGCAGCCCTTAGCATCGCTTTCATCCTTTGAAAAGCAAACTGCTCCGTCCGCTGAGATGCCGTACTCTGTTTCTTTATATTCGAAGCCGAAGAGATTGCAGAGGAATTTTGCATCCTTTTCTGCACTTTCATTGTTGCCGTAAACACATACGCTGTGAAGCTTGAAGCCAAGCATTGTCTTAACAGCTTCCTTACATTTTGCAGTAATGCCGTCCCAGTCACCCTTTGCAATATCTGCACTTGTTGCAAGCCATGTGCCGCCGCAAGCGATAATGCGGTTAAATGAAAGATAATCGTTGAGATTCTTAGCATTTACGCCGCCTGTGGGCATCCATTTTGCAGCCTGATAAGGACCTGCAAGAGCCTTAAGCTTAGCAACACCGCCGTTAGCTTCAGCAGGGAAGAATTTGATATTTGTAAGGCCGAGGCTCATAGCCTGCTCCATTTCACCGGGTGTTGCTGCACCGGGCATCATAGGAATACCGAGAGACTGGATATACTTTACCATTTCAGGGTTAAAGCCGGGAGTTACGATAAACTTTGCACCTGCTTTTACTGCTCTGTCAGCCTGCTCTTTTGTAAGAACTGTTCCTGCACCAACGAGTACATCGGGACATTCTTCCGTAATTCTTCTGATTGATTCTTCTGCTGCTGCAGTTCTGAACGTGATTTCAGCTGCAGGAAGTCCGCCTTCACGAAGAGCCTTTGCAAGAGGCACTGCTTTTTCAGCATCGTCAATTGCAACAACGGGAATAATACCCAATTCATAAATTGTCTTGAACATATCACTCATTTTAATATAACTCCTTTTAATATGTGTGAATTCGATATAAAAATATTGATAAAATTATACACCTGAATAACTTGAAAATCCGCCGTCAACGGGGATTACAACACCTGTGATGAATGAAGCTGCCTCGTTATTTACAAGGAAAAGAAGTGCACCGTCAAGCTCTTCGCTCTTACCGAAACGGCCCATGGGAGTTGCAGCAAGAATTTTGCCTGTTCTCGGTGTGGGTGTGCCGTCTTCGTTGAAGAGAAGTGCAGCATTCTGCTTTGTTGAGAAAAAGCCGGGAGCAATTGCATTTACACGGATGCCAACCTTTGAGAAGTGAACTGCAAGCCACTGTGTAAAGTTTGAAATTGCAGCCTTAGCACCTGAGTAAGCAGGGATTTTTGTAAGAGGTGTGTATGCGTTCATTGAAGAAACGTTGATAATGTTACAGCCCTCTCTCATAACCATCTGACGGGCAAAAGCCTGAGTGGGAATAAGTGTACCGAGGAAGTTGAGGTTGAAAACAAAACTTACGCCCTCAGCATCAAGGTTAAAGAATGTCTTGCTGTCTTCGTCAAGGTCACCGGGGAAGAAATACTCCTTATCGGTTGTAGCTCTGGCATTATTACCGCCTGCACCGTTGAGAAGAATGTCGCAATCACCGAATTCAGCCTTCACTGCATCTGCAACTGCATAGCAGTTTTCTTTATCAAGCACATTGCACTTGAAAGCCTTTGCAACGCCGCCTTCAGCTACGATTTCGTCAGCGAAAACCTTTGCAGCTTCTTCGTTGATGTCAAGAAGAGCAACCTTTGCGCCTGCTCTTGCAAGAATTTTTGCAAAGTTTGAGCAAAGCACACCGCCTGCACCGGTTACAACTGCAACCTTGCCTGTAAGGTCTGTGTTGAGTACATTTTTAAGCATCTTTGTTCCTCCTTATTTGTTTGCCTTTTCGCAAGCTTCGAAAAGACCGTTGATGTATGTTGCACCGAGAGCTCTGTCATAAAGACCGTAGCCTGGTCTGCCTGTTTCGCCCCAGATCATTCTGCCGTGGTCAGGTCTTACATAGCCGTCAAAGCCTGTTTCTACAAGAGCCTTAACAACCTCGTACATATCAAGACTTCCGCAAGAAGAAAGGTGTCCGCTTTCTTCAAATGAGCCGTCATCAAGAATCCTGATGTTACGGATATGCATAAAAGCAATTCTGTCCATGGCACTGTATTTTCTTATCATTGCAACCACATCGTTACTCTTAGCGCAGCCAAGTGAGCCTGTGCAAAGGCAGAGTGAGTTTGCAGGTGAATCAACAATCTTGAGGAAACGGTCGAGATTTTCTTCGTTTGTAATGATTCTGGGAAGTCCGAAAATGGGATATGGAGGATCGTCGGGGTGAATAGCCATTCTTACACCACACTCCTCAGCAACGGGAATAACCTTCTGGAGGAAATATGTGAGGTTTTCCCAAAGACCCTCTTCACCGATTACTGCATAAGCCTTGAAAAGGTCCTTGATTTCGTCCTTTGTGTAGCTTGCGTCCCAACCGGGAAGGTCAATATCATCTGTGAGAGGGTCAAGACCTCTCATCTGATCCCAGTACATAACAAGGCTTGTTGAGCCGTCTTCTGCCTCTTTATCAAGCTGGGTTCTTGTCCAGTCGAAAACGGGCATAAAGTTATAGGTTACGCATTTAACACCGTACTTTGCACAGCGTCTGATGTTTTCGCAGTAAACGTCAATAAGCTCATCTCTGTTATCTGAACCGAGCTTGATATCCTCTGAAACGGGAATTGATTCAACAACGTCGAAAATAAGACCGTGGTCTTCACATTCCTTTTTCATCTGAGCGAGACTTTCCTCAGGCCATACCTGACCCGGTTTTACGTCGTACACTGCAGAAACAATACTTCTCATATTGGGAATCTGCGCAATGTTCTGAAGAGTTACGGGGTCATCGTGACCGTACCATCTGAATGACATTTTCATAAGCATTTACCTCTCTTATATGTTAAAGTAATTCTTTGCATTATTATAGGATATATCCTGAACGATTTTACCGAGGGTTTCTTCATCGTCGGGATATTCTCCGCCCTCTACCCATTCGCCTATAAGCTGACAGAGTATACGGCGGAAATATTCGTGTCTTGTATAGCTGAGGAAGCTTCTTGAGTCGGTAAGCATACCGACGAAGTTACCGAGCAGACCTAAAGAAGCAAGGCTCTTCATCTGCTCCCTCATTCCGTTCATTGTGTCGTTGAACCACCAGGCACTGCCGTGCTGAATTGTACCCGGGTAGCCCTCACCCTGGAAAGCACCGAGAAGTGTATCAATAAAGCTGTTGTCAGAGCTGTCAAGGCTGTAGAGAATTACCTTAGGCATTTTACCGCAGTTCATTTTGTCCATGAGCTTAGCAAGATTAGCTGAGCAATTATTGGGCCCGATTATATCAAAGCCTGTGTCAGGACCGAGCTTTCCGAACATTTTACTGTTGGGATTTCTCAGGCAGTTGTAGTGAAGCTGCATTACCCATCCCATTTCTGCATACTTCTCAGCACAGAAAAGAAGCATATCAGTCATAACTGCTTCCTGCTCTTCAAGGGTTGTCTCCTCCCCTTTTATAGCTCTGAGAAGTGCATCGTTCATTTTATCATCGCTCATTTCACGGTACACTACATAGTTAAGACCGTGGTCACTTGCCTTACAGCCGTTGGCGTTAAAGTGCTCCATTCTCTTTGAAAGAGCCTCTTTAAGAGAAGCGAGTGAATCAATTTTTACACCTGAAACCTCTGAAAGCTTTTCGATATACTGAGGGTAGTCTTTCTTTTCAAGCTGAAAAGCCTTATCGGGTCTGAAGGAAGGTGCAACAACTGTGTCGAAGCTTTCATCCTCGGCTATGTGCTTATGATATTCGAGAGAGTCAATGGGGTCGTCGGTTGTTCCGATAAAGCACACACCGCTTTTCTTAATTATGCCGCGAACTGACATATCTTCCCTTGCCAGAACTTCCTTTGAAAGGTTCCACACTTCTTCAGCTGTTTCACCGTTAAGCACACCTTCATAACCGAAGTAATTTTTCAATTCAAGGTGGCACCAATGATACATGGGGTTGCCGATTGCCTTTGGAAGAAGCTCGGCAAATTTCTGAAACTTATCTCTGTCGGAAGCAGAACCTGTGATATACTCCTCAGGAACACCGTTGGAACGCATAAGTCTCCATTTATAATGGTCGCCTGCAAGCCACACCTGACTGATGTTTTGGAAGCGCACATCTTCATAGATTTCCTTGGGACTTACATGACAGTGATAGTCTATTATTGGCATTTCTGAAGCGTAGGAATGATACAGAGTTTTTGCTGTTTCATTTTTCAGAAGGAAATCATCGGTTAAAAACTTTTTCAAAAGTTCACACACCTTTCCATATTAATTTCAGTTTAAGTATATCACATTTATTTGACAATAAAAATAGTGAAAATTGCTTGACTCATTGTTAATGTTGCTGTATGATAACTGTTGAGGTGAAATTATGCAGATTTTTGACCCCAGGCAGAGTATGTCTGACAGTAAATTTGAAGTTTTCCATTACCGTGACGCAAAATTTGAAGGTGTACCCGTGCATCAGCACGACTTTTACGAGGTATACTATTTCATCGGCGGCAATGTTGAATATAACGTTGAGGGCCGCACCTATGAGCTTAAAAGCGGTGACCTTCTGCTTATTAACCCACTTGAGCTTCATCAGCCGAGAATTGCTCCCGACCAGCAGGATTATGAGAGAATAGTTCTCTGGATAAACAAGAACTACCTGTCTGAGCTTTGCTTTAACAAAACAAGTCTCACCCGTTGTTTTGACAACTCTCTGCCTGACCACACTAACCTTTTAAGACCAACGAAAATTCAGCAGACATATATTTCTGCTATGCTAACCGAGCTTATAAACGAAAGCAAAAATGATTCATACGCAGTTGAAATTGCCTTGGAGGCTATTCTTTTAAGGTTTCTCGTTGAGCTTAACCGACTTACAATAAGCAGTGAATCAGCTGAGAAAAAAGAAGAGGGCTCTTCTTCCATTATTCCCGATGTATTGGAATATATAAACAATCACTTCTGCGAAAAGCTGACTTTAAGTGGAGTTGCCGACGAATTTTTTGTAAGTAAGTACTATCTCTCCCACGCTTTCAACAATGTTGTGGGCACAAGCGTACACCGATACATAGTACTGAAAAGACTCATTCACGCAAAGCAGATGCTCTTAAGCGGAATCAAAAGTACCACTGCTGCCACCAACTGCGGCTTTAACGATTATGCAGGATTTTACAGAGCCTTTACTGCGGAGTACGGAGTTACGCCTACGGAGTTTGTTAAAATGAACAAGTAAAATAAATGCAAAATTAAAAATAAGGCAGAGATTCGCTTTAAGGTGAAATCTCTGCCGTGTTGTATTGTGTAGACCAATTGGAATTTATCGACGTATTAAAACACCTTTCATAAACCGTGTTTCATTATGTGTTTCATATACTATCATTTTTTCTTCATCTGTACATCCAACCAATATTTTAATTTCCGAATCTTTTTTCACTAAATCAACAATGCACATTATTGCATCAACCTTTTTCTCGCCACTTCCGACCCAAACATCTATTCCTGCACCATCCATAGAGGTTGTATCCTTCAAATATCCATAATCAACTCGATAAATGAAATCAGGATACCTGGGGTGTGAAGTTCCTTTTGGTCTATCAATTATTATTTCTGAATTATTAACCAATTCATCTAATGCGTTCCAAAATTCAATATTATGTTGCATCTTATCAATCCACCTCAACAATTATTTTTCAAACAAATTATACCATTTCCCACAAGCAAAATCAACTCTGCAAAACAAATAACAGTGCAACTCCCTTTGGAAGCTGCACCGTATTTTTTAATTAATAGTTTTCTTTAAGTCCTTCTTCGTCATAAAGGAAGAGGGTGTTGAATGCGATATCAAGACACTTTTCAACTGTCTTCATATCCATATTTTCAGCCGTGTCACCTCTTGTGTGGTAGTATCTCGGCGGACCGGGATTCATTGAAGCAAGAGTTACAGCGGGAATGCCGAGCTTCTGAACAGCTGCTGCGTCTGAAGCACCAACAAATACTGAGCTGTAGGGAAGGTCAACACCTGCCATTTCACCTGCTTTTTTAACAAGTGCGCAAGCTCTTGAGTCCATCTTTACAGTACCTGTCATATCGCGTGCATAAACTGCCATACTTTCATAATCTCTGAATGTTTCAAGACCGATGAACACAGTGGGAACAGCCTTAAGCTCGTCCATATGATCTTTAATATAATTTCTTGAACCTCTGAGGCCTGATTCTTCTGAACCTGCTGCCATTGCAACAACTTCTGTGTTTTCGAATCTGATGTCGTTATCCTTAAGGTACTTCATAATTGCAACTGAACCGATAGCACCTGTAAGGTTATCGTATGCACCTTCAACGTTGATGTTGAAGTTTACAAAGAAAAGAACAAGAATTGCACCGGGAATTGCTGCAAGCTGTATGTACTTGAGGGTTTCTGCAATTTCAGGATTAACAATACCAAAGCCGATAAGAATTGATGAAACAAACACATAAAGCATACTGATTACACCGTATGCACCGACTGCATAAAGAAGGGGTGCACCACCAAGACGGGTGTATGTCCATTCGTGTGATGAGTCAACGTGACCTGAGAAGATAATTCTCTGCTTCGTTTCGCCTGAGGCTTTTCTTACACCGATTGTGTTGTGAGAAGTTGCCTTCGGGAAAAGCTTGTCATAGAATTCCCAATACATAAGGAATTCGCAGAAAAGGCACACAAGTGCGATTGATGTAAGTACGAATGAAACGATTGCAAGGTTGAGGAAGGTGAAGAGAATTGAGAGAAGAATAAGTGTACCGTCAATTCTTACCCAGCTCATAAAAGCTTCGGGTGAGAGCTTGAACTCTTCAATTGCCACCTCATCACAACATGTTTTCATTTCTTCAGCGATGTGCTTATGAGCTTCATGCTCCTGCTCGCTGCCTGCAATTCTCGGTCCGATTGTTTTGCAGATTTTTTTGATTTCTCTGACAGTGTAGTTTGTATACATTCTGACAGAAGCGGGATAGTTTTTAACGCTTTCGTTAGCTTTCAAAACCATACTCTCCTTTCCATTATTAAGCTTCAAATCGAGCCGTTTTGTCGATTATCCACTGTAGCTTATCGGATTAATTCTACCACTAAGGCGTTATTTAGTCTAGTTATTTTGGTAAAATTAAATAATTGTTTATATTTTATGTTCTTGTTAATTGTATGTTTTATATTAGAGTTTCCTTTTAAATATTTTTTAATAATTACGTTCACAAGTCCACAAAAAAGGTGAGCACTCGCTCACCTGTTTTTCATGTTTCATAGTCAACGCTTGCTCTGTCGGTTTTTATAAGAGCAACGTAGGATGATATTTTCTTGTGTTCAGGATGCACTCTGTATTTTTCAACGTCTTCAATACTGTCAAAGGCGCTGATAAGCACAGCATCAAACATCCCCTCTTTTTTGTTCACATTGACTTCAACGTGCATTTCTCTGATGAAATCGATTTTATCGGGAAGTGCCTCAAGCATTTCTTTTACCTTGAGAATATTTTCCTCTTTTGAAAGGCCTTCTGCAAAGTCTTTGAATTTCCACATTACTATATGTTTTATCATCAGGCTTCTCCTTTGATTTCATCAAGATTTACACCCTTTGTTTCCTTAACGTGAAGCGCCAGCATAATCGCCGCAACAATTACAACAGGAACTGCAATTACAAGGCAGGCAAGGTAAACGGGCATTATGAGCATACCCACAATTGCAAGGATATAACCCACCACAAGTCCGATAATTACAAGCAGACCTTCAGCACCTACAACGGATGCTCTGATATCTGTAGGCACCTTCTCTGTCATCATAATATTCATATAATCTCTGCCAATCCAATAACATCCCTGATAAAGTCCGCAAAAACCACCGATAAGATAAGGATTCCACAGATTGTTGATGCCGATTGCAAAAAGGATGAATCCCGTAGCAGAAAGAATTGAAGCACCGACAATAAGCCTTTTTCTGCCAAAGGAGTCAGCAACAAAGCCTGAAAGGAAGGTAAGGCAGGCATAAACTATGGGAAGGACAAACAATGACTTGGTTATGTCTGCCGTAGTCATTCCTGCAGTGTGCATTGAGGATTCGTAATAAAGAGCAATTGCCGGCATACCTGAATCAAAAATAATATGTGAAATTATCAGGTACTTTGTGTCCTTGTTTGCAAAAATATACTTTACTGCATTGAACACACCGGATTTGTTTCTCTCTGCCTTTTTCTCTGCCTTCTGAAGCTCCTTTAATCTTTGCCTTTCCTCGTATGGAATAGAAAGATACTCTGACCTCTCTCTTATGAATACCTTTGTGTCCCTTGCAAAAATCACAACAAGACCTGCTGCAATAACACCCACAACTGCAGGAGCAAGGAAAATCCTTCTCCACAAGGTAGGGTCGTTGCCCATAAGCATATCACGGAGAATGGGGATACAAACCACGCCGAAAATTCCGAGACTTTTAAGAACACTGTAAATTATTGCTCTGAATTTATCGGGAGCTTCTTCAAGAATGTAAATAATCTGAATATCGTGACCGAAGAAAAAGCCGATTATACCGTAACCGAGAAGAAAAACAGGATAGCTTGGTGAAAGGTAAATTATAAAAAGTCCCACAGCCATACCGAGAGTTGAAATTGCAAAAAGCGGCTTTCTGCCCCACTTATCGGCAAGTGCCTTGTAAAAAGGAGTAATAAGACCGAAAACATAGCTGATTACGCCGACTGTTGAATGAAGCGAAAGTCCTTCTTCAAAGGTATATGTTCTGCCGAACATAGGATTGTTCACAAAGAATTCCGTTATAAAAGATGACTGAACAGAAACCGAAAGGTTACTTGTTACCTCGTCAATTATATTAACGAGAGCTATGAGGAAAATCAGCACAAAAAAGTAGCCCTTGTAGTTTCCCTTTTCTTTTCTTGCCGTAAGCTTTTTTAGCTGTTTTTCTTCAAAGGCAAGAGTTTTTTCTTTGTTTTGAGTTTTCATTTCAGTTCTCCTTCCTTAACCCAGAACAGGAGTATCACAGAATTCTACTTCTGCGTCACCCTTGATTCCGTCTGATTCAAAGACGATAATTTCGTTTTCGCCCTCATTGAGAAGAGAGGCAGGAACATAAAGCGTCTGCTGAGGTCCGATTTCCCAATATCTGCCAATATTGAAACCGTTTATCACCACAAAGCCTTTTGTAAAGTTCTGCAGCTTCATGAAGGTGTCCTTTGCTTCGTCGACACTGAATGTACCCTTATAGAAAAGGCTCTTTTCTCCGGGCTTTTCAGCTGAAAATAAAAGCTTGCTGAGATTATCCATAGGAAGAGGATAAACATTCCAACCGAAGTGAATCTTGTTGTCAAGAAGGCATCTGCCTGCAATACCCTTTTTGCGCATCATTTTAGCACCGAAGTTTGCTCTGCCCATATTTTCGCAGAGAATTGTAAGCTCATCCCCTGCCTTTGCGCTGAACTGAAGTTCAAGGCTGTCGTTGATGTAGCAGATACCCACAAGGTCACAGCCAATGTAAATCTGCGCTCTGTCTCCGAGGCTTTCAAAAGAAAGTTTTACATTGTTGTAATCTCTTCTAAGGGTTGTTCTGTAGCAAGTGAAACCGTAGCCATAGCCGTATTTTTCCATACACTTGGGCACATCGGAATAAACAGGTGTTGAAATATTACAGAGATTATCGAAAAGCGATGCAGTTTCAGTGAGCTTTACTTTTCCGTAAGCCTTTTTCTCTCTGTTACTTGGCACTTCGGGAAGCTCATAGTCAACATACTTCTTTATAACATCACGGACTGCGTAATACTTTTCGGTTACATCACCGCACTCCGTTAGAAGTGCATCGTAGTCATAGCTTGTTACGTCGGGAGCAAATTTTTCATAATGGTTTGCACCGCTTGTGAAACCGAAGTTGGTGCCACCGATGAACATATACATATTCACACTGCCCTTTTTGAGCATATCGTCAACAACACCTGCATAAACCTTTGCATCTGTTGTATGGTGCTTTTCATCACCCCAGGCATCAAACCACCCGTTCCACATTTCCATACACATTTTCGGTGAATCGGGATAAAGCTCATCGTGAGCCTTGAAGTTTTCTTCAACACGGCTGCCGAAGTTGAGAGTTGAGAAACAGCCTTCAACTGAGCCGTCAAGAAGATTAGCCATGGAAGTACCGTCTGAAGTGAAAAGAGGCACGTCAATTCCACGCCTGACATAACCGTCACGGAGATATTTGAGATATTCTCTGTCGTCACCGTAATAGCCGTACTCGTTTTCAAGCTGCATCATAATAATGTTCCCGCCGTTTGTGCAGAGAAGAGGTCTGATTTCTTCAAAAAGTCTGTCAAGGTAACGGTCAAACTTTTCAATATATTCCTTGTTTGAACAGCGGATTTCCATTTCGTCATCACACTGAATCCACCAGGGAAGTCCGCCGAATTCCCATTCAGCACAGATATATGGGCCGGGTCTTACAATCGCCATAAGGCCTTCCTCACCTGCAGTACGGATAAACCTTGCAATATCGAGAATTCCCGAAAAATCATATTCCCCCGGATGCTTTTCGTGCATATTCCATGCACAGTAGGTTTCAACGCAGTTAAGACCCATCGCCTTCATTTTTCTGAAAATATCTGTCCATGTGTCAGGCATATTACGGAAGTAATGCACCGCGCCTGAAATTATCTTAACGGGTTTGCCGTCTTTGTAAAAGTCTTTACCCTTTACTTCAAAAGTCATAGTTTTCTCCTGTTTATACTAAAACTTCATCAAGGAAGCTGCCGAGTCTTCTCTGATATTCTACATCACCTTTCATGCAGGACTGGGCATGGTCAGCGCCCTCAACAATCATAATCTCCTTCTTTTCTGCAGAGCAGGCTTCATAAAGCTCTTCTGCCATAAAGCTCGGAATCAGATTATCATCTGCGCCGTGAATAAAGAACATTGGAGTTTTAGCCTGTTTTACACTGTCAAGGGGACGGAGTTTATTGAAATCAAAGTCGTTGTTTTTCTTATTAACGTAATTTACTGCACCGATAATCTTATCGTTCTTTTTGATGCCGAAAGAGCTGAGTTTATGCGCGAACAAATCGGTTGCCGTTGAAAAACCGCAGTCAGCCACAACAGCTTTTACATTTTCGGGAAGCTCATCTCTGCCGTTCATCATTGATACGGTTGCGCAGCCCATTGAAACACCGTGAAGGACAATTCTTATATCCTCACCGAAGTTTTCTTTAAGATAACCGAGCCATTTCATACAGTCCTCAGTCTCATAGTAACCGAAGGTACAGTGTGTGCCCTCGCTCTCACCAGCACCCACATGGTCAGGTAAGAATACGTTATAGCCTCTTTCAAGGTAAAATCTGATAACTCCGTTGAATTCTTTTTTGCCACAGCTTCTGTAACCGTGTGCACAGAAAAGGTAAATATCGCTTTCTTTTTCAGGTCTGAAAAGAATACCTGTCAGCTTTTCTCCTCTGTCTGATGTTATGTAATGTCTTTCGTAGCCGTATTCCTCAAGCCAGTTTATATTGTTTGTCATATACTCGCCGAGATGGCTTGTGTCACAGCCGCCGATTTTATAATTGATTGCTGTGGGAAGCTCAAACTTTCTGTTGAAAAGCAATTCGTCAGCAAGAACACATAAGCCATAGCCAAGACCTGCTGAGCCCAAAGCGCAACCTGCGACACCGATTGTTGTTTTTACTATTTTGTTCATTTTATTTCTCCTCTCGAGCTTTTTTCTCTATTTTAACACAAAATGGAAAATATGCAATACATTTTGTTGTAAACAGACGAATTTTCTGCTATAATGTCGTGAAAGGACGGTGTTCATATGTTTAACTTTTTCGTTGACAGCTCAATGAAGCAGGGAGATTGCTACTGCATTTCCGGCTCTGACTTCAATCACATAAAAAACGTACTTCGCATGAAAGAGGGCGAAAGCTTTCTTGTAAGCTGTGAAGGAAGAAGCGACCTTTGCGTTTTAAAGGAGCTTTCGGGTGATACTGCAATTGCAGAAATCAAAGAGAAAAACTTTCAGGACACCGAGCTTCCCGTAAGGATTTATCTTTTTGAAGGACTTCCAAAATCAGACAAAATGGAGCTTATCATCCAGAAATGCGTTGAGCTTGGAGCATATGCAATTGTGCCCACCGAAATGAGCCGATGCGTAGTTAAGCTTGACGATAAAAAGAAAAGAAGCAAAATCGCCCGTTGGCAAAGCATAGCAGAAAGCGCCGCAAAGCAGAGTAAACGAAACCTTGTTCCCGAAGTAATGGATGTTATGAGCTATAAAAATGCTCTCAGCTTTGCAAAAACGCTTGACCTTATCCTCCTTCCCTATGAAAGCAAAAACGGAATGAAGGACACTTCCGAGGCCCTTTCACTTATTAGAAACGGAATGTCCGTCGGCATTATTGTAGGGCCCGAAGGCGGTTTTGAAGAAAAAGAAGTTGAAGAAGCCATCGCTGCCGGCGCAAAGGTGATTTCTCTCGGAAAGAGAATTCTCAGAACAGAAACCGCTGCAATTGCAGCCACCTCAATGTGTATGCTTTATACAGAAATGAACTCAGGTGAAAACGAATGAAAGAACTGCCTATCAAATATAAAGAACGGATGAAAAACCTTCTCGGCGATGAATTTCCGGAGTATGAAAAAGCCCTTTTTGAAGAACCCGTCAGAGGCTTCAGGGTAAACACGGACAAAATAAGCCTTGAGGATTTTCAGAAAATCAACATCTTTTCCAAGGAAAAGATACCTTATGTAGAAAACGGTTTTTATCTCAATTATGGAAAAATCGGAAATCACCCCTACCACCACGCAGGAATGATTTATGTTCAGGAACCCGGTGCAATGGCGCCTGCTGAGTGTGTGGAAATTGAAAAGGATTGGAAAATCCTTGATATGTGCGCTGCACCCGGTGGTAAAAGCACTCAGCTGAAAAACAAGCTCAGCGAAAACGGTGTGCTCGTTTCAAACGAGATTATCCCCTCGCGCTGTAAAATTCTTACGGGCAACATAGAAAGACTCGGACTTCATAACTCCGTCACAACCTGTATGGACACCGGGAAGCTTGCAAAAACTTTCCCCCACACCTTTGACCTTATTACGGTTGATGCTCCCTGCTCAGGTGAAGGAATGTTCCGTAAGGAAGAAATTGCAATTGACGAGTGGAGCGAAGAAAACGTTAAAATGTGTGCAAAAAGGCAGAGAGAAATTCTTGAAAACGCCTGCATCTGTCTTAAAGACGGTGGTTACATAATCTATGCCACCTGCACATTTTCGCTCGAAGAAAACGAAATGGCAGTTGATTCTTTTCTGCAGTCACACCCTGAATTTGAACTTGTGAAAGTCAGAGACAAGGTTATTGAAAGCACCTGTGACGGAATTTTCTTTGATGGCTGTCAGACGGAGAACATCCGTTTTGCAAGACGCTTCTACCCCCACAAAAGCAAGGGCGAAGGTCAGTTTATGGCTGTGCTTCACAACAAGAACGAATACTTTGAGACACTTCAAAAAGCTAAGAAGGAAGCCACAGTTAAAATTGAAAAATGCGTAACAGATTTTCTTGATGATGTTCTTACCGACTACGACAAGAGTCACGTGGTTATGTATAACGGAAATCCCGTTTATTTCACTCCTGATTTCGAAGTAAAAAAAGGCACCGCTTTTTCCTGCGGTGTTACCATAGGCGAAATTAAAAAGAATTATATTCTCCCCCACCATCAGTTTTTTATGGCTATGGGAAAGAATTTCAAAAGAAAAATTGAGCTTTCAGCTGACAGTGAGGAAATAAAGAAATATCTTCACGGAGAAGAATTCTCCACTGACTGCGAAAACGGCTGGGCAGTTGTAACTGTAAACGGCTGCAGTGTGGGCGGAGTCAAAGTTGTTAACGGCAGAGCGAAGAATCACTATCCTAAGGGACTTAGAACAAAATAACAATAAAAGGTAGCTGTGTTCACCATAGCTACCTTTTTATTTTTTTAAAGCAATTCAATTTTGAAGCAAAGAGGAAGGTTTGTTTCAGGTTTTTCATTGAGCGTGATATGTAAAGCTTCTTTGTCGGCCATGAATGCAACTTCAGCCTCTGAGCCGAGAAGAGTAACCTTCTTAACGAGATTGCCTCTGAATCCTGCTCTGAGAGACTTGATTGCTACGCTTGTACTTTCTGCAGGTTTCATCTGATAAGCATAAACTACAGTATTTTTACAAGTAAAACGGAAGTCGTTTTCAGTGTAAGGAATTTCGCCTTCGCTGAATGCACCTTCTTTAGTCTTTGCTTCACCTTCCATAAACTTAAGCCATGGTGTAGAAGCGTAGATGCCTTCGCCGTTAATCTTAAGCCATTTACCCATTTCTTTAAGCACTGCAGTTTCTTCATCAGTAATTGTGCCGTCGGGCTTGGGACCGACGTTAAGAAGCAGCATACCGTTTTTACTTACAATATCAATAAGAGTGGTTACAACCTCATAACTGCTCTTGAATTCGTTGTCACGTCGATAGCCCCATGAACGCTTACCGATGTTTGTATCGGTCTGCCACGGGAAGGGTGAAACTCCTGCAAGTGCACCTTTTTCAATATCTAGAGTTGCTGTGCCGAGAGGAAAAGCGTTGTGCTTGTAGTTGATTGTTACTTCCTTGCCCCATTCTAGAGCTCTGTTATAGTAATATGCAGCAAACTTTTTAAGATAAGGCTTGAAGCCCTTGTTTTGAATCCACCAATCAAAGTAAACAATAAGAGGCTTATAGTTATCAACCATTTCACAAAGTCTCACAAGCCAGTCCTCAAGCCACTCCTTTGAAGGCTCTTCACCGTCAACGGATTCGGTTGATTCTCCCATACCGTGCAAAAGCTCGTCTGAACACACTGCAGGGCCGTAAAAATCTCTGAACGCTTCATCGTTAACGTCACTGTCAAACTTTCTTCCGCCGTTAAGGAAGAAGTAATGCTCAGCTCTGTGGTTGGATGCACAGAAGGTGAGACCTTGCTTTTCGCAAGCTGCTTTAAGTTCACCAAGAACGTCACGGCAAGGGCCCATATTTTTTGCATTCCAACGGTTGAAAGCAGTGTCATACATTGCAAATCCATCATGGTGCTCAGCAACAGGAGTAACATAAGTAGCACCGGCTTGTTTGAAAAGATTGATCCATTCTTCGGCGTTGAACTTTTCGGCTTTGAAATCAGGAATAAAATCCTTGTAACCAAAATCTTTGTGATTACCGAAGTGTTCAATATGGTACTTATATTCGTCAGTCCCCTCGATATACATCCCTCTGGGATACCATTCGTTGAAAGCTGCAGGCACACTGTAAATGCCCCAGTGAATGAAAATGCCAAGCTTTCCTTTATAATACCAATCAGGTGTTTTGTGACCTGAAAGACTTTCCCAATTATCTTTGTATCTTCCTTTTTCAATTACTTCGTCAATAAGACTGAGATATTCTTTATGTGTCATTATATCTCTCCTTTCGCTTTTATAATTCTACTATTTTGCCATATTGTTTGTCAAGGAAAAAGAAAGAACTGTCCGCTGACTTTAACGGACAGTCCCAATATTTATTTTATTTTTTTACAGGAATTACAAGGTCATAGCTGCTGTCGCCTGTTGCTTCTGCAACCCAGACACCTTTTGCAAAGTCTCTCGCTCTGAAGATTACTTCATCCTCATAAATTTCAAGAATGTATCCTGTACCTGCATTATTGTAAGTACCGTCTTTGTTTTCAATTGAGAGTGAAGGAAGATTAATCGAGTGGATACCGTCAACATTGTTGTAGGTGTCAGGACCGAAGCCTGAATGAAGGTGACCTGAAAGAAGGAAAACATTGTCATACTTTGACATAATTGCCTTAAGAGCAACGCTCTGGTCACCTACAGTACCGCCGCCTTCAAAGGGACTGTTCCATGCAACTTCAACATTATGTGTATTCTTAAGAGGCTGATGAATTGCAACAAATACGGGTTTTCCGTTTTCTGCCTTGATTTCATCGTCAAGCCACTCAAGCTGAGCATCACTGATGTATGATTCTTCAAAAACTGACTTATCTGAACCGAGAACAATTACCTTGTAGCCGTTGATTACTTCTGAGTATGAAAAAGAATCAAATGAATCGTCACCGTTGAGAGTGTTTGCAAAATGGCCGAATGTGCAGAGAGTCTGCTTGTAAGCACGAAGTCTGATATCATGGTTACCGACAGCCATTATGTATCTTGTATCAAGTCCTGACAAATTGTCATAAAAAACCTGATATTCAACAGGAAGACCGTTTTCAGCAATATCTCCTAAAGCTACAAGTGCATCAAGTTTACATTCTGCATTGTGAAAATCCTCACCTGCAGCCTTTAACACAGGAACTCTTTTTAATATGTAGTTTGAAACCTGAGGGTCAGCTATAATTGCCATTGTAGCCTGAACTTCTTCGGGATTACTTACAGTAATTGGAGTTTCCGTTGAAGGAGAAAAATATCCACCGATTGAAATAGTCAGCGCAATAAGAGATGTAAAAATCCAATAAGAAATGTGTTGAAAAGGTGTTCTGATTACCATTTGAGTTTTACCTCCATATAATTATTTTCTACCCACTAAGATTATCACTAACACACAAAAAAGTCAATAATCAGAATGAAAAAAGCATCCATATTTTTTCAATACAGATGCTTTAAATTCACATTGTTAAGCTGCAAGAGGAGTCACGTTTTTGTGGCTCTTTTTCTTGATGAACTGAATTGCAAGAACAACTGCAACAAGTCCGAGACCGATTGCATCAGTTACTGCACCGGGATAGATAAGAAGCAGACCGCCTGCAACACTGATAACTCTTTCATACCAGGACATATGTGTGAGGAAGTATCCTTCAAGGGCAGCTGAAACTCCGAAGATACCTGCAAAGGATGTAATACAGATAAGAATTACTTCCCATACTCCGTCTGTATTAATGAAGAGCATAGCAGGGTTGAGTGCGAATACATAAGGCACGATAAATGCGCCGATTGCAAGCTTTGTTGCAGTAAACGCTGTCTTCATCGGGTTTGCCTGAGCAATTGCCGCACCTGCGTAAGCTGCAAGAGCAACGGGAGGGGTAAGGTCGGCAACGATACCGAAATAGAATACAAAGAAGTGAGCTGCAACCATAGGTACACCCATAGTAACAAGAATGGGAGCACAGGTAGCTGCCATAATGCAGTAGTTAGCTGTTGTGGGTACGCCCATACCGAGAACAATGCAGCAAATCATTGTAAGGAAGAGCGCTACGATAATCTTATCGCCAGCAACAGAAACAATTGCGTTGAAAAGTGTGTAAGCAAGACCGGTTACACCGATAACACCTGCAATAATACCTGCAACACCGCAAGCTGCTGCAACAGTAATCATATCCTGACCGCCTGCTGCAAGAGCTTCAAGAAGCTTCTTCGGGGTGATACGGGTTTCCTTGTTGAACATACTTACAACGATTGCTGCAACAATAGCAATAGCAGCCGCGTAAGCGATTGAACGTGTGCTTGTGCCAACAAGATAAATAAGAAGGAAAAGAGGAACAAGAAGATAGAGCTGCTTTAAAAGAGGAATAACTCTGGGAAGCTCTTCCTTTGTAAGGCCCTTAAGACCTTCTTTCTTTGCTTCAAGGTGAACTGTAATAAACACACCTGCAAAATAAAGCACTGCAGGAAGAATTGCCTTAACTACAATATTTGAATAAGGTACACCGACTGTTTCAGCCATAAGGAAAGCTGCAGCACCCATAATGGGAGGCATAATCTGTCCGCCGGTTGAAGCTGATGCTTCGGCAGCTGCTGCGAATTCAGGCTTATAGCCTGTACGCTTCATAAGAGGAATGGTTACTGCACCTGAACCAACGGTGTTGGCAACTGATGAGCCTGAAACCATACCTTCAAAGGCTGAAGCAACAACAGCAACCTTTGCCGGGCCACCTGAAAAACGGCCAACAAGAGCATTTGCAATATTAATAAAGAAATCTGCAATACCCGTGCGTTCCAGGAAAGCACCGAATATTATGAACATAACGATATACTTTGAGCATACATTTACAGGTGTTGAAAGAATGCCCTCTTTTGAATAGAAAAGTACGCGGACATATTCTGTAATTCGAGCAATTATACTCGGGTTTGTTGAGCCCCAGATAAGAGCATAAACAAGAAGCACACTTGCAACAATAAGGATAGGAAGACCTACACTTCTTCTGCAAAGCTCTGCAAGACAGAGAATACCGATTACACCGATTACAACTTCAACGGGAGTAATTTTGAAACGTTCAACAATTTCCTGTGCATTAATTGTATAATAGAGAAATGCGCCTGTACCTGCTATCATAAAAATAACATCGTACCACGGCATATAGTTCACTTTCTGAACGCCCTTTTTAGCAGGGAAAACAAGAAAACCGATAAAAGTGATATAGGACATAAATGATGTCAGTCTGATTTCGTCAAGCCATGTTGCGAAAAGAGTTACATAGATACAGAACACTGAAAAGAGTGCAAGTATAACAGTAACTGCCATTTTGGGTTTGCCTTCCCAAACACGGACATTTGACTCACGGTCAAACTTTTTCATTACATCTTCGAGATTCATGGGTTCCTGTGCTTCGGGGGCCGTTTTTTTCTTGAAAAGTGCCAATTTAAAGCCTCCTTAAAATATGATTAAAAAGCAAGAAATCGGCTGCAGTGATTTTACTGCAGCCCATTCAATTTTCAAAGCTGATTATTTTACTTCAATGCCTTTTTCAGCAAAGTACTTAGCAGCACCTGCGTGGAAGGGAGCTGTCATACCGTCTGTAGCATTTTCAAGTGAAAGCTCTGCACCCTTAGCGTGAGCAGCTGTAATTGCTTCTGCGTTATCGAAGATAGCCTTTGTGATGTTGTAAACATCTTCTTCTGAAGCTGCAGCGTTTACGATAAGAGTAGCCTTAACTGTAACTGTCTTAACAGCTTCTGTCTGGCCCTTATATGTTTCTGCGGGAACTTCGTATACTGTATAGTAGGGTGATGTTTCCATAAGCTTGTCAGCAACTTCGCCGTCGATGGGAACAAGGTAAGCATCAGCTGATGTGCAGAGTTCCTGAATTGCGGGTGTGGGAGCACCTGCTACGATGAATGCTGCGTCAATCTTGCCGTCCTTGAGTGCGTCAGCTGAATCGCCGAATGACTGATACTGAGCCTTGATGTCGTCTTCTGTAAGACCTGCAGCAGCAAGTACGTCAACTGCGTTGAAGTAAACGCCTGAACCTGCAGCGCCGATTGAAACCTTCTTACCCTTGAGGTCAGCAACGCTCTTGATTTCGGGATCCATTGTAATAAGCTGAACAGCTTCTGCATAGAGACCGCCGATTACACGGAATGTGTCAATTGCGCCTTCGGCTTCAAATGTACGTGAACCGTTAACAGCATAAGCCATAACGTCTGACTGAACGGTAGCAAGCTGATAGTTGCCTGTGTCAATACCGAGAATGTTAGCTTTTGAGCCGTCTGTTGAAACAACGTTTACTGTGATGCCTGTTTCTGACTTGATCTGGTTACCGAGAATACCACCGTAAGCGTAGTATGTACCCTGTGTACCACCGGTACCCATTGTCATAGCTGTTGTGCTTGTGCCGCCTTCATTGCCGCCGCAAGCTGCGAAAGCAACAAGAACTAAAGCGAGTACTGTTAAAATTGCGAGAAAACGTTTCATAAAAAATCCTCCTTGATAATTTTGGAATAACTTTATTGTCACCAATTATACACTAACTTTTTTAATTTTGCAATAGTAATTCACATATTAATCATCAATATATATAAATTTTAATGTTTTTCTGCATAATAATTAATTTTATTACCCAAAATGATAAATTATGCAAAATCATTCGGCATCCTCTTCAAGAGTTTCAAGATAAAAGCTTACCGGTCTGAAGCCGTCATTACAGGAAATCATAGCAGATTTCGGTTTTTTCATCCAGCCGTCATAAAAATTCTCCCCACCGTGGGCAAGAGTCATTACAAAAGGAGAAATGCTTTCCCAGGCGGAAAGGCAGAAACCCTCAGGTCTTTCCCAACCGTTTGCTATAAATACATCACCCTCGTTTATGTCGCAGGCGTGCTCAACAGGATTTTCGTATTTCTCCATAAGATCAACATATTCAGTTTTTCTTACAGCAGTTATTTTTACCTTTTTCATTTTTATCCCTTCTTTAATTTATTCTAGTGAATTATACCCCTGCAAAAACCTCTTGTCAACCTGAAAATGTTCAAAAAAAATTATAAATGTACTTGAAATATACAACAAGTTCAATTATAATCAATATATATATTGAAAAACGGAATTATATTTAGGCGGTGATAATATGAATTCAGAATACAAACTCAGATATCCCCTTATTTTTGTACACGGTATGTTCGGTTGGGGTGAACACGAGGGCATTAATAACCTTATCCCCTATTGGGGTGCCACCAGCGGCAATATCACCGAGCATATGAGTACGATTGGCTGCAAGGCACACGCAGCTTCAGTCGGCCCGGTTTCTAGCGCATGGGACCGTGCCTGTGAACTTTATGCTCAGCTTACAGGTACAACAGTAGACTACGGAAAAGTCCATTCAGAAAAGCGTCAGCATAAACAGTTCGGCAGAACTTACACCACAGCTCTTATCGATAACTGGTCAGCAGAAAATAAAATTCATCTTATCGGTCACAGCTTTGGTGGTACAACAATCAGAATGCTCGCTCATCTTCTCACCCACGGTGCGCCTGAAGAGGTTGAAGCAAGCGGCGACAGCGTTTCACCTCTTTTCACCGGCGGAAAAGGCGATTTGATTGCTTCTGTTACTGCAATCTGCACTCCACTTAACGGAACTGCTGCCCACGACACAGTTGTACGCTATAAGCTGAAATATGTTTTCAGAATCGCTGCTTATCTTTATACAGGTGCTCTCGGCAGAACGCCTCTCAACGGCACTTTCATCGACTTTCACCTTGAGCAGTTCGGTCTTTCAAACACTCCCGGTCAGAAAGATACTGCGCCCTTTACAGATGCTGTAAAGCGCCTTGACGCTTCAAATGACCAGGTTGAATATGATATGTCACCCGAGGGTACAAAACTCATTAATGACCGAATTGAAATTTCACCTGAAATTTACTACTTCTCATATCCTTTCAACGCAGTTAAGGAAAGCAAAAGCGGAAAGCGACTGCTGCCTTCCAACACAAAATTCCCCTTCCTTTCTCTCACCAGTGCCCTTCTTATAAAAGATATCAGAGACCACTCGGAAGAACCCGAAAATGTTGAAAAACTTTATAACGACGGCCTTGTTGATACCTTCTCAGCTACTCATCCCCACGATGAGCCTCACTGTCTTTGGGAAGAAACCGAGGAAATCAAGCCCGGCATCTGGCATGTTATGCCTATTACTCAGGGTGACCACGGCTCAGCTATCGGTCTTTTTGAAAAGAAAGACGTTACTCAGAAATTCTATGAAGATTTGATTGACCTTCTTGAAAAGACAGAGTCTGCCCTTCTCGGCTAAGCAGAACCTTCCGACGAAAATTCAAAGCTTTGCGAATAGTTCCGAGCGGAAGGCTTTTCAGACGAAAAGATTAAAGACTGTCTGAATTTCATCTCAATATAAAACTGCCTTACAGGTAAAAAATTATCACCGTGAACCGATGTTCACGGTGAATTTTTATGCTTAGCCGGGCATTCCGTTTGCCATAAGATGAACCAAAGCATGATATTCGTTTATAGCGTACAACTTTATTGAGTCACAGTATTGCCCTTACTTTTCTTAATTGCTGCATTTACAGCCTCTCTTGTGCTGAGCAGCCAATTACTGTCGTGAGGATAATCTTTGAAAGTAAGATTATGCTTACCGTTTTCTTCAATTATGTCAAGGCAGGTCTTTTTGTCGGTGAGTTTCTGCAGAGTGTTAAGTGCCGCCATATCCTGAAGAGCATCATAGAACACCTTAAGTCTCAGGCTATGGTAAGGTGTGCCGTCTTTTGCAGGGTATACAATAAAGCTGTCGCCTGACGGGAAAGCACCGCCTGCATCCGTTTCGGTAAAGGGGTCAATAAGACCCTTTGAAAGCTGTCTGAAATAGAAGTTGTAGCCCCACTGCAGAAAGCCCGCTATATCATATTTGAACATCTGATAGCCGATTACACGTGTGCGCACCGACTCGTTACAGAAAAATCTGTTTGCAACATAGTGATTATTCTGTCCGCTGCAGTAGTAAACCCAAAGGTTATCCACCTTGCCGAGGAATTTATCTATATGATCGTTTGCAGGTATGGGATTTGCAACAACCTTAAGACGGTAGAACCAGAAATCAGACAGAGCGTCAACAACCTTGTAGCCACTGAAGAGACTTCGGATGTATCTTGAAACTCTGCTGTAAGAAGGAAGCACGGTAAAGCTGGGCTCATCACTTACGTGGATAAGTACCTTATCCTTGAGACCCTTTGCTTCAATATATTTTTTCAATTCAGTTGAAAAGACCTTTAGAAAAGCTTTATACTCCTTTGAGGTTGCCTTGGTTTCCCAACCGAAAATCTTTTTGTACTCACCGTCAACCGTTGCCATAATCTTCGGGGCATTCCTTGCACCCCACTGAGTGTAGAAGTGAGAAAATTCAAAATAGCTTACGTTGCATCTGTGAGCCATTTCTATCCACTTTGTAAGCTTGTCAAAATTAAATGAATACTCACCTTTATCGAGTGTTATGTCCACAAGCTGAACAGTAGGTCTTTCTCCGCCTACGGCAGTGTCAAGAGGAGGAGTAAAAATGGGCGTAAGAACGCAGTTCATTCCGTACTCACCAGCAGTTTTCAGAAAATTCTCCGTTACTCTCCAGTATTCATCGGAAAAAGCATCAAACTTATAGTATGACATAAGGCAGTCTGTATGAAACCAGCAGGTGTAAACAAAATTTTTGAAATCAAGGTCTGCATCAATAATTTCCACATCGACATCCGCTTTTTTATCTCCAAGCTGAAGTTCAATTCTGTGCATACCTGCTTCATTCAGCTTTGCATCAACCTCAAGCCATAAAACGGTTATACCTTTTTTAAAGGTGATTCCACCATCCACAGGAAGAAGAAGGTCAGGGTAATATCCGCTTTCACTGAAACGGTAGTAATCATCCGTACCTTTTTCCTGTATAGGGTAATCTGATTTCACATGTTCAACGGTGTAAATATGTATATCCTTAAGCTCAGTAATAACAGAAAGCTCTGCAGTAATATCTTCCTCTGCTTCAACTGCAAGCTGAAAGGACTTTTTTTCATTTCTCAGAAGAGAAAAGCTTTTAAGCTCATCTTCGGGAATTTTATCGCTGTCATAAATTTTTTCAAGCGAGGATATAATCTTCATATTTTTAATGCTGTTCATCTCTGCCACCTCATAATAAAATATTTACTCCTTGATTTTAGCACAACGAAGCCTGAAAATCAACAGTAAACCCCCAAGCAACTGCTCGGAGGTTAAAAATCAGAAATTCTTATTCATAACAGCAAAGGTCATTCTTTCCTGAATGCTTGCCTTGCCGTGATTTGTACCGATTCCGCCGTGGTCAGAGGTAACAATTATAAGCCAATCCTCGTTCTCATAGTTTTCTCTTGCTTTTATAGCTTCAATTGTTTCAAAACCGTATGAGTCAATTTCAAGGAAGGACTCCTTGTAAACAGGGTTATTGAAGCTGAAGCCTCTTCCGTGACCTGCTGAGTCGGTCTGCTCATAAATTACAAAAATAAAATCTGCACAGTCTTCTTTTCCGATCTCGCCCACAGCAGCTTCAAAGGAAGCCTTATCATTTTTGCACTTATTGAACTCTACGGGAAGATTATTATCTTCGCAGTACTGCTTTTCAAGAAGGTAGGTTGCGTTTTTTCTGTCGAAATGACCCGGCCACTTTGTAATGAAAGAAGCACTGTCAATTATCTTTTCTTCAGTAAAGCTTGTCATAAGGGTTTTTGTTTCCATTGACTTGGTGATATCGTTACCCGTAATGCCGTGGATATCAGCCCACTGTCCCGTGAGAATTGAGCACCAACCGGGTGCAGTTGATGTAGCCTGAGTATTAACTTCAGGGTAATTCACACCGCCACAATATGTAAGATTAATTGAACCACCGTCTCTGATAAGGGCACTTATTGCACTGTTTTCCTTCTGCTTAAGAGTAAGCACATCTGCACGGCAACCGTCGTAGCCGATAATGATAGCTTTCTTTTCAGTTTTGCCCTCAGGCAATTCGTCGGTAAAATGCTTCTGAATGACACCGTAGAGTGCAGTCTGGGGCACAGCAGTTTCAATTGTGTTTTCATATCCTACTGCAGCAACGTTTGCTCTGTAGAATTCTTCCGTATCCTTTGAATCGCTCATATATCTTGTGAAATACCATGCAATTGCTCCGGCAACTGAAAGCACAAGAATAACTGCAACAAGGATAATTGCAACTTTCTTTTTGTTTTTCATAACTTTATTCTCCTTTTTAGTTTTTACAATTATAATATAAAACTGCTTAAAAAACAATAAACTTTTAAAAATTAAAATAAAAATCTCCGTACAGCATATGAACTATACGGGGACAGCCTGCAACAGCCACAAAACTTAGTATAAAAATTAATCACCCTTGCAACTTACAACCGATTTGCAAAGGTGATTTTACTTTTAATTGCCACCGGGACCGTCTCTGCGCTCGCGAGTATCGCGAACATCAATTTTCCCTGTTATATCGCTCGGATTAATGTTCTTTTTATCTTCTTTTCTCTTGGCTTCGGACTTTTTCTTTTTATTACTTTCGTTCATAGATAAAACTCCTTTCAACTGTTATTATTCTTCTTAATTTATTATTTCATTCAAATCGTTGGTAGGTGGCAAACAACTGTGACCTTCACATACATAGTACGTGGTATTTCCGTTTTTCAGCGGATGTTCTTTTGTAGGTTTGCTTAAAAAATTAATAGCTGCATTAATCGGCAAATCCAAAGGTAATCTTTTTATATCAATTTTATCATCTGCTACAACCGTGATTTTCATTGTCGGCTCTTTGTATTCCAAGAGTGCTGATAAATACATTGCATGGTTAGTCGGGTACGAATCAGCCTCATAAGAAATAAAATCTAGTTGCTGTTCTGCAAGGTGTTTATATTTATCATCTGAGGTCAGGAGATGTAGTTTTACAAAGTTATATGCCATCAGTGAGTTACCACTGGGAATGGCACCGTCGTAAGTCTCCTTTGGTCGAAGTATCAATTCTTCGCTAAGGTTGCCGTATAAATAAAATCCGCCTTCATTATCACTGAAATCCCTTACAACTTTATCGCACATCAGTTTCGCACGATTTAAGAAGTCCTCATCAAAAGTTGCCCTATACAAGCAAAGCTGTGCAAAAATATAGCTTGCATAATCGTCTAAAAAGCCACCCACACCACGTTTGCCGTCACGGTAGCTGACAAACAGCGTGTTATCTTCGCAAAGATGTGTTCTTATATATTCGTCTGCTTTTTGCGCTGCATTAAGATAAATCTCTTTTTTGCTTACAAGATATAACTCGCACATTGCTCCTATCATAAGCGAGTTCCACGATGTTAAAATTTTATCGTCCAAATGAAGCGAATATCTGTTTTTTCTCAATCGTTGTAACTCAGGCAAAAATGTTTCAAAAGTTTTATCGTCAGGACTACTTTTCAGCAGATTTGGAATACTTTTCCCCTCGAAATTTCCTTTGACGGTTATATCGTAATGGCGATTAAATTTTTCTCCGTCTGTCTCACCCAGAACCTTAATAATTTCATCAGGGGTAAATAAATAATACTTACCCTCTTCTCCCTCACTGTCGGCATCCTGTGCGCTGAAAAATCCACCCTCATCCGCTGTCATTTCACGCAGAATATAATCTGCTGTTTTCTCGGCAATTTCAAGGTATAAACCGTTATTTGTTACAGAGTACGCCTTACAGTAAGCAAGAATCAGCAATGCATTGTCGTACAACATTTTTTCAAAATGGGGAACAAGAAACTTTCTATCGGTAGAGTATCGGCAAAAGCCGAAGCCGATATGGTCAAAAATGCCGCCCCGATACATTTGTAAAAGGGTGTTTTCTGCCATCTCAAGGCATGTTTTATCTTTGTACCTTTCGTAATATGAAAGCAAAAATAAAATATTGTGCGGTGTCGGAAACTTTGGAGCTCCGCCAAAGCCTCCGTATTTTTCATCATAAATTCTGCTGTACATAGCCACCGCATAGTGTGCTGCTTGTATTTCTGCACTATTATGAAATGTTTCGTTTCTTTTCAGACGATTTATAATCTCATCTGATTGGCTCATCAACGAAGTTCTGTCGCTTTTCCATGCTTCACTAACCGCAATAAGAAGTTCTTTGAAGCCTATCATTCTGCCACGGGATATTTTAGGGAAATATGTGCCTGCAAAAAACGGTTTTTGGTCGGCTGTCATAAAAATGCTTGTGGGCCAACCGCCACTTCCCGTAAACGCCTGACATACCGACATATAAACGCTGTCAATATCGGGACGTTCTTCCTTGTCAACCTTTACAGAAATAAAGTTGTTGTTTAAAATCTCAGCTATTTCGTTATCTTCAAAGCTTTCGTGAGCTAAAACATGGCACCAATGACACGCGCTGTAACCGATACTTAAAAATATTGGTTTATCTTCTGATTTTGCTTTTTCAAACGCCTCAGCACACCACGGATACCAATCAACAGGATTATCTTTGTGCTGCAGCAGATATGGACTTGTTTCATATTGTAAACGGTTACTCAAATTATCCCCTCCATTTATGGTTCAAGGCATTCAGACGGTTTCAGCTAAAATCTGCCTTATTGAATTTCTTATATTATTTGCTTTATGTTTAAGTAATATGCAAAAGTTTACACGCATGGATATTGTGAAAATAGGCAAAATACAAAGGAGATAATTTTGTGGAGGAAAAATAATGAAACGTAATGAAATGCCCGTAGGTTTCTCTATGGCTCTGGCGCAAAACCCCGAAGCTATGCAAAAATTTTCAATGCTGAGCGAAGAAAAAAAGAACGAAATAATAAACGATACACATTCTGTTAAGTCAAGCCGAGAAATGCACGAGTATGTTAATAAGTTGAATAAGATTTAAAAAATCTGAGCAGCTCAAATTTGCTTGAATACAAAGATTAAATAAAAAATCAACCTTCAATCGAACACAGGCGGTTCGTATCAGAAGGTTGATTGCATAATATCAAATCATAAAAATGCAAACTTATTGAAATGATACAGGCTCCGTTTCATTATTGGCAAAGGCATCAGGTCCCGGAGCAGACATAGAAAAATACATACGTGCAGCTTTTGTTGTACCGAAATCTTTATTCGAGCCTGAATCCTGCACCTTGTTGAAGGCATCACGGAACATCTGATTATGCGCTTCCTCCCGATTTAAAAGAAAGTCGATGGTCTCGCGAACCTTTTTATCTTCAATTTGACGGTAAAGGTATTCATAAACTACCTTCGCACGTTGTTCCGAAGCTATATTACTGAGCAAATCAGCACACAAATCTCCCGTTACGGTTACGTAATCTGCTGTCCAGGAATAGCCCGAAGCGTTTATCAGCCCGGGATTTAAGCCGAGAATAACATGGGACTGTATTTCACCGGCCTCAACCTTATTTGCATCAACATCGTGACCGTTAAGCAAATTAATGGTTTGCGCTATCATTTCCATATGACCCAGCTCCTCAGCGGCAATATCAAGAAAAAGGTCTTTGATTTCCGGGTCCTTGATTCTGAAGCTTTGAGACATATATTGCATTGCAGCCTTGAGTTCACCGTTGCCGCCACCAAGCTGTTCCTGAAGCAGCGCCGCATATTGAGGATTTGGTTTTTCTACTGAAACAGGATGAAAAAGCATTTTTTCGTGTTTAAACATTTTGTTACCTCCACTTGTTTTATGTTATTACTTTTTCCATTTGTTGTGAAGATATGCAAATTCAAACAAAAAATTATATTACTTAGCAATAAAATCAACTTTTTACCTTATTATCTTTTAAACCAACCTCAAATATATAATCAAGTGCTTTTTTTAATATTTCGTCTGTGTTTCCGTTATCCCAATAATGTATTTCCAGAACTTCATCTCCTTGAACTATACCAACCTTTGTGTAATGTTCCTGTACAACCGGTATCTGCTCAAAGTCTCTGTCAGAACCTCTGGCAAAAACAACGACCAGACTATCTTCATCGGTAAATCTATAGTCAAAGAATTTTCCTATTTTATAATAATAGTAAGTCTCCTCTTCATCATATAAAGAAGTATCACCAATGCTTTTCTGCACATATACATTGTATTTTTTATTATTTTTATCCTTTTTCAGCTTTAATTCATAGTCACCGGACTCAATCTTTGTAATATCCACCGCCAACATCTGTTCAACAGTTTCATTCTTAAGATTCAGTTTCCTAAATTCTCCTGCATAATAAAGTAAATACACAATAAAACAGCCAACCAACAGAGCAATAAAAGGTTTTTTTAAGCCTTTCTTTTCTTGTCTTTTATCCTTGCTAAACAGAACAGAAAACGTATAGTATATTATGCAGCCTGTCGAAACAAGCATTATTCCGACACCAAGCCAAATAAGCGCCCCATTGAATAAAACAGCAAATTCTCTCATATTAACACTTCCCTTTGGATTATTATATCACACGCTGAATTTCATGTCAAAATTATTCATTGTCCGTTTGAAAATTCGTTTTCGCAGAAATGAATAATGAATATTAGATATTGAAAAATGTATGGATTTGTTTTATAATATAAAAAAAGGAGGAGTTTACAATGAAAAAAATTATATCTCTAATCTTAAGTTTGATTATGATCGCAAGTTGTTTTTCTTTATCGGTATACGCCGATAATAAAGGAGATGAAAAGACCTTGAAGTTTAACAAAGACGGGAAGTTTACTATTTTAAATCTGAGTGATATTCAGGACGGTTATCCCCTGAACCCTCTAACAAAAGATTACATCGAAAAAACCGTTGATATGGTAAAGCCCGACTTGATTGTTCTTACGGGTGATAACATTTCAGGTTATGATGTTCCCGAGGAAAAGGATGCCGAACTTGCCATAAGTGAGTATATGGATATTTTTGAAAAAAGAAACATCAAGGTTGCCGCCGTTTTCGGAAATCATGACGACGAAGAAACAAAATCAACCAAGGAGCATCAGCTCTCCGTTTATGAAAGCTATAACTGTTATGTTGGTGAGAGAGGCTTCTGTGTAAAAGACAGAGTAGGCACTTATAATCTTCCCATTATGAAAAGCGATAACAGTTCATACGGCTTCAATCTCTGGCTTACCGATTCAGGTACATATAACACCGAAAATGAATACGGAGGTTATGCCTGCGTATATAAGGAGCAGATAGATTGGTACAAAGAAACAGCTGCAGAGCTTAAAAAGGAAAACGGCGGAAAGGTTGTTCCCTCAATAAATTTCTAGCATATTATTGTGCCCGAAATTTACGATGCATTAAAGCAGATTAAATTTGTACGGCTAGGCTGTATTATAAGACAAAAGAATCCTCTTTCCGACAAAACAAAGTATTATGTACTTCCTGACGATGCAAAAGGTCAGCTCAGAGAATACCCCTGTCCGCCTTATTATAACAACGGTCAGTATGATGCGATGCTTGAGATGGGCGATGTTCTTGCTACAGTAAGCGGCCACGACCACGAAAACAGCTTTGAAATTGATTACAAGGGTATAAAGATTATCAACACACCTACCATAGGATTTAACGCTTATAATGATATAAATATAGGTTCAAGAGTTTTTGTTATTGATGAAAAAGAGCCTGAAAACTTTGAAACCTACTGTCTTACATATTCGGATGTATATCCTGATATAGATCCCCTTTACGAAGCACGCATCCTTTTTAATATAGATACAGTAAATGTCTTCACAAGATTTTTTAGTCTCATTAAAATCGCAAGAGCAGATGATATGAGCTTCAAAGAGTTTCTTTACAACACGAAAAAAATCATCAGTGAAATACAGTTGTTTTAATATACAATCATAACCACCCGTCCTTCCAACGGGTGGTTATGATTTAGTGACCAAATTAGCAACAATCCGATAAATTGGAATTTGTTGACTATGTATTTTTAGGTTGCTCTGTACACCAATCTTTAGTTTTACAAAACGGGCATACTAATCTATATTCACTGTCAGAATGCTCAGTAATTATTACCTTAGACCAATTTATATAAAACTCCTTAGAACAATGCCTGCATTTGAATTTGTGCGATGCAATATTTTTTGCGACTAAAACAACTACTGTTGCAGGTAATATAAAAATAAGTACTATAAATAAAAAGTCCATAAAACTGCACCCCCACAAATTCAGGTTTATTAAGTAATTATATCACACATAATCTGAAATTACAATCGGGTGCGGGTGTATGCACTATGAAGCACTCGATGTCGCCCGTATGAAGCGTTTGCTTCGCAAACATGAAGCATTGAACTGAGGTTCAATATGAAGCAAAGCGTTCCCCAAAAAATTATACACCGAAGGTGTGCTTCATAGTCGAAGACTGCTTCATTTTTTATGTGCCGTAAGGCACGCTTCATTAAAAAAAGCACTTCTTGCGAAGTGCTTTTTTCCTGTGTTTACAGCTCAAAATGGCAACAGATTAAAAAAATCATATATCATAAAAATATTTGAGGTCTAAAAGAGATAAAATATCAACTATCGCATTATTATATCCACAAAGTTCATCAACAGTTTCATCTGTTTCAGTTCCTTCATAAGGTTCTATTTCCTTTTTCAAATCTTGCAAAATGTTAATATATTTTTCAGTAAATGTCGCTTCACTCAAGTTAATATCTGCAATCATCTGTTTAAAGCCTCGAACATATCCGGAATTTAATGCTAATAACTCCTGATTACTATCATTTCTGTAATAATCAAGTTTTCTTTGCAATATTTCCTCCAACGAAATATTTACTGTATTTTTCATAGATTTATTTCCCTTTCATTTGATATTTTCTATCTTTCTCTCTATTGTAATACAAGAAGCGGTCAACATCCTTTGAATTCTACCACAAAGATTTCTGTATTTTTTGAATGTTTCTTCATCTATTGCATTAGTAGAATATAAAAGCTTTAACCAACTTTCAGTTTCAACGCATTCTTTTCGTGCAATTTTAAATTTAGAAAGCATATCGGGAAGACTTTGAGGATATTGTGCTTCAGAAATATTAGCAAATACACTCGAAGATGATTTTCGAATTTGAAAAATGGTATTTGAATTATGTTTTTTATCTAATGATTTGCAAAGTTTTACAATTTCAACAGCAAGCTGTTCAGAATATTTCATTAACGGATTATCTTTCATATGACCACCTCTGAAAGCATTATATCAACTTAACCAAAAAAAATCAAGGCGAAGCCTTGTATGTAATCCGTCGCAAGACGGAATATAATCACAACGAAATTGTGGATGTAATCCTTTCACAGAAAGGTATGTAATCAATCCGAAGGAAAACAGCCTATGAAGATTACATGCAGCTTCGCTGATTACATACGCCTGACGGCGATTACATACCAATCCTTCGGATTGGATAAAAAAAACAACAAGTTTCTGTTGAAACTTGTCGTTTTTTTGGCAGGGGTGGCAGGATTCGAACCTACGAATGCAACAGTCAAAGTGTTGTGTCTTACCGCTTGACGACACCCCTAAAATAAAAAAATGGGGTGGATAACCGGATTCGAACTGGCGACCTCCAGGGCCACAACCTGGCGCTCTAACCAACTGAGCTATATCCACCACATAATGGCGCGCTTGAAGGGGCTCGAACCCCTGACCTACTGCTTAGAAGGCAGTTGCTCTATCCAACTGAGCTACAAGCGCATATATTAATTTTTGCTGGAGCGGGTGATGGGAATCGAACCCACACGACCAGCTTGGAAGGCTGGGATTCTACCATTGAACTACACCCGCATATCTTTGCAACGCTTGATATTATACACAATAGTATGCCTGTTGTCAAGCCTTTTTTACAAAAAATCGGTAAAATAATTTTGAAATTGCAAAAAGGTATTGACAAAGGTAATTTTTGGATTTATAATGCTTTTAGCACTCTCGGTTTATGAGTGCTAAAATTTAAATCGGATGCTAATTCAACTGAATTTATATAAAGGAAGCGATTATAATGGCAAAGAAACAGTTTAAGGCAGAATCCAAAAAGCTTATGGATATGATGATCAACTCCATCTACACCCATAAGGAAATTTTCCTCAGAGAGCTTATCTCAAACGCGAGCGATGCCCTCGATAAGCGCTACTATCACTGTCTGCAGAACGGCGAGAGCATGAACCGTGAGGATTACAAAATCAATCTCTCTATCGACAAGGAAAACAGAACCCTCACCATTTCCGATAACGGCTGCGGTATGAGCGAAAAAGACCTTGAAAACAACCTTGGCACAATTGCGAAAAGCGGTTCACTTGATTTCAAAAGCGATATGGACAAAGATAACGATGTTGAAATCATTGGCCAGTTCGGAGTCGGCTTCTACTCAGCTTTTATGGTGAGCGACAATGTTACTGTTTTAAGTAAAGCTCTCGGCAGCGATGAAAGTTACTTATGGGAATCATCAGGTGTTGACGGCTATACTATTAAAAAGGCGGATAAAGTCGAAGCAGGTACGGTTATCACACTTAAAATCAAAGAAAACACCGAAGAGGAAAACTACGACAAGTATCTTGAGCAGTACTCAATTCAGGATATTGTTGCGAAGTATTCGGACTATATCAGATACCCCATTATGCTTGATATGACCTCAACAAGGCTCAAGGAAGGTACAGAGGATGAGTACGAAACCGTAATTGAGCCCACTCAGCTCAACTCCATGGTACCTCTTTGGAGAAAGAACAAGAGCGAAATCACCGAGGACGAGTACAATCAGTTCTACACCTCAAAGTTCTACGATTTTGAAAATCCCATAAAAACAATCCACTCCAAAACCGAGGGTCAGATATCCTACGATGCCCTTATCTATATCCCCTCTCACGCACCCTACGATTATTACTCTAAGGACTTTGAAAAGGGACTTCAGCTGTATTCCAACGGCGTTATGATTATGGATAAGTGCGGTGACCTTCTCCCCGATTATTTCAGCTTTGCAAAGGGTCTTGTTGACTCTCCAGACCTCTCTCTCAACATCTCAAGAGAAACTCTTCAGCACGACCACATCCTCAAGGTTATTGCAAAGAACGTTGAAAAGAAAATCAAAACCGAGCTTTTAAAGCTTCTTCAGAGCGACAGAGAAAAATATGAGCAATTCTGGAAGGCTTTCGGACTTCAGCTTAAATACGGTATTTACTCAAACTACGGCATGAACAAGGAGAATCTTCAGGACCTTCTTATGTTCACTTCTTCAAATGAAAAGAAGCTCACCACTCTCAAGGAGTACACCGACCGTATGAGCGAGGAACAGAAGACAATTTACTTTGCTTCAGGCGAAACCGTAGACAAGATTGATATGCTTCCTCAGACAGATGCGGTTAAGTCTAAGGGCTATGAAGTGCTTTACTGCACAGATGACGTTGACGAGTTTGCACTTCAGATGATGCGTGATTACGAGGGTAAAACCTTTACCAATATCTGTGCCGGCAATCTTGACCTTGACACAGACGAAGAAAAAGAAACTCTCAAAAAAGAAAACGAGGACAATGGGGAGCTTCTCGATTTTCTTAAGGAAAGTCTCAGCGGTGCAGTAAACGAGGTAAGATTCACTAACAAGCTTAAGAATCATCCCGTCTGCCTTACAAGTGAAGGTATGCTCTCTCTCGAAATGGAAAAAGTGCTTTCAGCTATGCCCGGTGAAAACAAGGCCAAGGCTACGGTTGTACTTGAAATCAACCGTGACCACGAAATTGCAGACAAGCTTAAAGCAATCTTTGAAACAGACAAAGAAAAAGCTGCAAAGTACGCTAAGATACTTTACAGCCAGGGCTGTCTTATTGCAGGAAAGTCAATTGAAAATCCCACAGAATTCAGCAGTCTTATTACTGAGCTGATGTAACTTAAACAAAAACGCCGTTGAGGAAAACTCAATGGCGTTGTTTTTTTGCAGAGGGAAAAGGATAACACAGGGAACCGTCCCCTGTGTTATTCTATCTTAATAGTGAGCCACGCCACACTCGCATATGGGATTTATTCTGAACAGCTTCCAGAAGAAGCGTACAATCTTCCAGATAAAGCTCATAAATCCTGATTTATGACAATTGCAATTGCAATTGTTCTCAGGCTCGTCGGGTGTTTCGGGCTCTGAAGGTGTATCAGGGTCGGTGGGTTTCTCATCTTCGGGCACACATTGAGTGTAGTAAACAGTCTGATGAGTGTAGTTTTCAATATCGTTTTCGTTTAAATCGAAAATACGTGCATATCTTTCGCCGGGGTCTCCGTAGGTAGCAAAGCCGAAACCACCGTTGTAACCAAGTTCAATTCCGTCTTTTGTTTTTCCGACAAAGGTATTTATATGGTCATGGCCGAAGTATGCGCCGAGTACATCACCTTGCTCTAACCAAGCTTCATATTGACCGGTTATTTTTTCGGGATGCTCACAGCCGGGGATTTCTCTCATTATGTTTCTGTCGCCTGTCCAGTCGGCGTTTTCATCAAGAACATAATAAGAATCGTAAAATCTGCTTTTCAATGCTCCTTCGGTGCCTTCGGGAACCTCTTTAAGGAAGCCTCTTATTTCTTTGACGGGAATGTGCTGGAACACAAAGGAGGGAACAATTTCTCCTTCGTTCATTTCTTTAAGCTGATTGCTTCTTTCCTTATACCATTCTACCTGTTCGGGAGTAACACCGCTTGTGGTGCCTTTGCCGTTCCAATGCTGAGTATCCATCATATAGATATTGAACTTTGGTACGCTGCCGTCACTTGAGTAAATAACGGTGTTATATGTACCACCGTCAGCACCGTCGGTGTTGGCGTAGCAATAAGAGTATTCACGGTAAATCGCCGCCTGGTCTTCCATAGAAACAATTCCTTTATAGTCTCTGTCGTGGTTGCCGAAGGTGAAAATAAAGGGGATGCCTCTTTCTTCCATAGGCATCAACTGATTTTTAAGTGCTGTTCTTATTTTTTCTTCGGTTACACCGGGAAAGTAATCGTTCAGCTGATCTCCCACGAGTACAACAAGGTCAGGCTCATACTTATCAAGCACACTGTTCAGGAATGCAAGTGAATCGGCGTTGGTTGTATCTCTGTCCTGAAAATCGTTTATCTGTAAAATACGGAATGTGCCGTCGCTGTTGAAAGTGAGCTTTTTTTCTTCTGCTGAAGCAGGGAAAACAAGAGACATAAGCAGAAGTGTTGAAAGAATAAGTGCTATAATTTTTTTCATAATATTTTCCTCCTTTTTTACAACACAGGGGGTCGGTTCAATACCACCTATTATCAATAATATCATTTTATGCACATCGTGTCAACACAGAAAACCCTTCCCTGTGTTTGGTACCTCACAAGCACAGCCTTGTTTTCTGTATAGAGAATTGCCACCGTTCTCTTCTCGCCTTTCTTCGGCGGATAAAGCTTTGCAAACTCTTTTTTCACCCTGCTGAGATTTTCATCCTTAACTTTAAGCGCTTCGGGAATCACATCGGAGTTATTGGTAGTGATTCTGTCAAGAAGCATTCTGTCTCTTAAAAGAGCTTTGTCCACGCCCTCAAGAGAAGAGAAAAACTCAAAAGCAAGGTTTGTGTATTTATCAAGAGGTATACTCCCCTTTTCGCCTTTTTCCAAAAGGAAATCTGCCATTTTAATAAAGAGGTCAAAGGGCAATATATTTGTTTTTGAAAGCACATAGCTGAGGGTACGGCTGAACCTTCCGCTGTTATAAAGGCGTTCAAGCTCGTTTTCGCACTTGTGCAGAAGTTTAAGCTCATCTGCATTTATCCACGGGGTTGAAACAACCTCATAGGGAGGCTCAAATGAGTATTCACACGGGTAAAGCTCTCTTCTTTCGCTCATAGGTGAGCCGTGAAGAATTTTAAGAAAGCCTAACTGCAGCATATTTGCATAAAGCTCGTAGGCTTCGTTGAAGGAATTCCTGAAAGAAATGAAATCCTCTTCGGGCAGACCTGCTATAAGGTCAATATGTATATGACAGTTGCCGAAGGAGAGCAGTTTTTTAACGTTTTCTTTCACCTTGCAAAGGTCGGTTTTGCGGTTGATTCTTCTGAGTGTGTTTTCGTTAAAGGACTGAATACCAACCTCAAACTGCACACTGCCCTTTGGCATTTCTACTATCACGTCAAAAAGCTCACTGTCAAGAATATCGGCGGCAATTTCAAAATGAAAGCACACATCTGAGGGTATTTTTGCGCCGTAGTTTTCTTTAATAAAAGTGAGTATCTCTCTTGCGTGATTTTTATTGCAGTTAAAGGTACGGTCAACAAACTTCACCGTTTTTGCCCCATGATTTACGAGTGAGAGCATATTCGCCTTAACCTGAGAGAGGTCAAAGAAACGCACCTTTCCCTCTTTACCCGAAAGGCAGAAGGCACAGTTAAAGGGACAGCCACGGCTGCTTTCAATATAAGCAATTCTGTTGCCGAGTGTGGCAAAATACTCCTCACAGTAGGGCGACGGAATCTCCTCAACAGAGAGCACTTCACCCTCATTTATAATGATTCTATCCCCTTTTCTTTGGGAGATACCTTTTATATCTGCATTAGCTTCTTCGGAAAGTGCATTTAAAAGCAGAGGTACACTTTTTTCACCCTCGCCTGAGGAAATGAAGTCAACGAAAGGATTTTCTGAAAGCACATCTTTTTGATTGAAGCTGACCTCAGGACCGCCAAGGAGAATTTTAATTTTTGGGGTTGCGGTTTTGATTTTTTCAGAGACAGACAGTACGGTTTTAATGTTCCAGATATATGCGGAAAAAGCGATAAGGTCAGGCTTTTTGTCAAGCAGTCTCTTTATGATTTCATCCTCTTTTTCGTTGATTGTACCTTCAACAACAGACACCTCAACTTTTTCATTGCAGAGCTTTTTTGCCGAAGCATAAAGATACCACACGGAAAGTGAGGAATGTATGTATTTTGAATTTATACTGCAGAAAACAGCTTTAATCTTTTTCATATTGTACCGCCTTGTAGTTTATGAATATTATCATATAACAAACTACAAAAAAATTCAAGGTCAGGTTTCCCCGACCTTGTTCGTTTTACTGTGTAAACATTGCACCGTCGCTGAGAGTTTCTGCACCCTTATACTTTGGCAGAGTTGATGAATTTTTCTCATCAAAGATAAGCGTTCCTCTTGACTTTTTAAAAGTGAAAAAGTTTTCGGTGTTTCTGTCTCTCAGTACAATTTTCTTATCCGTCTCCTCATATTCACCGTAGTATACAGCAGAGCTGAGTGCGTGAGGTGTAAACTCGAAGTGATTGTCAGCAGGGTAAATTCTCAGCGAAGCAAAGGTTCCGTCGTCAACTGCTGTATGATACTCCCTGACAGTCTGAAGCGACATAATGTATATAATATCTTCGTCGCTGAGTTTTGCAAGATATGGCGAATTCACAAGCACATTATCCTCATCGCTGAAATAATAAGTCGTACCGCCTGTAAGTCTTAATTCGCCGTCAACATAATGAACCTCTTCGTTAGTTTTATCATAATAACCTACATCCTCCCACTCTGCTTCTTCAATTATATCTTTTAGTCTTTCAAGCTGAGGACTTTCAAGGTAAATATGTGCAATCTCTGTACGGTACGGATTTCTTTCAGCCACGGGCTCTTTATAATAAACAATTTCATTGCTTGTATCACTTACCCGAACAACAGGTCCTGCCTCGCCTTTTCTGACAACAAGCATTCTGTCAGCCTCAGTCAGCTCAAAAATGTACATTGTTCCAAGCAAAGTGGTGAAATTCTCCTGGGCTCTTACATTCATTTTACCTTTGTAGATTGTTCTGCCGTTTTTGTAAAGACGGAAGGTGATTTCAGTAAAGTCCGCTTCTTCACTGCTTTGAGCACCACCCGGCATAATAGGAGTCCAGATAGGTGTGTCGCCTTTTTCGTAGGTCATTTCTGTTTTATACTCATTATGCACACCGAATCTCTCCTTAACCAATGTGCCGTCGCTGCAAGTGAGTTTAATCTTGTCATAGTCGATGCTGAAGGTTATGGGACAAGCGTAGTGGAATGAAGCGCTGAGCATAGGCGAATAAATCCAGTCGGCAATTTTAAAGTGTGCCATCGCCTTTTCTCTGCAGCTATAAGTGAGGGTGTTTCCAAGCTCCTCGAAATTGTAATCCTCTTCATTTACCATAAGGTGGAAGGTTTTTACATAAGCACTGTCATGGTCGTCTTTTTTCTTCTCGCTGAATTCACGGAAAGTGTAGTTGTCACCACTATCAAGGTCAAAGCTGATTATTGCCGTGTTACTGCTTATGCTTTCAGAAAGCTGACTGTTTTCATAGTTGTATGAGTTGCGGTGGTAGAAGATTGCAACGGTTTCACCCACAACTAAATTTGTGTACAGGTCGGTCTGTTCAATCTGTTCTTCGTTTGCAAGTATTGTGAAGCTCTCCGTAGTAAACATAGGCCGTTTGCCGAAATGTACGGGTGCATTTGCTCTGAGTGCTTCAGTTATTGCTCTGTCCAGCTTTTCTTCTTTTGTAAGTATCAGCCTCTGGTCAAAGAAATTTTCACTTTCAGTGTAAATCTTGCCTTCAAAGGTAAGCTTTCTTATGCTGTTTACGGTTATCTGACCAACTTCGCCTATTTCGGTTTCACCTTTTTCATTTATAACTGCATCAATCCACAAGGTGGGTGCAAAAGCTTTAATCATAAAGTAGTCACCCTCTACCGTTTTCACAATATAGTGAAGAGTACAGTCGGATATCTGATCTTCGCTGTCCCAGTCTCTGGTTACATAAGCAGAGGTTATTCTGTCAAGCTCGGGAGCTTCTCCCAGGAAGGTAAAGGTTTTCAGTCTGTTGTTGTCAAGGTTAATTTTATCAAGCACACCAATATTTGTCGTTATTCCGTTATCGGAAATATAAAGCTGATTATCCTCTGTTATGCCGTACAAATTTTCTGAAATATAGCTGGTTGCCCTTTCGCTGTAAATAAGCTCGCCTTCTTTGTAAAGACCGGGCTTTAACTTATCGTCACTTACAGGATTTGTAAGAAGACAAACTGAAGCCACAACTGAGGCAATAAGCGCCACAACAATCACCCAGAAAGCAGGCTTTTTGTAGTTCATCACAGATTTTACTCTCTGCTTTACACCAACCTCACCGAAGGCAAGAGGACAGGCTGCTATCATCCTTCTGTGGATGCTGTTCTGAAGAAGAGCAAGAGAATATTCCTGACGTTCTTCGTGAGCGAAATTTTTCACAGCCTTTTCGTCGCAGGCAAGCTCAATATCACGGCATAAAAGCACATAGCTGAGCCACATAAGAGGGTTGAACCAGTATACCGAAAGAATAAGATATGCTATAGGCTTTATGAGGTGGTCTTTTCGTTTAAGATGAGCATTTTCGTGAGATATAATGTGATTTCGGTTTTCGTCTGTAAGACCGAAAGGAAGATATATTTTCGGCTTAATCATACCGAGAATAAAGGGTGACTGCACATTTTCACTTTCAAAAATATTTCCCTCATACTTTACGGCAGTACGCATTTTTCTTTTGAGAAGTGCATAGCACACCACAGCGTAAATCAGCATTGCTGCTACACCAATAAGCCACACGTATGAGCCGAGTATAGCCACAACCTGCAAGGGGTTCACACTATTTGCCGGGTCAGGGGCAAAAGCGCCCGAGATAACGGGATTGACAACCGAATTGAGGGCAGGTATACCCGTGCTGATTGACGGTGAGGGTGAATAGATAATATCAGGTGACACAACCTCTGAGCTCGGAATAAGGCTGAAAATGCTTTCAATTGAAAAAGGAAAGACAAGCCTCATGCCCACAAGAAGCCACCATATGCAGTTAATCCACTTTGGTGCTTTTTTCAGAAGAAAACGAAGCAGTACTACTGCAAGAACAATCCAGCCTGCGCTTATACTCAGGTTGAACACTTCTATAAAGAGGGTTGTCAGATCGAACATAGCTTTTCCTCCTTACTTATCAATAATTTTCATAATTTCGTTTATCTGTTCATCGGTTAATTTCTGCTGTTTTGTAAATGCGGCAATAAACTGTGGGAGTGAATTCCCAAAGCGCTTTTCCATAAGCTCATCAATTTCGGCTACCTGAGCCTGCTCCTTCGAAACAAGAGAGGAAACGATTGTGTTTTCGTTTTTCAGCACTCCCCTTTCGCAAAGGCGGCGGATTACTGTGTAGGTTGTGGCCTTGCTCCAGCCCAGCTGTTCCTTTGCCATTTTTACAAGCTCTGTACTGTTTATGGGCTCGTTTTCCCAGAGTATCATACAGAATCGGTATTCACTTTCAAAAATTTTAGGTATTTCCATATTATCATCTCCTTTTTGGTTTAATATATTAAACCTTACAATTGAAGTTTAACGCGTTAAACCTCTTTTGTCAAGTATTTTCAAAAAAATTTGTGAAAATTAATAATTGACCTTGCCGAAATTAAGAGTATAATAAGTTAAAAGGAGAGATTAATATGAATAAAAAACTTTACTTAAGAAGCCTTGCAGCCCAAGGCTGGTACAATTTCACTGAAGGTCTTGTTTATATGCTTGTTACAAGACCCACACCTGAAAACCTTATTTATGAAAAAAAGCTCAAATACGGCACAGATAATCTGCAGTACATAAACACCTACTGCAAAAAAGGTACAGAAAATCAGAAGAAACCTCTTTTCATATATATTCACGGTGGCGGCTGGCTTTCAGGCATTACAGAAATGCGCAACCGATATGCAGCTTTATGGGCTGAAAAGGGTTACTTCACTGCCTCAGTAAGCTACAACTATGCACCGCAGAAGACTTTTCCCGCACCCATTCAGGATTGTTTTTCAGCAATAGATTATATTTGCAGTCACGCAGAAGAATGGAATCTTGATTTAAACAATGTTATTCTCGCAGGTGAAAGTGCAGGAGGTTATTTCATTTCTCACGTTGCCTCTGCCGCTGCTGATTTTACACGCTACAAAGAAAAAGGACTTACCTTTGAAAGCAGAGATAAAATTAAAATCAGAGCCTTGGTAAGCCTTTCAGGCGGCTACAATTTCACAAGACTCACCGACGAATCAAAGGCTCAGTCAACTTTCCCCGACGTAAAAATTATGTGCAAGAGCTTTTTCGGAATGGAGCTTTCTCAGCTTAAAGAGTGGCTCGATAGCGAAGACGGAAAACTTGCATCACCCGAAATCACTGAAAAGTTTCCGCCAATGTATATGGCGTGGGCAACAAGAGATAAGCTGAAATACGAAACCTTTGATATGGCAAAGGATTTGAGAAAATTCAATATCCCCTACCGTCTTTTCAAGGTTGACGATATCAGCGCTCAGCACGCATGGACAGTTGTGCCCATTTTCAAAAAGAGCAGAGAGTGCTTTGAAGACGCCTTTGCTTTCTGCGAAAAATATACAAAAACATAAAAAATTACTGCAGACTTTCCTTGATGGTTGGTCTGCAGTTTCTGTTTGTTTTATTTTCTGAGCTTTTTAAGGGTAATTTCATTCATTGTAACCATCAGTGCGCACACACCTAAAAGTACAAAGGGTGTTATTCTGAAAGTGGTGGCTGAGGCAACGAAGCCGAAAATCAGCTGAACGGCAAAACCTACCGTATAAGCTCCGCCCATATGAAAACCGGTTATATCGGCAGAGAACTCTTTTCCGAAACGATCGGGTACCGAATGAAGAATACTCGGGAAAATCGGGCCGAAGCCGAAACCGATTACAAGAAAACCGATAAGTGCAGTTTTGCCCATAGGAAGTGCCAGGAAAATTATGCCGAGAAGGGTAATAATCATACCGCATTTTATCATTTTGTTGTCGCTGAGCTTCATTGAAACAAAACCGGCTACAAATCTGCCAAGCATAATTCCACTGAAGATAAGTGACACCCACTTTGCAGCTTCAGCAGGAGAAACAGAAAAGACATTTACCGCAAAAGTAGCGCCCCATGTACCCATAAGAAATTCCATTCCGCAATAAAAGCCAAGGGAAAGTATACTTGTTAGCACACCCTTCATTTTAATAATTTCGAAAAGCCCCTTGTTGCTTTTTTCTTCCGCTTTATCCTCAGCAGTTTCTGTGCCCTTTTCTATTGTTTCCCACTTTTTAAGTGCAGTAAGAGCAAACGCACCGATAATAAGCTGTAAAAGTGCAACAATTCTGTATCCGCCACGCCATGAGCCTTCACCGCCGTCAAGAAAGGCTGACATTATAAGTGGGCTTACCGTAACACCCACGCCCCAGAAGCAGTGGAGAAAATTCATATGCGAGGCTTTGTAGTGAAGAGAAACGAAGTTGTTAAGTCCCGTGTCAATTGCACCTGCACCGTAGCCAAGTATAACGGAAAAAATTATCATTATAACCACATTCGGCGAGATACTTATACCAAGAAGCCCCAATGCAGTTACAAGAATTGAAACGAGAGCCACTTTTGCCGTGCCGAATTTTCTGAGCAGTGCACCTGCAACGAAACTTACTCCACCTGTACCGAAGCCCACGATAATACTGAAAACTGAAGCAAAGCTTTCAGGCAGCCCGAATTCTTCATGCACAACGGGCCAGACTACACCTAAAAGTGAGTCAGGCAGACCAAGTGAAATAAAAATTATGTAAATAACACAAAGAACAAGTAACATTCTTTACTCCTTTCTCAGCAAATCAGATTCTGCTGAGTTCTTTTTTCAGTCTTCTTGACCAGATTCCTCTCCAGATTGCAAAATCTTCACCTGAATTTCTGAAGCATTTTATTTCATTTACAAAGCCGTAGTAGGCAATTTTGAAGTCGCAGTTTTCTGAAAGATTTGCATACTTTTTATATGTATCATAAATGCCGTACAAGTCGCCCCACATATTACGAAGCTGATAAAGGTCATACTCTCTGTTTGCCCACATACTGTCGCAAGGGTCAATAAAGCCCGTAAGAGCGAAAGTTTTCGGGTCAGCCATTATGTTCATAATATTGAGGTCGCCGTGAATGAGTACGGGTGCATCTGCTTCATCACCGATTCTGTCATACACCTCTGTAGCTTTTTTTAAAAGTGCATATTCACTTTCAGGGAGCTTACCTCTTTCAGCCATATCTTTTGTAAACTGAAGAACGCCCTCGACAACCTCTGTGCGGTAAAACTCATACCAACTGTCATAAACAGGTTCAGTAAGCTCGCCGTACTTTTCACCCTTTACACTGTGCCACTGAAGCATACCTTTTACTACACTTTCAGCAAAAGCTTCCTTTTTCTTTTTATTGAAAAGGAGAAACACGGGACTGAGCACATTCTGTCCTTCAATAAAGCTCATAGCGAGGAAGGATACATCATCATCGCTGTAACTGCAGAGAATTTCCGGCATAGGCACATCTGTATTTTTTGAAAGAGCTTCAAGCTGAAAGGCTTCTCTTTCGTTAAGACCTTTTCTTCTGTATGCTTTGAGAGCGAAAATCTTTCCGTCTTCGGTTTCGGTTTTGAAAACCTTGCCGTAGCTTCCTCCACCGATGAATTTCATCTTTTTGATTTTTATGTTCATTTCCTTTTCAACAAGAGGCGGCAGAACTTTTTTAAGGTAATCCATTTTGAACTCGTGAAACTCCATTTTTATTCTCCTCCTATAAAATCAATCCTATTAATTATACAAAAAAGCATTGATTATTTCAAGCATTTAATATAAAATGAAAACAGCAAATAAAAATCGCAAAGGAGAAAGCTATGAAAGAAAAAGTAATGACTCCCGAAAAGCTCCGTAAAGCTCAGCTTAAACGGGAAAAGGAAATCAAAAAATGGGAAAAGGAGAAAAACAGACCAAAGCGAAACACCTATTTTCTTTATCTCATTTTCATTATCACCCTTATTTATGCCGTTGATGAAATTGCTTCGCAGATTGGCACTCTTATGAAAACGGAAATTGCCAACGACCTGTTCGCAAAATTCGGTCAGAGCAGTGTTGGCGTCCTTGACATTCTTTCCGTTCTGGTTGTACCTTTCCAGGCAATCGGTCTTATATACAGACCCCTTGCTGACCGTTTCGGCAGAAAGCTGTTCCTCATCATCAACACCTTCGGTATGAGCTTTGCTATGCTTGTTATTTTCCTTTCAAACAATATTTTCCTATACTTTATCGGTGCGTGTATGGTGCAGTTCTTCATTCCCCACGATATGCACGTTGTTTACATAATGGAATCTGCACCCTCGAAAAAGAGAGCTGTTTTTTACTCCGTTGTAAAGTTCGTTGCAAATATGGGCGTTATGCTTATACCTCTTCTTCGCCGTATGCTTATGGACGACGCATCACAGTGGAGAAAGATTTACCTTATTCCTGCAATTGTGGGACTTGTAAGCTCGTTTATTGCCCTTCTTTCAGCAAGAGAAACCGATGCTTTCATCGACTCCCGTCTCAAATATCTTAAAATGAGTGACGAAGAACGCGAAGAACTCAAAAAACAAAAAAGTGCTGAAAGCTCTCAGGGTGGTCTTTTCCCCGCCCTCAGATTTGCCCTTAAGCACAAGCAGCTCAAATGGCTCTACATCACTGCTACAATTGCAAACATCGGCTTTATTGCCACCACCAACTATCAGGTTATAATGTCCTACGGCTTCGCTGAAAACTTCATCAATAACGGGCTTTTCTCATCCTTTGGTGAAGATGTTATGAATGCAGTAAGCGTCGGTCCTATTACTGCTGCACTGTTCACCTTCCCTATCGGCTCTGCAGTAGCTCAGGTTATTATGGGCTTCATTTCCGACGGTAAGGGCAGAAAGGCTGCCGCGATTACAACCGCATTCAACTGTCTTATAAGCTTCGTGATTTTCTTCTTCGGTGCAAAATACGGTTGGAATGCTTATCTTGTAGGCTTCTTCTGCGGCGCACACATCGGCAGCTACTACTCAACCAACGACGTTCTTATTATGATGATTGGCGAATCCTCACCCACCAACCTGCGTTCATCAACAATTTCAGCACAGTACATTGTTGTTGCAATCGGCGTTGCACTTTCAAACGTTCTCGCACTGCCTCTTATGACAATTCTCGGCAATCAGTACATCGGTATCATTTCCTTCTGTCTTCTCGTACCCGGCTTTATCGGCGCACTTGTTACAATGAGCCTCAAGACCCACGACACCAAGGGTATAGATATGGATACAGTTACGGGCTGTGAGTGGGACTGACGAACGAAGTGAAATCAGAATGAAGTATGCTTCGCTTCATATGAGCACAGCGAATGCTTCATTAAACAAAAACTTCTTCATTATCACGAATTTATAGTCAAAGGGAACGGCTCGCACCGTTCCCTTTTTTTATTTGATATTACAGTTTTTATCAAAGCTCGGATTGAATGCGTAAAAATTCTTCTCGTTGAGCTTATCCGTAGTAAGTCTCAGGCCCTCACCGAAACGCTGATAGTGTACTACCTCTCTCGCTCTGAGGAACTTGATTACGTCGCAAACGTCGGGGTCATCCACAAGGCGCAGAATGTTATCATATGTGGTTCTCGCCTTTTGTTCGGCGGCCATATTTTCGTGAAGGT
>JAZSQU010000004.1:0-44505 GCA_045538095.1 Acutalibacteraceae bacterium | reverse complement strand
TCTATATTTCACCCGAGCGTAAAGACAAAGTTCTTAAAATGCCTGAGGGTCACGGCGGTGCTCATCAGTGTGATGAAATGATTGACATTGAAGGCTTTTTTGAAGCAACACGAATTCTTCTTCATTACGTACTCGCTTGCGACGAAAATTTGTGACAATTAAAATAAAACAATATCATTTTTATCTATTAACCTACGATTTTTGTATTTTATTACAAAAAGTTAACCTTTTACTATTGTAAAGTAACAAAGTTTTCTGTATAATAGTACAGATAAAATTTAGTTCAAATGCAATTTATGCAGAGAATTAGGAAACTATAAAATAAGGTGGTATAAAATTGAACTCAAAAAGCTTATTGTATATTCTTAAAAGAGTTGCACTTGCGCTTCTTACCGTATGGGTTGTAATTACAGTAACCTTCTTTGTAATGAGAGCCGTACCCGGTGGTCCTTTTGTTGGTGAAAAAGCAGCGAGTCCTGCAGTTGAAGCTGCTCTCAAGGCTAAATACGGTCTTGATAAGCCTCTTTCCGAGCAGTACTTCACTTATCTTAAGGATATTGTAACTGACCTCGATTTCGGTCCTTCACTTAAACAGCGAGGCAGAGATGTAATTGATATTATCGGTGAAGGTCTTAAGGTTTCTGCAAAGCTTGGCGTTATTGCTGCAGGTATTGCTCTTGTAATAGGCGTAATCCTCGGCGCTGTCGCCGCACTTAAAAGAAACTCGTTTATTGACCGTGTCATAATGGTAATTACTACGGCATTTGTATCTATGCCTTCCTTCATTATGGGTTCACTGCTTCTCATTTTCTTTGCAGTATGGCTCAGCATACTTCCTGCAAACGGAAATGCAGAAGGCGGTCTTATTCTGCCTGTATTTACCCTTTCTCTTTCTCCTATGGCACATATTACCCGTCTTACACGTTCATCAATGCTTGACGTACTCGGTCAGGATTATATCAGAACTGCTAAAGCTAAGGGCGTTTCAGGTAAGAATGTTATCTTCAAACACGCACTTAAAAACTCACTCATTCCCGTAATCACATATTTCGGCCCCATGCTCGCTTATATCGTAACCGGTTCACTTGTTGTTGAGCAGATTTTTGCTGTACCCGGTATCGGCAGAGCTTTTGTGAACAGTATTACAGGCCGTGACTATCCGCTTATTATGGGCACAACAATTGTTCTTGCAGCTCTTATCGTTGTAATGAACCTTCTCAGTGACATTCTTTATAAGATTGTTGACCCGAGAATCAATCTTGAATAAGGAGGTAAATTAAATAATGGAAAAGAAAAAATTTACTCTCCACGTTGATGTAGACAAGTTTTCTCCTGCAAGTGCAGAGGACAAGGAATACCTTGTAAAAATGCGCCCTTCATCAACATTTTTCAAAGACGGCGTAAAAAGACTTCTTAAAAACAAGGTTGCTACCGTATCCCTTATTCTTATTGTGCTTGTAACTCTTTCATCAATTCTTATCCCTATGTTCTGGCCTTATTCTTACGATGCTCAGCTGGGTATTACTCCCGGTAAACCTGTTGACGCTTCATACAATAACCTTGCGCCCTTTGAATACGGCAGCACAGAACAGGCTAAAATTGACGCGGGTGAAAAGGTTTTCCCTCATATTTTCGGTACCGATGCAGCAGGCCGTGACTACTTTATCAGAATTGTTTACGGTACAAGAATTTCACTTACCGTAGGCTTCTTTGCAAGTATTATCGTGCTTATAATCGGTCTTCTTATCGGTTCAATTGCAGGTTACTGTGGCGGTAAGGTCGACATTTTTATCATGCGATTTGTAGATATTATCTACTCACTTCCCGATATGCTTATGGTTATTCTTCTTTCATCGGTGCTCAATGTTTCACTGAAACCGATTATCGAAGGTACGACTATGGCGAAAATCGGTACTAATATCATCAGTCTTTTCATAGTTTTTGCAGTGCTTTACTGGGTTTCAATGGCAAGACTTATAAGAGGACAGATTCTTTCACTGCGTGAGCAGGAATATGTACTTGCAGCAAAAGCTTCAGGTGCAAAAGGCAGCTGGATTATAAGAAAGCATCTTCTTCCCAACTGCATAAGCGTTGTTATTATTTCAACGGCACTTCAGATTCCCTCAGCTATTTTCACAGAAAGCTATCTTTCCTTCCTCGGTCTGGGTGTTAATGCTCCTATGCCTTCTCTCGGCTCACTCGCTTCAGAAGCGCTTAACGGTATCAACTCCTATTCCTACAGACTTATTATTCCTGCAATCGTAATTTCACTTATAGTTTTATCACTTAATCTTCTGGGCGACGGTCTTCGTGACGCATTCGACCCGAAGCTTAACAGTTAAGAAAGGAGCGTATCTATGGCATTATTAGAAGTTAAAGACCTTCATACCTCCTTTTTCACCGATGCAGGCGAAGTTAAAGCTGTTAACGGCGTTTCATTTAACCTTGAAAGAGGTAAGGTCTTGGGTATAGTAGGCGAGTCAGGCTCAGGTAAGTCTGTAACCTCATACTCAATTATGGGCATTCTTGCAGGCAGCGGTAAAATTGTTTCCGGCTCAATCAAGCTTGACGGCACCGAGCTTGTAGGTGCTGACGAAAAGGTTATGAAGGACGTGAGAGGTAATAAGATTTCAATAATTTTTCAGGATCCTATGACCTCTCTTAACCCCACATATACAATCGGCCATCAGCTTATGGAGGCAATACTTCTTCATACCGACCGTGATAAAAAACAAGCATATGACAGAGCAGTTGAAATGCTTAAGCTTGTTAATGTTAACGAACCCGAAAAGAGAATGAAGCAGTATCCCTTTGAGCTTTCAGGCGGTATGCGTCAGCGCGTTATGATTGCAATGGCACTTGCTTGTGAGCCTGACATTCTTATTGCAGACGAGCCTACAACAGCTCTTGACGTTACAATTCAGGCACAGATTCTCGACCTTATGAAAGACCTTCAGAAAGAGCTTGGAATGGCAATTATTATGATTACTCATGACCTTGGTGTTGTAGCTCAGATGTGCGATGAAGTAATCGTAATGTATGCAGGTTCAATCTGTGAGCAAGGCACTGCAGACGAAATCTTCTACAATCCTCAGCACGAATATACAAAAGGACTTATGCGTTCACTTCCTTCAGTTAATACAGCCGGCACACTTCTTAAACCTATTACGGGCACTCCTATTGACCTTCTCAATATGCCCAAGGGTTGTGCTTTTGCACCAAGATGTGATGCTGCTATGAAAATCTGTATTACTGATAAGCCTGAAAATGTTGAGGTTAACGAAAATCATCAGTCCTCATGCTGGATGTGTATTAAAAATATGATGGAAAAAGGCGAAATAGAAAACAGTAAAGGCGGTGACGCCGAATGAGTGAAAATAAAAACCTTATTGAAGTTAAAGGTCTCAAAAAATATTTTGATATAAGTGTCGGAGCTTTTAAAACAAAGCCTCTCAAGGCTGTTGACGATGTTTCCTTCGATATCAAAAAAGGTGAAACTCTTGGTCTTGTTGGTGAATCAGGCTGCGGCAAAACAACTGTCGGCAGAACACTTCTTCACCTCTATAAGCCAACTGCAGGTCAGATTATCTTTGACGGTAAGGAGCTTAAAACAAAGTCTGACCTCAACGAATACCGCAAAAAAGCAACCATGGTGTTCCAGGACCCGTATTCATCACTTAACCCGAGAATGACTGTTTCTGATATTATCGGTGAACCACTCGATATCCACAAGCTATATAAAGACAAGAAGGAGAGAGAGGAAAAAATTCTTGAGCTTATGAGTCACGTTGGTCTTAACAGTGAACACGCATCAAGATATGCTCACGAGTTTTCAGGCGGTCAGCGTCAGAGAATCGGTATTGCAAGAAGCCTTGCAGTTAATCCTGACTTTATTGTCTGCGACGAACCCGTATCAGCTCTCGACGTTTCAATTCAGGCTCAGGTTATCAATATGTTCGGTGAGCTTCAGGAGAAAATGGGACTTACCTATCTCTTTATCGCTCACGACCTGCTTGTAGTAAGACACATCAGCGACAGAATTGCAGTTATGTATCTCGGCAGAATGGTTGAGCTTGCAGATGCAGGGGAGATATATGACCATCCTCTTCATCCTTATTCAAAATCACTGCTTTCTGCAGTACCTGTTCCTGACCCGAAGATTGCAAGAGCAAACCAGAGAATTCTCTTAAGCGGCGATATTCCCAGTCCTCTTAACGCACCTTCAGGTTGTCCCTTCAGAACACGTTGTCCGTATGCAAAGGACATTTGTGCTGAAAAAATGCCTGATTTCAAGGAAGTTTCAACCGGTCACTTTGTTGCTTGTCACAGAGTAGACGAAATCGGTTAAGGTAACAAAACGGTTATCCGTTTTAAAAAATATAAAAAAGAAAGGAAAATCACTATGAAAAAAACACTCGCTTTACTCCTTGCTGCAGTTATGCTTTTTGCTTTTGCAGCATGCGGCGGTCAGAAGGAACTTGCAACTGATGTACTTCCCGTATGTCTTGCATCAGAGCCTAACAACATTGACCCGGCTCTTAACTCCTCAGTTGACGGCGCAACAATGGTTTCTCATCTTTTTGCAGGCGTTGCAAAATGGACAAAGGATGAGAGCGGTAAGCTTGTAATTGCTCCCGATTGTGTTGAAGAACTCACAGAAGGTGTTCTCAACGACGATGGCACAATTACTTACACCTACACACTTAAAGACGGCCTTAAATGGTCAGACGGACAGGCTCTTACAGCAGGCGACTTCATCTTCTCATGGAACCGTGCTGCATCACCCGTACTCGGTGCTGACTACGGCTATATGTTCGAAGTTGTTGACGGCTACGCTAAAATGAACGAGCTCAAAGAAACAGGCGAAACAAACGAAGACGGCGAACCCATTATGGAACCCGTTTATCCCGATGCAAAGCTCAACATCAGCGCTCCCGACGACAAGACAATCGTTGTAACACTCTCAAACCCCGTAAGCTACTGGAACGAGCTTCTTGCATTCCCCACATACTATCCCGTACGTGAGGATGTTGTTGCTGACGAAAAGTGGGCAACAGACCCTGCAACATATGTTTCAAACGGTGCTTACAAGATGACAGGTTGGGAACACAACAGCGTTATCACAATCGAAAAGAATGAGAACTACCACGATGTTGAAGCAGTAACAATGCCCACAATCAAGTTCTATCTTTCAGACAACGCAAACAATATGCTCACCAACTTCAAGAACAGCGACTGGCTTCTTATCGATGATGTTCCCACAAACGAAATGACAGCTCTCAAGGCTGATTATCCGGATGAATACTTTGTTGAAGGCCAGCTCGGCACATATTATGTAAGCTGGAACATTAATGAAGAACTTCTTCCCGAAGGCTCAGAGCTCAAGGGTGTTGAAGCTGAAGTTGCAAGACAGGAAATCAGAAAGGCTTTTGGTCTTCTTCTTGACAGAAACTACATTGTAAACGAAGTTTCAAAGGCAGGCGAGGTTCCCGCTTCATCATTCGTATCAATGGGTCTTACAGATGCTGACGGGTCACAGTTCTATGAAGCTGCAGGTTCAAAAGACGACGCTTTCAACGGCTACTATGATGTTGCTTCAGAAGCAATCGAAGCTAACTATGCTTCAGCAATGGAAATTCTCAAGAAGTACTACAACTTCGACGAAGCTTCACAGAAGTTCACAGACATTCCCACTCTTTACTATATCTACAACACTGCTGACAACCACAAGGCAATTGCTGAATACATTCAGAACGCATTTGCAACAGTTGGTATCAATATGGAACTTACAAACCAGGAATGGAACACCTTCCTTGATACACGTAAGAACGGCGATTATTCAGTAGCTCGTAACGGTTGGGTTGCTGACTACTACGACCCCATCTGCTACCTTGATATGTGGCTTTCAAATTCAGGTAACAACGATATCCAGTATGGTAAGGGTGCTCACAAGAACCTTAAGATGTATGACCTTGATCTTACTCCTTACGGCATTGAATACAAGGTTGCTGACAGAACCTGGGCAGAAACCTATGATGTTCTTATTTCAGAAATCAAGGCTTGCACGGATGCCGAAACACGCTATGCACTTATGCACCTTGCAGAAGATATGATTATGGATACAGGTTGTATCACTCCTATCTACTACTACACAGACACTTATATGCTTGACGAAAGAGTTGAAGGCTTCTACAGCAATCCTCTCGGCTACAAGTACTTTATGTACACAACAATCAACAACGCTGAATAATTCAGTCTGATAATTAACTCCCTCGGAAAAAATCCGGGGGAGTTTTCAGTATATAATATCTTTATGGTTTTCAAGTATATCATACAGTTTGTTTTTCAAAGCAGTTGTCATTTCACACAGCGGCAGACGCATTGTATTTTCGCATAAACCAAGATAAGCCATGGCTTCTTTAACAGGTATTGGATTTACATCGCTGAAAAGAGCGATTATTAAATCAATTGCTTTTTTCTGCATATCTGCAGATTTTGCCGTTTTCCCTCTAATTGCAGCTTTTATCATTTCGCTTGTAAACTTCGGAGCAATATTAGAAAGCACTGAAATTACACCTTTTGCGCCAAGAGAAGAAGCAACGGTAATCAGATCATCGTTGCCTACATAAAATGTAAGCTTATTCTCTGTAAGATAAATACTTTTTGCAAGCTTACTCATATCAGAATCAGCCTCTTTTACACCGATAATGTTGTTGTGCATTGCTAAAGTTTTATATGTTTCCGGGGAAATGTTTACGCCTGTTCGTGAGGGAACATTATAAACAAGAACCGGTTTGCTCAGATTATCTGCCAAGGTATAATAATGCTCAACAATGCCCCTCTGAGAGGTTTTGTTATAATACGGTGTTACAATCAGATGTGCATCAATTTCGCAATTTTCAGCCTCTTTTCCTAGATTTAAAGCAAATGATGTACTATTACTTCCTGTACCTGCAATTATCGGCACTCTCTTATTGGCTGTTTTAACGGCAACCTCGAATAGTTTGAGCTTTTCCTCAACCGTAAGAGTTGACCCTTCACCTGTTGTACCGCAAACTATAATAGCATCTGTACCGTTTGAAATTTGAAATTCTATGAGCTTTATGAAACATTCATAATCAATTTTTCCGTCCTTATGAAAGGGTGTTACAAGAGCAGTGCCACACCCGATAAAGATGGATTTCATAAATATCCTCCCTGAAAAAGCAAAAAAATAAAACACCGGACATATTTAAACGTCCGGTGTATCTTTCATTAATCCATATATCCTTCTGCACAGAGAAGTTCAGCAAGAAGAACTGCACCGCCTGCAGCACCACGAAGTGTGTTGTGTGAAAGGCATACAAATTTGTAGTCGTACTGACTGTCTTCGCGGAGTCTGCCGATTGAAACCGCCATGCCGCCTTCAAGGTTACGGTTGAGCTTTGTCTGAGGCATATTGTCCTCGGTGAAGTAGTGAAGGAACTTTTTGGGAGCTGAGGGAAGCTCTAATTCCTGAGCTTTGCCACTGTAGTTTTCCCAAACCTTGATGATTTCTTCCTTTGAGGGCTTTTTGCCATCTTCAAAACGCATAAATACCGCACCCATATGACCATCTGAAACGGGAACTCTGATGCACTGTGCCGTGAAAGCAGGCTTAGCAGCATTAACGATTACGTCGTTTTCAACCTTACCCCAGATTTTGAGAGGCTCCTGTTCACTCTTTTCTTCTTCGCCACCGATGTAGGGGATAACATTGTCCACCATTTCAGGCCATGAATCAAAGGTCTTACCTGCACCTGAAATTGCCTGATATGTGCATACAAGAACTTCCTTTACTCCATACTCCTTGTCAAGAGGATAAATAGCGGGCACATAGCTCTGAAGTGAGCAGTTACTCTTTACTGCAACAAAACCTCTCTTTGTACCAAGACGCTTTCTCTGGCCTTCAATTACCTTAATGTGGTCAGCGTTGATTTCAGGCACTACCATAGGAACGTCAGCAGTACCTCTGTGTGCACTGTTGTTTGAAACTACGGGACATTCAAGCTTTGCATAAGCTTCTTCAAGCGCTCTGATTTCGTCCTTTTTCATATCAACTGCGCAGAATACAAAATCAACTGAAGAAGCAATTTCTTCCATATCAGCAGTTGCATCCTTGATAATAAGGTCAGCGAGTTTTTCGGGCATAGGTTCAGCAATTCTCCATCTGTCACCGACAGCCTCCTTGAAGGTCTTACCTGCTGAACGTGAAGAAGCTGCAAGAAGAGTCACATTAAACCAAGGGTGGTCAGCGAGAATTGTAGCAAATCTCTGACCTACCATACCTGTAGCACCGATAATACCTACATTATACTTTTTCATAATTACACCTCTGTTTTATCAAAAAATTCAACGTATTATTTTGCCTAAAACTGTTGCCAAATTCAGCATTATGCACTATAATAGTTAATAACTTTTATATATTATCACTTATTATTTGATTAGTCAATAGAAAAAAGTGAGAAAGGAAATACCGGAAGTGTTTTTTCGGTAATTAAATTATGAATACATCAGATTTTTTCTATGATTTGCCAAAGGAGCTTATTGCTCAGCATCCTGTTGAACCTCGTGACCACTCAAGACTTCTCGTTGTAGACAAAGAAAAGGGTGACATTAAGCACGGTCATTTCTATGATATTATCGACGAGCTTCAGGAAGGTGACTGCCTTATTGTAAACAATACCCGTGTCCTTCCTGCAAGAATGTTCGGTACAAAGAAAGAAACCGGCGCAAGAGTTGAATTTCTTCTTCTCAACACAAAAGGCGATGACTTATGGGAATGCATAACCGGTCCCGGCAAGAGAGCAAAGCCGGGGACATCTTTCACTTTTGGTGACGGACTTCTCGAAGCAGATGTAATTGATGTGCTTGAAGGCGGAAACAGACTTGTGAAATTCCGTTATGAAGGAAATTTTTATAATGTTATCGATCAGATCGGTCAAATGCCTTTACCTCCCTATATTACAGAAACTCTCGATGATCAGGAACGCTATCAGACTGTTTATTCAAAAGAGCTTGGCTCCGCTGCAGCTCCCACTGCAGGACTTCATTTTACCGATGAACTTCTCGAGAAAATCAGATTAAAAGGAGTTAAAATCGGTTACGTAACGCTCCATGTAGGGCTTGGTACTTTCCGCCCCGTAAAGGTTGACGATATTTCAAAACATACTATGCACTCAGAGCATTATTGGTTACCGAAAGAAACAGCTGACCTCATTAACGAAACCAAAAAAAACGGAAGAAGAGTAATTGCAGTGGGCACTACAAGCTGCCGTACTCTTGAATCGGTTGCAACCTTCAACGGTAAAATTGAAGAAGCAGAAGGTAATACTGATATTTTCATTTATCCCGGCTATAAGTTTAAGTGCATTGATGCGCTCATTACTAATTTTCATCTGCCTGAAAGCACACTGATTATGCTTGTAAGTGCTTTCTGTGGCTATGAAAATACAATGAATTTCTATAAAATTGCAGTTGAAGAGAAATACAGATTTTTCTCCTTTGGCGACGCAGTGTTTATAAGATAAGGAGGGTGTCTTATGTATACTCTTATAAAAAATAACGGTACAGCAAGACGTGGTGAGTTCAAAACGGTTCACGGCACGGTACAGACACCTGCATTTATGAACGTTGCAACCTGCGGTGCAATCAAAGGTGCTCTTTCGGCAATTGACCTGAAGGAAATCAAGTGTCAGGTTATGCTCAGTAACACTTACCACCTTCACGTAAGACCGGGCGATGAGCTTGTATACGATATGGGCGGACTTCACGAATTTACTCAGTGGAAGGCACCTATTCTTACAGACAGCGGCGGTTTTCAGGTTTTCTCACTGTCAGGACTTCGCAAAATAAGCGAAGAGGGTGTTACCTTTGCTTCACACGTTGACGGCAGACGAATTTTTATGGGACCTGAAGAAAGTATGCAGATTCAGTCACACTTAGGTTCAACAATTGCTATGGCATTTGACGAATGTGTTGAAAACCCGGCTACTTATGAGTACGCAAAAAAAAGCTGCGAAAGAACTGTAAGATGGCTCAAGCGTTGCAAAACTGAAATGGAAAGACTCAATTCGCTGCCTGAAACTATTAACAAAAATCAGCTTCTTTTCGGTATCAATCAGGGTTGTACTTTTGAAGATCTGAGAATCGAGAATATGAAGGAAATAGCTGAACTAAATCTAGACGGCTACGCAATCGGTGGGCTTGCGGTAGGTGAGCCTAAGGAGGATATGTACCGTGTGATTTCGGCTGTTGAACCTTATATGCCCAAAGATAAAATCCGCTACCTTATGGGTGTTGGTTCTCCCGGAAATATCATTGAAGGTGTAAGCAGGGGAGTTGACCTTTTTGACTGTGTTATGCCTAGCCGTAACGCCCGTCACGGTCACCTCAACACCTGGAACGGTATAATTAACATCAACAACAAAAAGTATGAAAGAGACAGTCAGCCCATTGATCCTCTCTGTGATTGTCCTACTTGCAGAAACTTCTCTCGCTCCTATATAAGACATCTGTTCAAAGCAAAGGAAATGCTTGCTATGCGTCTTTGCGTTATGCATAACCTTTATTTTTATAACACACTTATGGAAAAAATCAGAGAAGCACTCGATAATGATGAATTCGCTGAGTTCAAGGAAAAATATGTCGATCTTCTTGACAAAAGAATATAATTTTGCTATACTTTATTGAAATATTTTTATTGGAGGAATACTAAAATGTATTTATTAGAAGCAACAGCTGCAGGCAGCACAGCAGGCGGCTCACAGTATTCAATGATTATTATGATGGTTGCCATGTTCGCACTTATGTACTTTATGATGATTCGTCCTCAGAAGAAGCGTCAGAAAGAAGAACAGGAAATGCGCAACGCAGTTGACATCGGCGACGAAATCACAACAATTGGCGGTATCTGTGGTAAGGTTGTTTCAGTTAAGGAAAATAATCTTGTAATTGAAACAGGTGCTGACAGAACAAGAATGCTTATCACTCGTTGGGCTGTTCAGCAGAACAATTCAGCTATGGAAAGAGTTGCTGCAGAAAGAGAAGCTGCTAAGGCTGCTCAGGAAAAAGCAAAGGCTGAAAAGAAAGCTGCTAAGTCAAAGAAGAACGAAGACTGATAATCAGTAATAATTAAAGTGATACTCCTCATATTCATTGAACAGATGAAAATGAGGAGGTTATTTTTTTATGGCAAAAACTACCCGAAAAAGTGCAGAATTAAAAAGTAAAAAGCAAACTGTTTTTCTGTTTATATTTCCGTTTGTGCTTATGTGGATTTTAGTGTGTTTATCTTCAGTTATTTCTGTTTATACTGACCTTCAAAAATCAAACAATTTTACTGTTTTACTGGGTATAATGGCTTTCGGCAATTTTCTTTCAGGTTTTATTTCGGGCAAAATCAAAAGGCAACAAGGTATGATAACAGGAATAATTTACGTTTTACCCACACTGCTTCTGTTTATAATTTTATCACTGATACTTAACTCTTTTTCTTTTGACATCAATATATTAATCAGCGTACTTGTTTCGATACTTGCAGCAGCGGCAGGCGGTATAATTGGAGTCAATATGAAACAAAAAGCAAAACGGGTAAAGAAATGAAGGTAAGCGCCGTAATTGTAAATCCTCACAAAAAAAATAGTAAGCTGCCTGAATTCAAGGCTTCTTTATTTTTCTCGGTTTTTACCGTTTTCAGCGGTTTTATTTCAGGCACCTTGCTATACTGTTTTATTAAAGAAAGTCTCTATAACGATATTTTCAGCCTTTTTATAAGCTTCTTCAGCGACTACACACAAAAAAGCAGCCTTGAAATACTATCCGGGCTGATAGTTTCAGAGCTGCCTTATATTTTTATGATGCTGATCTTCAGTTTTTCTGCAATCGGTTATCCGTTCTGCTTCATCCTGACATATATAAAATCACTTGCACCAACACTTTTATTTTCGCACCTTTACTTTGAATATGGACTTAAGGGTGCAGAATATGTTTTCCTTGTTTTTTTAATAGGTGAAATTATCAACCTTTTCGGTGTACTGCTGATGACTCAAAGCAGTTATACATTAAGCAGATTTCTTGCAGAAAATATCAAAAGCGCAAGAGGGGAGAGTACAGCTGAAATCAAAGATTTTGCTTTGAAATTTTCTGTCAGCACGGTCATCATACTATTGAGTAATGTTATAACACTTTTAACTGTCAGTATTTTCAGTGACTTATTTGTTTTCTGACTTTTTGAATTCTTTACTTAAAGGATTACTTTTTGCTGCCTCTCGAAGCTGCTTGTTTTCAAGATGTGTATAAATTTCAGTTGTGACGAGGTTTTCATGACCAAGCATATCTTTTAATACAAGAACATCTACACCGCCGTGCTGATACATAAGAGTTGCTGCTGTGTGTCGGAGCTTATGTACAGAATAATGCTGACCGTCGAGACCGATTTCTTTTAAATAATGGTAAACCATAAGCTGCACAGCCTGTCTGCCCATACGTTTGTTAAGTCTTGAAAGGAAAAGGGCATTTTTATCTTTGGGTTCAACCTTATCGTGCGGTCTTACTGCAAGATAGCTTTTTATTGAGTCGATACAAGCCTTGTTGAGATAAACAATTCTTTCTTTATCGCCCTTACCGGTAACAATCATAGTGCTTTCATTAAAATCTATATCGTTTATATCAAGACTGACCAGCTCAGCAAGACGCAGACCACAGTTAAGAAAAAGGGTAAGTATACAGTAATCACGCTCTTTATTGGGATCTTTTACGCTGTTGAGAAGCTCTATACTTTGCTCTAAAGTCAGGTATTTAGGCAGCTTTTTCTTTGAGGGCGCAACCTGAAGCTGAGTAGCAGGATTATGGTCGATATACTGCATTTTATCTGCAATATACTTAAAAAATCCACGAATTGACGAAGCTTTTCTTGCTCGTGTATTTGCTGAATTTGAACGGTCACTTCCGCAATATGTTAAAAAATTGTTAATATCCTTCAGTGTGATTTTTCCGATATAATCAGTATTAATATATGACATATCAAAATCGTCCGGCAATTTATCAGGGGAGTCAAGTCCTTTATCGTTTGATATAAGGAATCTGAAAAACAGCCTCAGGTCGGAAAGATACTCATCAACCGTAAGCTTTGAGCTTGCTTTTATTACAAGCAGTTCATTTATGTATTCCACAACAAGTGGCGGAAGTAAATTTTTGTTAACCGTATTTGCCATAAGAAAACCTCCGGATTTAAACGCAAAATGCAAAATTACTGACGAAACAATTAAGTTCAACTATACAAAATAAATTCTATCACATTATCAACTATACAAAATATTTTCGATTTGTCAAGTGATTTAGCAAAATTAATTTAAAAGTGCCTTTTTTAGCAAGATATGCTTAAGCACTGAATTTTGCTGTTCAATGGAATTTTTCAGAACGATGCTGTGTATTTCAGAAGAAAACTGGTTAAACGGCATTTAACAGAAATTCTTCCAACAAGGCTATGTATGTTGTAGAAAAACTGAACAACTGCCATTTAATAGAAATTTACTTAATGATTCTGAGTATGTTTATAAAAAACTGATTAAACGGCATTTGATGGAATTTTTTGGAATGATGAAACGGTTGTAAGAAAAATTTCTATCAAACGGTTTTTTTGAAATATTTATCATAAATAGATTCATCTAATACAATCCAGTAATCATTAAACATAAATCAGTTAAACGGTTAAAAAATCAATATTATTATAATCAATTAAGGAGCTATTAATCAGATTTATCAGCATAACAATAAGCTATTCATATATTTCATATAAAACGCAGAAGTTTCAATATTATAACCAATCGACGATAAAGACTGAACCTAACCGTATCGCCAGTATTTTACATTCAGCATTTTGCTTTTTGCTTTTAAAAGTCCCCTCTACTATAGAAAATATACATTTTGTATAGTACATAATATATAAAAGTTCACAACTCCCTATTTATATATTCCAAAAATTTTTCTTAACCCTTATTCAATTAAATTTATAAATCGACTTCACTTGATAAAATTCCAGTTATATGATAAAATCTATCCTATCAATCAAACTTTAAGGAACAATAAAATGCAGATTAAAATTCAGAACGGCACCGTTGATTTGTCAGGTCAGCCGATTTTAAAGAAAGTGAATATAGAAATCAACACCGAAAGCAAAATCGGTGTTGTTGGTCGTAACGGTTGTGGCAAAACAACGCTCCTTCGTCTTATTGCCGGTGAGCTACAGATTGTAAAGGATGACCCTGACAACGTTGGGTACCACATAATTTCCGGTAAACCCGTTATCGGCTCCCTGAGTCAGATTACTTTTAAGGATGACTCCGTCTCCATGCTTCAGGAAATACGCAGTGCCTACGGCGACATTCTCACCATGAAAGAAAGACTTGCTGTATTGCAGGAGGAAATGGACAAGAACCCTACGGAGGAGAACATTTCCTCCTATACTGCCCTACTGGACAGATTTACTCTTGATGGCGGCTTTTATTTTGAAAAGGAATACGAGGCTGCCATTAAGCGTTTCGGCTTTACTGATGCTGAAAAACACAAGCCTCTCACTGATTTTTCAGGCGGTCAGCGAACAAAAATCGCTTTTCTGAAGCTTCTTTTGTCAAAGCCCGATTTGCTTCTTCTTGACGAGCCTACAAATCACCTTGATGTTGATGCCGTCACATGGCTTGAAGAATATCTTTCAACTTACAAAAAGGCTGTTGTCATTGTTTCTCACGACCGTATGTTCCTTGACAAAACCGTAAATGAAATCTATGAAATTGAACACGGAAAAACGCACAGATACCACGGAAATTACACCAAATTTACCGAGCAGAAGGCTCTTGTCCGCCAGCAGCAGATTCGTGACTACGAAGAGCAACAAAAGGAAATTGCCCGCCTTAACGAGCTTATAGAGAAGTTTCGTTATAAAGCAAACAAGGCTGCTATGGCACAATCCAAGATTAAGTATCTTGAGCGTATGGAGCTTATTGAAAAGCCTGAATGCTACGACAACCGCACCTTCCATGCTGAGTTCGAGCCTGAATTTCAGAGCGTTAAAGACGTTCTCACCGTGAGAGATTTAAGCATAGGATATACGAAGGAGCTTTCAAAGGTAAACTTTGACATAAAAAAAGGTCAGCACGTTGGCATAATCGGCGGCAATGGTCAGGGTAAATCCACACTGCTTAAAACAATTGTGGGTACTGTCCCCTCCCTCGACGGTTCTTTTATTATCGGCGGCAATGTAAAAATCGGCTACTTTGACCAGCAGATGGCTCAATTCACAAGCAAAAGCACGGTTTTAGACGATTTTCTCTCTGCATTCCCCCATCTTACTAACTTCGAAGCAAGAAGTGCCTTAGGAGCCTTTTTGTTTACAGGAGACGATGTTTTTAAAACTGTTGATATGCTTTCAGGTGGTGAAAGAGTTCGCCTTGCGCTCTGTAAGATTTTCAAGAAAAAGCCTAACTTTCTCATCCTTGATGAACCTACCAACCATATGGATATCTTAGGCAAAGAGACGCTTGAAACTATGCTTCAGAATTACTCGGGTACTCTCCTCTTCGTTTCCCACGACCGATATTTTGTTAAGAAGGTTGCGCATCACATTCTTTCTTTCGAAAACAGCGAAACAAAGTGGTTTGAGTACGGCTATGACGAATATGAGGAATATCTTTCTAAGCCCAAGGAAGCTGAAATTAAAGATGTCTCCCCTATTAAATCTAAGCGTAACTACACTACTCCCGGCAAAGAAAAAGCAAAACGTGAACGTGCAATAAAAAAAGCTGAAGCGCTCATTGAAAAGCTTGAAAAGGAGCTTGATGAGCTTCAGACTGAAATTCAGAAGGAAGAAAATATCAGTGACTATGTAAAACTTACTGAGCTTCAGGAGCAAATTGACGAAAAAGAGATTCTTCTCCTTGACGCTATGGAGGAACTGGAAACACTGCAGAACTCCTAATTCTGCAGTGTTTTTTATATAGCAAAAACCTCCGAACGAATCGGAGGTTTTAATCTTATAAGTATTAACTTATTTAAGAGTAGCCTTAGCGCCAGCTTCTTCGAGCTTCTTAACAGCAGCTTCAGCGTCATCCTTTGACATTGCTTCCTTAAGTACTTTGGGAGCGCCGTCAACAGCTTCCTTAGCTTCCTTAAGGCCAAGACCTGTGAGTTCACGAACAACCTTGATAACAGCGATCTTGTTAGCGCCGCATTCTGTAAGTTCAAGGTCAAATTCTGTCTTTTCTTCTGCAGCAGCGCCGCCTTCAGCAGCAACGGGGCCAGCAGCTACAACTGCAGCAGCAGCTGATACGCCGAATTCGTCTTCTACAGCGTGTACGAGTTCTGAGAGTTCAAGAACTGTGAGAGCCTTAAGTTCTTCAATGATAGCAGTAATTTTTTCTGATGCCATGGTAATTTACCTCCAAATTTTGATAATTTTTAAAGTTTGATTATGCTTCAGCGGGAGCTTCAGCAGGTGCAGCTTCTTCTGCAGGAGCGCCATCCTTGTCTACGATAGCCTGGATAGCACGAGCGAATGCTGCGATGGGTGCCTGGAAAGCACCGAGAACGTTTGCAAGAAGGATTTCTTTTGAGGGAAGCTTAGCAAGACCTGAAATCTTAGCAACATCAATAACTTCCTTGTCGATGAAACCGTTCTTAATTTCGAAATTCTTGTGTGTGTCTGCAAACTTGCTGAGAATGCGAGCAGCAGCAACATAATCATCTGCACTAGTTGCGAGAGCGGATGTTCCTTCGAGAACTGCATCGAGACCGCCGAGTTCTGTTTCAGCAATAGCACGCTTGAGAAGTGTGTTCTTAACTACTGTGTAGTTAACACCAGCTTCACGAAGTTCCTTACGGAGCTTTGTATCGTCTTCAACATTGATACCCTTGTAGTCAACAATAACGCCGGCACATGAACCGTTAAGTCTTTCAACGAGATCAGCAACAACCTGCTTTTTCTGTTCTAAAACCTGTACGCTTGGCAAATGAATTCACCTCCTGAAATATTTTTACCCTTGTTGTCAGAATAAATAAAACCCTTTCCCTCATACCGAGAGAAAGGGTGACATAGTTATATCAGATTAAATCCAATGTAATTATGCTCCGTTCCTCGGCAGGCGGCTTAAAGCCTTTAAGTCTGACACCTGCTGTCTTAGGGCTGGACAGCTTAGCTATAATACCACAAAGTTTACACTTTGTCAAGCATTATTTAAAATAATTTTATTTTGCTTCGGCAGCAGCAGTACCAACCTTGTTAGGGTTGATCTTCACGCCGGGGCCCATTGTTGAAGCAACAACGCATGAGCGGATGTACTGACCCTTTGCAGCTGCGGGCTTAGCTTTGATAACAGCATCAAGAAGAGTATTGAAGTTCTCCTGAAGCTTTTCTGTACCGAAAGAAGCCTTGCCGATAGGACAGTGGATAATGTTTGTTTTGTCAAGACGGTACTCAATCTTACCTGCCTTAGCTTCAGTAACAGCCTGAGCTACGTTGGGAGTTACAGTACCAGCCTTGGGTGAAGGCATAAGGCCACGGGGACCGAGAACCTTACCGAGACGACCTACAAGGCCCATCATGCTGGGATGCGCAATAGCAACATCGAATTCCATCCAGCCTTCGCCCTGAATTTTTGCAACGAGGTCTTCAGCGCCTACAACTTCTGCGCCTGCAGCCTCAGCTGCTTTTGCTTCATCGCCCTTAGCGAATACAGCAACACGAACAGACTTACCTGTTCCGTTGGGAAGAACAACTGCGCCACGAACCTGCTGATCAGCATGACGTGAGTCAACGCCGAGACGGATGTGAGCTTCAATTGTTTCATCGAATTTTGCGGTAGCAGTCTTAATAGCTAATTCAAGAGCTTCCGCAGGATCATAAAGATTTGATTTGTCTACAAGCTTTGCGCCTTCGACATATTTTTTACCATGTTTCATTGTCTTTCATCCTCCTATAGAAGTGGTGTAATCGGATTCTTCCTCCCACTTGGAAGCAATTAGTCAGCGACTACGATGCCCATACTGCGAGCTGTGCCTGCGATCATACTCATAGCTGCTTCAACACTTGCAGCATTGAGGTCGGGCATCTTCTGCTCAGCAATTTTTCTGACCTGTTCACTAGTGATTGTTGCGACCTTTGTCTTGTTAGGTACGCCTGAACCGCTTTCGATACCGCAAGCCTTTTTAATAAGAACTGCTGCGGGCGGTGTCTTTGTTACGAATGAGAATGTACGGTCAGCGTAAACTGTGATTACTACGGGGATAATAAGACCGATATCATTCTTTGTGCGCTCATTGAATTCCTTTGTGAAAGCCATGATGTTAACACCGTGCTGACCGAGAGCCGGACCAACAGGCGGTGCCGGAGTAGCCTTACCTGCAGGAATCTGGAGCTTGATTAAACCTACAACTTTTTGAGCCATTTTTTGCACCTCCAAATTTATGTGGTTGATGGCGATTTGCATAAGATTTACAAATCTCCCACAGGGAACCGAAATTCCCTCGTCATAATAAACGGCATAGCCGTGAATTATAGCGTTCAGTTAACTCAGATTTCGTTTACTTCAATCTGGTTAAGACCAAGCTCAACAGGAGTTTCTCTGCCGAGCATCGATATCATAACAACAACAATTTCCTTATCAAGGTCAATTGAGTCTACGATACCGCTGTAGCCGTCAAATGGGCCACTTAAGATATTTACGAAGTCGCCTACCTTGTAGTTGACCTCAACCGTTCTCTTTTCAATACCGAGCTTAATAACTTCATCATCGGTAAGAGGAACGGGTTTGCTTCCGGGACCGACAAATCCCGTAACGCCTCTTGTGTTTCTGATAACATACCAAGCTTCGTCTGTCATTGACAGCTCTTCGTCATCAAATTCACTTTTTTTCTTATAGATGCAGGCAACCTTTACCATTACATAACCCGGGAAAAGCTTACGCTCAACCTCACGGACTTTATCGTCCTTGATTTCTGTTACGGTTTCGGTAGGGATTCTTACTTCAAAAATCTGATCCTGCATCTTACGGTTTTCAACAACCGTAATGATGTTTGAGGCTACCTTGTTTTCGTAGCCTGAGTAGGTGTGTACTACAAACCATCTGGCATTCTCAGCCATTTCTACACCTCCAATTAACCGCCATTATTCTGTCTTTTCAGCAGCAGTTGTTTCTTCGGCCTCAGCTTCAGTTTCCTTTTCCTCTGCTTTTGCAGTGGTGGTTTCTTCAGCTTCAGCCTCGTCTTCCTCACCTTCGTGGTCGTGGTCGTGATCATGCTCATCGGAAACAGCAGAAGTTGTTGTTTCTGTTTCGCCGGTAGCAAGGTTCTTGAGACCCTTGACACCTGCTGAAAGAGCTGAGTCGATACCGAGAACGATAATTGTTACAATAGCAACAACGAGGATTACGATACCTGTGCTTTTAAGAACTGTCTGTGCATCGGGCCATACAATTTTCTTGCATTCACCTTTGAAATCCTTAAAGAATTTCTTGGAGCCCTTGCCTGCACGGGCGAAGAAGTTTGGCTTGTCTTTTTTGCCGGCGCCTTTAGCAGCCTTGGCAACTTTCTGGGCAGCTTTAGCTTCATCGGTTGTGGCCTTTTCAACCTTTGAATCCTGAACTGACTTCTTTTCTTTATCAGCCATTATTCTTTCCTCCCGCTAAATTATTTGGTTTCTTTGTGGAGAGTGTGCTTCTTGCAGAATCTGCAATACTTGTTCATCTCCAACCTATCAGGATTGTTCTTCTTGTTTTTCATTGTGTTGTAATTGCGCTGTTTGCACTCTGTGCAAGATAAAGTAATTTTTACTCTCATGAACGGCACCTCCATTATCGGAAATTTCAAAGCCTAAACACAGCAACAAGAACTGCGTTTAAACCGCTTAAGGCCTCCCTCTATTTCAGGGCACAAAAATAAAGCCCTCTGCAAGAGGTACGAGTAGTTTACCATACTCGCAAGCATTAGTCAAGGGCTTTATGAAAAAAATCTGTATTTTTTTGTAAATTATTTAATCTCGGTCATTTCTTTGATTCTGAGAGGCTCTTTAGGCTCTGCGTACTCACCCATTGAGTTGAAAGTTCTTTCAACACCACAGAATGCATCAACTACATCCATACCGTCGGTAACCTTACCGAAAGCAGCATAATCGCCGTCAAGGAAGCTGCAATCGCCGTAGCAGATGAAGAACTGACTGGACGCTGAATTTTTGTTCATACTTCTTGCCATAGAGATAACGCCACGTGAATGGCTGAGCTTGTTCTGAGTAAAGCCGTTTGAGGCGAATTCACCCATAATTGTTTCGTCGCTGCCGCCGCAGCCTGTTCCGTCGGGATCGCCGCCCTGAGCCATAAAGTTGTCTACAACTCTGTGGAAGGTAAGACCGTTATAGAAGCCGCTGTTTACGAGTTTGAGGAAGTTGGCAACGGTTGCAGGTGCAAATTCGGGGTAAAGCTCAATTGTGTATTCTCCCCCGTTTTCCATTGTTACTTTAACTTTGGGATTGGACATTTCTTTTTGTCTCCTTTGCGAAAAAATTATACTATATAATTATAGAGATATTTTTATTTGTGTCAATAGTCAATTTTGCGGTTGACAAAACAAATTTAATCTGTTAAAATATTGCACATTACGGAGAGTTGTCCGAGTGGTCGAAGGTGCAGCACTCGAAATGCTGTGTGGGGAAACTCACCCAGGGTTCGAATCCCTGACTCTCCGCCAAAAAAAACGACGAATTTCAGCTGAAGTTCGTCGTTTTCTATTATTATCTCAAAGCTCAACCGAAATCATCGCTCCACCGTTATTGCAGCAGCTTATCTTTCCGCCCATCTTTTCGCACAACTCCTTGCATATTGCAAGTCCCAGACCGTAATGTACACCTTTATTTTTATCCTCTTCGGTGTAATAAGGCTCCGTAGCATACTTAAGTGCCTCTTCAGAAAACCCGTCACCGTCATCCAATACAGTTATGAAGAAGCCTCCTTCTTCACATTTGCAATTGAGTTTTACTTCATTTTTTGCATATCTGACTGCATTTGATATGAGATTTGTAATTATCTGTTCTATTACTGTACTGTCGGTTATTGCAATTTCGCAGTCGGTTTCACTTATAAATATCAACTTCTTCTCCTTACAGATAATCATGGCGTTTTCTTTCAATGTCTTAAATAGTGAATGAACATCCGTAATTTCTTTGCAAATCTTCATCTCATCAAGCCTTTGCATATCGCTTATACGGTTTACAAAATTTTCAAGGCGCATTGTATTTCTGTTAATACACTCAAGCGTTTCAAGTATTTTCTCCTGAGTACATTTTCCCTTAGGGATATACTCGAGCAGAATATCAGTATAACCCTTTGTTACCGTCAATGGTGTTCTGATATCGTGAGCCAGGATACGCTGTACTCTTTTTTGCTCATCAATCATATTCCACATCTCGATATTGTTTTTTATGAGTTGCTGTCTCATTATTTCAAAAGATTCGCAAAGCTTTCCCATTTCATCATTACCTGAATATTCAATTTCAAAATCCAGATTTTTCTCTGAAATTTTCTGTGCAGCGTTTTCAAGCTGGGTCAATGGAATATTCATTTTATTTCTGAAGAAGGTGTGCGCCGAAATCAGAACTGCAAGCAGAAAATACATAATAAGCATCGCTATTACAATCCAGTTTCTGCTGTAAAACAAAATTGCATCTGAGTCATCGTCGTTGAAATCCTCGTCAATCATTTCAACTGCTATATAAACATCCTCGTCATGGTCTTCATTAATTCTGTCAATATCTTCGTTGCCGTCAATATAGAAAACCGAAACCGTTGACACGAATGTATCAACTACATGTACTGTAATTACTGAAAGTGCAAGGGCAATCAGAAGATAAATAATAACATAAATAAAGAATGACGGCCTCATTTTAATGTTTCTTCGAAAATTCGAGACATTTATTTTATCCATCTGTAACCTAACCCCCAGACCGTTTCAATATAAGACTTGCCACCTGCATCCAAAAACTTTTTTCGGACTTTTCTTATATGCTCGGTTATAACCGTATTGTCACCGTCAGCATTAAAACCGATAACATTTTCATAAATCTTTTCTCTGCTGAAAACCTGACCCGGATGAAGAGAAAGAAACCCAATAATTTCAAATTCAGTTTTTGTAAAGTAAACGGGCGCACCGTTTACATAAACACTCATACCTGAATAATTGATTTTTAATCCGTCTTTTTCAGGATCAACAATATCCCTTACTCTTTTTTCTCTGCGCAAATGCGCCTGCACACGACCCAACAGCTCGCGGATATTGAATGGTTTTGTTATGTAATCATCACCACCCACATTCAGACCTGCAATAATATCTGTCTCATCAGCTCTTGCCGTAAGGAAAATTATAGGACACTGTGTCTGACTGCGTATCTGTTTACAAAACTCAAGCCCGTTCTTTGCAGGCATATTGATATCGAGCAAAATCAAATCAGGGTTTTCACTAAGCTTTTCTGTCGCTTCAGAAACATCGAAGGCTGTAATAACCTCGTAATCATTAAGAAGAAAGAAATCACGAAGCAAAAATATAATATCCTGCTCGTCGTCAATTATCATAATTTTTTCAGCCATTTTAACACCAACCTTTTGTTAAAGTTTAATTTATAATATCATATTATAACACTATTTTTCAACAACGGCAAAAAGACAACGAGTTTTTCGTTGCCTTTTTGCCGTTAGAGGGGACGTATATAATGGAAGGAGAAGTATGTCAGTTAACTATATCAGACTTATCAAGGCTGAAGCATAAAATAAGCTTTAAATTTCCTAGATAACCTGTACGTTTTTTCAAGTTATTCGTAGTTCCACACCTGTCACTCAAATTACAAGGTCAGTTTAAAGTGAAAAAATCCAAATTAACACAAAAAAATGTTAAAATTGTGTTAATTCGGATTATGGTAAAAAATTCGAAGACTGCTCATATGTGTACGACAAAAAAATTAAAGAGACTACTCTTTCAAGTAATCTCTTTCGACTGGTGCGAGTGACAGGACTCCCACTGCGGCTACCATTTGCGGTTCCCAAAGTTCATTACGGCTTGGAGCGCCTATGAACTTTGACCGCTGCGCCATCATAACCTCGCTTCATCTCCCACTGGGAGCGCTTCGGTGATGATGCCTGACCCCCGGGGGTCAATCGGCCGCATAAACAAAAAAAAGAACCGCTCTCTCAAGCAGTTCTTCTTCGACTGGTCCGAGTGACAGGACTTGAACCTGCGGCCTCTTGACCCCCAGTCAAGCGCGCTACCAAGCTGCGCCACACCCGGATGTCTCTTAACGACTTGCCTATTATAGCATAATGTAGAGATTTGTCAAGAGGTTTTCTCAAACTTTTTCATTTTTATTAAAAATATTTTACACTGTTGTTTCAACATCGGAACTCCTTCGTCATCAAACTTAACTGCTCTGATTCTTGCGTGTCTGCAAGGATCGTAAAGCGATTCACTGCAATAAGTTCCGCATTTACCTTTAAGGTGACTTTCCGGTCTTGCATGATAAACAAGAAGAAGCTTTCCGTTTTCGTCAGTGACAAAACTGTTATGACCGGGACCTGCTTCACCGATAAGATCTTCTGTCTGCAAAACAGGTGTTGTTACTTTAGTCCAGCTTTCCGTACTCATAAGGTCACTGTCAGCGTCTGCATAAAGCATACCCATACAGTACTCAGCACCGGTACCTGAAGCAGAAAAGAACACGTATACCCTATCCTCTGTTTTAAGTACACTTGCACCTTCATTCACTCTGAAGTTGACTTTTTCCCACTTAAATTCAGGTTTTGTAAGAAGTATAGGCATAGAAATAAGCTGATTGGGTTCATCAGAACTGATTTCAGCCATAAACAGTGAAGAGTCACCGATAATCTCTGCCCAGATAAGATAGTGCTTACCTCTGTGTTCAAAATGGGTCATATCAAGTGAAAAACTGTTAAACGAAACTGTATCGCCTTTTGAAGCTTTTACTTTGCCGAGTTCAACCCAATTGTCATTCATCAGGTCGTTACCTTCAAGACGGAGCATGTAAGGTCTGATGTGCCAAACGTCATCACTGTTACCTGCAGCAAAGAAAATGTACCACTTTCCACCTATTTCGTGAATTTCTGGCGCCCAGATATGCTTTGACATTATTCCTTCAGAATGAGCATACCATATTACCTTTTCTTCTGCAGTTCTGAGACCCTCAACTGTTTTGCTTCTTCTTAAAATTATCCTGTCGTACCCACTGTCAACATTAAGATAAGCAGGATAAGATGCCGTAAAATAGTAATATCCGTCGCTTCCTTTGGTAATAAAGGGATCAGCTCTTTCAATTATAAATGGATTCTGATACATATCAATTCTCCTGAGCTTTTTTTATAACATTTTACAGTTATGACGAGTCTCTGTCAAGCCTTTTAGCCTTAACAAAACTATCTTCACCAATAAAAATTAATGTCATAAGTATCAATCCTACAGATACGGGCACAGAGTGAGATGTGAGAGCGGCATAACTGTTTGCTTCTGAAGAAAAAGTACTCACTGTCACGGGAAAAAATCTTAAAAAAAGCGAAGCAAGTGAATAACTCAGTGCAGCTGAAACAAGTCTTACAATAATAAATTTCAGATAACTGACCTTAAATTCCGTCTGTGAAGAAAAAATCTGAAATGCAACTGATAATCCACCAAAGCTGAGAATTGAGGCAATAAAAGGCAGAGAACATACTCTATATGCACTATTTATTCCGTTGGTAACCTCAGCTATGCATTTCAAAATAAGCTTTACTTCAAACGAAAAGGGCATAATTTCGAAAAGCTCACACAATGATGAAAAAAGCACTGTAAAAGCACATATATAAAACATCGATGCTGCCGCCTTTTTTACGGATGAAGTAAATGCGACCGAAAAGCTTATTTTATTTTCACATAAAGGTAACGGTTGTTCAGGATTATTTTCAGCTTTTAAACGCCCAATAATTATTCCGACAATCAACGATGCAAGAATATTACTTATATAAAGTACAACACCTGCTTTTATGCTTTTGTACAAAACTGCACCTACAAAGGAAACAGCAAAATTAAGGGAAGGATTCACAGTAAAAAACAGCATATTCTCCCCTGCCGATTTGCTGATTGCGCCTTTTTTCACAAGGCCGTTAATACACATAGCTCCAACCGGATAGCCACCAAGGCAAGACAAAAGGAAAACGCCGAATGAATACGGCAATCTGAAAAGCTTTTGAGAAAAAAAACTGAACAGTCGGTTGTTTCTTGTCAGCAGACCTGTAAAATTCAGCAGTTCAACTGCAACCATAAACGGATAAAGGGACGGAATCAGACTTTCAAGGCACAAGTTGATGCCGACCTTAACGCCTGTTGAAGCTTCTTCAGGAAATCGCAGAAGAAGAAATAAAAAAGTAAAAAAGATATATAATATAGGTATGTACCTCAGTGCGCTATGTCGGTATTTTCTTAAAAAAGCTTTTACGCCACTCAATTTTTCACCTTCTTTTTTCAGCATTTATATAAGTCTTTCTTCATAGAATTATACTGATTGGAGTGAGAAAAAATGACTAAAGGTTTTAAGAATAAAATAGAAAGATTCACGCCCGATGAATTACCAGAACTTATTATGCCCCATATTGAACTTTGCGCTGATAAACGTGCAGTTGTTGAGGGATGCAAAGGTGTACTCAGCTACAGTGATGTGCTGATAAGTCTTAACTGCAAAAATATGACTGTCAGCTTTTCCGGAATAGGGCTCAGTCTTTGCGAGCTTTCTGAAGGAAAGATAACCGTCAAAGGAAAAATCTGCGAAGTAAATCTTCTATCCTGAGGTGTGATAATGAATCCCGTATACATTTTACGCTACATAAAGGGTTATGTTAGCTTCACTGCAGAAGGCGGTTTCACTGAAAGATTTATAAATCTATGCACGGCAAGTAATATTCTTCTTTGGGATACTTCATACTCAGGAAATGTTCTCCGTTCAAAATGTCCTGTAAAAAATATTCCTCACATCAGAAAAACTGCCAGAAGATCCGGAGTTTTTCTACAATTTGAAAAAAGCTATGGGCTATATAACGACCTGAAAAAGCAAATGGACAAAGTGGGTCTTCTTGCAGGTACAGTTTTTTATTTGCTGTTTTTTTCTATTATGAGCTGTTTTGTGTGGACAATTGATGTAAGCGGTAATACAAGTATTCCGTCTGAAAACATTATTAAAATTGCAGAAGACTCAGGTCTTTCCGTTGGTACCTTCAAACCTACATTCGATGAATTCGGTGCAGCAAATGCTCTTTCACAGAATAACAACAGTGAAATTTCCTGGTGTGCTTTTAATATTAAGGGCAGCAGAGCGGTTATTGAAATCAGAGAGCAGAAAAAATCTATCAAAGATATTAACATAAGTGAGCCTTGTAATATAGTCAGTGATGCCGACGGTATAATTCTAGCATATGAAATCTACGAGGGTACAACTGATATGACAGTTGGAAATGCAGTAAAAAAAGGCGATCTGCTTATTAACGGCGTTACTGATAACGAAGATTTGTCAACGCTTTTTGTGGAAGCAAACGGTAAGATAATTGCAAAAACGAGTCGTAGCTTCGGTATGAGCTTTTCTAAAACTGCAAAATGCAGAAAAATTATGTCTTCAAAAAATCTATATGAAGTGAATATTTTTGCTCTTAAATTTCCTTTTTCCGTTAAGAATAATAACGCATTATTCGAGCACAAACAACACCTGATTTTTAATAAAACCGTTCTGCCGATATCACTAAGTATAAAAACTGTTTATAAACTTGAATCTGTTAAACGTAGACATGGTGAAATTCTTCTTTCTTCACTTGAAAAATTCTCTTATGAAGCAAGGAAATACAATCTTAACACTCTTTTGCTTGAAGAAGAACCGTCTTTTACAGAGCTTGAAAATGCGTTTTTAATTAAAAACAACTGGAATTCAATAGCGTTTATCGGTAAAAAGCAGAAAATATCATTGGAAAATTAAAAAAATTCCTTCAAAAGTATTCACATTTTTGAGATATTGTGCTAAAATTTATTAGATAATGGCTAAACTTATGTATAAAGTGTCAAAGTCTAACGCATTAAAATCGAACGAGGTGTAATTTTTGGTTGAACAAACAGTGAGTATTGAACGAATGGAGCATGCAGTCAGTCTTTTCGGCTCCTTCGACGAAAATATAAAGCTTATTGAAAAGGAGTTTTCTGTTTCCATTCTGACAAGAGGCAGTGAAATTAAAATTCACGGCGACGAAGAAAACACCGACAAGTCAAAACGTGTTCTTGAAAAGCTGCTTTATCTTATCAATAAAGGCGAAACCCTTTCAGAGCAGAATATAAGATATGTTATAAGCCTTGTTAAAGACGGAAATGAAGATAAACTATCTTCCATAAGCAGTGACTGTATCTGCATCAGTGCCAAGGGTAAACCAATTAAACCAAAAACCCTCGGCCAGAAAAAATATGTTGACAAAATCAAAAATAACACAATCGTAATCGGTGTCGGCCCTGCAGGTACAGGCAAAACCTATCTTGCCGTTGCAATGGCAGTAAGTGCTTTCAGAGCCAAGCAGGTCAACAGAATTATCCTCACCCGTCCCGCAGTTGAAGCAGGTGAAAAATTAGGTTTCCTTCCAGGTGACCTGCAGCAGAAGGTTGACCCTTATCTCAGACCTTTGTACGACGCTCTCTGGGATATGCTGGGTGCTGAAAACTTTCAGAAGTATCAGGAAAGAGGAAACATTGAAGTTGCTCCCTTAGCTTATATGCGAGGCAGAACACTTGACGACAGCTTCATTATCCTTGACGAAGCGCAGAATACCACACCTGAGCAGATGAAAATGTTCCTGACCCGTCTCGGCTTCGGTTCAAAAATTGTTGTTACAGGTGATATTACACAGATTGACCTTCCTGACGGAAAAAAATCAGGACTTGTTGAGGTTATCAAGATTCTCAAAAACGTTGATGATATTGAAACCGTTAAATTCTCTGAAAAAGACGTTGTAAGACACAAGCTTGTTCAGGATATTATAAAAGCCTACGATAAATACGAGGAGGTTAAAAGAAGAAAATGAAAGACAGAATCAAAGTAATAATTACAAACAATCAGAAAACTGTCCGTGTTCCCACCGGTGTACGTATGCTTATAAGACGTTGCTGCAACGCAGTTCTTATCGGCGAGGATTTCAAAGGCTCTGCTGAAATCAGTGTTACAATCGTAGATAACAGTGAGATTCACGAGCTTAATTTAAAACACAGAAACATTGACAGACCTACAGATGTGCTTTCTTTTCCTCTCGGTGTTGACGGTGTTTACGATATCAACAACGATACCGGTGCACAGATGCTTGGCGACATTGTAATTTCAATTGAAAAAGCTATGGAGCAGGCTGAGCTTTACGGTCACAGTCTTGACAGAGAAATTGCTTTCCTTACAGTTCATTCAATGCTTCACCTTCTCGGTTACGACCACGAACCCGGTGGACTTGAGCTTGTAAGAATGAGAGAAAGAGAAGAAGCTGTTCTTACTCAGCTTGGTCTTGTAAGAAGCGGCAGCTACTACACAATGGAATAAAAATGAACGAATATAAAAAACTTTTTAAAAGCTTTACTTATGCCTTCAAAGGTATCGGTTATGTAATAAAGCACGAGAGAAATTTCCGCATTCACCTTTCCTGCATTATTTATATGTTCTCAATTTTGCTTTTCAGTGACTGGTTTACACTTTCAAGAACTGACTATGCTGTTTTGCTTACAGTTTCCGCTGTTGTACTCAGCCTTGAAATTGTCAATACGGGAATTGAAAACGCAGTAAACCTTTACGGTGAAAAACATACGGAATTCGGCAGAATTGCAAAAGATGCAGGTGCAGGTGCAGTTTTAATAGCTGCAATTTTTGCAGTGCTTACGGGAATCGCAATTCTTTTTCAGCCGCAGGCATTTTCGGATATGTTCAATTATTTCATAGAAAATCCCGTAACGCTTCTTGTTTTCGTGCTGTCAATTATACCCATGAGCTTATTTATCTTCTGGGGCAATCCCTTCAGTAAAAGGAAATAATTATGAGTGAACAGTTCAGCAGAACAGAAATGTTAATAGGTAAAGATGCTATAGCAACCCTTAAAAATTCAAGGGTTGCTGTTTTCGGTGCAGGCGGAGTGGGCGGATACGTAATTGAAGCTCTTGCACGAAGCGGCGTAGGTGAAATTGATATTATTGACAACGACACTGTAAGCGAAAGCAATATCAACCGACAGATATTCGCTCTTAGGTCTACAATAGGCTCTCTTAAAACCGAAATTGCCCGTAAGAGAATTCTTGACATCAACCCTGACTGCAAGGTCACTCTTTTTGAAACCTTTGTTTTGCCGGAAAATATCGATAATTTTGACTTCAGCTGTTATGACTACATTGTAGATGCCATTGATACAGTTTCAGGAAAACTCGCGATTATTGAAAAAGCCTATAATGAAGGTATTCCCGTAATTTCATCAATGGGTACAGGCAACAAGCTTGACCCAACAAAATTCGCAGTGACTGACATAAGCAAAACAAGTGTGTGTCCCCTTGCAAGAGTTATGAGATACGAATTGAAGAAACGCGGAATAAAAAAACTGAAAGTTCTTTTTTCAACCGAAGAGCCCATAAAGCCCAATGCAGATAGGGATGAAAGAGGAAAAATCCCACCGGGAAGCATCTCTTTTGTTCCTTCCGTTGCAGGATTAATCATCGGTGGCGAAGTTATCAAAGATTTAATAAAACGCACCTAAAAATAAAACAAACACTCTCCTTTCTGTACTTATTCTACAGAGAGGAGAGTTATTTTTATGCTTTTCTACCTTTTGACTAATGACTTTTTTTAATTATCAGGTTAAAATTTATCCATAATTATGATGTAAAGGAGAAGAAAAATATGATTTTTGAAAAAGTTACACTACCCACATACTCAAAAGGCGAAGAAATTTTCAACAGTGTTTCTCACGGCATCGGTATCGGTTTCGGAATTTTCACAATGATTTTCTGCATACTCAATTCAAAAACTCCAAACGGTATTCTCGGTTCAATTGTGTTTGCCCTCTCTTCCATTATTCTCTATTTTTCCTCAACGATGTATCATGCGCTCAACAAGGAAAAAATCAAGAAAGTTTTCCGTCTTATTGACCATTCGGTAATTTTTATAATGATTTCAGGCACAACTCTTGCTATCAATATCATTTCCGTTTATCCCTACAGCAAAACAGTTTCTCTTATAACAGGAATAACCGGTCTTCTTATTACGGCAATCGGCATTTCGCTTACATTTATTGACCAGGAAAAGTTCAAGAATGTTCAGCTCGTTCTCTATGTTGTGCTCAGCAGCACCTGCATTTTCCTTGGCAAGCCTTTGGTTGAGAATAACGAAGAGGCGGCAAAAATTATCCTGCTCGTAGCAGGCGGAGGAATTATTTACGGTATCGGAATGGTGTTCTATATTGTAGGAAAGAAGAAAAAGTATTTCCACAGCATTTTCCATCTCTTTGTCCTTGCAGGTACTGTCCTTCACTTTTTCGCAATTACAACGGCTCTTTAATAAGTATTAAAACAAAGTAATACCACCGGTTAAATCAGAAAAACCGGTGGTAAATTTATTTCTTTGTAAAAAAGTGTCTGAACAAAAATGAAAGAACGCAAACTGCCTGAAGAACGGTGCAGATTATAAAAATGTATTTCATGCTTTCAATCTGTACAGTAAAGTAAACAGCAACTGCACCTGACCAGATAAGTGCTGAAACGCATACGCATTTTAGCCTAAGATTCCACCATATAGCAGAGAATACTATCATAACCACCGATGCTAAGGGCACAGAGTAAATCAGCGGATAATAGGCATATTCGCTCCAGGAAGGCATCAGCTTCATAATAAAGAATACTATTGATGCAAGGAAGAAAACACCAAACATAGAAATCAGCGGCACAAAAAGCTGCACCGACTTAGTTTTGTTATCCTTTGTAGGGTCAACCCTGATTTCAAGACTGTCTGAAAAAAGCTCATCAACGCTGACTCCGAAGAAGGAGGCAATTTTATAAACCGTATATGTATCAGGTACATTCTCCCCTCTTTCCCATTTTGATACAGCTTTATCACTGTAATTGAGATTTAAAGCGAGTTCAGACTGTGTAAGCCCCTTCTGCTTTCTTAAAGAGTGGAGCTTTGCACCGAATTGTTTTCTGAAATCAATTTCGTTAATCATCTGCAAACTCCATTTACTGATATTTTCTGCTTTCAATAACTGCAAGCTCATCGCAGCGTTCGTTTTCCGGATGACCTGCGTGGCCCTTTATCCATTCAATAGTCACCTCATGGCGACCGATTTCCTTGAGAAGCTCATCCCAGAGTTCAGGATTAAGGGCAGGTTTTTTGTCTTTTTTTCGCCAACCGTTTGCTTTCCAGGATTCAGCCCAGCCAAGGTTGATTCCGTTTGCAACATACTGGCTGTCCGTAATAACCGTAACCTTGCAGCTTTCCTTGAGAGCTTTAAGACCTTCTATAACGGCAGTAAGCTCCATACGGTTGTTAGTTGTATCTGCCATACCGCCTGAAAGCTCTTTTTTTACGCCTTTATACTCAAGTATTGTACCCCAACCGCCTGCACCGGGATTCCCTGAGCAAGCACCGTCGGTATAAACCTTAACTTCTTTCATTGCATCTACTCCATTCAAATTAAGTTTAACACATTTAAAACCGTCTTTCAATAGAGTTGCTATTGAATTAAATAAAAATTTATGATAAAATAGCTTAAATCAAATGAAGGTGAAAAATATGAAACAGAAATTTATTGACAGTAAAAAGTATCCCAAGAAATGTTCAAGCTGCGTCTATGCTCGTGTACCCGACGATAAAAGTATGGTTCTTTGCGAAAAAAAAGGAATCGTTGATCCCGATTCCTCTTGCAGAAAATATGAATATGACCCCTTGAAGCGAGTACCTCTTAAAAGCGTAATTTCAACAGACTTCACCCCTGAAGATTTTTCTCTTTAAAGCTTATGCTCCGTCTGATTATCAGCTTTTTCAGTGCTGTTTTATCAAAGGGTATCAAAGGATAAAGGTAGGTATATCCGAAGACGGTTTTTGTAAAACAGATTACAAGCAGCGTCAGCGATAAGCCTATAAGAAAACCTGTGCCCTGCAGAATTGCTGTGAAGAACAATATGATTGTACGGAAGATTTTTATTGAATAGCCTAATTCATAGCTTGCCTGAACAAAGTTTGAGATTGTAACAAAAGCCATAAAAAGCACAACCTCAGACACAAACCACCCCGATTTTACTGCAAACTCACCCAGCACAAGAGCACCCACAACACTGAAGGAGCTGCTTAGTGCGCTCGGTGTGTTAAGAGACGCAAGACGAAGGGCATCAATTACAAACTCAACAATAAAAAGCTGAACAATTATCGGAACTGTATATTCCTCCTCGATTGCCATGAACATGAGCGAATCGGGGAGATTTTCTTTGTATAGAATCACGAAAAGGTACCATAAGGGTATAAAAAGCAGGGACACGGCAAAAACTGCCACTCTCAGAAATCGTAGCATTGTGCCTATTACCGGTGAAAAATAGTAATCGTTTATATCCTGAATAAAGTCAAAAATGCCTGTAGGATTTATCATGACAGTCGGTGAACCGTCTGTCAGAATTATAATATTTCCGTCAAAAATACATGCAGCTGCAGCATCAGGTCTTTCGGTATACCTTATCTTTGGAAAAGGATTCCACACCTGCTCAGGAATCAGACACTCTCTGAGACTTTCATGGCTCATAGAAAGACTTTCAACTTTTATGGCATTCAATTTCTTTCTGAGTATTCTGAGCTGCTTTTCATTAACATTATCTCTCATATAACAAAGAACAACATCGGTTTTGGATTTACTTCCGATTCTGTATCGCTCCATTGTCAAATCGGTGCTTCTCACCTTTTTTCTGATAAGTGCAGTGTTGACGATTATGCTTTCAACAAAACCTTCGTGTGAGCCTCTCAGCACCTTGTCCGATTCAGGCTCCTGAACACTTCGCGCAGGATAATTTCTGCAGTCAATAACAATGCCCTTACGGTAGCCTTCAATGAGAATTGTAATCATGCCCGTCAGCACTGCAGTTATGAACATTTCAGTGCTTTCCTCAGTAGTTGAAGAAACATAGGTTGAGAAATGTCTCATAAATGAGTCGGCATCAGGAGCTTTTTCAATATCCTGCTTTGTAATTTTTGAAAGGTACTGCATTGTAATGTCGAACATTTCATCTTTAATCATACCGGTTATGCAAAAAAGAGTTGCATTTTTACCGCCGATTTCAATTTTCTTTGTAATTACGTCATAGTTATCCTCAGGTCTCAGCCTTTCGGTAATGTAACTGCTGTTTTTGATGTATGAATTGCCGAATACTTCCATTTTATCACCCGCTATAATTCTTGACAGAATAAGTGTCGGGTAAACAAAAAAGTAAGATGAGCAATACCCATCTTACTTATATATTCTGATTTCCAGATGTATTCTGCCTTTTTTGCTTTGTCCGGTAATTCTGTCAACAACTGCCTTACCTTTGCCCCTAAGAACAATTTTTGTGCCTTCTGAGAGAATAAAATCACTCTTAAAGCACTGAACGCTGTTTACATAAACAAGTCCTTTGGTGATAGTCTCTGAAGCAGCGGTTCTTGAAAGAGAAAAAGCAGAAGCAACAATGCAGTCCAGCCTTAAAGAAGCTACTGATGAAAAAACAAGCTTTGAATTATCCTCGCCTGAAGGCAGATCTTTCATATCAATAATCTTCAGAGTAACAGAGCCTCTGCCCGTTCTTTTAAGGTTCTCGCAGATATAAGGAGCGATGCTTTTGACTGCGAAAAAATGACAACCGTTTTCCGTTACGGCAATGTCGCCAATCATTTCACGTTTAATACCGAGAGCCATAAGCGAACCGAGATAATCTCTGTGACCCATAGAGGTAAATCTGTCCTTTGTTACTTCAATAAGAGCAAAGGGATTTTCCTCAGGATTCTCAGCCATAAATGAGTCAATGTCGTTCACCTCGAAAAAAGTGGGAACGAAAACCGCCGCCGTTCTTTCTGCATCAGGAAAGCCGCCGTAATAAAAGGTGGAAACATACTTGTTATTCTCTTTTTCAATAACACTGATAGCACTTCTTTCCTCGGGAGAAAGGAAGTTAGTTGCAGTTATCATTGAATTGTCTGCGGCACGTTCTTTCAGTTCTCTTGCCCTTGACAAAAGCAGTTCTTTTTCATTCATATATAACTGTGTGACTTCTGTAGCACCATATCCTTAACCTTCATAAGTCTTGTCGTGGTACTTCTTTCGTTTTCGTCGAGCTTCATTGTAATGTATCGTATGGTTTCCTCGTGGTCGGGAATCAGAACATGTTCAAGAGCGTTTACTCTTCGTCTTGTTCTTTCAATTTCAGCAGAAAGAATCTGACAGGTCTTTTCAACCTCAGCAAGTCTCAGCATATCGGGAAGTATATCCGTAAGACTTTTTACACTGCTGTCAAGTTCACTTGAAGTAAAGGCAAAGCCGTAGGAATAAACATCGGATTTATCACCCGATTTAAGCTGAAGTTCAAAAGAAGGTACATCAACGCTCATTACTGTCTTTTTCTTTACGTCAAGGCTTACCTTCTGTGTGGGCATCATAAGTGCAATTTCCATCTCTTCCTTGCTCATAACACCACCGGCAAGAGCCATATGAAGATTAGCTTCACTTATACCCTTTTGCACTTTCAGACGAAGCTCTTTATTTTCTTTTACAAGCAGAAGAAACTGACGCATCAGTTCATCGCGCTTATCTTTTAAAATTTTATGACCCCTTTTAAGAGAAACAAGCTTTTTTTTCAGTTTTGAAAGCTCCATTCTCGTCGGGTTAACATTCATAATCGCCATAAAGGCACCTACTTTTTAAGATAGTACTTGTCGAGATATTCAGGCGAAATTCTCTTAAGCTCAGATTTAGGAAGAATTGAAAGAAGCTTCCAACCAATTGAAAGAGTTTCTGTAATTTCTCTGCCCGTTTCAGTGCCCTGAGAAACATATTCCTCTTCGAATTTTTCTGCAAATTCAGCATATTTTCTGTCAATTGGTGTAAGAGCAGATTCACCGAGAATAGTCATAAGCTCTTTTGCATCTTTACCTCTTGCATAGAAAGAGAAAAGCTGATTCATTGTATCTCTGTGGTCACTTCTTGTTTTGCCTTCGCCTATACCCTTATCCTTCAGTCGTGAGAGTGATGAAAGCACATCAACAGGAGGAGTAATACCCTTTCTGAAAAGCTCTCTTGAAAGGATAATCTGTCCCTCTGTAATATAACCTGTAAGGTCAGGAATGGGATGAGTTTTATCGTCTTCAGGCATTGTAAGAATAGGAATAAGGGTAATTGAACCGCTGCAATCCTTCTGTCTGCCTGCTCTTTCATAAATTGATGCAAGGTCAGTGTACATATATCCGGGATAACCTCTTCTGCCGGGAACTTCCTTTTTAGCTGAGGAGATTTCTCTTAAAGCATCGGCATAGTTGGTAATATCCGTCATAATAACGAGCACGTGCATACCCTTCTCAAAAGCAAGATATTCTGCCGCTGTCAGAGCCATTTTCGGCGCAGCAATTCTTTCAATTGCAGGGTCATTTGCAAGATTCTGAAACATTACCGTTCTTTGTAAAGAGCCTGTCTTTTTGAAGGATTCCGTGAAATAATCAGCTTCTTCAAATGTTATACCCATAGCACAGAAAACAACAGCAAATTTTTCACTGTCCTTGAGTGTCTTTGCCTGACGTGCAATCTGCGCTGCAAGCTCAGAATGAGGCAAGCCTGAAGCAGAGAAAATGGGAAGCTTCTGACCCCTTACAAGTGTGTTAAGTCCGTCAATTGCAGAAACACCTGTCTGGATAAATTCATTAGGATAGTCACGTCTTACGGGATTTATCGGAAGACCGTTAACGTCCATTCTTTTATCGGGAATAATTGAAGGGCCACCGTCAATAGGTCTGCCTAGACCGTCAAAAACTCTGCCGAGCATATCCTCGGAAACTGCAAGTTCCATCTGTTTTCCGAGAAAACGCACTTTACTGTCAGAGAGATTTATGCCCGTGCTTGACTCAAAAAGCTGAACAAGGACATCGCTTTTATTAACCTCAAGAACCTTGCAACGACGTCTTTCGCCGTTTTTAAGCTCAATTTCACCAAGCTCATTATATGCGACACCGTCAACATTTTTAACAAGCATAAGAGGACCAGCCACTTCGCTTATGGTTCTGTATTCCTTAGGCATCTTCGTCCTCTCCTTTCATTGTTTCCTTAAGCTCGTTCTGAAGTTCGGATACGATTGCGTCGAATTCGTCAGCAACCTCTTCCTCTTTGACATATTTGAGTCTGCCGATTTTCTCTCTTACTTCCATAAGGGAGATTTTTTCTATATCAGCACCGTTTTTAAGTGCTTCAAGAGCCTTTTCATAAAAGCTCCATACAGCTTTCATCATTGTAAACTGCTTGTTTGCTGATGCGTAAGTATCAACCTCGTGGAAAGCAGCCTGATGGAGGAAGTCCTCACGGATACTTCTTGCAGCTTCCATCTTAAGTCTGTCAGTATCAGAAATTGCGTCCATACCAACAAGCTTAACCGTTTCTTCAAGCTCAGCTTCTTCAGAAAGAAGTCTGATGAAGTCAGCTCTGAGTTTTGTCCATTCGGGTGAAATGTTGTTGTTGAACCATTCACCCATTGAATTGGCATAAAGTGAGTAACTTGTAAGCCAGTTGATTGCCGGGAAATGGCGCTTATAAGCGAGAGCTGAATCAAGACCCCAGAACACTTTTACAATTCTGAGAGTCGCCTGAGTTACAGGCTCGGAAATGTCACCGCCTGCAGGAGAAACAGCACCGATAACCGAAAGTGTACCCTCTCTTTGCTCTTTGCCGATTGAAAGCACTCTGCCTGCACGCTCATAGAACTGTGCAAGACGGCTCGCAAGGTAAGCAGGATAGCCTTCTTCACCGGGCATTTCTTCAAGTCTGCCGCTCATTTCACGAAGAGCCTCAGCCCATCTTGAGGTAGAGTCAGCCATAAGAGCAACATTATAACCCATATCACGGAAATACTCAGCAATTGTAATACCCGTATAAATTGAAGCTTCACGTGCTGCAACAGGCATATCAGATGTGTTTGCAATAAGAACTGTTCTTTCCATAAGAGTTTTACCCGTTTTCGGGTCTTTCAGTGCAGGGAATTCGTTCAGTACGTCAGTCATTTCGTTACCGCGTTCACCGCAGCCGATATAAACAATAATATCAGCATCTGACCACTTTGCAAGCTGATGCTGTGTTACGGTTTTACCGCTGCCGAAAGGTCCCGGAATTGCAGCAACACCACCCTTTGCAAGCGGAAAAAGAGCGTCAATAACTCTCTGACCTGTAATAAGAGGCTCATTCGGAGCAAGCTTTCTTGAATAAGGTCTGCCCTTTCTTACGGGCCACTTCTGAGTAATTCCAACGGGATTTTCGTTGCCTTTTTCGTCAAGGACAATTGCAACAACATCCTCCGTTGTGCAGGTACCTGAAGAAATTTCTTTAACGATACCGCCAACATTAGGCGAAAGCATAATCTTATGCTTTACAACCTCGTTTTCTTCAACATAGCCTATTATATCGCCGCCGTAAACCCGGTCACCTTCTTTAACAGCAGGCTCAAATACCCACTGCTTTTCTCTGCTGAGAGCAGGAAGCTCAACACCTCTTCTGAGGTTATTTCCGCAGATTTTTGCAACAGAGTAAAGAGGCCTTTGAATACCGTCAAAAATTGAGCCGATAAGACCGGGACCAAGCTCAACGCTGAGCGGCTCACCGGTTGTCTCAACCTTTTCACCCGGCTTAAGACCTGAGGTTTCTTCATAAACCTGAATTGAAGCCTCATCGCCGTGCATCTCAATAATTTCGCCCATAAGGCGTTCATTACCAACACGCACAACGTCAAACATATTTGCACTTTTCATCCCTGAAGCCACAACAAGAGGGCCAGAGATTTTAATAATTGTTCCGTCGTTCATATATTCACCACCGACACTCACAGTATATTTTTGCCTACAGCCTTTTCAACAGCTTTGCTCAGGCTGTCCATTCCTTTTCCCGTGTTACCTGAAACACCGGGAATAAGAATAACTGCAGGTGTAACGTTCTCTTTCATTGAATCAATTTCTTTTTCACACAAAGAAGCAAGTTTCTCGGTTATATAGATAATTCCGTAATCCTGAGAAAGCTCTCTCAGTTTTTTTGATGCTGCCTTGCCGTCATAAATTTCAAATACATCAAAGCCTAAAGCAGAAAAGGCAGCAACACTGTCTCTATCGCCCATTACAGCAACTTTATACACCGACACCACCCAGCCTTTCCTTTATGCTTTCCATATCAGCTCCGCTTTTAAGTGCAGTCAGAATCATACCTACATTTTTAATTTCAGTAAGCTTCTTATAATAAAAACTGCACACCGGACTGAATGAAAAGGCAGTATAACGTGATTCAGAAGAAATTTCAATAACCTTTTCGTCACACCATTTTTCAAAATCAGCACCGCTTATTTTAAAAGCTTCAGCGCCGTCTTTGTATATTGTAGTAAGAAGATAGTCGTAAAGTCCGTCAAAGCCACCGAGAGTTTCTTCAATAAGTCTATCTCGTGAAATGTGACAGCATTTTCCAATTGCTTCTTCAACAAAAGCTTTGTCTTTTTTTGTAATTGCACATCTGAAGGCAATTTTGATGTTTGCTGAATCGCAAAAAAAACTGTTGATTTTGCTGAGAGTTTTATTCTTTGAATTTTCAGCAAAAAGAGCCATAGAATCAATTGCAGCTTTATCTATGATAATTTCCGCACTTTGTCCGTTTTCGCTTTTGACGGCAGTTTCATAGGCTTTTTTGGCCGTTTCACCTCTGTCTGAAAACAGAAAAGTAAAATCTCTTTCACTGAGCTTTTCTTTAATCAGGTCAAGATTGAAAGTTGTGGGCATTACAAGATAATTTTCAGGTGAAGCACCCGTCACAAGACATTTTACTGCAGCTTTGATATTGAAGTAATCGTTTATCACGCAGAGTATGTCAAGCTCTTTTTTATCAGGCACACTTTCAGAAAGGAGTTTCCATAAACCTTCCTTCTGTGAAGAAAGGTAGTCTCTTATTTCGCTTGAGTAACTGTCAATCCAATGCTCATCAAGAAGGAATTTCTCCGCATCCTCAATATTTTTGAATGAAAGAAGCTTCAGATAATCCTCTTTTTTGAGAAGTGAACCTTCAACTGCTCTGAGTCGTGCAACGCAGTATGCATAATCAGTATCTCTCATCACAGCACACCCTTTCAATTAAACATAAAGGGACTGAGCATATCTTTGAGATTGTCCATATTTTCATCAAAAATAGCCTTGAAGGTACAGTTGATTTCAACCTGACCGTAGGAAAGAATGAAGCCGTTTTCAATATCTACTGCCTGCTTTGAAACATAAACCGCAGATTTTTCAAACACTTCCGAGTTAATCTGAAGCTGAAAATCCTCAGGTAGTCTGCCAAGGTCATAGCCATTCATAAACATAGTGCACTCACCCGGCTGAATGTATTTTACAAGCAGTTTTTTAATTAGGTCGAAATACTCTTCGTCGCTGAGCTTTTCAATTTCTTCATAAGCAGCAGAAATTACGTCGTTGAGTATAGCGTTACGGATTTCAAGATATCTGTTACGGCTGATTGCCTCAGCGTTACCCTTTGCTGTTGCCGTTATAAGCTCGGCTTCTTTTTTCGCTTTGTCAACGATTTCACGGCTGACCTTGTTTGCCTCTTTTCTTGCAGAAGCTATAATATTTTTAATTTCATCGGAAGCATCTTTCAGAATTTTCTGGCATTCCACGTTTGCTTCCTCAGTAATCATACCGGTTATTTTATCAAGTCCCGACACTCACTCATCTCCTTTTCCGTGTATTTCAGCAAAGAAAAATCAGATGCTGATGTTAAATACAGCAAGAATGGAAACGAGAAGTGCAAGTACAGCGTAGGTTTCAACAAGAGCTGAAAGAGTCATACCCTTTGCAGTCTGTGAAGAATCCTTAGCAATCATTGATACAGCTGAAGCAGCAACTCTGCCCTGATAAACAGCTGAGAAATAACCTGCGATAGCCATAGGAAGACAAGCAGCAAAGAATGTAAGACCCTGAGACCAGGTAAGAATTGCAGGAGTGCCGCCGATAATGCCGATTCTGTTAAGAAGCAAGAGTGCAACGATAAAACCGTAAAGGCCCTGAGTACCGGGAAGAATCTGAAGAATAAGCACTTTACCGAAAAGTTCAGGCTTTTCAGTAAGAAGTCCTGCACCTGCTTCACCGGCAATACCAACACCTCTTGCTGAGCCGATACCTGCAAAACCTGCAGCAAAAGCAGCGCCTAAAATTGCAAAAAATAAACCAAGATTATCCATATTTTTCGTCCTTTCTGATTGTAAAAAATTTAGAGTTGATTTTAAAGGGAGTAAATGTTCTACCTGAGCCTTCGTAGAACTTTGAGAAAAATTCAACATACTGAAGACGGTTGGTGTGAACATAGGTTCCAATTAAGTTGATTGCTATATTGATTGTGTGTCCAACAAGGAAAATGATTACAAAAATAACTATATTGCCGGGCATTGCAGCAAGAAGATTAACAACGTTTGCAATTACACCCGTTACAAGACAAAGAGCAAGAAGTCTCGAATAGGAAAGAATATCGCCGAGATAGCCTGAAGCTGTGTTATAGAGTGCATACAGGCCTCCCCCAAGCTTTCCGATTATGTTCTTTCCGCTTCGTCCTGCAGTGAGTACAATCAGTGCTGCACCGACTGAAAGAAGAATTGTACCGTAGGGTTTGATGCTGTCAGGCACAGTAAAGATAAACGCAGCACCGGCAATTGCAAATCCCGTTACAAATATAACTACGGGTATTACGTCGAAAATTGCACCAAGATAGTTCTTCTCTTTTATAAGCATAAAGAACCTTACGGCAAGACCTGCAAAGAGATGTGCAACACCGAAGAGCATTGAATACATAAGCAGGTCCATAGTATCATTCATAGGTTCAAGCCATAAGGCAAGGGAAGGCGGATTTTCTATTTCCATAAAGGTTTTCATAACCGTCGGTATCAAATCACCGAACCAACCACCGAAAAGTGTACCCCAGAACACAGTTGAAATTCCGCAGTAAAAATACATATCCACTGTCTTTTTCATACTTCCTCTGACCTTCAGTACATACTTCGCAAAAAGCATTGCAATAACCATCAAAAGACCGTAGCCTGCATCGGAAAGCATCAGTCCGAAGAAGGCATAATAGAAAAACGACATTACAGGGTTTGGGTCAACGTCTTTATTGGACGGAGGTGAATACATATTTGTTATACTTTCAACACCCGACGCAAAGCTTCCGTTTTCAATTAAAACAGGTACATTATCATTTTCGTAGTCAGGTTCCGAAAGAGCCATATATGAAATGAATTGACGTTCAATTTCAAATTTGATTTCATCGGCGTACTTTTTAGGCACATAACCACAGATGTAAACTGTACTTTCGGTAACACCCGTATTTTCGGCAGCCTTATACTTTTCTGCCTGAGCGTTGTAATAGTCATAAAGAAAACGTATGGACTCATATCTGTCACGGAAATGTCTGATTTCATTTTCCGTCTCTTCAATTTTTTCTTCAATGAGCTTTATGTTGCTATTGCACTGCTCAATTGCCTTTTCTGCTGTCATCATAGGAAGCTTGTCCGGTCTGAAGAAACCGATTTCAGAAAGAACCGTTCTTAGCTTTTCACCGTGGCTTCTGTGGCACATAAGAACTGAATTGGTAAGCATCTTTTCACAGTGAACAAGTTCAATTTCAACATCAGTAAGCTCGCTGTCTTTTTCTTCAATCAGTGACCTCAGAGATTCAGGAGTAAACTTTCTTCTGAATGAACCTACAAAAATATTGGTATTCATCGTTCTCTGCGAACCCAAAGGAATGTCGAGCTTCTTCCAGGAGGAGTAATAATCGAGATTACTTTTCTCCTTGCTTATCTCCTCTTTATAAGAATGGATTATCTCTTCGGATTCAATCAAAGCATTACAAACCTCAAAAATTTCTTCATTCTTGTCGGCAATCAGCTTATATTCACTGTACTCAATTTCACGCCAATCCGTAAATTGTTCAATAATATTCTTATTGAGTTTGCAATGGCGTTCAAGAATTCTGAAGGCCCTTTCGGTTATTCTGCTTTTTCTGAGATATTCACTGACGGTTTCATCGGTTTTGTATCTGATAAGTTCTTCGAATTCAGCGTTTTCAATTTGGGCAACTCCTGCGTTCTGCAGATAGTCCATCAGCTTTTTGCTCTCGTTTAAATGAGCAAGTATTTCAAAATAAAGGAGCTTGGTTTTTGCCATAGTACACCTCCTTTTTCGTTTATCGGGATTAATTTATTTTGTAATTTCTTCATAAATCATTCTGATTGCTTCTTCATACTGCTTTTCGGTGTCGGTAATGGATTTTTTCTCTCTCATTTCAGCAAGCTTTTCTGCCTGCTTAATGATACCGTCAGCACTGTATCTTGCATCACTCAGAATGATATGCGCCTGGCTTTCAGCCTGCTTTTTTGCGTTTTCAATCATTGTATCGCACTGCTTTTTTGCATCTTCAATCATTTTGTCAGCTTTAAGCTGAGCGCTTTTTTTAAGCTGTGCGGCAGCTGCCTCTGCTTTTAGGGCAGCTTTTATCATTTCCGAAGCCATATAAACACCTCTTTAATTAATTATAAAAGCAAAGCAAGATTGTAATAGCTGTCAGTTAAAATACAGCTGAGAGTTGTAAGTGTGGGCTCATCAGGAGTAAATCTCATTACAAGACAAGCCACAAACAGAACAATAAGAGCGAGAGCGATAAGCGCATAGGTAATAAGCTGCTTGATTGCATCAACATCTTTTCTGACAACCTTCTTCTTTTTGATTTCAGGCAGTTTTTCGTAACTCACCGGCTTTCTTTTTGCCTTCTGTCTTTTGTACATTGGTATCCAGTCGGGAATATTAATCTCACTTTTGAGGTCAGGTGCGATCCATTCGTCACCTAAGTCGTCGTCGAAAGGGTCGTTGTACCCACCCTCCTCTAAAGTGGGCACCATAACATCAGTTTCAGCTTCAACTCGTTCAGAATAAACGTCATACTTTATATTTTCGTCAAAATCCGTAGTCATAAGCAGTTTCTTTAAGTCTGCATACATTTCGCTGGGAGAACCGTATCTTTCCGCAGGGTTGAAAGCGCAGGCTTTAGCAATAATCTGCCAGAGCTTGTCACTGCAAAGTACAGGTTTCTGGAACTTTTCACCCTTGAGCCTTCTTGCAGTAGCCTCATTGAAGGAGTTGACAGTAAGCCTCTGAGGATAAGGCTCAACAAAAGGAAGTCTGCCTCTGTTAGTGAGCATATAAAGAATAAGACCGAGTGAATATGTGTCGGCACTTTTGCTCACTTTACCTGTTTTTATAAATTCGGGAGCCATATAGTACTGAGTGCGCTTATAGGCAATTGAGCTTTTTGAAGGCTCAAGGCAACTGAATGAACCGAGGTCACCAAGCTTACAAATACCGTTTCTGTCAAAAAGCACGTTTTCAGGCTTCAGGTTAGGATATGTGTAATTGAACTCCCTGCACTTGATAAGACCTCTGCAAACCGAAAGACCGAGTCTTACAGTTTCTTCATAAGTAAAGGAGAATTCATCAAGAAGCTGAGAAAGTGAGCGCATTTCCTGAAGCTTGATAAGAACAAGCTTACCTTTTCCGTCGCTTGCATCTCGCACTTCAAGTGCCTCATAATTTACAATGTGTCTGCCCTTGTCCAGCTTTTTTACAGCAATAATATTACGCTTGATTCTTCTGATAATATCTTCGTAATTGAGATTCTGCGGTTCTTCGGTTTCTGCACCTTCACGCTTAAAAGCTCTTTCATTTCTGTTTTCACCGAGTCTTATAATTTTAAGAATTGAATTTTCTCTTGAACCGTCAGGTCTTGTTCTGTATATGCTGAATACCTTTCCGTCTGTACCTGAGCCAAGCTGTTTATCGGTATACCAATCGCCGAATACCGGGTTTAATGAATTTGACATAATAACAACTACTCCTTAATAACAAAAACTGCTCTCATAAGAGTCGATTTATACTTAAACAAAGTTTTTCAGTTTATTATATCATACTTTGCCATAAATTGTCACCATATTTTGAGAGATTTTTCAATTAATTATTCTGCGTTGTAAATAGATGTGACCCATTTTTTGTAAAAAATAAAGTCAAAGTATAGTACAATGATTTTTGAAGCCTTTGGAGTGGAGCGTAGCGGAACGGAAAAGGCTTCAAAAAATCGGTGGTTACGCCGACAGTTTCTC
>JAZSQU010000021.1:0-13709 GCA_045538095.1 Acutalibacteraceae bacterium | reverse complement strand
ATAGCCTTCTTTTTCAACGACACTGCAACCGAGATAGCCAAGAATTTCCTTTATAAGCGGCATCTGAGAGCGAAGCTCAGGAGGCATACCCTTTCTGCCTGCTTTATACTCGGTGTACATCTCGTGTCTGAAAGTCGGTGCTTTCAGGTCAAATGCAACCGCAACAGCGTCAGGCTCACACTCTGCCTTAAGCTTTATAAGGATATTGAGAAAACCGTAGATGGCATTGGTAAACTGACCGTCTTTGGTTGTGAGTAATTTTATGCCGTAAAAAGCTCTGTTGGCAATGCTGTTGCCGTCAATTACAAGAAGTCTCATATTACTCGCTCCCTTGTGTAAATATATCTATACTATTATAACACAGTAAACGAAAAATGCAAAGCATTTTAAATGCAAAATGCAGAATGCAAAATGCAAAATACCTAACGAATCGGTCAGATAATCGTAGGGAAGCCTATTAGGCATTCGCTTTTTTGTAAAGCTGTAAAACCCTTCCGTCACACTGCGTGTGCCACCTTCCCTAAAAGGGACGGCAAGAATAAGGTTATATGATTGTATAGCTTCGCTCCGATTATAACTGACTATAGGTGAAAGGTTTTGATTTAAAAATAAGGTGCTTCGACTTTGAAAAAATCGAAAATATTCTTGCATTTTTCACCGGTTAAGGTATTTCAGAATTTTTTTCTGAAATGCCTTTTTTTATATTGACTTTTTACGTTGTTAGGTTTATAATGTCATTACAGTGGTGAAAAGGTCATCAAAAATCATTTTAGTGGAGATTTTTGGTGAAAAACGGCTTGATAGCCCTCGTTTTGAATTTTTACTGAAAGGAGTGAGAGGGATGCTCAGCGGAATCTACGAACATAATATCGACGGAAAAAACCGAGTTTTTATTCCTGCAAAGTTCCGCGAGATAATGGGCGACGAGTATACATATAAACTTTGCCCCTCAAAGTATCCTTCAATTCAGCTTTTCAGTAAAGAGTATTACAATAAGCTCTACCCGAAAACAGAGGTAGATACACTGAATCCTATTAAAGACAGAAGCCAGAGAGCAGGCAGAAACCTTGGCAAAGGCGACGCCACCTGCGACGGTCAGGGCAGAATTGTAATCAGCCCTCTTATTTCTAAACTTGCAAAGCTCACCAAGCAGTGCGTTTTTGTAGGCTTTGAAACCTACGTTGAAATTATGGACCCTGAGGTTTACGAGGCTTACCTTCTTTCACAGTGCGAGGATTATCAGCAGGAAGAAGAGTCCTATAAGGAAGAAGAAAAGAGAATGCGTGAATACAGAAGTGAAGGTGCTTTCATTTCTCTTCCCGAAAATCAAAAAGGCGGTGAATTCTGATGAATCAGTTTTCACACGTAAGCGTAATGCTTTATGAAACCGTTGACAGTCTTGTAACAAACCCAGACGGTATTTATGTTGACTGCACAACAGGCGGAGCAGGCCACAGCAGAGAAATACTCAGGAGACTTTCAGATAAAGGCAGACTTATCGCAATTGACCAGGACCCTGATGCAATAAAGGTCATTACAGAGAGAATAGGCTCAGACGAAAGAGTTACAATTGTACACTCCAATTTCTCCGAGCTTAAGAGCATTCTCATTTCTCTCGGAATTGACAGTGTAGACGGTGTAATGGCTGACCTCGGAGTTTCATCTTATCAGCTTGACGAAGGCGAAAGAGGCTTTTCCTATAATTACGACTTTCCTCTTGATATGCGAATGAGCAAAGAGGGTATGAGTGCAGCAGATGTTGTAAACACCTACGGCGAAAGAGACCTTACAAGAATTTTGCGCGATTACGGTGAAGAAAAGTTCGCTTCAAGAATTGCAAAGAACATCTGTACAAAAAGAGAAAAGAAAAATATCGAGACAACCTTTGAACTTGCCGAAATAATCAAGGAAGCAATTCCTGCGGCAACAAGAAGAACAGGCGGTCATCCTTGCAAACGCAGCTTTCAGGCACTGCGTATTGAGGTAAACGGAGAACTTGATAAATTAAAAAACACCTTAGATGATATGTTCTACAGCCTTAATAAGGGCGGAAGAGTTTCAATTATTACCTTCCATTCCCTTGAGGACAGAATAGTCAAAAGAGCCTTCAGTGAGTACTGTAAAGGCTGTGAATGTCCCAGAAGTGCACCGGTGTGCATCTGCGGAAAAACTCCCGACGGAAAGCTTCCTTTCAAAAAAATGCTACCGTCAGAGGAGGAAATTGAAAACAATCAGCGCTCACGCAGTGCAACGCTGAGATGTATTGAGAGATTATGATTAACCTTTATTATGTTGTTGGGAGAGAAAGAAAATGGCAGCAGAATATGCTTATAAATATGATTACGGCTCACCTGCCGTAAAAGAAAATCAGCCTCTGCCCAAAAAAGAGGCGCAAAAAAGACCGGAATTCAAAACCTATAACAGTCCTCTTGCAAAAAGACTTGCTGAAGAAAGAGCAGCTACAAAAAAGGTGCTTAAGGTTGCAAGCTTTCTTGCTGCAGCAGTTGTTGCCTTCTCTTTTGCAACGGCAAGCTTTTATGAAAAAGATGCAGCAAAGAGAGAGCTTGACAAGGCACACGATTTCTATATGCTCTGTCAGTCAGAGAATAAAGAGCTCAATGCAAAGCTTACTGCTCTTGCAACTGCTGAAAATATTGATAAATACGCAGTTGAAAGGCTCGGTCTTGTTAAAATAACCGCTGACAAAGAAGTTTATCTTGACGCAGAAACAGATAACAGAACAATTTATTTCCAAGGAAACGAAAAAGCAGATTAACATAAGGGACTTCAAACAACAAATTTGATACGGTTTGTTTTCCCTGATTCACTATGAAAATAAGCCGTCACAACGACGGCTCATTTTTGCTATTTATTAAGGTTCATTTTTTCATATAATTACGAAGATTAAAATAGTTATAGTATGTAAAACATAAAAGGAGAAAGCTTATGTACATTCATCCTAACCGAGTGAAGAGAAAAACCGACCCGACTTTTGTAAAGCAGTCGGCTATTGTTTCGTTTATCCTTGTTGCAGCTATGGTTTTTGTAAATCTCGGCGCAGTGGCTTATATTATGCTGACAAGAGGCGACGAGTACCGACAGAAGGCTGCAAGTAATCAGCTTTATGACGTTTCAATTGAAGGTATAAGAGGCACAATTTACGACAGTAACATGACTCCTCTTGCAACAAGTACATCTGCATGGATTCTTTGTGCAAACCCAAAGGCAATCAAAGATAAGTTTGAAGATAACTCCTTCCTTAACAAGGAAAACCGTTACGACAGCTTCATCAACGATATCTCAAAAAAATTCGCTAAAATCCTTGATGTAAGCAGTAAAGACATAAAGGAAATGCTTCTTCAGTCTGAGCTTTCATATAAGCGACTAAAAAAAGAGGTTTCACCTACACAGAAAATTGCTCTTGATGCAATTATCAACAATCTCTACGGTTTTCCCTACACTTATGTGGATAACGGACTTTTCAAGGACAAAACCGAGGAGAGGGTATATGAAATCAGCCTTTCATCCTTCTTCAGCTATGAAAGCGACAGTATCAGAGAGTATTCACAGAGTAACTTTGCTTCAACGGTTATCGGTGTAATCAACGCAGAAAACAAGGGTGAAACAGGTATCGAAAGCCATTACAACAACGTGCTTGAAGGTACGGCAGGCAGAATTGTAACGGCAAAGGACTCAAGAGGCAGAATACTTGAATCAAGCTACGAAACTGTTTTTGATGCAGGTGAAGGTAACGGAATTGTTCTTACAATCAACTCCAATATCCAGAGCTACCTTGAAAATGCCCTTAACCGTGCTCAGGCAAGCATAAAAGGTGACGGTGTATACGGAATTGTAATGGACGTTAAAACAGGCGCAATTCTTGCCGTTTCAGATAAGCCTGACTTTGACCTCAATAACCCGAGAGAGCTTGTAAGCGACGCTGCAAAGGAGGAACTCAAAAAGTACAAGGTAGGCTCAGACGAATATAAACAAGCCTTCAGTAATAAGCTTTATGAACAGTGGAGCAGCTTTTGTATTACCGAAAACTATGAGCCGGGCTCAACCTTCAAGATTTTCACTGCAGCCGCAGCAATTGAAGAGGGTGTAGCAAACCTCAACACAACCCATAACTGCCTCAGCTATGTAAAGGTTGCCGATATAACCTACAACTGTGCTAACGATAAAAGCCACGGCCTGCAGACTCTTACTCAGGGACTTATGAATTCCTGTAACACTTTCTTTATTACTATAGGTCAGCGTCTCGGCATTGAAAAGTACAACAAATATTTTGAAGCCTTCGGCTTTACGGAAAAAACGGGTATCGACATCAATAACGAAGCTTATCCCGTATATCACAATCCTCAGAAAATGAGCAAGGTTGACCTTGCAAGTACCTCTTTCGGTCAGACAATCAGAATAAGCCCCTTACAGCTCATATCTGCAGCCTGCTCAATTGCCAACGGAGGCAAGCTTATGCAGCCTTATCTTGTTGACAAGGTGGTTGACAGTGACGGCAACGTAATTTCTCAGACAGAGCCTACAGTTAAAAGAAGAGTAATTTCCGAAAGAACAGCTCAGTCTGTAATTTCAATGATGGAAGCCGTTGTTGAAAAAGGTACGGGTAAAAATGCTTATATTCCCGGTTACAGAGTATGCGGTAAAACTGCAACGGCTGAAAAGCTTGACGATAACTCTGATGCTGATATCTACATCGCATCTTTCCTTTGCTTTGCTCCTGCAGACGACCCTCAGGTAGCAATCCTTGTGGGTGTTGACAATGCTCCGGGTCCCTACAGAGGCGGCGGTGTGCTTGCAGCTCCTATTGCAAAGGAAGTGCTTGAGTCCACTCTCAAATATATGGGCGTTGAACCTCATTACACTCAGAGTGAGCTTGCAACAGTCAGCAGAACAACTCCGTCACTTATCGGCAAAAGTGTAAGCGACGCAAAAATTGCAGCTGCCAACGAAGGTCTTGTTACAAGAGTTTCAGGTAAGGGTAACAAGGTTGTTTCTCAGGTGCCTGCAGTGGGTGAATCAATACCCGAAGGCGGTGTAGTCGTAATTTATACCGAGGATACTTCAAAAACTGAAGAGGTTACAGTGCCCGACTTTACAGGTCACACTGCCTCAGAGGTTAACAGAATAGCCGTAAACAACGGCCTTAACGTAATCTTTTCAGGTCCTACCGGCTCGGCAGGTGTAAAAGCCTACAGTCAGGATATAAGAAAGGGTACAACCGTTGAGGCAGGTTCAAAAATCACGGTTTACTTCAGAACAGATAATATTGCTATAGATTAATGTTAGGTGGTTTCTATTTATGCTTCTTTCAGTGCTTCTTAAAAGCATAGGCTGTGAAGAATTCACAGAGGACGTAGAAATCGGTTTTATAACGGATAACTCGGAAAAATGCAGTGAAAATTCAATTTTTGTCTGTCACGACGGTGCAGAAAAATTTATCGATTCAGCCGTCAGCAAAGGTGCAGTGGCAGTTGTTGCAAACAAAAAGCTTACGGAAAACTGTACAGTGGTTAACGATACAAGAAAGGCATACAGCCTTCTTTGCACCACTTTTTTTGGAGAAAGCCATAAAAAAATAAAGCTTATCGGTGTAACGGGTACAAACGGAAAAACCACCGTAAGCTCAATGCTCTATCACATTCTCACTATGGCAGGCAGAAAGTGTGCACTTCTTGGCACAACGGGTTATCTTCACTGTAACGAAAACGAAGAGGCTACCCTGACTACTCCCGACCCTTTCCTGATGCACAGAATGTTTTCTGAAATGACAGAGTGTGACACCGAATACTGCATTATGGAAGCCTCATCCCAGGGACTCTTTCAGGAAAGACTTTATCCTCTTAGCTTTGATGTGGCAGTGTTTACTAACCTTACTTCTGAGCACCTTGATTATCACGGCAATATGGAAAACTACAGAAAAGCCAAGGAAAAGCTTTTCGCTCAGAGTAAACTTGCAGTAATCAATCTTGACGACGAAAACGCAGAGAGCTTTCTTGAAGCCTCAGCAGGCGAAAAGGTTACCTACTCACTAAAAAAAGACGAGGCAGACTTCACGGCAAAGTATATAAGATTCTTTGAGGGTGTTACAGATTACGTAATTGTGGCAAGTGAGCTTATTCACAGAATCAAGCTGCAGACACCGGGAAACCATAATATATATAACTCTATGGCGGCAATTGTTGCCGCGCTTAAGTGTGGGCTTACCTTAGAAGAGGCTGCAAATGCTCTCAGAAGCTTTTACGGTGTAAAGGGAAGGTTTGAAATTCTGCCTCTTAAAACCGACTACAGAGTTATAATCGACTATGCCCACACTCCCGACAGTCTTAAGCAGGTGCTTCTCACTCTTTCTTCATTTAACAAAAACCGACTTATAACTCTGTTCGGCTGCGGCGGAGAAAGAGACAAAAGCAAAAGGGGAGAGATGGGAAGAATTGCTGCGTTTTACAGTGACACCGTAATAATTACAAGCGATAATCCGAGACACGAAAATCCGTCGGAAATTATCGACGATATACTTAAAGGTACTGAAGACACAAAAACTCCCGTATATATTATAGAAAACAGAAAAAAAGCTATTGAATATGCCTTGCAAAAGGCTCAAAAGAATGATATTATTCTTTTAGCAGGAAAAGGACACGAAACCTATCAGATAATAGGTGACGAAAAAATCTCCTTTGACGAAAGAAAAACGGTTGCCGAAATTCTCGGATGAAGTTTGGCATAATTTGAAAGGAATGTTTTAAAAAATGAATTCAACGGTTGCAATTTTAATTTCACTTGTAACGGCCTTTGTTGTTACTTTTCTTCTGGGCTATGTGCTGATTCCTTTTCTCCACAAGCTTAAATTCGGTCAGAATATTCTTACTGATATAGGTCCTGCGTGGCACGCAAAAAAGCAGGGTACACCCACAATGGGCGGCATTATGTTCATTATCGGTATAATCTTTGCTGTTGCTGTAGCGCTTATCGGCTGCAGAATCGGCGGTTTTTCAGCTTTTGCAGAGCTTGACATAACCCGTTATCAGCAGTACACAAGACTTTTCTCAGGTATACTTATGGCCTTCTGCTTTGCGCTCGTCGGCTTTGCAGACGACTATATAAAGGTTGTTAAAAAGAGAAATTTGGGTCTTACCGAAATTCAGAAGACCATTCCTCAGGTGCTTATAATCGGTGCCTACTTTGCTTCACTTGTAATAAGCGAAAGCACCTCAATGTACATTCCCTTCTACGGAAAGGTAGCCTTTGATTCCGTTCCCGGAATTATCTTCTTCTGCCTTTTCGGTGTATGCGTAACCTACGGCGCAATCAATGCCGTTAACTTTACTGACGGTATCGACGGTCTTTGTGGAAGTGTTACAATTCCCGTCGGTGTTGCCTTTACCGTTATGGCAGTGCTTCAGCAGAACACTTCAGTGGGTATTTTAGGTGCTGCTCTTGCAGGCGGCTGTGCAGGCTACGTAATCTGGAACCACTATCCTGCAAAGGTTATGATGGGTGACACCGGCTCAATGTTCCTTGGCGGACTTGTTGTTGCCGCTTCATACGCTCTTGAGTGTCCCATTATCCTTTTACCTGTTGGTATCGTATATGTAATTGAAGCTCTCTCTGACGTAATTCAGATTGGCTCAATCAAAATAAGAAAGAAAAAGGTGTTCAAAATGGCACCTATCCACCACCATTTTGAAATGTGTGGCTGGAACGAGAACAAAATCGTTGCAGTGTTTAGTGCTGTAAGCACAATCGGCTGTGCAATCGGTGTTGCGATTATGGCTCTCACACTTAAAAAATAATTCACCCTCGGAGGCAGAACCATGCTTGACTCAATGAAAAAGAAGCTTCGTACAATGTCCTCAAAGACACGAATCTATCTTGATGAAAATACAAACTTTTTTGTACACGGCAGTTTTGACGTGGTTTTTGCCTGCGCTGTACTTATACTTTTTTCTTTCGGAATTGTAATGATGTATTCCGCAAGCTATGCCTATTCTGCTTACTATGATGGCAGTCCCCATGCGATTTTCATTGATCAGATTAAAACCTCGGCAATCGGATTTATTGCAATGATTTTTATAAGTAAGCTTGACTACCGTATTCTTAACGGCAGACTTGCCTGGGTTGCTTTTTATTCGACTATAGCCGTACTTTTGGCAACTATCCTTATTGCAAAGATAACCGGTGCAGAAACGGGCAGATGGCTCAATATCGGCATTTCCGTTCAGCCCTCAGAATTTGCAAAGCTGACAATGATAATCATACTGTCCTATCTTATGACGGCTATGCGTGGAGGTCTGAGAGCACCGAAGGGTAAAATAAGCGCCTTTAATCCAAAGGCTGACGGCTATGCAGAGCTTGAAAAAAAGCTCTTCCGTATAGCAAGAGACCCATTTAAGTGCTGTGTGGTAATTGCAGTGGTAATTTGTATTTACTGTGGTCTTGTTGTGCTTCAGAAGCACCTTTCAGCAACAATTCTCTTCTTCTTTATGGGCTACTTTATGCTTATGCTCAGCGGAACGAAGAAAAGCTATTTTGCAATTGTAGCTCTCTTGATTGTGGGCGCAGTGCTTATTGTTCTTTCAAATCCTGATATTATCAAAGGTCTTGGCTTCGGTGCAAGCCGAATTACAGTATGGCTCGATAAGGCAAACCCCGAATATGTTGACGCAAGACGTCAGACGGTCAACGGACTTTATGCAATCGGCTCAGGCGGTCTTTTAGGTGTTGGCTTCGGCAATTCAAGACAAAAGCAGCTTTATATTCCCGAGCTTCATAACGACTTTGTTTTTCCCGTTGTATGCGAAGAACTTGGCTTTATCGGTGCTGCAGCAGTTATAATCCTCTTTGCTTTCCTTATTTTCAGAGGCTTCAAAATTGCAAAGGAATGTAACGATTACTTCGGCTCAATGCTTGTTATGGGCATAATGATACAAATCGGTCTGCAGGTGATAATAAATATCGCCGTTGTAACCGACCTTTTCCCAAACACGGGTATGGGTCTTCCCTTCTTCAGTTCAGGCGGTTCATCAATCATATCCATATTAATGGAAATGGGACTTGTGCTGTCGGTTTCAAGAAGGTCATCAATCGAAAAAAAATAAGGTGAAAACCTTAAGGAGAGATTTAAAATGAAAATTCTTTTTGCAGCCGGAGGCACCGGCGGTCATATCAATCCTGCACTTGCAGCTGCAGGGGAAATCAGAGAAAGATATCCTGATGCAGAAATCCTTTTTGTAGGTGCAAAGGGTAAAATGGAAGCAAAGCTTGTGCCCAATGCAGGCTTCAACCTTAAAACAATCAGGATTGCAGGCTTTCAGAGAAAAATAAGCATAGAGAACATCTTCAGAAATATTCTTGCAATTATCTACCTTGTGCTTTCACCTCTCAGTGTAAGAAAAATTATAAAGGATTTTGCACCTGACGTTGTTGTCGGCTTCGGCGGATATGTAAGCGGTCCCGTAGTACAGATGGCGGCAAAAATGGGCATACCTACTGCAATTCACGAGCAGAACGCATATCCCGGTGTAACCAATAAAACTCTTGCAAAAACTGTTGACAGAGTTATGCTTACTGCAGAAGAAGCAGAAAAGCACCTCAGCCCCAAGAATTCTCCCGTAGTAACAGGTCTTCCCGTAAGAGGCGAAATGCTCAGAGCTGACAGAGAAAAAAGCCGTAAAGAGCTCAAAATAAAGGATAATCAGAAGCTTGTGCTTTCAATGGGTGGCTCACTTGGTGCACTTACAATTAACAATGCCATGGTTGACCTTATTGGCGAATATCATAAAAACGATAATCTCTACTTCCTTCACGCAATGGGTCAGTACGGACTCTGGGTGCCCGACAAGCTTAAAGAAAAGGGTGTACAGACTGAAGGAAAGAACGTTGAAATCCGTGAATACATAAGTGATATGGACAGATGTATGTCTGCTGCTGACCTTGTAATCTGCCGTGCAGGTGCAAGCTCACTTTCAGAGCTTCAGGCTCTCGGCAAGGCTTCAATTCTTGTTCCGTCACCAAATGTATCGGAAAACCATCAGTTCCATAACGCAATGGCGCTTGTAAATAAAGGCGCAGCTCTTGTTGTTGAAGAAAAAGACCTTACCAAAGAAAAAATGGCAGAGCTTTTTGAAAGCCTTATTTTCGACGACGAAAAGCGACTCACAGTTGAAGCTAACGCAAAGGCAATGGCAGTTATGGACGCAAAGGAAAAAATTGCAGATATCATCGTTTCACTTGTAAAATAATAAAGAAAAATCACACTTTTACTCTCTTTTGCATAAGATAGGGTGAAAGGTGATGGTGAAATGGGCAATATAATAATTAACGGCGGCAAAAGGTTAGAGGGAGAATTATCCGTTCAGGGTTCAAAAAACAGTTCTCTGCCTATACTTGCCGCCACTGTTCTTGTTGACGGAGTAAGCATAATTCACAATTGCCCCACACTGTCCGACGTTGATGCAGCTGTAAGAATACTCAGACATCTCGGCTGCAAGGTTAAAAGAGAAAACGACACCCTTACTGTGGATTCAAGGAATATAACCTGTAGCAGTATTCCCGAAAAGCTAATGCGTGAAATGCGCTCCTCAATTGTTTTTTTAGGTTCAATTCTCGGAAGAACGGGCAAGGCTCAGATGTCCTCACCCGGTGGGTGTGAAATAGGGCTCAGACCTATTGACCTTCATCTGAAAGCACTTAAAAGATTAGGTGCTGAAATTAACGAGAGCTGTGGGTGTATTTGCTGCAAAAGAGTAAAAAACGAAGGTGCGGTTATCAGCCTTTCCTTTCCCAGTGTAGGTGCAACTGAGAATATTATTCTTGCTTCTGCTCTCTCAAAAGGCAGAACAGTTATTCATAACGCGGCAAGAGAGCCCGAAATTATTGACCTTGCCCGTTTTCTCAACAAGGCAGGCTGCAGAATAAAGATAAGAAAGGACACCGTTGTAATTGACGGTGTGGAAAAAGCTTGCTCACCCGAGCACAGAGTTATGTCTGACCGAATTGCAGCATTAACCTATATGTCTGCCGTAGGTGCAGCAGGTGGGGACGTACTGCTGAAGGATACGGACACATCAGCTTTTTTTACGGTTTTACCTGTTTTTGAAGGTGCAGGTTGCTTGCTTGAATGCACCGACAACACAGTGAGAATTAAAATGAATCGCCGACCGTCAGGTGTAAGGGACATAAGAACACTGCCTTATCCGGGCTTTCCTACAGACGCTCAGGCACCCGTAATGGCTATGCTTTCCTTTGCAAAGGGAACGAGCCTTATTGTAGAGAATATCTTTGAAAACCGATTCAAGCACGTTACTGAGCTTTGTCGCATGGGTGCACAAATTAAAATTGAAGGCAGGGTAGCAATTATTGACGGCAGAGAAAGGCTTTACGGTGCAAAGGTGAAATGTACCGATTTAAGAGGCGGAGGAGCTCTTGTGGTTGCGGGTCTCGGTGCAAAGGGCACGACCGTTATAAGTTCTCTTTCCCATATAGACAGAGGATATGAAAAAATAGAGGAAAACTTCAGAAATTTAGGTGCAGATATTTTTCGTCTGTAATTCGTCAAAAATTTATCAAATTTTTATAGACTTTTTCTGTGGGCTTCTGTATAATACTTAATGTATATGCATTTGCCCACTTATTTTTTTGTTTAAAGGAGGTGCCATGGTGGAAGATAAAAGACAGGATATTTTCGGTTATAATCCTTCGGGAAAAGTTTCCGAGCTTCAGGAAATCAATACAGACGCATGGCCTCTCATAAGTGGAGCAACACAAGTTGAAAGAAGGCAGACTGCTTCCTTTGACAGAAGACAGACTGCTCCTCAGAAAAGAGAAACTCAGCCCACGGGAAGAAAACCTGCTGAGCCTCAGAGAAAGCCTGAAGGTAAAAAGAAGAGCTCTTATGTTTCCTCTTCAACAGGTAAAGCCCAGAAGAAAAAAACGGACAGCCGTGAGGGCAGAATTTCCAAGCCGCCTTTAGGCAGAGAGCCTCAACGACCGGAGAAAGAAAGAAAAGAAAATAAACAAAGGGAAACGGTCAATAATAAAAAAAGACCGCCTGAAAGAACCCCCAAGGGTCAGCGTGTTCAGGATGAAAGAAAAGCTCCCGAAAGAAAAACAGAGAAGAAAAAAACTCAGAGACCGCAAAGAAAGCCCGAAAGAGAGACACTTTCAAGAAGTCGGCAAAAGGAAATCAGAAGAGATAACCAATATTTTGAAAGAGGAACACGTCAGCAAAAGTCCAAAGACGAAATGAGACGTGAATACCAGATAAAGCAAATCAGGAGAAGAAAAAGAAAAACTGTTCTTGCAATTTTTTCTTTTGTGCTTGTGGTGGCTTTTGCTTTCGGAATTTTTATATACAACAACGTTGCTATAGTAAACAACATAAATGTTGAGGGTAACAGCACCTATTCAATGAAAAAAATTGTTAAAAGCTGCGGTGTCAATGTGGGTGATAAGCTTTTTGCTGTCAGCGAAAAAAGAGTCAGGGAGCTTCTTACAAATGAGCTTCCTTACATCAAGGATGTAAACATCAGCTACAATATACCCGATACACTTACAATTACCGTAACACCCACCGAGGACAAGCTTATGCTTGCCCATAAGAACAAGTATCTTCGTCTTGATAAAGACGGAAAGGTGGTTGCTGTTTCAAAAACAAAAATGGAAAACGGACTTTATAAGGTTGAAGGTCTTACCTACAAGAAACACAGCGTGTCCGAATTTTACACTCCTTTGGAAGGCGAGGAGAGTAAATACGAAATGGCAAGAGCAATTGCTTTGGAAGCTGAAAAAGCAGGTCTTCTCAGCGGTACGGTAAATGTAAAGGAGATGGATAAAATCACCTTTACCTACGACGGCAGAATAAGAATTTACTTCGGAAACGCAAGTGAACTTGAGACAAAGATGGAATTTGCCGCAAAGACCATAGCTCAGGCTGCTCCCGATAAGCAGACGGGATACATTGATATGCGCTTCAGCGAAAGAGGATATTTCAGCGAAGGCAGTATGGATAACACATAATGGCACAAAAAAATATAAATGACACAAAAAATTATTAAATCTATTATGTTTTTATTATTGTATTTCTCAATCTTTTGTGTTATAATAACTTGAATAATATGTCAGTTACTGTGTAAATTGACGTTTAATTGCATTTAATCATTAACGAAATCTTGAAAATATTTTTTACAGGAGGAAGTAAAATGGGCTTCATAATGGATAACGAAAACATCGCTTATAACCAGATTAAGGTTATCGGTGTAGGTGGCGGCGGCGGAAACGCTGTTAACGGAATGGTTGAGTCAGGTATCGTAGGTGTTGAATTCCTTTCAATCAACACAGACAGACAGATTCTCGAAAACTCAAAGGCAACACATAAAATTCAGATCGGTGAAAAGGTTACAGGCTGCATGGGTGCAGGCGGTGACCCCGCAGTAGGCAGAAAGGCTGCTGAAGAAAGCCGTGACGTAATTGCTGATGCTCTTCGTTCAACTGATATGGTATTTATTACTGCCGGTATGGGCGGCGGTACAGGTACAGGTGCAGCTCCCGTTGTGGCTGAAATTGCAAGAGAGCTCGGCGCACTTACCGTAGGTATCGTTACAAAGCCCTTCAAGTTTGAAGGCAGAAAAAGAATGAAGCAGGCAGAGGACGGCATGAGAGAGCTTGAAAAGCACGTTGACAGCCTTATTGTTATT
>JAZSQU010000034.1:0-10828 GCA_045538095.1 Acutalibacteraceae bacterium | reverse complement strand
AATTTTAATTGATATGGTGTATTATACATCTGTGGTTTGTTTTTTCTCATCAATTAAATTTTACCACAAAAAAGACTACAAGCCTACCTTTTTGGTAAACTTGTAGTTCTTTCTTATTCAGGCTGTTTTTTTACAGCCCCTTTCATTTTCAGTTTAGCAACCGCAGCTTCTGTTGCAGTCATTCTGGCATGAACAGCCACAACCGCAGCCGTTGTTACCGCCGAAAGCATTGTTGCCGTTTCCACAGCAAGCGAATAAGAGAATGAGGATAATAATCCATGAGCAATTGTTATTGCAGAACATTTTTGTTAACCCCCTTTCATCATCATTATACGGAGAAGTTTCAGTTGTGTTACTGAATAAGATAAATCAGCAGGGTGAAAACTGTAAAGGGTGATAAAATGAAAAACAATCTTCCGCATATAACTGTAGGTCAAAGGGAGTCAGACCCTTTTCTTCCCTCTGAAAGGTCAAAAACAAAAGAGCACAGCGACAGATTAAGGTCAGACTTTTATGCAAACAACCAAAATAAAAATCTTCAAAAATTAACGAAAAACGAAGATTGAGAGAGATAATCTTAAAAATCGAATGGTCAAAGTTCGATTTTGACCTTTTTTGACCTTTGAAATTAAAGTCAAAGTGGCTATAATAGGAATTAGAATAAAGGTCAAAGACAGTCAAAGTCAAAAGGAAGTGATTATAAAATGAACCTTTCAAACGCAATTGCCCGTATGATAACGGAAATGCTTGAAGAACAGAGCGAAATTGAAATTCAGCGTAATGTTCTGGCTCAGGATTTAGGCTGCGTACCAAGTCAGATTAACTATGTACTCTCTTCAAGATTTACACCTGAGAGAGGTTATATAGTAGAAAGCCGCCGCGGAGGTAAGGGCTGCATTAAAATTACAAGAGTCAGCTACGATAAAAATACCCTTATTATGAAGGTAATAGGTTCTGTAGGTCAGAGTATAGATGAAAGAGCAGTAGATGCTCACCTTATGAATCTTGTCTATCACGAGCTTATAAGCAAAAGAGACGCAGCGCTTATTTCCACCGCAACCTCAGACAGTACTCTGCGAGGACTTCCTACGGATATAAGAGATATTTTAAGAGCGACAATTTTCAAGCAGATGCTTTTAACCATAACCCAATAGAATTTATGAGGAGGTAATAATTATGTTATGTCAGAATTGTAAGAAAAACGAAGCAACTACCCACATCAAGCGTGTTGTGAACGGCGAAGCAACAGAAAGCCACCTTTGCCATTCCTGTGCACAGAATTCAGGCTTTGACGATTTCTTTGACGATTTTTCCCTTAACCTGCCCGGAATTTTCTCGTCCTTCTTCGGCGACAGTATGTTCGCTCTTGGAGAATCAAGGCTTGGCCGTTGCGAAAAGTGCGGCTGCTGCTTTGACGATATAATCAAAAGCGGCAAGGTGGGCTGTGCAGATTGCTACGAGAAATTCTACAGTAAGCTCCTGCCCTCAATACAGCGTATTCACGGAAAAGCAAAGCACGCAGGTAAGGTGCCGGAAAGACACGAAACCGTAACAGCCAAAAAGGAAGAACCGAAAGAAAAAACAAAGGAAGAAAAAATTGCCGAATTGAATTTACAGATGCAAAAAGCAATTGAAGAGCAGAACTTTGAAAGGGCTGCAGTTTTAAGAGACGAAATAAAATCACTGAAGGGAGAAAACTGATATGAAATGGTATATGGGTTTAGGAAACCAGGGAGATATTGTTCTCAGCACAAGAGTACGCCTTGCTCGAAATCTTGAGGATTATCCCTTCCCTTCAAAACTTGATTCAAAAGAAAAAGAAGAGGTTTCTTCAATTATAAAAGAGGCTCTTTCCGACTACAGCGAAAAATCACTTAAAGATATAGAAATGTCATCGCTTACTCCTGCAGGGGCAGTGTCTCTTGCAGAAAAGCACCTTATCAGTCCTGAATTCGCCTCAGATACAAGGGGCAGAAGCCTTCTTCTTTCAGAAAGTGAAGATGTGAGTATTATGCTTTGTGAAGAAGACCACGTGAGAATTCAGGTTATCTATGCAGGTCTTTCTCTTGAAGATGCTTTCAGCACTGCAGAAAAAATTGACAGCCACCTTGAAAAAAAGCTCAGCTATGCTTTCAGTGAAAATCTCGGTTATCTTACCCAGTGTCCCACAAATCTCGGCACAGGTATGAGAGCTTCAGTTATGCTCCATCTTCCTGCACTTTCAAAGAAGGGTGCTATGCGCGGACTTTCCACAACTGTTTCAAAGCTTGGTCTTACTCTCCGTGGCTCTTACGGTGAAGGTGGCGAAGCAGGAGGAGATATTTATCAGCTCAGCAATCAGGTTACTCTCGGAATTTCTGAAAGTGCCGCTATACAGAATCTTTCATCAATTGCAATGCAGATTATTGCACAGGAAAAGCAGGCCCGAGCCGTTCTTGTGAAGGATGAAGATTTTATGGACAAAATTTACAGAGCTTACGGCATACTTAAAAGTGCCTATAAACTCACCTCAAGAGAACTTATCGGTCTTCTTTCCTATGTGCGTCTGGGCGCATCGGAGGGGATTCTGAATGTACCTCTTGAAACTCTTTCTGCTCTTTTCATTGAGCTTCAGCCGGCAACAATGAATGCTCAGGGTGAAGCACCTCTGTCACAGTCTCAAAGAGATATACTCAGAGCCGAAAAGGTCAGAGAAGCACTCAACTGAAAAACGGGCCTGCTGAAGCAGGCTCGTTTTTTTATTCAGTTTGGAGTGTGAAGAGTGGAGTGTGAAGTTGCGGTCGCACCTATATATATCGCAATACTGAAGATTTGTTCTGCGTAAACAACACAGATTTATAGGGAAAAGAGTTGATTTTATCCGTTTCTAAAGAGAATAAAAGGCTGATTTCTGCCCGCCAAATTTATCTTTCTGCTTTGGCGGAATTAATATGAAAGCTCGGAGGAAAGTTAAAGCGGATATAACCCCTCAGAATTTGACTTCGTCAAATCCAGCTCCCCTTAAAAGGGGCGCCAAGTTTTCGTTTCTTTTGTTCAATTATAATTCGGAGAGAAGCGACCCTTAACTCCACACTCCACTCTCAACACTCCAAACTCAATTAAAGGGAGGAATTGAAATGTACAAATTTACAGGCTTTACAGAAAAAGCAAACCGTGCCCTCAACTCTGCAATTGAAATTGCAGAAAATCTCGGGCACACATATATAGGCAGTGAGCATCTTCTTGCCGGTCTTTTAAGAGAGGACAACGGTATGGGTACAACGCTTCTCAGTTCAAAAGGAATGACCATTCAGCTTTGTGAAAACGCCATAAGGAGAAGCGTTGGTGTGGGCATTCCCACAGCACTTTCGCCCGACGATTTTACACCTCGTTGCAAGCACATAATTGAGCAGTCTGTCTCAATAGCACGAAGAGAAAATGCAGGCTATATCGGCACAGAGCACCTTCTTTCGGCTCTGCTTTCTGAAGAGGACTGTCTGGGCTGCCGTATTCTTTCAGATAACGGAATTTCCGTACCTCTTTTGCTGGACGAAATTTCAAAAGGTGCAGGAGGGAAGCGAAACTATACCTCAAATCTGTACTCCAAAAAATCCACAGGCAAGAGCAACACTCCAAACCTTGATAAGTACGGCCAGGACATTACAGCAAAGGCACTCAGCAACGAAATTGACCCCGTAATCGGCAGAGAAGCTGAGATTGAAAGAGTTGTTCAGATACTGTCCCGTCGTACCAAAAATAACCCTTGCCTTATCGGTGAGCCGGGTGTGGGTAAAACGGCAATTGCAGAGGGTCTTGCTCTCAAAATTGCAAAAAATGAGGTGCCTGAGCTTCTCAGAAATAAGCGGCTTGTGTCCCTTGACCTTACGGGTATGGTTGCCGGCACAAAGTATAGAGGCGACTTTGAGGAGAGAATCAAAAGCTGCATTGAAGAGGTAATCAAAAACAAAGATGTGATACTCTTTATTGATGAGGTTCACAATCTTATCGGTACGGGCTCGGCTGAGGGTGCAGTTGACGCTGCAAATATTCTGAAGCCCTCCCTTGCAAGAAGTGAGCTTCAGGTTATCGGTGCAACCACTCTTGAGGAATACCGTAAGCACATTGAAAAAGACAGTGCTCTTGAACGGCGTTTTCAGCCCGTCAAGGTTGGCGAGCCTACAGAAGAAGAGGCAACTGAAATTCTGAAGGGTCTTCGCAATAAGTATGAGGCTCATCACAAGGTGAAAATCACCGACGAAGCAATCAGCGCTGCAGTTAAAATGTCAGCGAGATATATAACAGACCGTTTTCTTCCCGACAAGGCAATTGACCTTATTGATGAGGCAGCCTCAAAGGTGCGTCTTCGCTCCTACACCACACCGCCTGAAATTAAGGAAACGGAAAACCGACTCAAAGAGGTGACGGAAGAAAAGGCGGCAGCAATAAGCGCACAGAATTTTGAAACTGCCGCAAAGCTCCGTGACAGAGAAAAGGAGCTTATGAGTGAAATCACAGCCGCAAGAAGCCGCTGGAAAGAGGAAACAACCCACGAGGATTCGGTTGTGACACCCGAAGAGGTTGCACAGATTGTGTCGGGCTGGACAGGTATTCCTGTTGTTGAGCTGACCAAGGAAGAAAGTCAGCGCCTTTTAAAAATGGAGGATATTCTCCACGAGAGAATTGTGGGTCAGGACAAGGCGGTTTCAGCCGTTGCAAAGGCAATCAGACGAGGCAGAAGCGGACTTAAAGACCCTAAGCGCCCCGTTGGCTCATTCATTTTCCTTGGCCCCACGGGTGTAGGTAAAACCGAGCTTTGCAAGGCCCTCGGCTCTGCTATGTTCGGCGACGAAAATGCAGTTATCCGTTTTGATATGAGCGAATTTATGGAAAAGCACAACGCTTCACGGCTTGTGGGCTCACCTCCGGGTTATGTGGGCTACAATGAGGGCGGTCAGCTTACGGAAAAAGTAAGGCGCAAGCCCTACAGTGTAATTCTCTTTGACGAGATTGAAAAGGCCCACCCCGATGTTTTCAATATGCTTTTGCAGATTCTCGACGACGGCATACTCACTGACTCTCAGGGCAGAAGAGTGGACTTCAGAAATGCAATTGTGATTATGACATCAAACCTCGGTGCAAAGCTCATTGCAGGCGAGGGCAAGGCAATCGGCTTTACTGAAACAACCGACGGCACACTGTCTGACAGCCGTATCCATGATGCAGTTATGGGCGAGCTTAAGAAAGCCTTCCGACCCGAATTTCTCAACAGAGTTGACGAAATTATCGTGTTCAAGCAGCTTAAAAAGGATGAGCTTCAGGAGATAGCAAAGCGGATGCTCTCCTCACTCACAAAACGGCTTGAGGCAATGGAAATCACCGTTACATTCAGCGATGAAGTTATCACGATGATTTCTGATGAAGGATTTGACCCCGTTTACGGTGCGAGACCTTTAAGGCGTGCAATTCAGTCGAAGATTGAGGATAAGCTTTCAGAGGAGATTCTTGACGGCAAGGTAGTTTCGGGAAAGAGTTATGAGTGCAGGCTCACAGAAAGCGGTGAAGTTTGTTTCAACGAAATTTAAAGGCAGTTAACCCCTCACTTGTGTAAAAGCAGGTGAGGGGATTTTTAATTTTGCAGATTATTGACTTTTTTCTTTTAAAGGAGTAATATAGGTGTATAAACCTAAAGGAGGAAAATTTATGAAGATTATGAAGAAAATACTGTGTACAGTGCTTGTTGTGGTTATGTGTTTGACAAGTGCACCGATTGGTGGGCTTGATCTTACCGCTGAAGCTGCCGACTACAAAGTTGGTGACATCATTCAGTTTGGTTCTTATCCGCAGAGCAAGGTGACCGATAATGCGACTATAACAGCACTCAACAACAAAGCACCTGCTTGGGTCAACTGGACAAGCTATGGCTATTATTCAGGTACAGGTGACTATGGTACAATGAAACAGGGTGACTGGATGAGATATACTGATATTGTGTATAACGGTAACAAATACCGTGGTGTTAAGTTTACACAGTACAGACCTGTTCATACATATCGATCATCTTCAAGTGGTACTTTCCAGGATGACAATGGTTATTACACCAACACAGTATATTGGTTTAAGTTTGAGCCTATTGATTGGCGAGTGCTTGATCCTGCAACAGGTCTTGTTATGTGCGAAACAATTATCGACTCGCAGCCTTACAGCAACACTGTTTATCATATCGGTGATGTGCATAATTTAATGGATGGCTATTTCAACGATGCTTCATACACAAATTATGCATGTGACTATGAGACAAGCTCAATAAGACAGTGGCTCAATGATGATTTTTATAACACTGCCTTCGCAGATAACGAAAAGAAAGAAATCAACACAACCGCCCTTAATAATGACGGGTATTATACTTTAATCGGTAGGACCGGTCATGAGGATCTCGACAGCAATCCTACCAACGATAAAATCTTCCTTCTCTCATACAAGGAAGTGAGAAATAGTAATTTTGGCTTCGGCTTAGATTACAATTATGAGCCTACACGTCAGGCACAGAGTAGTGATTATGCCAAAAGCCAAGGCCTTTGGGTATCAACGAACAGCGACTGTTATGGCAATTCTCATTGGCTTCTCCGTTCTCCGGGCGACTATTCTAGCGGTTCTTGCGAAGTCACTGCCATGGGCGGCAACGCTAACCACAATGTTACTCAGTATTCAACCGCTGGTATTCGTCCAGCTTTAAGAATTGATCTTGATGAAATTGGCGAAGAGCCAACAGAAAATATTTACAACCTTGGCGAAGAAACGTATAGTTTTGAAAATTTTGGCGATTCAGATTCTTTTGGTGGGCACTGTTTTGGTATGTCTACTACCAGTTCGGGCTATTATTTAGGTGAGTTGAATGTTGGTAAAATAGGAGTTAGCAGTTGTAAGGCGGTTTTTACTCTAAATAGAACTACTACAGTAAAAGCACCAATTTGTTATTATCAGCCTATTCAGGGGTCTTATGCTATCAGAGCAACAGTTGCAGGTGGAACAAATTACAAATCTATTTACAATTACGGAAAAGAAAAGTATGATATAGAAGCGGACTGGAACGATATTATTAGTTATGTAAAAAACCATCAATACGATAATTCTGGTCGGTTTCAGATAGGATTTCAAAAGAAAAACCAGGGTGGTCATGCTATCAACTTCCTATACTATAGTGTGGTGAATGGTCAAGAAAGAATATATGTTTATGATAATAATTTTCCAAATGTTGAAACATATTTCTATAAAGATTCTTCCGGTAAAGTATATCAAGCGCCATATTCAACATTTTTAGGTAACATAGATTGTATGGCTCTTCGCGATGTGTCAAAATATTTCAGTGTGGCTGGGAATTATGATGCAACAGATTGTATGTATGCAGATGCAAATCAAGTTGTTATTGAGGATGCAGTGATTTATCCTATGGATTGTAGTGAAGGCAATCAGTATATGATGTATGAATTTTCTGATTCTAAAAGACAAGTCAGAGTAGAACCTTTATGTGACAATGCAACATTTACATATATGGGTGTCGAATACAGTTTTGGCGATATAAATGATGATACATATGGCATTTTTACATTAAGTACAACAGATGACACTGGCTCGGTCGATAAATCTAATTTACAGATATTCAATGGTTATGACAACTGCTCCTGCAATTGCCACGCAGGCGGCATCAAAGGCTTCTTCTTCAAATTCATCCTCTTCTTCCAGAAAATCTTCAGAACAAACAAAGTCTGCAAATGCGGTATCAACCACTATTAAACTTCAAATCCCGTCTTTCAAGGCGGGATTTATTTTGTAGTCAACCCCTCTGTCAAAATTCTTTTAGGAATTTTGACATCTCCCCTTTCAGGGGAGACTAGAATTATTCTTCTGAGGTTTCGTCAGCTTGTCGCCCCTGAAAGGGGAGATGTCACGAAAGTGACAGAGGGGTCATAATGCCGTCCCTTTTAAGGGAAGGGGGACCGCTTCAGCGGTGGAAGGGTAGCACTTTGCATTTTGCATTTACTTTGCCTTGACTTATAAATAATAATGTAATATAATATCTAATTAATATAAGACTGTTATGCTTAATTATATAAAATAGAAATGAGGTAGAAATTATGAAACCTGCTACAAAATGTATCCACTCAGGTTATGCTCCCAAAAACGGTGAGCCGAGACAGCTCCCTATCTGCCAGAGCACAACCTATAAATATGACTCAAGCGTTGAAATGGGCAAGCTCTTCGACCTTGAAGCTGAAGGCTACTTCTATACCCGACTTCAGAACCCCACAAATGATGCCGTTGCCGCAAAAATCGCAGACCTTGAAGGCGGCGTTGCCGCAGTACTCACTTCATCGGGACAGGCTGCAAACTTCTTTGCAATTTTCAACATCTGCCACGCAGGTGACCACGTTGTTTGCTCAAGCGCAATCTACGGCGGTACATTTAACCTTTTCAACGTAACTCTTAAAAAGCTTGGAATTGACTTTACCTTTGTTGCACCCGACTGTACAGAGGAAGAGCTTAATGCCGCTTTCAAAGAGAATACAAAGGCAGTTTTCGGCGAAACACTCAGTAACCCCTCACTTCAGGTGCTTGATATTGAAATGTTCGCAAAGGCTGCTCACGCTCACGGTGTGCCCCTTATCGTTGACAACACCTTCCCTACACCTATTAACCTCCGTCCCTTCGAGTTCGGTGCAGATATCGTAACTCACTCCACAACAAAGTATATGGACGGCCACGCAACTCAGGTTGGCGGTTGCGTAGTTGACAGCGGTAACTTCGACTGGACACAGAACGATAAATTCCCCGGTCTTACAACACCCGACGATTCATACCACGGAATCACTTATGTTGAACGCTTCGGCAAGGGTGCGTATATTACAAAGTGCGTTGTTCAGCTTATGCGCGACCTCGGTTCAATTCCCGGCCCGCAGAACGCTTTTCTTCTCAACTTAGGCCTTGAAACTCTCGCACTCCGTATGGAAAGACACTGTCAGAACGCTCTTAAGGTTGCTTCATACCTTAAAAACAGCGATCTTGTTTCATGGGTTTCATATCCCGGTCTTGAGGGCGACAAGCAGTATGACATCGCTAAGAAGTATATGCCTAACGGCACCTGCGGTGTAATCTCCTTCGGTGTAAAGGGCGGCAGAGAGGCTGCAACAAAGTTTATGGATTCACTGAAGCTCGCTTCAATCGTAACTCATGTTGCAGACGCAAAAACCTGCGTGCTTCACCCTGCTTCAACAACTCACCGTCAGCTTACAGAGCAGCAGCTTCTTGAGTGCGGCGTAAAGAGCGACCTTATCCGTCTTTCAGTCGGTATTGAAGATGCAGAGGATATTATCGCTGATATTGAACAGGCTCTGATAGAAGCTACAAAATAAGTTTGGCGTAAAAACATATAAAGAGGTATAAAAATGAAACTTGGTATAGTAGGTTTGCCTAATGTAGGTAAAAGTACACTTTTTAATGCAATTACAAACGCAGGTGCGCAGTCAGCTAACTATGCGTTCTGCACAATCGAGCCCAATGTGGGTGTTGTTGCAGTTCCCGATTACAGACTCGATAAGCTCAGAGAAATGTATAACCCCGTAAAATTCACCCCTGCAACAATTGAATTTGTTGATATTGCAGGTCTTGTAAGAGGTGCTTCAAAGGGTGAAGGTCTCGGCAATAAGTTCCTTTCCCATATCCGTGAGGTTGACGCAATTATCCACGTTGTACGCTGCTTTGAGGATGACGATATTATCCACGTTGACGGCAGTGTTGACGCAAAAAGAGACATTGAAACAATCAATCTTGAGCTCATACTCTCCGATATGGAAATGATTGACAGAAGAATCGACAGAACCTCAAAGGCTATGAAGGGTGACAAAACTCTCGCTGCAGAGGTCGAATTTCTTAAGAAAGTTAAGGAAGCTCTTGAAAACGAAATGCCTGCAAGGAGTGTTGAGTGCGACGAAAACGAAAAGGCAATTCTTGATACAGTTGCACTTCTCACATCGAAGCCCGTTATCTACGCTTGTAATATGAGCGAAAGCGACTTTGTTTCAGGTATCGACACCAACGAAAACTATCAGGCTGTATGCGAAATTGCAAAGGCAGAGGGCAGTGAAGTGCTTCCCATCTGTGCAGGTCTTGAAGCTGAAATCTCTTCACTTTCCGAAGAGGATAAGGAAATGTTTCTTTCAGATTTAGGCGTTGAAAATAGCGGTCTTGACCTTCTTATTCAGTGTAGCTACAACCTTCTCGGTCTTATTTCTTACCTTACTGCAGGTCAGCCTGAGGTAAGAGCGTGGACAATTAAAAAAGGTACAAAGGCTCCTCAGGCGGCAGGTAAAATTCACTCCGACTTTGAAAGAGGCTTCATCCGTGCAGAGGTTGTATCCTTTGATACACTTATGGAGCTGGGCTCACTTGCTGCGGCAAAGGAAAAGGGTCTTGTGAAGAGCGAAGGTAAAGAGTACGTTATGAAAGACGGCGACATTGTTCACTTCCTTTTCAATGTATAATAAAAATAGGAATCGGCTACTGATGTGGCCGATTTTTTGATTGTCTGAAATTACTGTTATCTTTGTTGTGTGAATTTTAATAATTTTTTATAATTCAGCAAAACCGATTGACTTAAAGCAGCTTTGAATGTAGTATAGCCTTGTTGAATTATTTACTACGGAGGATAAAATATGACTGTTATAAAAAGATTAATATGTGTGCTGATGTGCCTTCTTATGCTTTTCAGTTCACTTTCTTCGGTAAGCTTTGCAGCAAAGGAGCTTACATACAGCTTTAAGTATTACACAGCCAAGGATGATACATATAACGCTGA
>JAZSQU010000001.1:0-3946 GCA_045538095.1 Acutalibacteraceae bacterium | reverse complement strand
ATATTCACGTGCATCATCAATAGCCTTCTGTAAACGCTTAACAGCAATAGGATACTCAGCACGAACGTAAACATAACCCTCAGTAGCACCAATTGCATAACCCGCAATTGCCATTGCTTCAACAAGACAGTGAGGATCGCCTTCAAGAACTGAACGGTCCATAAATGCACCGGGGTCACCTTCGTCGGCGTTACATACTACATATTTCTGGTCAGCCTGGTTAGCAGCTGTAAAGCTCCACTTAAGACCTGTGGGGAAACCGCCGCCGCCTCTGCCGCGAAGACCTGAATCCTTAACAATCTGAACTACCTTTTCAGGTGTGTACTCTGTAAGGCACTTAGCAAGAGCCATGTAGCCGTCGTAAGCTATATATTCGTCAATGTTTTCGGGGTTGATAACACCGCAGTTTTTAAGAGCAACTCTTTCCTGCTTCTTGTAGAAGTTGGTGTCGTTAAGGCCCTTGATTTCCTGGGGAGTTACTGTTTCACTGTAAAGAAGTCTCTTTACCATACGTCCCTTGAGAAGGTGTTCTTCAACGATTTCGGGAACATCCTCTACCTTTACTTCTGAGTAGAAGCAGCCTTCGGGATAAACAATCATAATGGGGCCGAGAGCGCAAAGACCGAAGCAGCCTGTACGGATAACCTGTACTTCGTCCTGAAGGCCTTTTGCAGCTATTTCAGCTTCCATAGCTTCGATAATTTTCTGTGAGTTTGAAGAGGTACAACCGGTACCGCCGCAAACCAGCACGTGTGAACGATACATTTAGTCTTCCTCCTTATTTTGTAACTTCGCCAACTGTGTATTCAGCAACGGGGATACCGTTTACGATATGGTCAGCAATAATTTTTGCAACTTTTTCTTCTGTAAGCTTTACATAGGTAACCTTTTCCTTACCGGGAACCATTACTTCAGCAATAGGCTCATACTGGCACATACCGATACAGCCTGTCTGTGTAACTGTAACGTTTGAAAGATTACGCTTTTCAATTTCTTCTGAGAACTTGTTAAGAACGGGTCTTGCGCCTGCAGCGATACCGCAGGTAGCCATACCTACAACGATTCTTGTAATTTCTGATGAATCCTCGCGAACAGTCATCTTTGCCTTGGCAGCATCTCTGAGCGCCATAAGTTCTTCAAGGGTTTTCATAATATCTTACACCTCCGTGAGTTGTTTTGTGTTCTGATTGATATAATCTTTAATCCAATTTGCAATACTCGGCTCGTTAAGGGGTACATCACCGAGAATCTCCTTGAGCTGACGGGTATCAAGGGTGAACTCATTTTCATCGATTCTGTATCTGTATACAAAATCCATATGAGTATTCATAGTGATAAGAAGAACAATACTTGAGCACATATCGCCAAGAGGCGTAAAGTCAAGGTGGTCAGTTCTGAAAGATGCTTTCACCTTTGTTCCCACACCGACTTCGCTTTCAATGTCAAAAGTTCCTCCCGTCATTTCAGCAGCCATTTTGAAAAGAGGTATACCCATACCTACCTTTCTTGTGGTTCTTGTTGTAAAAAACGGGTCTTTAACACTCTTTACCTGCTCTTCAGTCATACCCTTGCCGTTATCGTAAATTCCGATAAACAGCTCTTTATTCTGTGTGCTTTGGATAACTTCGATTTCGCATAGTGCAGCATTTGCCGCAACGGAATTCTGGGCTATATCAAGCACATTAAGAGACAGCTCTCTCATTAACGGTACTTATCAAGGATACCCTTAACGTCAGCTGCAGTAATCTTGCCGTATACATCCTCGTTTACTGTGAGAACGGGAGCAAGACCGCAAGCACCGATACAACGGCAAGCTGTAAGTGAGAATGTTCCGTCTTCTGTGCATTCTTCAGGGTCAATTCCAAGCTGAGAACTAAGCTCGTCGAGAATTTCCTGAGCACCCTTTACGTAGCAAGCTGTGCCGAGGCAAACAGAGATGTCGTACTTACCCTTGGGTGAAAGTGCGAACTGTGCATAGAAGGTAGCTACACCGTAAACCTTTTCGAGGGGTACTTCCATTCCGTCAGCAATCTTCTGCTGAATTTCAAAGGGAAGGTAACCGTAGATAGCCTGAGCTTCCTGCATAACGTGCATAAGCATGCTTACGTCACCTGTGCACTCTGCTATTACAGCGTCAAGCTTTGCAGATTGCTCAGGAGTGTCCTGAAACGGGATTTTGCTGATTTTTTTAAGCATTGATTTTTATCCTCCTTTAGCGGATTTTTAAAACAATTCTGAACTCTATACATACAAAAAAGTGTATAGTTATCCACTGAATATAATAACATATAAAAGAAAAAAAATCTACAAAAACTTGTAGATTTCCATTATCTTTTTCATGATTTTCACATTTCACCAAAAACTCAAAAAATTTTTAGTATATATTAACCAATTTAACATGCTGTCAATTGTAGCATATCACAATATCCCCGCTTTTTCTGCAAAAAAACAAAGAAAGCGTGCCGAAAAATCCCGACACGCTGACAAACTTTGATTTATGCTTTTTTCTCTTCCTTTTTAAACTTAAACGCGTTTGTTGTTGAAAGGATAAGTATCTGGCTTGGCAGATAGAAAATCCAGGTTGCAACAGCAGCATTTCTTATCATCTGCTCCGTCATAAAAGAAGGGGCAAGATTTGTAATTCCCACGCAGCAGTCGCAGCAGGCAAACAGTGTAAGACCTATACAGAAAATCAGGTGTCTTTTTGAAGGCTTCAGAATCTGCAGCTCAAAGCCGTGGACAAAGTTTACACCGAAGCACCAGGCATAAAATACGGTAAGACCGATTTTCGGGTCAAGAAAGGCTGTTGCAAGTCCGCCCAAAGCTATTGCGGGCAGAACACGCTTAAGAATTTCACCCACAAGCGGTTTGCCGCTGAGGAAAGAAAAGCGCATTGCATAGCACACCTGAACACAGGCAAAAACGGGAACACCCCAGAAATATTTGCTGAGAAGCACAAGGCACACATCAGCAACTACTGTAAGCACCTGAGCAGCCGTTACAATACGGTTATCCTTCTCCTTGCCTGCCATGAGTGAGAATGCACCAACAAGGAAAATTGCTGCAAATTTTACATAATTACTGTTTGGCATACTCATAATGTCCATTGTAACGAAGGTGCAGAAGAGCACAGCTTCAACGGCAAAGAAGCAATATGTTACGATTTTTTTCATAAAGTCACTCCCCCTGTGAATTTATAATGCATTAATAGTTTATCACGGTTTTTCAATTATGTCAAACAAAAAAGCTGCCACAAAAGTGACAGCTTAATTTTTAAGGTTTAACTCAATTATGCAAGTTCAGCGAAGTACTTGATTGTACGAACCATCTGGCTTGTGTATGAGTTTTCGTTGTCGTACCAAGCAACAACCTGTACCTGATAGAGACCGTCTTCGATCTTTGTTACCATTGTCTGAGTAGCATCGAAGAGTGAACCGTATCTGATACCAACGATATCTGATGAAACGAGTTCTTCTTCTGTGTAACCGAAGGATTCTGATGAAGCAGCCTTCATAGCAGCGTTGATGCCTTCCTTAGTTACGTCTGCACCCTTAACAACTGCAACAAGGATTGTTGTTGAGCCTGTGGGTGTGGGAACTCTCTGAGCTGAGCCGATAAGCTTGCCGTTGAGTTCGGGAATTACAAGGCCGATAGCCTTAGCAGCACCTGTTGAGTTGGGAACGATGTTTGCAGCAGCTGCACGTGCTCTTCTGAGGTCGCCCTTTCTGTGAGGACCGTCGAGAACCATCTGATCACCTGTGTAAGCGTGAACAGTTGTCATGATACCGCTCTGGATAGCTGCATAGTCGTTGAGAGCCTTAGCCATGGGAGCAAGGCAGTTTGTTGTGCAGGAAGCAGCTGAAATGATTGTATCGTCAGCTGTAAGAGTGTTTTCGTTTACGCTGAATACAACGGTCTTAAGATCGTTGCCTGCGGGAGCTGAAAT
>JAZSQU010000020.1:0-28420 GCA_045538095.1 Acutalibacteraceae bacterium | reverse complement strand
TATTCATTAAGAAAAGTCGCAAAAAGCACAAATGAATAATGAATGATGCATATTGAATAATGAATAATACAAAAAGAAAAAGCCACACTTTCGTGCGACTTTTCTTTTTGGCCCGCCCGAAGGGATTCGAACCCCCGTTCTTCAGAATCGGAATCTGCTGCGTTATCCAGCTGCGCCACGGACGGATATTTGATTTTTGAAAATTAAAATGCAGATGCAGAAGGCGTTTTTAGTTCTGAAGACGTATGCCGATACATCAAAAGGACTGAAAACGTCTAAAAAAGCAAAAATTTTTTCAGAGAAAAAACTTTTGCTTTTTGTTCTGCGCTTAATTTTATTCAGCTAATGCACGTTCTAACCAGATTTTGCCGATATCCATTGCACTGTAAAGACCCTTCTTTTCTGTCTTCTGTGCAATTCTGTCGTGAGGTCTTACGTCAGGGTCAGTGTTGATCAGCTGAACAGAAACTCTGTCAGCTACCTGAAGACCGTCAACATCCTTCGTGCTGAGAATCTGGAACATTACAACAAACTTGTCGCTCATGTTACCGTAATAAATTGTGTTGCCTTTTCTTACAAGAGGCTTTTCTTTATATGTGAGAAACTCGTTCTTCTTTTTAGCAGCCATCTTATACCTCCGTGTTTTTACTTAAGATAATTCTTTACAAGCTCCTGCAAAAGCTCGTCTCTGTCAATTCTTCTGATAAGACTGCGAGCGTTATTATGCGTGGTGATATAAGTCGGGTCCTCCGAAAGAATGTAGCCCACTATCTGATTAATGGGATTGTATCCCTTTTCAATCAAAGCTTTGTATACGGTTGTAAGCACCTCTTTCATTTCTTCAGGTGAACTCGTTGTAAGTTTGAATTGTATGGTTTTGTCGCTCATGAAGTGACCCTCCAATCGTGTAAATTTATATCTTTAAAATATTATACATCATATTATATAACATTTTTTGTGATAACTCAATGATATTTTAGATTTTTTTATAAAGTTTTTTCCTTATTTTTCCATTTATTTTGACATTTTTTCGCTTTTCTTTACTTTTTCCGTTTTTTTATTCATCAAATTGAAATTTGCAGTAAGGGCTTCAGTAGGACAAGCTTCTACACAAAGTCCGCATCTTATGCACTCTGTATGGTCGGGGTTTTTAGTTGGGTCAACATTCATTTTGCATACCTTTGAGCACTTTTTGCAGGACACGCACTTGCTTTTGTCAAGCCTCAGTCTGAAAACAGATATGCCGTTAAAAAGTGAGTACACACCGCCGAGAGGACAAAGGTACTTACAGAAGGGTCTGTAAATTATTACCGAAAGAATTATTATAACTGCAAGGATAAGGAACTTCCAGGCGTAAAGAAAACCAAGAGTTTTTCTGAGACCCTCGTTTAAAATAACAAGCGGTATTCCGCCCTCAAGCATTCCCGCAGGGCAGATATATTTGCAGAACCAGGGGTCGCCAAGGCCTGTAATGTCAAGGACACACATGGGGAGAATTATAACGAAAAGAATAAGAATGACATATTTCAGCTTTCTTAAAAGCTTGTCGCCTTTGAAGGTTTTCAGCTTCTTCGGGAAGGGTATCTTGTAAAGTAAATCCTGTATGAGACCAAAGGGACAAAGCCAACCGCAGACGAATCTGCCGAAAATTGCGCCAACAAGTACCATAAAGCCCACTACATAAAAGCTGAACTTGAAATTTCTTGAACCGATCACCGCCTGCAGAGAGCCAATAGGACAAGAGGCTACTGCTCCGGGACAGGAATAGCAGTTAAGTCCGGGAAGGCAGAGATTTTTAAGCTTTCCCGTGTAGATTTTTCCCTGGGTAAAACCGAAAACAAAGCTGTTGGTTATAAGTGACCAGAGAAACTGAAAAATATTGCGTTTGCCCTCATAGGAGAGCTTCTTTTTCTTATCCAATTCCAATACACTCCAGACATATTTTTATTGCCTTCACTAGAACTACATCCGTTTCGCCGCGGTATACACCAAAGGCCATCATCACTGCACCTGTAAGAGCAGCAAGTATACTGAAAACCGTTCTTTTTTTATCTTTCATATTTATCACCAACAGAAATTTTATCACAAAAATCTCTCAAAGTAAATCGGTTTTTATTAAGTAAGTCAAAAAAGGTGTTATTTTTCTGATTTGTAAATAAATGTCAAATTTTCAGTATTATAATATACTGAGAATGTTTACAAAGAAGTGAAAATATGAAAAAAGACCGTTCCCTTTCTTCTGAGAAAAAATCACATAAAATTAAACGTGCCGCCTATGTTGCACTTCCTCATTCCCTGCCGATTTTTGCAGGCTACGGCTTTCTCGGACTTGCCTACGGCATTTCAATGACCGTTCACGGCTTCGGTCCTCTTTACACTCTTTTTATGAGTGCTTTCATTTTCGGCGGAAGTGCACAGATTGTTGCAATCAGTCTGCTTACCTCAGGCTTTGACCCTCTGAACACCTTTGTGGTCAACATTGTTCTTTCTGCAAGACATCTCTTTTACGGAATTTCAATGCTTGAAAAATATAAGGGGCTGGGTCTTAAAAAGATTTATATGATTTTCGGTATGGTTGACGAAACCTTTTCAATCAACTATTCGGCAAATCCGCCCGACAATGTTGACAGAGGCTGGTTTATGTTTTTTGTAACTCTTTATGACCACCTCTATTGGATTGTGGGTGCAACCGTCGGCGCAGTTTTCGGCACCCTTATAAACTTCAACACTGAAGGCATTGAGTTCGTTATGACGGCAATGTTTGTTGTAATCTTTCTCGGGCAATGGAAAAAGGACAAGAACCATTTCAGCAGTGTTTCGGGACTTCTTATTTCGGCAATCTGCCTTACTGTTTTCGGCAAGGACAACTTCATCATTCCCTCGATGATTGCAATACTTGTTGCGCTCACCCTTTCAAAAAGCTATCTTCTGAGAAAGGACGGTGCAGCAAATGAGCTTTAATGAAAAAATAATCACAATTGCCATTATCTTTGCAGCAACTATGATTATGCGTTTTTTACCCTTTGTTGCTTTTCCTGAGAACAAACCCACTCCTAAGTTTATTCAGTATCTCGGGAAATATCTTCCCGGTGCAGTTTTCGGACTTCTTATTGTGTATGCTCTTAAGGATGTGAACATTCTCACGGGAAGTCACGGAATTCCTGAGCTTATTGCAATTGCAGTAACAGCTCTCCTGCACCTTTGGAAAAAACAGATGATTATTTCAATTTCAGGCGGAACAATCTGCTATATGCTACTTGTTCAGCTTGTATTTTAAAAGGAGTTAACTATGCAAAAATCAAATAGAATAATCAGCTTTCTTTTATGTGTTCTGATTGTTATTTCAGGTGCAAACCTTTTTCTCGGTGTAACCAATTCATACCGTATAAAGCAGCTTGAAAGTGCACCGCCTGTAATAATCGAGGAATTGAATGAAAGCGTTGCTCAGGTAACCGAGCCTTTAATTGAAGATATAACTACCACCGAAACGGTTATCACAACTGCTGAAAATACAACAGCTGCTGAGGCTATCGTAACAGAAAGCGAAAGTGCCGAGACCGAACCTTCAGAAAAATCAACTGTAACCAATCCCACATCAATCGAAGTACCCACAACCACCAAGGCGAGTGTTTCTGAATCTTCTCCAAATGAAAGCAGCAATATCTGTTATGTCACCTCTTCAGGCACAAAATATCACAGAGCAGGCTGCTCATATCTTAAAAAATCAAAAACTCAGATGACAGTATCTGAAGCAAAATCAAGCGGCTACTCCCCTTGCTCAAGATGTTATTAAAATTTTTCTCCCTGTTTTACAAAAATCAAACAGGGAGATTTTTTTACCCGAAAAGAGTCAATACTCACTCTGAGGTGACCGTCAATGATAAATCTTGTAATAAGGTGTATAATAGTTTACTTCGTTGTAATTGCTATGGTAAGGCTTATGGGCAAAAGGCAAATCGGCGAATTGCAGCCTTCAGAATTAGTTATAACAATTCTCATTTCCGATGTTGCATCAATGCCACTGCAGAATATGGAAATGCCCCTTATAAGCACAGTGACTTCTCTGCTTATACTCGTTATGTTTGAGGTGCTGCTTTCAGTTGTAAGTATAAAAAGCAGAAAGGTAAGGAAGCTTCTTCAGGGCAATTCCGTTATGATTATAAAAAACGGAAAGCTGATTGAAAACCGGCTGAAGCTTATCCGATACAGCATAGACGACCTTATGGAGGCCTTGAGACTTAAAGATATTTTTGACATCAGTGAGGTGCAGTACGCCTATATTGAAACCAACGGTGCATTAAGCGTTGAGCTGAAGCCACAGCACCGTACAATCACCCCCGAAGACCTTAACCTCGTTACAGAAAAAGTAAGTATCCCCTGCCTTGTAATTTGTGACGGAGAAATTGTAGACAATGAATTTGACGTTTGCAATATGACAAAAGAAAAGCTTCAGAGAATTCTCGACGAAAAGGAGCTTTCTCCAAAAGAGATTCTGCTTATGACGGTGGACTCATCGGGCAGAAGCTACATTAAGCTTAAGGAGGAAAAAGGTTCTTGAAACGGCTTTTGATTATTGTTGCGGTAATTGTCTATCTTATAGGTATCTGCGCACTTGACAGTGTTTTAATAAGCAGAAGAGCCTCAGTTCTTGACAGTGAGCTCGAAGCTCTTTACAACCTTGCAGAAAAGGAAAGTGCTCTGCTTGAAGCCTCCGTGAGTAATATTGAAACGTACTGGGAAGACAACGAATTTTACTTTGCCCTTGTTACAAATCACCGTCTTACCGATGAGCTTGATGAGAAGATTCTTATGCTGAAGCACTATGTGGGCATCAACGACGAACAGCACCTTATGGCAAAAATTGCGGAATGCCGGAGTCTGCTTTTCGAAATTGTACGGGATGACAATATTGCACTGCACAACGTTTTTTAAATGCAAAATGCAAAGTGCAAAATGCAAAATTACTGACGAAACGGTAAGGCTGTACTGTTAAAATGAACTTTGTTACCTCTTTTTGTTGGAACGGACGACAATGGTCGCCCCTACGGTGCGTTTCAAAAAAGCTAAAAGGCAGAGGGTTTTCTCTGCCTTTGGTTATTGAGTTAAAGGTTATTAAGCAAATATATTCTCAGGGTCTACCTTTCCTGTTAATTTTGTTGCTATAAGAATATCTTCTATTAACTTTTCCCCATCAAAATCACCTTTAGAACGTGACTGGATACTTCTTATTGATTTAATTATAATTTCAACAAACATTATCTTTTTATTGGTATCGTCTTCAGTAATGAATCTATCATAATCCATTCGCAATCTTATATCAGCCTCGCCTTTTTTTCTCCAAATTTGTACTCGTTCTTTCCAGCCCAAAGCTCTCCAAAAATCATCATCAACACACGAAGGAATTATTGCAACACTTTTAAACTCTTTCCCATAATTGTCAACATCTTCCAATCCAATATCCTTATCAGTAACAAAAAACAGTTCTTTTGTTACCTCTCTTAAAATATCAGCCAATCCGTTGCAATCAGCATTTTGAGCTTCTATAGTTAAAAATAAATGCATTTTTACACCTCCGATAAAAACTTTTTAACCTCTGTATTATTAACTGCTTTTTTCTTTGTCAACTGAACCGTTTCGTCAGTCAATTTTGCATTTTGCACTTTGCATTTTGCATTTAAAAAAGCCCTTTCGAGCTTTTTATTATTTGAAGTACATATAAAATTGACACTTAATCATACCGTTATAGAGCTTACGGCGTTTGTCGGCCTTTCTGCCGAAGAAGATTTCAAAATCTTCACTTGGGCAGATTACGTTATATGCCCAACCTCTCTGCTGAGGGAAGACTTTGCCCATAAGCTTATATAAATCTTCAGCCTGCTTAAGGTCGAGAAGTCTTTCGCCGTATGGCGGGTTACAGATAACTGTACCCTTTTCGCTTTTCGGCTTAAAATCTTTAATATCTGCCTTTTCAAAGGTGATATATTTATCAACACCTGCTCTGATTGCGTTCTGTTTTGCACTCTGAAGAGCCTTTTCGTCAATATCTGAACCGTAAGCCATAAATGGGCTGTCAGTAATGATTGCAGCCTTTGCTTTTTCTCTTTCCTCTGTCCACACGCTTTCGGGAATGCTGTCCCATCTTTCAGCTGTGAAGTGACGGTTTATACCGGGTGCAATATTGTTAACCATCATAGCACCTTCAATAAGAAGTGTACCTGAGCCGCACATGGGGTCATAAAGAGTGTGGTAAGGTCTGAGTCTTGTAAGATTGCAAAGTGAAGCCGCAAGGGTTTCCTTGATAGGTGCGCCGTTTGCTTCAAGTCGGTAGCCACGCTTGTGAAGACCGTAGCCTGAGGTATCAATAAGAAGACTCACCTTGTTTTTCATAATTGAAAACTGAATCTGATGAAGAGGGCCTGTTTCCTCAAACCAACTGATACCGTACTTACTCTTAAGTCTTTCAACAACAGCCTTTTTGATAATTGACTGACAGTCGCTTACGCTGAAAAGAGCCGAATTTAGAGAATATCCCTTTACGGGAAAAGCATCGTAGGCACCAATCCACTCCTCCCAAGGGAGAGCCTTTGTACCCTGAAAAAGGTCTTCAAAGCTGAGCGCTTCAAAAGTGCCCACAAGAATCTGAATTCTTTCAGCATATCTTGAGCAGATATTCGCCCTTGCAAGAAGGTATTCGTCGCCAGAGAAAAGCACTCTGCCGTTTTCGGAAATTACGTTTTCTGCACCAAGGTCTTTCATTTCGTCTGCAATAAGCTTTTCAAGACCTAAAAGGCATGGAATTACAAAATTTATTTTCATAGCGAACCTCTTAAAAATAATAATAAATGAACCGCCCCTTTAAGGCGGCTCATATTATATCATAAACTAAAAAATAAATCAATCGGTGTCAGGGATAATTAAACCGTAACCTCCGTCTTTTCGTGCATAAACCACGCTCACCTTGTCGTTTGAAGAATCGAGGAAAACGTAAAACTGATGGTCGAGAAGGTTCATCTGTAAAATTGCTTCATCTACACTCTGAGGTTTCAGGTTGATGTTCTTTGAACGGACAACGTCGTAGTTATCCTCGGGTTCAAAGGCTTCAATTGCTTCAAAGGATTCAAAAGCTCCCTTTTTCAGCTTTTTCTCAACCTTTGTCTTGTTCTTGCGGATTTGACGAACAATTGAATCGGCGCACCTGTCAAGAGCATCGTTCATATTCACTGCTCTTTCCTGAGAACGGAAAATCATACCGTCGTGGAAAATTGTAACTTCCACAATCTGTTCGTTTTTCTCAACGGTTGCTGTAATTTTTGCTTCTGCATCTCCAGTGAAAAACTTTTCGACCTTCTGGAGTCTTTTTTCAGCTCTCTCTTTAAATGAATCTCTTGGTGTGCATTTTCTGCCGATAACTGTAATTTTCATATCGTCAGCTCCTTTCTTTTCTATCCCGTTACGCCTTGCGCCTTCCGGGTTATTCAAAAGGTGTTTTTCCTTTTGTGACAATATTATATCACAATATAAATAAAAAATATATAGTTTTATGTAAAATTTTGTTGATAATTTCTAAATTTATTTCAACAAAACCTATTGCAAAGCTATGCTATTCGTAGTATAATAGAAGTGTTGAGGGCGCATTTTGAATGCAAAATTACACCCCTCTGTTATACTTCGTATGACATCTCCCCTTTCAGGGGAGACAAGCCTGACAAACGCTTTAATGAATTGCTGAATATAAAAGCCGAAAAACAAATTAAGTTTTCAAACTTTGTAAAAAATCGACTTTTCTCGTCTCCCCTGAAAGGGGAGATGTCAAAATTCTTTGAGGAATTTTGACAGAGGGGTTAAGCCCACCACAACCGATTATAATATTTAAACCTCCGGATGAAAAATTCCGGAGGTTTTTCTCGTTTATTTTACAAATTCGTTATAAAGCTTTTCAACGATTGCGTTCATTTCAGGAAGATGCTTTTCGATTTCTTCAACAAGCTTGAACTGGTTTCTTGCTCTTACAAGGTTATGCTCGGGATACTTTGTTTTAAAGTAAACGTCTCCGTCAAGATAGTCTGTAAGGAAACGCACACCGCACTCATAAGTCATAAGCTTTGCTGAAAACGCAAGACAGTCAACCTCTGTTTTGGTAAGAGCCTTTGCGCATGATGAAAGGAAGCCTCTTGCAAAGCATTCAAAAAGCTCAACGGAAATTTTTACATTATCAAGATTTTCATCATCCTCATAGGTTGTGTTACCGCCGAAACGGATTGCGTCACCGAAATCGTAAAGTGAAAGACCAGGCATAATTGTGTCAAGGTCAATTACGCAAATTCCTTCATTTGTATCTTCATCAAAGAGGATATTGTTGAGTTTTGTATCGTTATGAGTTACACGAAGAGGAATAAGGCCCTTCTTATGAAGGTCAAGAACATATTTTGCATCCTCTGTACGGTCCAGTGCAAATTTGATTTCTGCTTCAACTGAGGAAGCCCTGCCCTTTACGTCTGCCTCAATTGACTTTTTAAGAGTATCAAGGCGCTTGGGTGTATTGTGGAAATCCTTTATTGTTTCGTGGAGATTATGCATGGGATAGTCGCTGAGGTGACGCTGGAACATACCGAAGCTTCTGCCTGCATTTTCGAAAACAGTTGCGTTTTCAATGAGATTAAGAGTGTAAGCGTTGTCTACATAATTGTAGATTCTCCAGCACTTATCGTTGTAGTAATAATAATAATTTCCGTCTTTTGCAGGAAGGAAAGTGAGAGTTTCTCTTTCAGGATTACCTCCTGCCTCAGCAATTTTTTCCTTAAGGTACTGAGTAACGCTTACAATGTTATCCATAAGGTTTTCAGGGTTTCTGAAAACATGGGTATTGATTCCCTGAACGAGATATTTTTTGATCTCGCCGTTATCATTAAATGTTACGAGATTGGTTGAGTTGATGTGACCGCCTGTTACAATCTCATGGCTGAGCGCCTCGCCTTTTATATTAAAGCATCTGCAAACTTCTACTGTTTCGTGGTTAATCATTTTTTGTCTTACCTTTCTGTTCCTTTTCTTTATTTTGATTTAACATAATACATTCTTGAATCGTTGTCAAACAGCATACGGGCATTTGAAAGATTGAAGCCTCTCTGCTGAGGTCTGAAGCCCGAATACATAAGTGAATCTCCGCCTGCTGTGAAGCTTTCCTTTTCGTTTTTCAGCTTAATTGTGTTACAAAGGAAATCATACAACTTTCCGTCGTCCATGTCAAGCTTTTTCGGAAGAGGCTGATTGATGATTTCACCAACTGACTTAACATTGATAACCTGCTGACGGATAGAAAGCTCATAATCCTTATCTTCGTCAAGGTCAGCGAATTTGATTACTTCGTTAGCAGGGTTTGGAATAACACGGTCAATAAAGTAACCGAGCATTGCCTCCGTTTTATCTTCTGAAGTAATCTGCCACTTCATTATGTTGTCGGTGAATACGTCGCCGATTCTTGTAAAGCTGCCGAACTGAAGGAGCTTTCTGTGCTGCTTATAATATTCAATCTGCTTTTTAACAGCTGCTCTGTCGAAGCGTGAAAGCTGAGTAACATCAAGCTCATAGCCTAAAAGACCGAATGAAGCAACATTGAAACGCTGTTCAACGCTTGAAAAACGGAAATCGTTAAGGCTTACTGCAGCAGCAACGTGCATTGTCATTACAGACTGCGGATAGCCGTAGGAAGTGCCGCTTTGAATATAAAGTCTGTCAAGAGGGTCAGTATTGTCACTTGTCCAGCACTGAGGCATATAGCAGAAGGTGCCAAGGTCGAATCTGTTACCGCCGCTTGAGCAGGCTTCGAAAAGAATATTCGGGAATTTTTCGGTAAGTGCACCCCAGATTTCGTAAAGACCAAGCATATATCTGTGGAAGAATTCGCCGCTTCTTGCACCCTTTCTTCTTGAGAAAACGTCAGACATATGACGGTTATTGTCCCACTTGATGTATTCAATATTACCGCTTGAGAAAACGTCGGTCATTGTATTGATAATGAAATCTACAACCTCGGGATTGGTAAGGTCAAGAACAAGCTGATTTCTGCCCTCAGAAGGCTTATATACATCTGTTGTAACAGCCCATTCGGGATGTGCACGGTAAAGGTCAGAATCGGGATTTACCATTTCAGGTTCAACCCACAGACCGAACTTTATACCCATATCGTTTATCTTTTTTGCAAGTCCGCCTATGCCACTGGGCAGTTTTTTAATGTTCACTGTCCAGTCACCGAGACCTGCTTTATCGTTGTTTCTCTTGCCGAACCAGCCGTCGTCAAGAACGAACATTTCTGCACCCAAATCCTTGGTCGTCTTTGCAATTTCAAGAATTTTCTTTTCGTTGAAGTTAAAGAAAGTAGCTTCCCAGTTGTTAACAAGAATGGGTCTTTCTTTGTATTTCCAGACGCCTCTCACAATATGCTCTTTTACAAAAGCATGCATATTCTGACTCATTCCGTTAAGTCCCTTATTGCTGAAGGTCATTACGCTTTCGGGAGAATCGAAGATTTCGCCCTCAGAAAGAAGCCAGTCAAACTCAAAGGGATTTATGCCGTTCTGAATACGGAGAATTGAGTGAGTTGAAACCTCAGCTCTTGCAATATGGTTACCTGAATAAACAAGATTGAAGCCGTAAACATTACCCTCGTGCTGATTGCTTTCCTTATGGCGCACAGCGAAGAAGGGATTGTGTCTGTTGGAAGATGTACCTGTAATTGAACCCACTTCGGTTATACCTGAATTAAGCGGATGCTCATTTTTATATCTTTCTCTTGTCCACGCACCGTCAAAGGTAAGCATAAGATAATCGTCAGCAGGCATATCAAGCTGCATACTCATAACAGACTTTATGCGGAAAGCATTTTTTCCTGTGTTGATAATTCTTGTGCTTCTTGTAATTACGTTACACTCTTCAAAAACTGTATAAAGAAGATGAATTTCGGCACCCAGCACCTTATCTTCAAGAACAATAGTAAGTGTTTCGCTTTCTCCGTAGCTTGAGGGAAGCCCTCTGAGTGTGGGCTTCAGCTTTGTAATGCCGTGTGATTTATACTTGAAATCCGTTGTAAAATTGCCGTCTTTACTCATAAGCTGAACAGCAGGCATTCTGTAGTCGCCCTTGCCGTAGGCTGAAAATTCAAGAGCAATATGGTCAAGTGAAAGAGAAGTATCCTCCGGAGAATAAGCAACACTGTTTGAAAAACCGTTTAAATGCTTATCAAAAAGATGGTCAAATGACTCTGTGTTTCTTATTTTACGGCCATAATAAAGAGCTTCAAGCTGGCCTGATTTCAGCACTCGGAAAAGGTAGCTTGTATTTTTTGTCTGCAGATGAAACACATTGTTTCCGTTTACAGTAATCATAAGTTTTCTCCTTTTATGAATATAGATATACATTATGAATTTTATACCAATTACTTTTCCGTGTCAATACGAAAAGTATTAATTTACTTATAATAATAAACCCATCAAGTGGTTAAGGTCTTCACAACAAGTTTGTAATAATTTTTAATTTTTAACAAATTATGACCTTAAAATGATTGTATTGTAACGCTGTTTATGCTATGATATGAGTGGATTAAAGTTGAAAGGTAGATTAATATGAAGACAATTCTTATTGCCGACGATGAAGAAAGAATCCGCAAAATTGCAGGCGACTTTTTGAAAAAAGAAGGCTATAATCTTCTTGAAGCAGAAGACGGCGACCGTACCTATGAAATTTTTAAGCAGAACAAAAACTCAATTGACCTTATAATTCTTGACATTATGATGCCCGGTATGAACGGCTGGGAGGTTTGCAGAAAAATCCGCGAAACCTCAAATGTGCCTGTTATTATGCTTTCTGCAAGAAGCGAGGAATTTGACGAGCTTACCGGCTATGAATCAGGTGCAGACGATTATGTAACAAAGCCCTTCAGTCCTCTTATTCTTGTGAAAAGAGTTGAAGCGCTTCTCAGAAGAGCAGGTTCTTCATCCTCACCTTCTGAAAAAGAGTTCAGCGACCTTATCTTCAACGACGAAGCTCACGAGGTAAAGCTTGAAGGCAAAGAGGTTGAGCTCACTTTAAAGGAGTATAATATCCTTAAAGCTCTTCTCGAATCCTCGGGCAGAGTTTTCAGCCGTGAACAGCTTCTTGACAGTATCTGGGGCTATGACTTTACCGGTGATATACGCACTGTTGACTCCCACGTTGCAAGACTGAGAACAAAGCTTGGCGATTGGGGCAACAAACACCTTAAAACCGTATACGGTATCGGATATAAGATTGAGGAAAACTGATGAAATTCAAAAAAGAACCAAGCGTTCTCAGACGGCGCTTTTCAATTGTTAACCTTTCGGTTGCTCTCATATTCATTTCACTGTTTACCTATCTTCAGTTTGAAGTAATGGACGACATTTTTCTTGTTGCAGAAAAGAACTCCCTGATATCCATTGCAAAAGAAATAGGCCAACTTGACTACAGAAGCGACACCTTTAAGAATGAAATATCCGACATTGAAGCAAACAACAGTGTGTATGTTGAAATTTACTATCCCCGTGACCGTCTTGTTTATACAACAGACAGCAACAAGGCAGTTTATGACCAAAGTGATTCATGGGAACCTATTGAAAACCTTCAGCCCCGTGTAATGAAGCTGATTTCCCAGGAAATGAACCCTGACGGCAGCTACTTTGAAATAAGACAAGAGTTTTTTACAACGGCTGAATATCTTGTTTTCGGCGATTTTTTCGGCACTGATACGGGTATTGAGCTTTACTATTCAACCGACCTTATAAGAGACAACGCAACCACTGCAAGCTGGGTGCTTTTCGCTCTCAGCCTCACCATTCTAGCTGTTATTCTCCTTGTGGCGTCAATGGTTGCAAAAATGTACCTTGACCCCATTGAGAAAATAAAAATGACTACTCAGAAAATGGCAAGGCTTGACTTCAGCGAGGTCTGTCCCTCTTTCAGGAACAGAGAATTGGCAGAGCTCAGCGACAACATCAACTTCCTTTCCTCTTCTCTTTCAAATTCCCTTGAAGAGCTTGAAAACGAAAACCGTCAGCTTGAGTCGGATATTGAAAAGGAAAGAAAGCAGGAAAAGGTCCGCCGTTCATTTGTTGCAAACGCTTCACATGAGCTGAAGACGCCCATTTCCGTAATCAGAGGCTATGCTGAAGGCATAAAGTACGGTGTTGCAACAGACTCAACGGAGGAATTCTGCGACATTATAATTGAAGAAACGGACAAAATGAATGACCTTATTGTCCGCCTTATGGAGCAGCTTCAGTACAGCGCAACCTACACCCTGCAGGAAAGCAGCTTTTTGTTAAAGACCTTTGTCACCGAGCTTATTGACGGCAGACGTCTTGATTATAAGGAATGCGACATTCACCTTAAAGTGGAAATTCCCGAAAGCTTTACAGGCAGAGGAGACAGAGATTTGCTTTCTTCAGTGTTCAACAACTATTTTTCCAATGCGCTCAGCCACCTGGACTTTGACCGTGAACTTATAATTTCCTGCAGCGAAACCGAAAATGCATACAGACTCAGCGTTTATAATTCAGGCAAGCCCATTTCAGGCACAGATATAAATAACATCTGGCAGAGCTTTTACAGAGCTGATAAGGCACACTCCCGAAGAGAAGGCAGATTCGGTCTCGGTCTTTCAATTGTAAGCACCATTCAGGACCTGCACAAACAGAAATACGGCGTAATCAACAGAGAACACGGCGTTGAATTCTGGTTCGACATCAAGAAGGCGTAAATAAGTATCAAATTGAAAAAAGCATTGACTTTTTTCAGGATAAATACTATCATAAAGAAAACATTGGAGGTAAAAACCATGAAAACATTTAAAAGAACAATTGCTGTTATCCTCACACTTATTCTTGTTTCAAGTTCATTTGTGTGCTTTGCTCTTGACAGCGAAAAGCAGTACCATAAGTACGAAAAATACTTACTTCTCGGCGACAGTGAGGCAAGCGGATTCAGGGATTATCAGTACAGAATGACCGAATTTACATTTGCTCCCGATTCATACTCTGACTTTATTGCTCAGGAGCTTGGTGCAGAGCTTATCCCCATGGCTTGTCCCGGCTTCAGAACCGTTGAGCTCCGCCATGTGCTTGAGGACGATTATGTAGTTGAGGACGATTATCTTTACTCAGCTGTTCCTCACCATGAGCCTCACGAAATTGAAGCAAAAATTCCCGAAATACGTCAGGCAATTATTGACGCTGACCTTATCACTCTCGGCATCGGCGGTAACGACTGGGGTGCCTTCCTCGGTTGGGTTATGACTGATTTGCTTGAAGAAAATCCCCTTCCCGAGGATTTTGAAAATGCTCTCAGAGAGTTCCTTAAAAACGCTACAGTTGAAGACGACATTATCGGCACAATTGTAGATATGGCAACGATGTTTATGTCTTTGGATGTATTTGTGAAATCTCTTTCAGAAGCACTTGTTTATGCCTTTGCAACTCTTCACGAAAACTGGGGTCACATCATTGAGGACATCTATGCAATGAATCCCGACGTTACTCTCGTTGTTGTGGGTATGTTCGTTACTACATATAAAACCGAAGAAGGTGCACCGGATGTTGTTATTGAGCCCGACCCTCTTGCTGTTAAGGTTGAGCAGATGATGATTGACTTCGGTAACAAGCCTATGGTTGACAACGAAGAAAAGTACGGCTATATCTATGTTGACACTGCAGGCACCGTTGTTGAAACTTCACATCCCACAGTTGCAGGTCACAGACATATTGCAAACAGAATTCTTGAAGAGCTTCCCGATGCACGTTTCCCCTACACTGATGTTCCGATAAACTCTTCTGAATACAAGGCAGTTGAGTATATGTACTTAAATAACCTTATGAAGGGTGCAACTGCAACCTCTTTCGGCGGAGAAGCAAAAATCACCAAAGCTGAGCTTTCAGAAACGCTCAATAAAATTTCAGGTGCTTACTTTATTGACGACAGCACTGATGAAGTAACACAGCTTGAACTTGCACAGGCCATCAGAAAGGTTTCAGGAAACACGGGGATTATTGATTTCTTCAAGCATCTTATTTCAATTGTAAAATTAATCTTTTCCGGCACTGCATTTAAAACAGTTACAAGAGCTGAAGCTGCACTGAGAATTTATCAGGCAGTAAGGTATAAATAAAAAGCTATCCCTATGGTATCGGTTGTATCATAGGGATAAAAAAAATAAATTTACTTTCAGGAGGGAATTATGAAAAACTTCAAAAGAACATTAGCTGCTGTGCTCAGCCTTTTACTTATCCTTTCTTCCTTCGCTTTTTCAGCGAGTGCAAGCGAAAAACAGCACTTCAATTACGATAAGGTTCTTCTTTTAGGCGACAGCGAGGCAAGCGGCTTTACCGATTACGGCAATGAGTTCAGCGAATTCAACCGTGTAGACGATTCTTATGCTGCTTATGTTGCAGACTACTTTGGTGCAGAATTTGCACCTATGGCATGTCCCGGCTTCAGAACAATGGAGCTTCGCTGTATGCTTGACGATAACTATTATCCTGCAGAAGACCCTTATCTCTTTAAAAAGGTGCCTCACACCTCTGAAGCTGATATTATGGCAAAGGCTCCTCAGATGCGTCAGGCAATAAAGGAATCTGACCTTATAATCATCGGCATCGGCGGTAATGACTGGGGTGCATATCTTGGTTGGGTTCAGGAGGATACTCTTGCAGCCAACATTCTTCCCGAAGACTACAGAGCAGCACTCAGCGACCTGCTTAAGAATGCCAAGGTTGGTGACGACGTTATAGGTATGGCAATTGAGCTTGCAGATTACCTCAATGCCGTTGACGAGCTTATGCCTGCACTTGTTGAGGCTTTCAAATACGGCTTTTCAAATCTCTATGAAAACTGGGAATACATTATTGAATATATTTATGAGAACAACCCCGATGTAACAATAGCCGTTGTAGGTATGTTCCCCACTTATCTCAAGACTGAGGAAGGTTCTCCCGATGTTGTTGCAGAGCCCGACCCCGTTGCAAGAGCAGTTGAAGATGCTATTATCGCCTTTGGCAACAAGCACATGATTGAAGGCAGAGATAAGTACGGTTATATCTATGTTGACACTGCAGGCACAGTAGTTGAAATCTGCCATCCCACAGTTGCAGGCCACAGACATATTGCAAAGAGAATTCTTGAAGAGCTTCCCGATGCACGTTTCCCCTACACTGACGTTTCCGTAAACTCTTCTGAATACAAAGCAGTTGAATATATGTATTTCAACAACCTTATGAAGGGTACAAGTGAAACAACCTTCGGCGGTGAAGCAAAAATTACAGAAGCCGAGCTTTCACAGGTGCTTAACAAGATTTCAGGAGCCTACTTTGTTAACGAAAGCACTAAGGAAGTTACAAGCCTTAAGCTGCTCAATGATGTGTACAGTATCGGCGAAAAAGGTATCATCCCCTGGTTCAAGCATATTATCTCGGTTATTAAGCTGATTTTCTCAGGTGATGCTTTTGAGACTGTTACAAGAAATAAAGCTGCAATTGAAATTTATCAGCTTGTAAGATAAAATAAGGCAAAAAATTAAGCGGTGTATTTGCTACACCGCTATTTTTTATGTGTTCCTATGTAATTATTTGAATTCAGCAAGATTGTCGGGAGTGCACTTTCTCTTGCCCTCTTCAATTTCGTGAATCATCTTAACCAGCATATCGTTTACAGGTGTATCTACACCGTATTTGTCACCGTTTGTAACGAAGAAGCCGTTGAGGATGTCAATTTCTGTCTTCTCCCCTGCTTCAATTGACTGAAGGGTTGAAGGCTTAACGTCGGAGTAAAGCTTACCTACCATGCGTACAACGATTTTTACAATGCTGTTATACCACTTTGCGTTGCTGAGAGCAAGCATTCTGTATTCAAGAACTGCACCGTACTTGGGAACCTTGATGTTCATTGCCTTTGCAACTGCCATACCTTCTCTTGCGATATTGAGGAAAAGGTCCTGAGCTCTCACATCCTTGAGGATTGTGCCAAGCTTCTCACCTGTGATACCTGCAACTGCGTTGATGTAGGAGTTGATGATGAGCTTTGAGTACTGTCTGCCCTTGATGTCGAGTGTAACCTGAGCGGGAACAACATGGCTGAGCATTTCAGCAAATTTTTCGAGCATAGGTGTCTTTCTGCCGTCGAGCATACCAACATAGTACTCACCAAGGCTTGTCATTGTAACGTCATTATCAGCGTTTCTTGTTGCACCGAAGCCAATCATACAGCCTACTGCCTTGTCTCTGCCTACGATTTCTGCAAGCTCTTCTGTAAGAATACCGTTCTGCATACCTACAATAATACCGCCTTCAGCAAGGAAGGGAAGAATAAGCTTTGCAGACGCTGCAACATGAGCATACTTTGTTGCAATAATGATGATGTCGAACTTCTCGTCACCGAATTCTTCTACTTCGTGATAACATTTGAAGTCAACGTGGTGTTCGCCCTTTGCACCGTGAAGATAGAAGCCCTTTGTTTCGATAAGCTCCTTGATTTCGGGAATGTGGCACTTGATTCTGATGTCATATCCCTCTTTTTTGAGAAGTACTGCTACGGTACCGCCGATGGCACCTGCTCCAACTACGAGAACTTTCATTTTTTTACCCTCCGTATATTTAAATTAATATTTCATTCTTACCTTTTCGGCAAAGCACATTACGTCCTTGATTTCAAGAACTTCACCGCTGTCAAGAACAGCCTTGCCACTCATTCTGCCGAATACCTGGTGCTGGTTTGTTTCAATTACCTTAAGGCTGATTCTTGCAGCACGGTCAATTACCGGCTTGAAGGTCATTTCAAATCTGCCGTCGCTTGAAGTAAATGTCCAGTCCTTCATATAATCTGAACCGTTCGGAATGTTGAAGGAAATGTCGTCAAGCTTATGTGCCTTTCCGTCATAGAAAAGGATATTTTCTGAAGCAGCAGTTGTGTCACCGAAGCCGTAGCCGATGTTCCAGCCGAAGGGCTTGCCGTTAACAACAGCGTTACCGCTGCCCCAGTACCATGTGTTGTCATAAGTCCAGACTCCACGGCCCCAGTCAAGGGTGCCGAAGTCTGTTTCAGGGTTGAATTCATATCTTACACCGTCGAATTCTGCGTAGCCTTCTGCTCTCATACAATTGATTTTCTGATTGTAATAGAAAGCCTTTTTGCTCTCCTTCCACGGTGTGGCAATAACCATTGTGTCCATAGGCGGCTGACTGAGAGTAATGTCAACCTTAAGAGTCTTTCCGTCCTTGAACTTTCTGTATTCACCAACAATTCTTCTCTTACCTTCAGTTACAATAAAGTCAAGGTCAAGCTTTTTGTCGTGATAGTGAATATCGCCCGTTTCGCTTGTTCTGGGAAGCTTATACTTACCCATAGGGAAGAAGTTGAGAATTGAGCTTGTCTGCTCCCAGGGGTTATTTTCGTCAAACACAAGCAGTGAAGCTGACTGCATTCCGATATAACCGTCATCTGAAAGTGTGAAGGCTACTGCGTGCTTGTCAGCAAGAACGAGATAGTAGTCCCATTCCTTGATTTTGAATTTGGGTGCTGCAATGCTTTCTCTGTTATAGGTCTGAATAAGACTCTTTGACCAACCGGGCTCCGCAAGGGTACCGTCGGCATTAAGAAGGTCATGCTTTGTTGTGACTTCATGATTTCTTGCCATAATTATTCTCTCCTTTTAATTCATCAGAAATATAAAGGTGTGCCTTTAACTGCTGTTGAATATGCACTGTAAACGTTGCCGTTGGCAGTTTTCTTATATGCTCTTACCTTGAAGTAAACCGGTTTACCTGCAGTAAGATTTTTTACTGTATGGGTTGTGCTCTTTGTGGCAACTACCTTTGTATACGTACCGTTCTTTTCGGTTGAATAGTATAATACGTAGCCTGTTACACCGCTTACCTTATCCCATGTAACTGTTACTGATTTTGCTCCGTTTTTGTATGTTACCTTGGGAGTTGCGGGTGCTGTTGCAGTTTCAAACTGAGTGTATTTACCCCAAATAACGGTGTCGCCCTTCTTATAATAAGGCTTAACCGCAAAGGTGTAAGCTGTGCCTGCCTTAAGATTCTTGATTGTGTAGCTTGTTTCCTTTGTTGAGCTCTTTACCTTAACCCACTTCTTATTGGCGGTGTCATAACGGTAAACTCTGTAGCCTGTTGCACCGCCTGCCTTATTCCAAGTAAGCTTAACTGCAGTGGTGTTAGCCTTAGCCTTAATGCCTGCTACAACTGCGGGAAGAATCTTAAAGGAAAGGGTCTTACTTCCCTTGTAGTTACCCTTAAGAACAACCTTAACCTTGTATGTGCCTACCTTTGCAGAGATTGTTCCTACTGTGTAATCAATTTCGTAATCTGTGCCTTCTTTAAGAGTCTTGCCTGCACTGTCCTTAACAACAGCCTTGTCAGGCGTCTGAGCTTCGCCGTTATAGTAGAATGTGGTTGTTGAAAGCTTAATGGAAGCTACCTTGCTGATTACCTTTGAAGCTTTCTTTGAACATCTGTTGCAAACGCCGTCAATCTTACCGTCTGCTGATGTTGTTGCCTTGGTAATTGTCTTTTTATAATCGTGACCGAGCTTTTCGATTGTTGTCTGAGGAATGATGTCCTCTTCACATACGATACAGTATCTGCCTTCTGTAAGACCTTCCTTTGTACAGGTGGGTGCCTTTTCGGGCTTGATTGCTTCGTTGTGGTTGAGAGCAGGAATGATTTCCTGAGCTACAAGAGTTTCACCGCACTTAGCGCAAGTCTTGCCTTCTGTGAAGCCGTCTTCTGTACAGGTGGGTTCTTTACCTGCATTGATAATGCCTTCGTGGCCTGTTGTTTCTTCAATTATTGTGTTTGCCATTCCGCAACCGTTGTCGCAGTAAGCTGTCTGTGTGCCGTCTTCTGTGCAGGTTACGTTACCGTCTGAAACATAGTTTGTATACTTGTGGCCGAGAGCAGTGCCGGGCTCTTCAATGGGGCTTGACTTAAAGGTACAAACCTTACATTTTCTGCTCTTTGTGCCGTTGCTTTCACAGGTTGCGTCATTGTTTGACTCATAGTCGCCAAGGTCATGCTCAAGCATGGGAAGCTTTTCTGTGTCAATTTTTGCTATACAGCCTTCACGGATACAGTGCTTTGACTGTTCGCCTTCTCTGTAGCAGGTAGCCTGAACATCTACTGTGAAGTCTGCTGAATAAATGTGTTCAAAGCGGTTAACCTTTTCTGTTTTTGTTTCACCGCATTCACGGCATTTGTAAACTGTTTCACCGTCCTGGAAGCAGTCAGCCTTGATTGTTTCTGTGCCGTCGTCCCAGGCGTGGTTGCCTGTTGCAGGAACAGCGTCTGTTTTTGTGAAGGAGCAGTCCTTACACTTGTAGTTAGCTGTACCTGAAGCCGAGCAAGTGGGAGGAGTAACGATTTCTTCCATAAGGTCGTGTTCCTTAACGGGAACAACCTCCTGGTTCTTTACTGTTACGTTACATCTCTTACAGAGCTCGCCTTCAGTAAGACCTGTCTGTGTGCAGGTTGCTTCCTTACCGGGGATTTTTTCAATTTCGTGGCCCAGAGCTGAACCTACAATATCTCTGATATCCTTTGCACCACAGCCTCTGTCACAGGCAGCCCATTCGGTTGCATTGTCTGTGCAGGTTGCGTTACCGTTTGAAATATAAAGTGTAAATAAGTGGTCGAGTGCTGAGCCGGGGTCAGGTTCGCCTTTAATTGTCTGAGGACAGTTTTTGCACTTACCGGTTTTTGTGCCGTCCTGAGTGCAGGTTGCATTACCGTCAGATGTATAGGTATAATCGTGGCCGAGAGCAGGAAGCTTTTCTCTGTCTTCAATTCCGCATCTTGCACAGGTATAAACGTGGTAGCCTTCGTAAACGCATGTGGGAGGAATTGCGTTGGAGATTTTCTTGTCGTGGCCGAGAGCAGGAACATTGTTGTCTTCTGACACATAGTTACATCTCTTACAGGTGCTTCTTGTAAAGCCGCCTTCTGTACATGTTGCAGGAATAACTGCAACAGTAAGGTCGTGACCGAGAGCAGGAACTGTTTCTGTAACAGTTCTTGAGCATCGTGTACATTTATCAGTCATAAGACCTTCTTCTGAGCAGGAAGGCTCCTTTGTCATTGAATTGCCTTCCATAGCGTGGCCGAGAGCAGGAATAATAACGCTGTCCTTTGTGCCGCCACAGGTTGAGCAGACATATGTAATAATACCTGCTGAAGTACATGTAGCTTCTGTTTTGTTTTCAATATAGTTGTGCTGACGGTCTGTTACCCAGTTATCTTTATATGAATGGTTACAGTTAAGGCACTGGAAAAGGTCGTAGCCGTCTGAAGCACAGGTTACAGGGAAGGTTGTTTTCTTATATGCGTGGCCTGTTGCGGGAATTACTCTTTCCTCAGCAAATGTACATCTGTTACATTTTACGCTTTCCTTACCGTCTTCCTCACAGGTTGCGTTTTTGATAACGCTGAGAATATTGTAATCGTGACCGAGAGCGTCAATTGCTTCAGTTTCTGTGTGGTCGCAACGAGCGCACTTTTTAAGAGCCTCACCGGGTTCTGTGCAGGTGGGGTTCTTTTTGATTTCTGCAACTGTAAGCTCGTGACCTTCAGTTTTACCGTAGGGAGCCTTACAAATGTCACAAGTGGGAATTACACCGCAAACAAGAGTTGCTGTTGAGCAGTTTGCAACTTCGTTGAGACCGCAGGATTTCATACAGATTGTTGTATGTGTACCGTCACCGTTGGAAATTACCTTTTCGCTGTGGCCAAGTGCTGTACCTGAACCCTTCTTTGCGTACTTCTGTCCGCAACGGCTACAGGTCTGAACCTTCATTTCAGGCTCGGTACAAGTAGCGGGAACAGTCTGAGCAGGACCCCAGTTGTGGTCGGGAGCTGTGCCGTAGTTGAATGTCTTTGCGTCGTTTGTTTCGGCAGAACTCATACCGCAAACAGCGCAGGAATAATAATATACCGCCTGCTTTCCGCAAGTAGATTCACTCTTAAGATATTTTGCGCCTATCTTCTGAGCAGTAAATGAGCAGCCGCCTGCACATGCTGCTGAAGCTGTAAGGCTCATACCGGGCATATAAACCACGGAAACTGTGAGCACAAATACCAGCAGTAAGCTTACGACGCTCTTAAATGATAACTTTTTCATAGTCTTTAACTCCTTTTCTTTTTTGTCCGACTGTAAAAATGAATACAGTCACAGTTATACATTTACTATTATATATAAAACCAATGTGTATTTCAAGTGTATAAGTGAAAGCTATTAAAAAAATTTAAAATTAGTTTCACTTTTATTCCTATTTGTGGTATAATCAATTCATACCATAAGCAAAGGATGTTATCACTTGAAAAGCTACTCCATAAAACCCAACGACGCCAACCAGCGACTTGACAAATTTCTTCTTAAAAGCTTCCCTAAGCTTCCTAAGGCACTTATGTACAAATATGTGCGTATAAAAAGAATTAAGGTCAACGGTAAAAGGGCAGAAATTTCAACCAAGCTCAATGTGGGCGATGTTGTTGACCTTTATATAAACGACGAGCTTCTCCAAAAGAAAGAGACCGTTTACGACTTTATGAGTGCAGGAAAAAACCTCAGCATTGTCTACGAGGACGAAAATATTATCCTTCTCAATAAAAAGGTGGGGCTTCTGTCCCACCCTGACGAAACCGAATACGTTGACACCCTTATTACAAGAGTGAAGCGTTATCTTTTTGAAAAGGGTGAATTCAGGCCCGAGGACGAAACCTCCTTTGCTCCTGCCCTTGTAAACAGAATTGACCGTAACACAAGCGGAATTGTAATCTGTGCAAAAACCGCAACTGCTCTGAGAGTGCTCAATCAGAAAATGAAGGACAGGGAGCTTCATAAGCTTTATCTCTGTGTTGTTCACGGAAAGCCGGAAAAGAAAGCCGACACCATCGAGGGCTACCTTGTAAAGGACGAAAAGAAGAACAAGGTTTTTGTTTCAAAATCCAAGCAGAATGGCGGAAAGCTAATCAGAACAAAATACACCGTTCTCGGTTATTCAGACGGCCTCAGCCTTCTTGAAATTGACCTTCTTACGGGCAGAACCCATCAGATAAGAGCTCATATGGCATCAATCGGGCATCCCCTTTTAGGTGACGGAAAATACGGCAACAACAAGCAGAACAAAGAAAGCGGTTACAAAAAGCAGTGCCTTTGCTCATATAAGCTGATTTTCGACTTCACAACCGATGCAGAGGAGCTCAGCTATCTTAACGGCAAAGAATTCACAATTGATGACGTGTGGTTCAAAAATGAATTTTACGAGGGCACACTTAAACGAGGAGAAAAGAAATGACAGATTTTGAACTTAACAAAAAACGTGCTGAAGAATTACGCACCGTAATTGAATATCACAACAAAAAGTATTACGAAAATGACGAGCCTGAAATTGAGGACTTCGAGTATGACCGGCTTCTTCACGAACTTATCGGCATTGAAGAAAAATTCCCTGAGCTTCTCACGGCAGACAGTCCCACTCACCGTGTGGGCGGAAAGGCTGACGGTCAGTTTACTCCCGTGGAGCATCTTGTTCCGATGGAAAGTCTTCAGGACGGCTTCAGCTTCGACGATGTTCACGCTTTTGACAACAGAGTAAAAGGTGCTGTAAAAGAGCCTGTCTATGTGGTTGAGCCGAAAATTGACGGTCTTTCCGTATCTCTTGAATATGAAAACGGTGTGCTCGTAAGAGCCTCTACAAGAGGTGACGGCAAGGTAGGCGAAGACGTTACGGCAAACATCAGAACTATCCGTAATGTACCCCTTAAAATTAACACTCCCCTGCCTGTTCTTGAGGTCAGAGGTGAGGTTTATATGCCGAGAGAGGTTTTCCTTGAGCTTACAGCCGAGCAGGAATTAAACGGCGAAAAGACCTTTAAAAATCCGAGAAATGCTGCTGCAGGGTCACTGAGGCAGAAAAACCCACAGATTACTGCAAAAAGAAAGCTTGACATTTTTGTCTTTAACATTCAGCGAATTGAAGGCAAGGAGCTTTCTTCTCACAAGGAGTCTCTCGACTACCTTAAGGAGCTTGGTTTTAAAACAGTACCCTTTTACAAAAAATGTGAAAGCATTGAAAAGGCAATTGAGGAAATCAACCGTATCGGTGAAATCCGTGGCACTCTACCCTTTGACATTGACGGTGCAGTTATTAAGGTTGACAATTTCAGTATGAGAGAGCTTCTCGGTTCAACGGCAAAATTTCCCAAGTGGGCACTTGCTTTCAAGTATCCACCCGAAGAAAAGGAAACCACACTGCTTGATATAGAAATCAACGTTGGCAGAACAGGTGTGCTTACACCCACAGGCATTTTTGAGCCTACACTTCTTGCCGGTACAACCGTTTCAAGAGCCACCCTTCACAACCAGGATTTCATTGACGAAAAGGGTATTTGCATCGGTGACAGAGTTGTTATCAGAAAAGCAGGCGACATTATTCCTGAGGTGCTTTCAGTTGTAAGCCACAGCGAAAATGCCGTACCCTATAAAATTCCCGATATCTGTCCTTCATGCGGAGGTAAGGTGACAAGAGAAAAGGACGAGGCGGCCCTTCGTTGCTGCAATCCTGACTGTCCCAATCAGCTTCTCCGTAATCTCATTCACTTCTGTTCAAGAGATGCTATGGACATTGAGGGTATGGGCACTGCTGTGCTTGAAACACTTGTTAATGAAGGTTTGATAAGAACGGCTGCAGACATTTACACTCTCAGAAAAGAGGACATTGCTTCAATTGAACGTATGGGAGAAAAAAGTGCTCAGAACCTGCTCAAAGCAGCTGAAAAGTCAAAGAGCAACGACCTTTCAAGGTTGATTTATGCACTTGGCATAAGACACATCGGGCAGAAAACCGCCTCTCTGCTTTCAGAGAAATTCGGCACAATGGAAAAGGTTATGAATGCCACAACTGAGGAAATCGAAGCCATTGAGGGCTTCGGCAGAATTATGGCAGAGAGTGTAACAGACTTTTTCAGTCACGAAGAAAGCCGTGAGCTTATTGAAAAGCTTCGTGAGCTTGGTCTTAATATGGAAAGTCAGAAAGAAATCAAGGATAACCGTTTCGAGGGTAAGACCTTTGTTCTTACGGGCACACTTTCTGAGTATACCCGTTCAGAGGCAACGGCAATTATTGAGAGTTTCGGCGGCAAGGCTTCGGGAAGCGTTTCAAAAAAGACAAGCTTTGTTCTTGCAGGTGAAGATGCAGGCAGTAAGCTTAAAAAGGCTAATGACCTTGGTGTTACGGTTATTTCTGAGGAAGAGTTTGGGGAAATGATTAAGTAAACGCAGAACGCAGAGTGCAGAACGCAGAACACCGCTTATAGTTAAACATAAGTATAAAAAATCATCCCGCTGATTCGGTCGGGATGATTTTACCATATAAAAACAGCAGACGGAGAATATTCCGTCTGCTTTTCAGTTATCTTTACTTATTATAAAAAGCTCTTGTAATGTCCGTGATACATTCCGCATTCACAGAATTCTTCAATATCCAGCTCATCCCAAATCCACATAAGAATGGGCATAATGATTTTTCTTACAATAAAGCTGTCGTTATGGCAGATATGACCGCAGTCTTTATAGTGAAGCTCAAAGCCGCAGGTATCACAGATATCATCACGATCCTTATCTGTATGGGAAGCTGTTTTGCTGTGGGAATATACAGTATCAGCATAAGAACAGAACTCACAACTTCCGCTTGCAGAACAAAGTGACGGATAACAATCCGGTGATATATACCACACTCTATGTTTACCTTCTGCACAATCCTGCAATCTTGCAATCATTTCATCAACTTCAGAATAAATATAGTCAATATCATCCTTATACTTTTCTTCGTCAGTTGCATAAAGCTTTAATCTCTCTTCAAAAGCTTCACATCTGTCTCTGAGATAACCGTTGCCGTTTTCTTTAATGTAAGCAATATCAGCCTCTATAGTTGAGGCATCAGTTGCAAAAGCAAAGGATATTGAACCGAACAAAAGAAATACCGTAAGGATTACTGACATAAGTTTTTTTGTTTTCTTCATAAATAACACCCTTTCTATATTTTGGTATCTTCATTATAACATACAGAAAGAAAAAAACAATAGTTATAAAAAAATCTTAAGGATTAATTGCTACAACGGAAAATATTTAAGTTATTCGGGGTAATTTTTTATGCAGGGCATGATGGTTTGGGTGAGGATGAAGAGTACGAAAAACATTGGCGAATTTGGCAAACAGCGATGGTGGAAGTTAATGGAATATGACTTTGAAATTATTGAATAACGGAAACAAAATATACGGTTGTTTCCTTGTTGTTTCCACCATTATCTCCATCCAAACGCCCTATTTATAAGGGTTCTGAGGGTTTAACACACAATAATACAATAAAAAGTAAAACTTTATAAAAATATAAACATAAAAATAATTATAGAAAACATTGTTTTTGTTGTATGTTGTTTACATTGGTTGTGTGTGTTGGTGGCGGACGCCCAATAGGCGCCCCCCTACGGTATAAATTAATTTGCTGTCTGTGGTTGGTTGCGGACACGGCAAGCCGTGTCCCTACGGTATCATGTCATTCTGAACGCAGTGAAGAATCTTTTAAGATTCCTCGGCTTTGCTTCGGAATGACAGCTTTTTACCCCTCTGTCAACCTTGTTGACATCTCCCCTTTCAGGGGCGACGAGTTTATTGTTTCTGACGGTCAATTTTAACGTCAGTCGTTCTGCGTTCTGCACTCTGCGTTCTGCATTTACTATTGTCGTATTGAACAAAACATACATTAAAGTTTTGGTAAGTTTGTTCAAATTAATACTTGTGTTTACTAAAATTTAGTGATAAAATCTTGAATGTCGGAAAAAGTATATAATACAGTAATAAATTCGGAGGTTTTATTATGAGTTTACTCGGCGGAGTTATCTCCATCAGCAACATTTCAACCTTACTTTTTGTAGTTTTCGCTGTTTTGCTTGGCGGTTACGCTCTGGGCAGAATTACCGTTAAGGGCATTTCTCTCGGTGACGCAGGCGTTTTCATTATCGCTCTTGTTATGGGTGCACTCAGCTTCCATGTAAACGAAAGCGGTGAGCTTCTCTTTGCCCTTTCTTCAAAGCCTTATGACTTCAACAGCGGTCTTTCCCTTGTTGAAAGCCTCGGTCTTGTTCTTTTTGTAACTTCAGTCGGCTTTATCGCAGGCCCCAAGTTCTTCGGCAACTTCAAGCGTAATTTCAAATCTTATGTTCTTCTCGGACTTATCATCATTATTGCAGGCGGTCTTTCAGCTGCAGGCTGTATCGGTCTGGGCGAAGTAATCGGCTACGGCAGCTCAATTACAGAGCAGGACGGTTTCGTTGCTATGATTGTAGGTCTTCTTTCAGGCTCACTTACATCAACTCCCGCATTCTCAGCAGCAAAGGCAACAGTTGCTGCCGAATATCAGTCACTTGTTTCAGTCGGTCACGGTATAGCTTACATCTTCGGTGTTATCGGTGTTGTTCTTTTCGTTCAGCTTATTCCGAAGCTTACAAAGGCTAATATGGACGAAGAACGTGCAAAGCTCGTTATCAAAGATGAAGGCGAAAAGAAGGGATACACAGGTAAGCTCTTCCACATTGACCATATGGGCATTGCAGCATTCTCACTTGCAGCAATTCTCGGCACAGTGCTCGGTCAGGTAAAAATTCCCCTTTCATCTCAGGGCCTTTCAGGCACTTGCTTCTCACTTACAACAACAGGCGGTTGCCTTCTTGTTTCTCTTATTCTCGGTCACTTCCAGAGAATCGGCAAGATAAGCATTATGCCCGAAGGCAGCACACTCAAGCTTTTCAGAGAGCTTGGTCTTGTACTCTTCCTCGTTGGTGCAGGTATCCCCGGTGGTGCTGAATTCGTTGAAAACTTCGACGCAATGTACTTTGTATACGGTATCATAATGACAATCGTTCCCCTCATTATCGGCTACCTCTTCGCTAAGTATGTTCTTAAGCTGAGCCTTCTCAACAACCTTGGCTCAATCACAGGCGGTATGACCTCAACACCTGCTCTCGGTACTCTTATCGGTACAGCAGGCACAGAGGACGTTGCAGCAGCTTATGCAGCAACCTATCCTATTGCTCTTATCGCTGTTGTGCTTGTATCACAGTTTATTATTATCCTTCTGTAAGAACTGCCCGTTAAGGTGCAAATTTAATTAATCAGAATCGTTCAAGGCGTTATGCTTTGGACGATTTTTTTTGGCTCTTTGTCAATAGTTGGGGTAAAGAGTTAAAACAGAACAATCGAATCAGGCAGTTGTAATTAAGCAGCTGCTTGATTTTTGTTTAATCTTTGGTGAGAGAATATATGTAAAATACGATTTCTGAATCGTCTGAAATTT
>JAZSQU010000009.1:0-3505 GCA_045538095.1 Acutalibacteraceae bacterium | reverse complement strand
TGGCTAATTTCATCGCCTATGCAGATGATAAAGAACTGGTTGAGCAGATGAAGATAATTACGGATATTCTGTGGCTGGACGTGGCACTTAACAGCGTCAACAACCGCTTTGTTGCAGTCAGCTCAAGAATGTACGGCAACAACAAAACGGCAAACTGTATCGGCAACAGTATACAGAGCGCAATGAATATCCTCTGGGGTAAAAAAGCGGCAGATAAAATGTATGCAGACCGCCACATCAGCGAAACGCAGAAAACTCTGATTGAGGCATCTCTTTCAAAAAAGCCGAATTACATCGTGCTCTGTTTTACCGATGCGGTGGAAAAAGGTCTTTACACTCTGCCTGAAGCCATAACGGATATTGCCTTGTCAGAAGAAGCCTTTGTTTCAAAGATGAGTTGCGGTCTGTCACCCGACGATATGGCAAACGAAAACCTGATAGGTCAGGACGATGCCTGCATTATGGCACAGACAGGTGCAGAAACCTTTACAAATCCGCAGGTTATCAACAACACCCTTAAGTATTTCAGAAAAAACAAACTGCACAGCAATGCTTTCCTGAGTTATTTCAGATTCCTTAATCTTACGGTTTTAAGGTGTGTGAACTGGCAGAAGTTTGCACGCAGGCACAGCATTATGCCGCACGGAATAGCACTCGGCAGAGGTAATGTTTACACATACCGCAACACCCGTTATTCGCTGTCTACGGATGTTTGCAAGGATGTCGGTGTCTGCGGTGCGCAGGACCACGTGTGGACGGCAAACATTGCAGAAGAGCTTACACTTTTTACAACTCACCCTGCAGGCAACGGCAACGGTAAATACGGTGCCTCGCCCGGCTACTGGGTGGGCAACGGCAGACGTCCGATGAGTGTACAGCACGAAAACGTAAACATAACCGTTTACAAATTGCCACAGAAAATACGCCTGGGTGAAGGTGCTGTATGTGATATTACTCACGCCTATATGCCGCGTGATTTCTATGACGAATTTGAGCTTGACGGCAACAGAGTTTTTGCACGCAAAAACGGTGTTTTTGTCGCTCTGATTTCGGACGGTGCTTTAGAGTACAGACCCTACAACCCCGATTCCGCCAAAGGCCTGCTCAAGGGCAGGTCATTACCTGACGGACTCAGCCTTGAAAACGGCTTTGACCTGTTCCGTAAAGGCGGAGAATACCACTCCTACATCACCGAGCTCTCCGATTCGGATACGGAAACCTTTGAGCAATTCAGACAAAGAATAAAGCAAAACAGCATTGTCTTCGGCAGCGGCTGTGTCAGCTACAAAACAAATTGCGGTGAAATGTACGTATCTTATGACAGAAACTTCACGCTCGACAGTCACGCCGTACAAACGGTGTTTGACCGCTATGACAGCGTTTTCTGCAAAGCAAAGCGCAAGGACAAAACAATTCGCGTCACCACTCCGTCACACAGTCTTGAGCTTGATTTCGGTAAGGGTTCAAGAATTTCATCGTAAAACTTTTATTACGGCACACTTCTTGGCGGAGTGTGCCGTTTCTGTATGGAAATCATTTTACAAAACAAGCATATATTAAATGTCTTTTGAAATAACTTTATTTCACTTCACATTTTTGAATAATTTCAGTTCAAGAAACATCAAATTTATAAACTGACCCGTCATCAGACAGAAATCAAAAACCCCCGGCTGAGTGAACAAGTCCGTTAAAAACGGACAATAGAAAAAAGAACCCTCCTATGGTAGAATTAAGATATCTATCATAGGAGGAATTTTTTATGTCCAGAAGTTATCGACATATCAAAGATTATGAAGCAGAGATATTGGAATTGAAAAGGCAAGGCTTAACTAAAAGAGAAATCGGAGACAAATTAGGATTTAGTTTTGAACAGATACATAATTTCATCAGTAGATATAACGAAAGACAAAGGTGTATATCTGCAGGAATTGCAATTAAGAGAAAAGGTAGACCACCTAAAAATTATGTTGTCAAAGAAGAAGACAAAGTAGCAGAACTTAGATATATACTTGCTCGAAAAGAAGCAAAGATAAAATCATTAGAAATGGAGAATGAATTGATGCGGGATTTTCTCTCGCTCACAGAAAGGAAGTGAGAACAAATGTAAAATATATGGTTATCTACCGTCATAAAGATAAATATTCAGTAAGCGAAATGTGCCGATTCTTCAAAGTGTCAAGAAGTGGCTACTATGATTATGTAAAACGGATGAATATACCTGCGAAAGATTTATCACTTGCAGAGAAGATAAAAGAATGTCAGGATAAGTGCGGTAAAACATATGGGTATCGCAGAGTTCACCTGTGGCTTGAAAGAGAAGGCATACACTATGATCCCAAAACAATATTGAGAGTTATGCAGAAATACAGCCTTTTATCAGTAATCAGAAGAAAGAAATATCGCAATTACGGCAATCATATTCACCGTTATGAAAATCTTTTGAATAGAGATTTCAATGCTGAAAGACCTAATCAAAAATGGGTTACAGATATATCATACATAAAGACTGGGCAAGGAACACTTTATCTTTCTGTAATTAGAGATTTGTATGATAACAGTATAGTTGCATACAAAACCGGAACAGAACAAAATATCAACTTAGTATTAAGCACTATCCGAGAGGCAAAGAAAAAGGAAAAAGTCACTGCAGAGCTGCAACTCCACAGTGACCAAGGCTTTCAATACACTTCACACCGGTATTTTAAGCTAACACAATCTTACAACATTACACCATCAATGTCAAGGAAAGGAAATCCTTATGATAATGCAATGGCTGAAAATTTCTTTTCAATCTTGAAAACTGAGTGCATTTACAGGACCAAGTTGCGTACCTATGAGGAGGCTCCCCTCATCATAGGTCAATACATCCATTTTTACAACAATGAAAGAATACAACTAAAAACAAAACTGACTCCGTTTGAAAAACGAAATCAGTTTGTTGCTTAAAAATTTAATATTTAACACCATAGGGGGTGTTTTTTGTGCTGTCCGTATAAATTGGGGCAGTTCAGAGCCGGGGTTTTGATTTACTGTTATTATAAGTTGAAATATTTGTCGTATTCTGCAGGATGAGGAATAGCAGAAAGCTGACGGCATTCTTCGCGCTTGGATTTGATAAAGTTGCTGATAAGCTCTTCGGGGAATGCGCCGCCTTCAGTGAGGTAATCGTGGTCAGCCTCAAGTGCGTCAAGAGCCTCTTCAAGGCAAGTGGGCAGACCCTGGAGCTTTGCCTTTTCTTCTTCGGGAAGGTGGTAAAGGTTAAAGTCATACGGACCCCAACCGTTTGCCTGCGGGTCAATCTGATTCCTGATACCGTCAAGACCTGCCATAAGAATAGCGGCATAGCAGAAGTAGGGGTTACAGGTTGCATCGGGGTTACGAAGCTCAAAGCGGCGCTTGTCCGGAGCTTTTGCATATGCAGGGATACGGATAACAGCGCTGCGGTTTGATGTAGCGTAACCGACTGTAACGGGAGCTTCAAAGCCGGGAATAAGGCGCTTGAAGG
>JAZSQU010000014.1:0-9416 GCA_045538095.1 Acutalibacteraceae bacterium | reverse complement strand
TGTGCCGTCGTCGAGGGTTACATCACCGCTCCAGAGACCGTGTACCTGATGAGTGTGCATTCTTGCAATACCGAGATTCATATCTGAATGATGGTCGAAAGTCGGCTTCATTGTCATATTGAATCTGCCGTCTTCGGAGATAAACTTCCAATCATTCATATATTTATCGGGCTTGGGGAAAACTTCAACATCAACAGCGCCGAATTTGTGAGCCTTGCCGTCATAGAAAATAGCGGTTTCAGTTGCATTGCTTTCGTCGCCGATTGCCCAGGTGATTTCAAAGCCGAAGAGGTGCTTTTCGCCCTTTTCATCGGTGATGTACTGCGAGCCGTTACCCCAGTACCATACCATCTTGTGAGGAGTGTTTACTCTGCCCCAGTCGAGAGCGCAGAAGGAATCCTCTTTCTTGAAGGTGTAGCAGTAGTCGCCCCACTTGAAAGTACCCTCACAGGGCATACAGTTCTGCTTTGTGGTCATGAAATACTTTGTGTTGTCGCCCTTAAATGGAAGAACAGTAGTGATATTTTCAAGGTCGTGAGGAATATCCATTGTGAAATCGCATTCCACCATTTTACCCTTGAGAGGCATTTTGAATTTAAGGGTTCTGTATGTAACCTTTGTGTCAAAGTCAAATTCAGCCTTACCGATTTTGTCCTTATATCTGTTGGGAACATCGCCCTTTGGTGGGGGAAGGTGCTTCTTACCGCCAAGGAAGAGCTGTGTTGCATCAGCGATAATCTTGCCTTCGATTACATCAACAAGCTTTGCAGCAACATAACCGCCGATGCCGATGTTTGCAAAGGAAAGCTGAAGCATATACTTGCCGTCAGCAATCTGATAGAAGTCCCATTCTTTTTTGCTCATAGGTGAGCCTTTTTTAACGAGAGTTCTGTCGTAATCAAAAACGTTGTGTCTTGCCCAGCCTTTAGCGTTGAGAGTGCCGTCTTTGTTAAGAAGGGGAGTTGCTTCGGTGTACTCTGTCTGCTTTGAGGGGGCTTTCCAATCCTTATAGGGGACATAGGTGCGTGGTGTTTCCATATTCATTTTCTCCTTTATATAGTCGTTAGGTATATTGTAATGCTTTTCGGGCTCAAATGCAACAGTTTTAATAAATTTTGATGAATTAAAGAAAAGTTTTCTGTTGATAAGTAAGGATAGCTATGTTATAATACAGAAAACAAAAAAGGGGAGATAATTATGGCAGCACTGACAAAAGAACAAAAAGCTCAGGCTAAAAAGAAACGTGAAGAAACCTTAGACACTTTCAGAAAGCTTGACGATAACATCTGGCTTATGGAATATAAGAGCTCCTACGGTCTTGATGCACTTTTGGAAAAGGGTGTAAGCAACATAATGGACGCAGTAACATTTCTGCAAAAGGAGGTTCAGCTTCCTCACCTTTATGCCAATGTTTTCCATCCCGGTGCAGGCTGTTCAACCTTTAACGCACGAACAGAAGAGGGTCAGTATATCCTCGGCAGAAACTTCGACTATAAGGAAGCTCCCTGCGTTGTGTGCTGGACTGCACCTGAAAACGGTTATCGCAGTGTAGCAGTAATTGATGCAACCTTCGGCCTTTACGGTACAAAGTATCTCAGCTTCAAAAATAAGGATAAGCCCCTTCGTTTTATGGGCGCTCCCTATATCGGTATGGATGGCATCAATGAAAAAGGCTTCACCTGTGCAGTGCTTGAAATCAAGAGCAAGGCTACAAAGCAGAATACAGGCAAAAAGCCTATTATCACAACTGTTGCTCTGCGTGCGGCTCTCGATAAGTGTGAAACTGTTGACGAGGCAATTAATCTTTTTGCTTCCTTTGATATGCACGACTCACTTTTCATCAACTACCACTATCAGTTTGCTGATGCAAGCGGTAAGAGTGCCATCATTGAATATGTAGACAACAAGATGTATGTAATTGAGCAGAAAAAGGAAAACGATAACCTTATTCTCACAAACTACTTCCTTACGCCCGGCGGCGACAACCACGACGGCAGAGGCTACGACCGTTATGAGAGAATTGAAAAAAGACTTAAGCTTACCGACGGAAAAATCTCTGAGGAGGATGCTATGAAGCTTCTTTCCGAATGCACACTCAACTACCGCCATAAAACGTTGAAGCATATGGTTATTACTCTCTGGAGTGCCGTATATAACTGCACCGAGAAATCCATGCTTCTTTCAGCAGGAATGGACTACAGCAAGCAGTATAAGTTTTATGTAGATAAACCCTGCGAGGTGTTCTGAATCAAAGGGGCTGTCACACTTTCGTGCAACAGCCCCTTTTTTGAAAGTCCGTTTTAAAATTACATTGCCTGAAATGTTTTAAGTAATTCAATAAGCTTTGTGATAAGATTTGTTAAAGTTTCGATCAGCTTCATGTAGTCAAAAGGTTCTTCTTCCTGACTGCCTGAAAAAGCATTGATGAGAGCGACGATTGTGTTGATGTCAAGATTCATTGTCATTATCCTCCCTTCTCTAAATTTCTATTGTATACATTATATAATATTTCATTTGGAACTTTTTGAATAAATTTTTAAAATTTAAAACGCATCTTAATAATTATCGATAATTGTTGCAACAAGTTAACACCTCTTAAACTTTTAAATCATAATGTTGACTTTGTTTTTAGTGGGTTGTATAATCAAATGTAACAGTATTTAGAAAAATAAAGGAGGAATATGTTATGGATAATTTTGCAAAACGATTTAAAATTGACTGCTCACCCGTAGCAAAAGAAGAGTGTGTTGTTGTCCGTGGCAACACACGTTTTACAGTGCTTACTCCCTGTCTTCTCCGTGTGGAAAATCAGAGAAACGGCGCTTTCTGCGACGAGCCTACCCAAAGTGTGTGGTTCCGCGATTTTTCTGCACCCAGATTTGAGGTGAGAGAAAGCGAGGATACTGTTATCATCAAAACCGCAAAGGCTAACTTTATGTACTGCCTTAAAACTCAGAAAATGCTTCGCATCAAGCTTCTTGACGGCAGAACAGTAACAGATTATAAATCAGGCAACCTTAAGGGTACCTGCCGTACCCTTGATATTACTGCAGGTATCATCACCCTTACAGACGGCGTATGCTCACGTGGCGGTGTGGCAATTCTTGACGACAGTGATACTCTTGCAATCAAGGAAGACGGTACAATTCTTCCGAGAGAAAACAAGGAAAGCGACAAGTATTACTTCGCTTACGGCAACGATTATATCGGTGCAACAACTGACCTTTATAAGCTTACAGGCAAAGTGCCTCTTATTCCGAGATATGCTCTTTCAAACTGGTGGAGCCGTTATAAGGCGTACACCCAGGAGGAATACCTTACTCTTATGGATAAGTTTAAGGAAGAGGAAGTTCCCATTACAGTTGCAACGGTTGATATGGACTGGCACTGGGTTGACATTAAGTCAAAATTCGGCAAAGACAGCCACAAGGTTTCAATGCACAGAAATTTTATGGAATTCGTTTATGATGTATGGTCAACCGGTTGGACAGGCTACAGCTTCAATACTGAGCTTTTCCCTGACCCCGAGGGCTTCCTCAAAAAGCTGAAGGACGACAATTACAAGGTTACATTCAACATTCATCCTTCAATGGGTGTGCGCTGGTTTGAAGACCAGTATGAAGAAATGTGCCGTGCAATGGGACAGAATCCCGAAAAGAAAAAGCCCGTTGAATTCGATATAACCGACAAGAAATTCACCGAAAACTACTTTGACATTCTTCATCATCCCTTTGAAAAAATGGGCGTAGACTTCTGGTGGATTGACTGGCAACAGGGCACAAGAACAAAAACTCCCGGTCTTGACCCCTTATGGGCGCTTAACCATTATCACTTCCTTGATAACGCAAAGGATAACCACAGACCTCTCATTCTCTCCCGTTTCTGCGGTGCAGGCAGTCAGCGTTATCCCTTAGGCTTCTCAGGCGATACAACACAGACCTGGGCAAGTCTTGATTTCCAGCCCGGCTTTACTGCAACGGCCTCAAATATCGCTTATCCCTGGTGGAGCCACGATATCGGCGGTCACTGTATGGGTAAAAAGGACGACGAGCTTTATCTTCGTTGGGTACAGCTCGGTGTGTTCAGCCCTGTTATGCGTCTTCACTCAACAAACAACGAGTTTGCAGGCAAGGAGCCCTGGAATTACAGCGGTCCCGTTGAAAGAATTGCAAAGGACGCTCTTCGTCTTCGCCACAAGCTTCTTCCTTATATCTACACAATGAACTACCGTACACATATGGACTGCAGAGCAATCTGTGAGCCTATGTACTACGCATATCCCGAAGATGAAAACGCATATAACTGCAAAAACGAATTCTTCTTCGGTACAGAGCTTATTGTTGCTCCCATTACGGAACACACCTCGGCAGACACAAATCTCGCTTCGGTTAATGTGTGGATTCCCGAAGGCAGATACACCGATATTTTCACCGACAGAATTTACAGTGGCAATCAGTTCGTGAAAATGTACAGAGATGTTGAAACAATTCCCGTTCTTGCAAAAGAGGGTGCAATTATTCCCTTAAGCGCAAACGACAGAACAAACGATTGCTCCAACCCCGAAACACTTGAAATTCTTGCCTACAGAGGAAAGGGTAAGTTCACTCTTTATGAAGACGACGGCGAAACCCTTTCATATAAAGATGGCAAATTCCTTAAAACAGCTTTCAGCATTGATGAAAACGGTAATGATGTGAGCTTTACAATTTCAAAGGAAGAGGGCGACAGCAGTGTTGCACCTGCAAAGAGAACATATATTATCAGGTTCAAGGATATAGTTAAGGCTGATGTGACCGTAACCGTAAACGGCAAAGAAGTTGAACCTAAGCTCAGAAAGTGTGGAAAAACACTTGAACTTACCGTTTCAGCAAGAAACACACAGACAGTTGAAGTTAAGCTCGCAAACTGCACATACCTTCAGAACGAAGATAAAAAGCAGGCACTTACAAGAGTTATTTCAAAATTCCAGATGTCAACTGATTACAAGGGAATACTCTTCAACGGTTTTGTCAAGGGTGAAAAAGACATTCCGAAAGTTCAGGATGACTTCAGAGGACCCATTGAAGAAATCCTTAAAATGAACAGATAAGAGAAAAATCGCTCGAAAGTTTACTTCGGGCGATTTTTATTTCATTTATTTTGATTTTCAATTATATAGCATACGCATATCAGAATGCTATATCACTTAAGTTTTTACGCAAAATATTTTATCAGATAAAGCACAATCATATGCACCGGATAGAAAGCGTAAAATCCGTACTGTAAAACCTTGCTTGAACGGCCTTTTCTGCTGCCGTAAAGCCAGATTGGAATGAGGGCGAAAACTGCAAAGCCCTGAGAAGGAATTTCAAAAACTTTTCCGAAAATTTCAATTGGGAAAACAAGACCTTCGAAAAATGTGATGTTGATAAGAACCATACCCACAAGCTGTATGAGCCACGCAAAGGGAAAATCTCTGAAAAGATAGAACATTACCACAGTGAGCATTCCGAGATAGCCGTAGTCAACAAAGCCGATAACTGATGCAATAAGTATAAGCAGCAGCCACAAACATGAAAGTGCAATATTTTTCACCGTTCTGTTCTTTTTAATGCCGTCAATTACCTTTATGGCAAGCAGACCGAGAAGCAGGGTGAAAAGTACATTCTGATGGTAGGGGTTGAACCAACGGCTGCTGTAAAAAAGGTTGAACGGAATTTCAGAAGCAATTGCAAAGCCAAAAAGTCGCAGAGCGTACTTTTTGAAGTTTGAGGTGTGCACAAAGCCCTCGGCAATCTGAAATGCGAAAATGGGAAAAGCCATTCTGCCTATGTAGGTCATCCAGTCGCCGAAGCTCATTGCCGTTGCCCAGATGTGGTCGCTGATCATGAGAATAACTGCAATTGTTCTCAGCATATTTGATGTAAGTCCGCCGAAGGGGATTTTTATAAGGGGACTGTTTACGGGAAGCTTAAGCTTTTTTGTATCGGTCATGATTCATTCTCCTTCTGAAAAGGTTGTGTTTTGCTATTATATCACAGAAGTTTAAATAAAGCCATAAATATTGAAAACATATTATTCTTTTTTCTCAAAGTTCAATTTTATATCAATAATTTAATGTCGCTCTGACTTTTTACGGTATCGCACCATAGCAATAATAACAGATACAATTGCAATTACTGAGCCCAGTGCAGCACCGTAGGCCTGAGAGATATAGTTATATATGAGCCAGAAAGGTGCACTGCAAAGTCCGAATTTACGAATAGTCTGTTCATTTTCAAACCAAAGACCGCCGGTCTGCAAAAGTGCGCCTGCAATAGGAATCAACTCAACGAGGTCTTTCTGAATAACGGAGATAGTAATTCCAGCCGCAATAATAAGCAGCATGTTAATGAGAGCTGTCCACTTTGCATATTTTTTGAATTTCGGTGCATTTTTCTTACCTGCAAAGAAAGAAGCTATGGTTGACATAAGGTCCATAACTGCTCCCGAAAAGGCACCTAAAAGTAAATACTGAAGCACATACAGTGCATTGGAAACACAGGTTGCCCAGACAATGTGACTTCGTTTTTTCAGTTGATAACTTAAAAGATAAAGCCCGACAGCAAAAAGTCCGATAATCTGCGAAACAACAAGCAAAACGGTACATCCTTTCTTTTGAATTTAAAGTCTTTCAAATTCATCTGCAAGTCTTCTTGCACTTTCTTTAAGCTTTGTCACGCCCTCGAAAATATCAGATTTATTGTAGCGCTTCATAAAAGCATCAGCCTCAAGGGTGAAATAACCGTTATAACCGATTTCTTTAAGAGCCTTTACAATGGGTAAGAAATCTATATTCATTGAAAAAGGTATCTGGTGGTTATCGTTCAGACAATCGTTATCGTGAATATGTAAAGCCTGAAGACGGTGTCCCAGAGCCTTTATCATATTTACTGCTCCGTCTCCTGAGCCTCGCATTTCAGCGTGGCCAAGGTCGAGACAAGCAACAAAGAATTCGTCATTTACTGTATCGATATGTTTTCTGAAATCCTCTCCCGTTGCACAGGCGGCAAAGGTAGATTGCTTTTTGACTTTGTCCCAGTTCCACATATTTTCCGTTGCGATTTTTACACCGCAGGATTTTGCAAAGGGTAAAAGTTCGTAATACATTTCTGCATTCTCCCGGGCAGTTTTGTTGTTGTCGGGATGAATAATACAGATTTCTCCTCCTGCAACAGCAGTACATTCAATAGCAAGCTTCAGAACACTCTGTACTGCAGGTGAACTTACCGGGAAAGGCGCATGGGACTGATTGCATACAACTCCGTTTTTAAGTCCTGTTTTTCTGAGCTCTTCTGCAAGCTTCAGATAATACGTTCTTGCTACCTGATGTCTGAACGGGTAGGGAAACTGCACAGCTTTGTGCATATCAAACATAGAGAAATCCCAGGCATCAAAGCCCGCCTTAGCACAGAGCTCAACTGCCTTTTTCATACCGACTATTTTTGCAGTTGAATCAATTTCTGTTGAAATCTTCATAAACACATACGACGCTTTCTTTTGTTATTTATAATTTAATTATATCACAAATACGGAAGGGGTCAACTTGTTTTTTTATAATGGCAGCAGGTATGACGGTAGATTTGTGCCATACATAGGCTTGATTTTTAACCAAAATCATTTGCAGCTATTTACAGGGCAATGTGTTGATAGTATAATTTTTGTCAGAGAAACAAAAAGAAAAATAGAAGTGAAAATTCAATTCCACTGGATTAAAAGGTGATACAAATGAAAATTTCAGAAATTGCCGCAGAATATGCGAAAAAAATAAGCAACAAAAAATTGTCCGAAATGTTCACCAAGTGCTTTATGAGCACCTTCGAAACAACTGTTCAGCTTGATTCCGACGGAAGCTGCTTTGTTATTACCGGGGACATTCCGGCTATGTGGCTTCGTGATTCATCAGCTCAGGTTAATCACTATGTACCCTTTGTAAAGACCTCAGAGGAGGCCTATGCTGTTATTGACGGACTTATCAGACGTCAGATCGCCTGTATACTCGCTGACCCTTATGCAAACGCATTCAACCGTGAAGCAAACGGTCAGGGTCACCGAAAGGATAAAACTGAACAGTCGCCCTATGTATGGGAACGCAAATATGAAATTGACTCCCTTTGCTATCCCGTGAGACTTGCCTACAGATTCTGGAAGGAAGGCGAAGCTACATCACACTTCACTGATGAATTTCAGAAAGCTTTATACAAAATTATTGAGCTCTGGACTCTGGAACAGAATCATAGGGATTCACCTTATTATTTCCAAAGAAAATTCTGCCGTAAAAGCGACACCCTATCAAATAAAGGCAGGGGAACACCTGTTAATTTTACGGGTATGACCTGGTCAGGCTTCAGACCAAGCGATGATGCTTGTAAATACGGATATCTGATTCCTGCAAATATGTTTGCCTCGGTAGCTCTCGGATACATCTCTGAGATTGCAGAAACAATTTATAGTGATGATGTTCTTAAGGAAAAGGCAGTAAAGCTGAAAAAAGAAATTGATGAGGGCGTCGAAAAATATGCAGTTGTGTGTGACAAAGAAAACAAAAGGTTCTACGCTTATGAAACTGATGGCTTCGGAAACTACAACCTTATGGACGACGCCAATGTTCCCAGCCTTTTATCACTGCCTTATTTAGGCTACTGCTCAGTTGACGATGAAAGATATATAAACACCCGAAATTTTGTTCTGAGTGAAAAGAATCCTTATTATTTCAAGGGCACAAAAGCTGAGGGTATCGGCAGTCCTCATACTCCGAAAAACCATATATGGCCTATTGCTCTCAGTATGCAGGGCTTGACCTCTACAGACACCAATGAAATGTACAGTCTTATCCGATTGCTTAGTGAAACTGATGCAGATACAGGCTTTATGCACGAAAGCTTCCACAAAAACAATCCCAAGAAGTTCACCCGAGAATGGTTTTCCTGGGCAAATACTCTTTTCGCTGAACTTGTTATCAAGTATATAGACGCGGTCGGAGAAATCAGCTGAATACAAAAAACAGCCCGTCGATTTTATGACGGGCTGAAACTGTTTTAACTAACAGCTTATTTGTTAGCAATAGCTGCTCTTCACCATCTTCTGTGGGCATACTTAAATAGTATCTATTCAGATATTCTCCCCTTAACTATTGACTTTTCCCTTAAATGTTGATATATTTTAAGGGAAAGAAAGGTGATTACGGTTATGCGACAGTTTAATTATTCTTCTATAAAAGACTGCAAGTGGGATAGTGAAATCCTCGGGTACATTGCCGCTATATATAAAGAAGCCGGAAAACAGGAGCTTTATCTTAAGCAAAAACCCGATGAACTTGAAAGATTAGTTGAAATTGCAAAAATACAGAGTACAGAGGCTTCCAATGCTATTGAGGGAATTGTCACTACAAATACACG
>JAZSQU010000049.1:0-59819 GCA_045538095.1 Acutalibacteraceae bacterium | reverse complement strand
GCGCTTCACGTAGCAGGCGGTGTGCTTGTTTACGGAATTCCCGAATTCAGACTTCCTAAGTCCATTGTGCAGAAAGAGGTTGAAAACCTTAAGAAAATGGGCGTAAGAATCGAAACAAATATGGTAATCGGCAAAACCCTTACAATAGATGAGCTTATGGAAAACTACGGCTTCAGTGCTGTGTTTATAGGCTCAGGTGCAGGACTTCCAAGATTTATGGGAATACCCGGTGAATCCCTTAAGGGTGTGTACTCAGCTAACGAATATCTTACCCGTTCAAACCTTATGAAGGCTTACCGTGACGATTCAGGTACACCCATAATGAAGGGCGGAAAGGTTGCAGTTGTTGGCGGCGGAAACGTTGCAATGGATGCTGCAAGAACAGCACTCAGACTGGGTGCTGAAAAAGTATATATAGTATACCGTCGTTCAATGGAAGAGCTTCCTGCAAGAAAGGAAGAGGTTGAACACGCAATTGAAGAGGGAGTTGAATTTCTTCTTCTTGCAAGTCCCACGGAGATTATCGGTTACAAAAACGAAAACGACCCGAGAGACCTTAAAAACGGTTTTGTTACGGGTATAAAATGTATTAAAATGGAGCTTGGCGAGCCCGACGAAAAAGGCAGACGCAGACCTGTATCTGTTGAGAACAGCGAGTTTGCTCTTGAGGTGGATACGGTTGTTATGTCAATCGGTACTTCGCCTAACCCACTTATAAAAAACACAACTGAAGGTCTTGAGGTTAACGCCAAGGGTGGAATTATCGTTGAAGAATCAACCGGAGCGACTACCAGAGACGGTGTTTATGCCGGCGGTGACGCAGTTACCGGTGCAGCAACGGTAATTTCCGCAATGGGTGCAGGTAAAGCAGCTGCAAAGGCAATTGACGAAAAGCTTTCAGTAAAATAAAAAAAGGAGATTACTACAGATGGCAAAGTTAAAGGATATTGACAATATGGCAGAAAAGAAAGGCAGCTTTCTTGTTACTGTTTGGCAGTTTGTGAAATTCATTGTAGTCAGCCTTCTGGCAATGATTGTGCAGTTTGTGCTTCTTAACACACTGGACCTCATTCCTGCAATTGATGCACTTTACTCTGAACCCTTTTCATGGTGGGTATTTGTTTATGATGTTGCAGCAGGCGGTCTCGGTTACTTTATTGTAAGCAATTCGGCAAATATAATTGCCCAGATTGTTGCCTTTTTTGTAAACAAAGAAAAGACCTTCAATTCTGACACAAATGTTGCCGTAACATTGCCGATTTATATAGCTTTTACTATAGGTTTGATTCTTTTTTCAGCTTGGCTTAATCCCACATTGAAAAATGTATTTTTAGGTTTTGACCTTGGTGAAGTTGCAGCAAAAAATATTGCAACAATGATTTGTTCATCAGTGCAATTTTTCCTTTATTTCCCTGTTGACAAGCTTCTTATGAAGCCCAGAAAGAAAACTCAGGAATGAAAAAAACAGCCAGAAACTTGATCAGGCTGCTTCATTCGTATATTTTTGTTGGTACAAAGTTTTTGAAAAGTGTTTCGGGAAGTTCGGGCAAAAGAGGAATTTCCTCGATAAGAACAAATTTGCCTTCAACAAACTCATAAAGCTTCATAGGCTTATTATTCTTTCTGCAGTGCTTTATCATATAGTCAGAACCACGGCTTTTGCCATCCCAGAAAATGAAAACAATGTCGGAAAGACTGATAATCCAATCGTTGCGCTTTAAAGGAGCTGACCTTCCGTAAAGCTCATATTCGGGTAGAATTTCAAGAATCTGTATACGGTGCTTTTCTGCATAATGTCGTGCAGAACGGTCAATACCACGGGCACCGCCTGAAATAATCTGTGCATAATCTGTGCCGATAAGTTCAGAAGGAAGTTCAATTTCAAGGCTTCTTGAACCTACAATTGCAGCTTTCATATTATCACTCCTTGCCGGATAATCTTATCATAACCCACATGAAAAAGCAATAGCTTTGTAAAATATTTTCACTTTTATACTGTAGATACGGAGAGAAAAAATGTTTGAATTTAAACAAATCAAAGGTAACACCTATTATTTTGATGCTTACGCAAATGTAGGTCTATTTATCAATAAAAAAGGCCAGGTAATTCTTATCGACTCCTGCGACCACAGAAGAACAGTAAGAACCTTCAATAAAATTCTTGAGGAAAAAGGTCTTAAACCTGATGTGGTTATCTGTACCCACTGTCACGTTGACCATATAGCAGGTAACAGATTTTTCCAGGAGCAGTACGGTACAAAAATTCTCTGCTCTGATAAGGAGAGAATGTTTATAAAGTATCCGGACGTTGAACCTGACATAATGTACAACGGTTGTAGCGTAAACAAAAAGCTTAATCCAAATTATCAGGGTGAACCCTCAGAGCCTGAAGTGTTTTCTGAAGACAACCTCCCCGAAGGTATAGAGCTTATTCCCATGCCCGGTCACGCCTGGCAGATGGTAGGTGTTAAAACTGAGGACAATGTGATTTTCCTTGCAGACAGCATTATGTCTGAGGAAACCTGGTTAATGCATAAGCTGCCGTTTTTTAACGATGTAAACAAAAGTATTGAAACTCTTGAAATGGTTAAAAATCTTGAGGCTGATGTGTTTGTTGCTTCTCATGCTGAACCTCTTGTAGATGTAAAAAAGCTTGCCGATTTAAACATCAGTAAAATTAAAGACAGAAAGCAGCTTCTTTATGAACTCTGTAACGAAAACAGTGCCGACGAACTTTTCGTACTCTTTATGAAAGAGCTTGACATTGATGTACAGTCCAACCATTATCAGACATATTATGTAATGATGCGCCACTATCTTCAGTCGCTTATTGAGGATAAGCTTATTGAAGGTGAGTGGAACGGTGAAAAGTACATCTACCGTAAAAAGTAAAAAAGAAGTCGCCGGAATAAGGGAAGTCCGGGCAACCATAACCCTCGTGAAAACTTGTTTTGAGGACAAGTTTTCACGAGGGTTGTTCCGTTTTAAGACGGAACTGAGCTGAATTTCTTTAAGAAATTCAGCTCAATGGTTGCCCGGTGCCTGAACTCAGCAGTAATTTTCAAGAAACGAAGTTCGGTACAATCTGCCCGTAATGAAGTTTTTTGAAAAATTTTATAGTAACCTATTGACATTTTTTAGCAGTTGGAGTATAGTTATGACAGTGGTTAGCACTCAAACGCACAGAGTGCTAAAACAAAGAATAACAAAGTGAGGTGAAGATATGGAATTAGGAAAAAGAAAAGAACTGATTCTTTCTGCAATTGTTGAAAGCTTTATTGAATCAGGTGAACCCATCGGATCAAAAATGCTTATGCAGCTTCTTCCCATTTCGGTATCTTCAGCTACCATAAGAAATGAAATGAGCGAGCTTGCAGAAATGGGCTTTCTTGAACAGCCCCATACTTCTGCAGGGAGAATACCCACTCAGGCAGGTTACCGCTACTACGTAGATAACCTTATGGACAAGAATCAGCTTGACGAGGAAGAAAGACGGCACATTAAAAACGAACTTTCTCTTACGGTGGGTAATCCCGATAAGCTCCTTGAAAAAGCAGGGGAGATGCTTGCAAAGCTTACGGGCTGTGCAGCAGTTGCAACAACACCCACAGATGAGGGTGCAGTAATAAAGCACATTGAAATCATGCCGGTAGGTACAAGAATAGCAATGATTGTTATGATGACCTCTTCGGGCATAATAAAAAACGGAATCTGCAAAACCGAAACAGAAATCACTTCCGATATGGTAGACACTTTCTATAGTATAGTAAACGAAAACTTTATCGGCAGACCCGTTTCAGATGTGGGCACAGTTATGATTCAGACTCTTGTGGCTTCTCTGGGTGTTCATGCTCTTACAATGTCGCCTCTTTTCGTTGTTCTTGCTGATATTGCAAATCAGGCACTGCATGCACAGATAAGACTTGAGGGTGAGCAGAATCTTCTTCACCACAGAGAATATGGCAGCAGCATCTACGATGTAATGAAATTCTTCGACGAAAAGGATAAGCTTGAAAGAGCAATTTCACAGAAGAAGGATTTACCTTTGCAGGTTATTATCGGTAAAGAGAATATGTACCGTCAGCTTGAAAACTCAAGCGTGATTATTTCAAGATACTCAATCGGCGGTCACGACGGCGGTGCAATAGGAATTATCGGTCCTACAAGACTTGACTACAGAAAACTTATACCGAGTATAGAATATCTCACCTCAGTTGTGGGAGAAATACTTACAGATACCCTTGAGGAATAAGGAGGACAAATAATGGCTAAGAAAAAGCAGAATGAAGCAGCAGAGAATGAAGAAATTCTGGAGCCTCAGTCAGAAGAAGCTGCTGCAGAGGTAGACGAAGCAGAAGCAAAGCTTGAAGAGCTTCAAAAAGAGCTTGCCGCTTCAAAAGAGGCTCATATCAGAACTCTTGCTGAATATGACAACTACAGAAAGCGCACAGTAAAGGAAAAGGAAGCAACCTACGGTGACGCTAAGGCAAGCACTTTAACTGAGCTTCTTCCCGTACTTGATAACTTCGACAGAGCGCTCAGCGTTGATTCTTCAGATTTTGATTCATACAAAAAAGGCGTGGAAATGATTTATCAGAACTTCACGGAAATACTTAAGAAATTGGGCGCTGAAGCTTTCGGTGAAAAGGGCGAGAAGTTTGACCCGAATTTCCACAACGGTGTAATGCACGTTGAAGACGATTCTTTCGGCGAAAACGAAATTGCAGAGGTCTTCTCAAAGGGCTATAAATTAGGCGACAGAGTGCTTAGACCTGCAATGGTTAAGGTAGCAAACTGAAAAAAAGCAGTTTAAATATACAATAATAAATTAAAACGATTATATTTACGGAGGTAATTATATTATGGCAAAGATTATAGGTATTGACTTAGGTACAACAAACTCATGTGTAGCAGTTATCGAAGGCGGCGAGCCCGTTGTTATCGCTAACGCAGAAGGCGCAAGAACAACTCCTTCCGTTGTTGCTTTTTCAAAGACAGGCGAAAGAATGGTAGGTCAGGTTGCAAAGCGTCAGGCAGTTACAAACCCCGACAGAACAATTGCTTCAATCAAGCGTCAGATGGGTTCAAACTATCACGTTTCAATTGACGGCAAGAACTATACACCCCAGGAAATTTCAGCAATGATTCTTCAAAAACTCAAGGCAGACGCTGAAGCTTATCTTGGCGACAAGGTAACAGAAGCTGTTATTACTGTTCCTGCTTACTTCACAGACGCACAGCGTCAGGCAACAAAGGACGCAGGTAAGATTGCAGGTCTTGAAGTTAAGAGAATCATCAACGAGCCCACAGCTGCAGCTCTTGCTTACGGTATTGACAAGGAAACAGACCAGAAGGTTATGGTATACGACCTTGGCGGCGGGACATTCGACGTTTCAATTATCGAAATGGGCGACGGCGTTCAGGAAGTTCTTGCAACTGCAGGTAACAACCGTCTCGGCGGTGACGACTTCGACCAGAGAATCATCGACTGGCTTGTTGCAGGCTTCAAGGCTGAGCAGGGCGTTGACCTCCGTGGCGACAAAATGGCTATGCAGAGACTTAAGGAAGCTGCAGAAAAGGCTAAGATTGAGCTTTCAGGTGTAACAACCTCACAGATTTCACTTCCCTATATCACAGCAGATGCTACAGGTCCCAAGCACCTTGAAACAACTCTTTCAAGAGCAAAATTCAACGAGCTTACAGCTGACCTTGTTGAAGCTACAATGGGTCCCGTTCGTCAGGCAATGAGCGACTCAGGTCTCAACGCTTCACAGATTGACAAGGTTCTTATGGTTGGCGGTTCATCAAGAATTCCCGCAGTTAACGATGCAATCAAGAGCTTCCTCGGTAAAGAACCCTTCAAGGGCATCAACCCCGACGAATGTGTAGCAATCGGTGCTGCTCTTCAGGGCGGTGTTCTCGGCGGCGACGTTAAGGGACTTCTCCTTCTTGACGTTACACCTCTTTCACTCGGTATCGAAACCATGGGCGGTATCAACACAAAGGTTATCGAAAGAAATACAACAATCCCCACAAAGAAGAGCCAGATTTTCTCAACTGCAGTTGACAATCAGCCTTCAGTAGAAGTACACGTGCTTCAGGGTGAACGTGAATTTGCAAGAGACAACAAAACTCTCGGTGTATTCAGCCTTGACGGCATTATGCCTGCTCGTCGCGGTGTTCCTCAGATTGAAGTAACCTTCGACATCGACGCTAACGGTATTGTACACGTTTCAGCTAAGGACCTCGGCACAGGCAAGGAACAGTCAATTTCAATCACTGCTTCAACAAATATGTCAAAGGAAGACATTGAAAAGGCAGTAAGAGAAGCTGAACAGTTCGCTGAAGAAGACAAGAAGCGCCGTGAAGATATCGACGCAAGAAACGAAGCAGACCAGATGGTTTACCAGTGCGAAAAGATTCTCTCAGACGAAGGTTCAAAGCTTGACGAAGCTGATAAGGCTGAAATCCAGAGCAAGATTGATTCACTCAAGAATGCTCTTCAGGGCGAAGATATTAACCTTATCAAGAACGAGAAGGAAGCTCTTACTCAGGCATTCTACAAGCTCAGCGAAAAACTCTATCAGCAGGCTCAGGCTGCTCAGGGAGGCGCTGCAGGTGCTCAGGGCTTCAACCCCAATGATTTTGCAGGCGCAGGCGGTTTCGGCGGTGATGCAGGCTTCGACGGTGGCGCTGACAACGGCGGTTACACAGATGCAGGCTACACAGATGCAAATTTCACAGATGCTAACTAATAACTTAACTTATAGGGCTGTCAAAACCGACAGCCCTGTTTTGAGAGGATAATATAAATGGCAGAAAACAAACGAGATTATTACGAAGTGCTGGGTGTAAGCAAGTCAGCTTCTGATGATGAAATCAAAAAAGCCTACCGTAAGGTTGCAAAGCAGTATCACCCCGACCTCAATCCCGGTGATGCGGCCGCTGAAGCAAAGTTCAAGGAAGCAAATGAAGCTTACGAAGTGCTTTCAGATTCAGATAAAAAAGCAAGATATGACCAGTACGGTCATGCAGGTGTTGACCCCAACTTCGGAGCAGGCGGCTTCGGTGGAGGTTTCGGCGGTGGCTTTGGCGACTTCGATTTGGGTGACATTCTCGGCAGTATGTTCGGCTTTGGCGGTGGCGGCTTCGGAGGAGGCAGACAGCAGAATCCCAATGCACCGAGAAAAGGCTCAACTATTCAGACCAACGTTACAATTTCCTTTGAAGAAGCTGCAAAGGGCTGCAAGAAAAAGGTTAATATAACAAAGGTTGAAAGATGTACCGAGTGTTCAGGAACAGGTGCTGCGAAAGGCACTTCACCCGAAACCTGTCAGACCTGCGGAGGCAGAGGACAGGTTCAGGTTCAGCAGAGAACAGCTTTCGGTGTGATGAGTACCTCAAGACAGTGTAGTGCGTGCGGCGGTAAGGGTAAAATTGTAAAAACACCTTGCCAGAAGTGTCACGGCACAGGTGCACAGAGTAAACAGCAAAGCGTTGAAATCGACATCCCCGCAGGTATTGACGACAGACAGTCACTCAATGTACGAGGAGGCGGTAACAGCGGAATAAACGGCGGTCCTGCAGGCGACCTTCGTGTAAACGTAAATGTCAGACCTCATCCCTTCTTTGAACGTGACGGCTTTGATGTTTGGTGCGAGGTTACTGTAACCTATGCTCAGGCTGCTTTAGGTGATACACTTTACGTGCCCACCCTTGACGGCAAGGTTAAGTATGACCTTCCTGCGGGCACACAGCCGGGCGAAGTGTTCCGTTTCAGAAACAGAGGTATTCAGCAGCTTTCAGGCAGAGGCAAGGGCGACCAGTTTGTAAAAATTGTGGTTGACGTACCGAAGAATCTTTCGAATGAACAGAAGGATATGCTTAAAAAGTTCAACGATTCACTTCCTAATAAGCCTAAGAACAACATTCCCGACGAACCTATCGTCGGAGAAGAAAAGAAGAGCTTTTTTGACAGATTCAGATAAATAACAAAACCGCTGATTTTCTCGGCGGTTAATTCCTTTTGGAGGTAAAAATATGAGAAGAAAAGACAGAGAACGTGATGAAAGCTTTGCCTTGTCCGTTGCAGATAACTGTAAATACGCAGTAGTATCAATGATCGACACAGCAGGAAAACCCTATTGTGTGCCTCTTTCAATAGCGAGGGATAATAACCTGATTTATTTCCACTGCGCCCTTGAGGGCTTTAAGGTTGATTGCCTGAAAAAGAATAATAATGTCTGCATTTCCTGCGTTGGTCACACGAAGAATATTCCCGAAGAATTTACAACTGAATATGAATCAGCGATAATTCGTGGAAAAGCCTTTGAAGTGACGGAAAGTGAAGAAAAAATACACGCTCTGAAACTGATTTGCCTTCGTTATGCAAAAAGCAATATGGCTGAATTTGATTCGGCAATTGAAAGAAGTCTTTCACGCACGGGAATATGGAAAATTGAAATTGATGAAATTACAGGTAAATGTAAAGAAATGAGGAGCTGATGTCAGCTCCTTTTTAAATTTAATTAAATTACTTGATTTGTGAACTTTAATTTGTTAATATAGCTTTAAGAGAAAACACAGGAGATAAAGATTATGAAAGAAACAAAGTTTTATCTTATTACCGACACTCATTATTTTGCCCCTGAGCTTGGCTGCAGCGGACCTGAATATGACGATTTCATGCACTACGAGCAAAAGTGCTTTGCAGAAACTGCAAGCATCAACCGCAGTGTTATCGATTACCTTAAAGAGGCTAAGGAAGCTGACAATGTGCTTATTGCAGGCGACCTTACTTTCAACGGTGAAAGAGAAAGCCACAAACAGTTTATTGCACTTCTCCGTGAGCTTAAAGAAAGCGGAAAGAATGTTTACGTTGTAACTGCTGACCACGATTTCAAGGTGAATAACGATGCCTTTGCCTTCGGTGAAAACGGCAGATATACACCTGAATCTGCAAAAAGAGAAGAGCTTTGGGAAATGTATTCCGAATTCGGCTTCGGCAAGGCTATTGCTGAGGACAGAGAGCATCTTTCTTATGTCGCACAGATAGGCGAGGGTGTAAGACTTCTTGCTCTTAACTGCGACTTCAAAAAGAAGGGTAATCACCACTTCAAGGACGAACAGTTTGAATGGATTAAAAAACAAGCCGAAAAAGCCCGTGAAGACGGTCAGATGCTTTTTGCAATGAATCATTACCCCATTCTCGGCGGACAGCCTTTAATGGCACTTATTGAGCCTATGAGTGTACGTGATTCCCACAAGACAGCAACATTCCTTGCAGATAACGGTATCCACCTTATCTTTACCGGTCATATGCACAACCAGAGCATCAATGTAATGGAAACCGAAAAGGGCAACAAGCTTTACGATGTCTGCAGCGGTGCAATTATTGCCGACCCTGCTTACATACGCCTTGTTACAATCAAGGACGAAAAAACAGTGGATATAAAGAGCATACCCACTCCCGATTTTGATTTTGACACAAAGGGCAAGGACTGCAAGCAGTACCTTTCCGATTTGTTCGACAATATGATTGTCAACGTCTTTACTGATATGCGTGACGATACCCTCAGAGCTATGAACAAATTTCACATAAAGAATGACCCGAAAATCCGTTTTGCTCTCAGAATGGCAGGTAAATTTGTTTGTGGCATAAAGCTCAGCACCCTTGCAAAACTTCTCTTTATAAAGTGTCCCAAGAGCCTTAAAAATGTCACACTCCTTCGCTACGCAACGGATATTGTCCGCCATATGTTTGAGGGTAATCAGCCTTTTGTTGAGGGTACGGATGAAGGCGATTTATTCATCGCTTTCCTTAAGAGAATCAATCCCATTTTAAAGAAAATTGATCTCAAAAATCCCGACGGCACAAAGGCAGACCTCTTTGATGTGCTCAAAAATACTGCAGGCAACTACGGTATTGACGACTATAATGCTACGCTTATACTTAAATAAAGGTAACCACCCGAAACGTTGACAGCGAATCGGGTGGATTTTTTATACATTGAAGTTATGCTTTTTCATTTCTTTTAAAAGCCTTTTTGAACGCATCTTCAAATATGAATGTGAGATTGAACCAAGTTTTTTATACCAAAGAAGCTCGGAATAAAGAGCATACATATGAAGCTTCATATCGCAAAACTCTGAAACTTTCACTTTGCTTTTATAGGTTTCATATAAACGAAGCTTTTCTCCGTAGCCTACAGTCATAGCGAAGAGCTCATACTCAGGCTCAGCCCACATAACATTGAAAGGATCTACTGCAGCAAGAAGCTCCATAGAGTCTTTATCAATTATGAAATTTGGTAACCAGTAGTCGCCGTGAATAAGTGTAGGTTTGCCCGTACCTGCAGCGAAAATTTTATGGAGGTTACGGTAAGAGACTTCAACTGCTTTCATAACGGTACTGTCAAGCTTACCTTGAGAATTCATAAGAACTGAAAAGTCGTAGATTTCCTTTGCGAATTCTTTATAATAATCATACCAGGTATCATAGACAGCGTTGTCGTAGGGGCCGAATTTATCGTTATGAGCCTCTTGAATAATAAGAAGATTTTCTATTATGCTTTCAGCAAGGTGTTTCTTGCCTGATTTGTACCAAAGGTTCTTCTGTGAGGGGGTTACACCGCCGATAAATTCCATAGCAAGAATGCCCTTTGAATCTGCTTTGCAGAAAAAGTATACCTCAGGAATCTTGCTGTCGGTTTTTTCTTTCAGAAACGAAAGCATTTCAGCTTCTTTTGAAATAAGGTCAGGGTGGTCGCTGATTTTCACTGCGATTTTATCGGGCTTACCGTTACACTCTACGCAATAAACCGAACCGCTTGCACCTTTTCCGATATGAGAAATGCTTATAACTGAAACATCAAGATTGTTACTGACCGCATCGGTAATCATTTTATTGATATCCATAAAATGACCTCATTTCCTGAACATTCTGAAAAGGGGAAGACACGCTGAGAAGAATCGTTTATAGCTTTCGCAGTAGTCGGCACTTTCTCTGTTTCGTTTACAGCCGCCTGCTCTGCAAAGGGGCATAAATCTGCATTCCTTGCACTCTTTCGGCACAGGCAGACTTTCCATAATAAAAGCTTTTGCTTTTTCTCCCTTTGCCATCAATTCGAGTGAGCCTTCGTTGATGTTACCTAAAAGCCATTCATCCGTACAGTAGAAGTCGCAGGGATAAATATTACCGTTACCCTCTGCAACAAACTGATGGGTACAGTGTCCCATAAGTCCGCACTGCTCAGCTCTTTCACCGAGATACATTCTTACCCAGTTGTCAAACTGACGGATACTCATATATTTTCCTCTTGCAAAATCCTTTACATAAAGGTTGAAAATGCGTATAAGAAAGTCGCTGTACTGCTTGGGCGTCATATAAAGCTCACTTTCCGTTTTGTCACCCATAGGACGAAGGCAGGGGATAAACTGAAGATATCCGAAGCCCTGACTGCGGAAATACTTATAAATTCTCTCCGCATTTTCTGCGCAGTAGCCTGTAAGAACTGTGAGTATATTGAACTCAACGCCGTGCTTTTTAAACTTGTTTGCAGCTGCAGTGATTTTGTAATATGAGTTCTGCCCTTTGTCATCAACACGGAACTTGTTGCCCTCGTAATCACCGTCAAGGCTGAGACCTACAAGAAACTTGTTATCGTGAAAAAATCTTGCCCATTCGTCGGTAACAAGTGTACCGTTGGTCTGAATGGAGTAGAAAATTTCCGACTTCTTTTCGTTGTACCTTTCAACAGTTTCGGTGAAAAACTTAAAGTAGTTGAGTCCCGCAATTAAGGGCTCACCGCCCTGAAAAGCAAAGGCTACAGATGAGCCGTCTGCAAAGTCGAGGGCGGATTTAATAAGATTCTCTGCTGTCTCTTCCTTCATAACACCGAGAGAAAATACATCTCTGTGAGATGCAACGTCGCAGTAAAAGCAGTATTTGCATCTCAGGTTACAAAGGCTTGAGGCAGGCTTTATCATAATTGAAAGAGCCGGCATTACTCAATAATACCTCTTCTGTTGTCTTTGAAATTCTTCTGAACCTCATTCAGCTTTTCGTGCATCTCATCGGAAATTGTGGGATAAACGGGAGTGCGGTTGTAGTTTTCGGCGTAGTCGTCTGTAAGAATGTGGAGCCAGTTTTTACGGTTCTTATCCCAGAATGCTGAGTTGTCGTTCTGAAGCTTATCGAAGTACTTGAAGGTGATGTTGTCGTTTTCAAGAAGCACGGGATAGGTGTAATCCTTGTACTCCTCTCTTGAAAGAATGCTCTCTGTTGTAACAGTATACTGAATACCCTTGATGTCCTCACGCTTCATATGAAGAATGGGATGATCCTTGGTGTGGATAACAGCGTCTTCTGAAATAACGGGAACCATTGAAACACCGTCAATAATTCTGTCTGTGGGGAGATAATTCTTCTCGCCACCGTTACCTGTAATACCGCACATTTCAATAAGTGTGGGATAAAGGTCAACTAGAGTTGAACTCTGAGTTCTTGTTCCGCCACCTTCAAAAAGACCGCCGTTGTTGTCCCAACGAATCATAAAGGGAACCTTCTGTCCGCCTTCATAAGCGAGATACTTACCGCCGCGAAGGTCGCTTACACTACCCTCAAGAGCAGGACCGTTGTCACTTGAGAAGATGATGATTGTGTCCTCCAGGACGCCAAGCTCTTCCATTGTATTAAAAAGCTTTCCGAGATATGTATCGAACTCAGTTACGCAGTCAACATAAGTACCCATACCGCTTGTACCGTCAAAATCGTCACCTGCAAAAACGGGACCGTGAGGCCAGGGTGTTGCATAGTAGGCAAAGAAGGGGCCGTCGTTTTCTTTTACAACGTCTGTAATCCATGAATTGATTTCTTCGTGAATCCATTCTGTAAGCTTGCTCTGATCCTTCTTGCCGTTTTCGTTCTTCATTTCTTCGGTGCCGTGAACGATTTCGTATTCACCTTCAACTTCTCTTACATGATAGAAGGGAGCCATATCATTTACGTGGTGGCTGCCGTAGAAGTAATCGAAGCCCTGGTTTGTGGGAAGATATTCGCCGTAATCGCCGAGGTGCCACTTACCGAAAGCTCCGGTGTTGTAGCCTGCCTGCTGGAATACCTCTGCAATTGTGATTTCGTCGCCAAGCATACCGTCGCAGTTGTTGCCCATTTCAATTGAGTTGAAAATTCTTGTCTGAGCAAAGGGAGCAAAGGTCTGAACTGTGGGATAAATTACGTTGTCAGCATAACCTCTGTAGGGATAACGGCCTGTAAGAGCGCCGAAACGGGCAGGTGAGCATACTGAGTAGCTTGAATAGAAGTTTTCAAAGTTAAGTCCGTTTTCACCGATGGAGTCGATGTTGGGAGTTTCGTAAATTGAGCCGTTGAGTGAAATGTCACCGTAGCCAAGGTCATCCATAAGGATAAAAAGAACGTTGGGCTTTGAATCGGTGTTTTTGTCAACGCCGTCAAGATAATCGTCGTGACCTTCCCAGAGTCTGTCGGTAACAGGCTTTGTTCTCATATTCATTGTAAGAACATAAAGAACGCTTGTACCCATAAGAAGGAAGCTGAGAACAAAGGAGAGAACACCCTTTGCCTTGTCGCTCTTTTTTCGTGCCACGAAGAAAAGTCCCCAAAGAGTAAGAGCAACGGGAAGAATAAGAAGAATGTTGCCGAGAACTCTTAAAATAAAGCTGCCGTCGCCTGCAAAGAGAGGATTTTCTGCACTGAGCCAACCTGTGTGACCTGAGGTGATTGCACCGAAGCCTGCGTCAGCACCCCAGATAATGTGGAAGAGCACTTCACCCAGAGAAACAAAGCCGTAACCGAAAATCATCGGTGCATAAACCTTTTTCTTTGCAATAAGTGAAATGAAGATTATAGCTGACATAATGCAGCAATAGCCTACACCTACAACAGCAACAAGATTAAGTCTTGTTACAAACTGAGCAATCATAATGCCAAGTCCCAGCACCATGAGAATCATTGGGAACACTTTTTTGGAAGTGTCAAGTGAGAATTTTTTGTTCATACCTTTTCCTTTTGTCCTGAAGGACACCTTTCATTATTAGTGTAAAAATTATAACTCAAAAAAAATTGTCCGTCAACATAAGTAAGAGAAATATATGTACATTTTAAAAGTTTTGTGTTATTATTCTGTTGAACGGAGTGAGAAAAAATGGATTTTATAATTTGTGACGATATAAAAGCATTGGGCGAAAAAGTAAAAAAACTCGCTCTCAGTGAATTGAAAAATAAAGCCTATGAGTATTCAAAAATAACCGCAAGGCCTTTTAAATCAAAAAAAGGTCTTATGTGGCAGCTTGAAAAAACAAAGGGCAGTCAGGTGTTCCACGAAAATATGACAGAAGCGGATTTCCTTTTATGGCTTTCATCTGAGGGCAGAGAAACCTTCCGTCAGGTTTGTCTTACTGCAGAGGGAACAACAGTTCACTACACCGTTTTCCCTGACAAGGTCAAACGAAAAGAAACGGGCAACAGCCTTAAGGTTAAAGCACAGAGTCATAACAAAGAAAAAGCTTATATTCTTAAGCAGGGCGAAAACATTCCTGCTCTTGTGGATCTGGGTGTATTCTCAAAGGAGCTTACAATTGTCAAAAGTAAGTATGACAAATTCAAACAGATTAACCGTTTTATTGAAATAATTGACGATGCTTTCGGAAAGCTTAACAAAGATGAAATCACCATACTTGATTTCGGTTGCGGAAAATCTTATCTAACTTTTATCGTTTATTACTATTTCACCGAAATCAAAAAGGTCAAAGCAAAGGTAATCGGCTATGACCTTAAAGAGGATGTTGTAAAAAACTGCAACGAAATTGCAAAGCGTTACGGCTATGAAAACCTTAAGTTTTATGTCAATGACGTAACAAAGGGTGAGCTTTATGAAGGCGATATTGATATGGTAATCACTCTTCACGCCTGCGATATCGCAACGGATTTTGCTCTGTACCACGCAATAGAAAATGGTGTGCCTCATGTGTTTTCTGTGCCCTGCTGTCAGCACGAAATCTGCAGTTCAATTAAAAAAGGCGGAGACTTTGACCTGCTTCTTTCTCACGGACTTATTAAAGAGCGGTTTTCAGCCCTTCTTACCGACAGCATAAGAGCAGAGATTCTCAAAGAATGCGGATATGAGGTTGATATAATTGAATTTGTAGACTTTGCCCATTCACCGAAAAATCTTATGCTCAGATGTAAGCTGAAAAAGAAGAAAGCGCCTGACCTCACAAAAATCGAAAATCTTGTTGAAACTTACGGTTTTACACAGAAGCTTTTCAGTCTTGTAAAAGGCTAATGAAAACAAAAACGGGAAAAGGAGAAAGATTATGAGTAAAGTATCGAATGCTGTTTCGGCAGCAAAAACTGCACTGACTAATGTAAAGACCCAATGGAAAACTCCTGCTGAGGGAAAGTATGTGCCTTATAAAGAGGTTGCAGCTTACTCTGTAGGCGGCGCAGGCGTTTATTTTATCACTTCAATGGTGGGTCAGATTACACTTGCGGCAAACAGTATGATTGTTGGCGCGTCAATCGGTCTTAAGGCTATGGACCTTCAGACAATCAACGTAATCGTAACTCTGATTATGCTGTTTATTGCACCGACGAGAGCTATGCTTTTCGATAACACAAGAAGCAAAATGGGCAAATTCCGTCCGTACATACTGACAATGGGCGTACCTACGGCAATACTCGGAACATTATTTGTTTATCTGCCCTATGAAGCAATGACCTATGAACGAAAGTTTATGACCGTCTTTGTTATGTATACTCTTCTGCAGTTTTTCTCTCCGTTTTACAGCACAGCTTACGCAAGCCTTGTTCAGGTTATCTCGCCGAACTCTTCAGAGCGTTCATGGATAATCGGAATCAGTTCAATTATCTATTCATTTGCACCCACGGTAATCAATCCGGTTGTTCCTCTTATCGGACCTCTTGAGGATATCCGTACATACAGAATCGCTTTCCCGATTTTCTGCACCCTCGGCGTCTGTGTGAGTATGCTTGCAGTTTTCGGCACAAAGGAAAGAATCATAGTTCCTCATCAGTATGTTCAGAAAATGAGCTTTTTTGAGGGACTTAAAAAGGCTTCAAAAAATAAGTACTTCTGGATTATCAACCTTTCGTCCTGGATGGGCTTCCTCAATCAGGGCTACAGCTATCTGTTCCAGTGGGTATTTTATTACGGAATGAATAATGCAGCCATTTATTCAATTATGACCGTAATCAAGGGCGAGGCTTCAACACCGGGCCTTGTTCTCGGTGCACCTCTTACAAATAAGCTGGGTAAAAAGAAAATCTGTCTGCTTTCCCTTTCGGTTCAGTGTGCCTGCTTTGCGCTTATGCTTACCTGCTATGAAAGCTATATCCTTTTCTTTGCTCTTATGTTCATTAAGGATATGTTCGGTGCACTTTCAATTATTTATCTTCCTGCTATGAGGGCTGATATGATGGACTATCAGCAGTATAAAACCGGGGACAGACTTGAGGGCTTCATTGACCAGTGCGGTGTACTTCTCGGCAGTGTTATCACTCTTGCAACAGGTTATGTAATGCCTATGATTCTTAAAAGCTATGGTCTTACCAACAACTATTCTGACCTTTATAACGCCGAATTCAGGAATCCCCTTCTCAGAATAATTATCCTTTGCAGTTTTGTGGGCACACTCCTTTCCCTTATACCTTTCCTTTTCTACGATCTTACGGAAGAAAAGCGTTCAAATATGGTAAGAGCATTCAAAATAAGAGCTCTCTTCTCTGACTTTGATGAAAAAGAAATTGAAGAAAATAACTTCAGAAAAACCGTTGAAGAAATCTATCTTGTAAAAGAGCTTTACGAAAAGGAAAAAGACGAAAAAACGAAAGCAGCTTATAAAATTGCCGTTGACGAGTTCGAAAAGTATAAAAACGAAAACCCGTATCTCTGGCAGAGAATAGAAGAAAAGTATGAGCTTCTTTTAAAAGCAGAATAAAAAACTTGACAATCCGCTGTGACGGTGGTATAGTCAGTAGGACAGTAATGTCGAACAGAGTAGATTTATGTGCGTTCAAAGTGCCTTTGGGACGGGGAGTTGCCTGAAGGACGAAAAGAGATTTTCTCTTGCGGTACGTAAATCGCATCCCGCTGTGAAAATCAGGAAAAGTATATTTTAACTTCCTTTTTTATCAGCGAGGCTGAAAAGAAAGGAAGTTTTTTTATATGAACAGAAAAAAACAGGAAGAAACTCTATTCACCCTCGTCTGCCTTGCACTTTTAATTGCTATGCAGGTAGTTTTAGCCCGATTCGGTACAATCAATCTTGGAATTACAAGGTTTTCCCTTTCCTTTATTCCCGTTGTAATTGCCGCAAGAAGCTTTGGCGTGCTTTCTAGCGTGGTGGTTTACGGGCTTGGTGACCTTGTGGGTGCAATTGCTTTTCCCACAACGGGAGCATTCAATCCCTGCTTTACAATTACTGCGGCTGTTTCAGGCCTTATTTTCGGCTTGTTTCTTTCCAAAAAAGCAGACATTATGAGAATTATCGGCTCAGTGCTTTCTTCTCAGCTTTTCTGCACTCTTATGCTCAACAGCTTCTGGCTGTGGAAATTCTATTACAGTGCAGAAAAAGGATACCCTGCGGTGCTTTTATCAAGACTTCCGCAGAGTATAATTACAGCTGTTCTTCAGATTTTGTTTATGGCTTTCTTCCTTGAAAAAATTGCAAGGATAATAAAAAGACTGAGAAAGCGTTAAGCCATTGCTTTTTCAAAGATAACCTTAAGACCGTGAAGAAGAAGATTCTCGTCATAGGTTATCTTTGTTTTACAGCAGGGGATAATGCCCTGACTGTAACCACCCGTTGCAACAACGGAAGGATTTTTAAATGAAAGCTCCTCGCATATTCTTTCAATCATACCGTCAAGCATAGCGGCAGTGCCGTAAACTGAGCCTGACTGCATACATTCGACGGTGTTTCTGCCTACGCAGCTTTCAGGCTTTGTAAAGCTGATTGACGGCAGAAGTGCAGTGCCTGAGGCGAGAGCATCAAGAGAAATTTTTACTCCCGGCGCAATTGTACAGCCTTTGAATTCACCGCTTTCGTCAATAACGAGAATTTTTGTTGCTGTGCCTAAATCGGCAACAAGACAGGGGAGAGGGTACTTGTCAATTGCTGCAACGGCACCTGCAATAAGGTCAGCACCGAGGTATGAAACGGGAAGGATGTTAACCTTAAGTTCACCGTTGTATTTTTCACCCACAAGAAGTGGCTCAATACCTGTTGTGCGTTTTACGGCTCTGCAGATAGGGTCAATGAGCTGAGGCACAACCGAGGCGAAAATACAGCCCTTGAAATCCTTGGGGTCAACATTATAGAGATTGAAAATATCAAGAAGCTCAATGGCATATTCATCGCTGCTTTTTTGCTTTGCAGTATACATTCTTGAAACGAAAAGCAGTTCGTCGTTTTTATAACAGCCAAGGGTAATGTTGGTGTTACCCATATCAATACAAAGAAGCATAAAATCAACTCCAATATCAGTATGCTTTAAGTATAACCAAAATAAGGAAAAAGTCAACAAAGATAAGAGATGTTAGTATGAAATGTAATATTTGTCCCCGTGAGTGCGGCGCTGACAGAGAAAAGGAAAAAGGCGTTTGCGGTATGCCGTGGGATGTTTTTCTTGCAAGGGCTGAAAAGCACTATTGGGAAGAACCTCCCATAAGCGGAAAAAACGGCTCAGGTGCCGTTTTCTTTTCGGGCTGCAGCCTCAGGTGTGTTTTCTGTCAGAATTACGGTATAAGCCACGAAAGGTTCGGCAAGAAAGTAAGCCTTGAAAGACTTTCGGAAATATTCCGTGAGCTTTATGAAAAGGGCGCTCACAATATCAACCTTGTAAATCCCACTCATTACACCCTTCAAATTAAAGAGGTGCTTTCACAAAAGAAGCCTCAGATTCCTGTAGTATATAACTGTGGTGGTTACGAAAAGGTGCAGAGCCTTAAAATGCTTGATGGACTTATAGATATTTACCTGCCCGATTTCAAATATATAAGCGACGAAAGAGCAGAGAAATATTCTTCAGCTGAAAACTATCCTGAAACTGCATTGAAGGCACTTGTTGAAATGAAACGGCAGTGTCCCGAAAATGTTTTCGACAGCGACGGAATAATGCAGAAAGGTATAATTGTCCGTCACCTTATACTGCCGAAAAATACAAATCAGTCCCTGAAAATCCTTGACAGTATAAAGGAAAACTTAGGCACAGATACCCACATAAGCCTTATGGCACAGTACACACCTATGGGAAACCTTGAAAACACTCCTGAACTCCAAAGACGAATTACAAAAAGGGAATATGAAAAGGTACTGTCTTATGCCGTGGACTCAGGCTTTGAAAATATTTACACTCAGGACTTTGACTCAGCAACCGAGGAATATATACCTTCTTTTGATTTAAGCGGAGTGTGAGAATTAGTATAAAACACTTTTCTTTTGAAAAAAAGTGTGATACAATAAGAAAAAAGCAAACAAAGGAGATTTTTAAAATGAAAGAAAAAGGAAAGGGCTTTATTGCCGAATTTAAAAAATTTATAACAAGAGGTAACGCAATTGACCTTGCTGTCGGTGTTATTATCGGCGGTGCTTTTCAGGCTATTGTAAATTCAATTGTAAACGACCTTGTTTCACCCGTTATTTCGCTTATTACAAAGGGTATCAACTTTGCAGACAAATTCATCGTTCTTGCAGACACGGAAGAAACTTTTGCAACAGCAGCGGATGCAGCCGCAGCAGGCTTTGCAACCTTCAATTACGGTGCATTTGTAACCGCTGTAATCAACTTCCTCATTATGGCGTTTGTTATCTTCCTTCTTGTAAAGGGAATCAACAAGGTTTCAGACCTCGGCAAGAAAAAGGAAGAAGAAGCTCCTGCAGAGCCCACAACAAAGGTTTGCCCCTTCTGTAAGTCAGAAATCAGCATTGAAGCTACGAGATGTCCTCACTGTACATCTGAACTTTCTGAGGAGGCAGCAGAATAATGCTCGGTTTTATCGGAACGGGAAATATGGCAACTGCCATAATCAAAGGTGTGGTTTCATCGGGACTTCTCAAGGGTGAAGAAATCGGTGTGTTCGACCTGCAGAGAGAAAAGGCAGAAGTGCTTGGCGAGGAATACAGAGTTAAAGTATTTTCTTCGGCAACTGAGCTTGCGGAAAACTGCGATAAGGTTGTCCTTTCCGTAAAACCAAATGTGATTGCTTCGGTTTTGTCTGAAATTGATTCTGCAGCCAAAGAAAAGAATCCGCTTTTCATTTCAATTGCAGCAGGAAAAACCTTAAACTTTCTTAATTCATGTCTTTCCTATGATGCAAAGCTTGTAAGAGTAATGCCCAACATAAATGCCGTTGTGCTTGAGGCTGTCAGTGCCTTTTGTGCAAATGAAAACGTAAGCGAAGAAGAAAAAGCTTTTGTAAATGAGCTTCTTGCTGCTTTCGGCACTGCAGTTGAAATAGGGGAAGATATGTTCTCAATTTTCAGTGCAATTGCCGGCTGTTCACCTGCTTTTTCATATATGTACATAGACTCCCTTGCAAGGGGCGCAGTTAAAAACGGAATGCCAAAGGAAAAGGCTCTTAAAATTGCCGCTCAGGCTGTTCTGGGCAGTGCAAAAATGATTCTTGAATCTGAGGAACATCCCTGGGAGCTTGTGGACAAAGTCTGTTCACCCGGTGGCACAACAATTGAGGGTGTGACTTCACTTCAGAAAAACGGCTTTGAAAATGCAGTTATAAACGCAGTTCAGGCCTCATATGACAAGGATAAAAAAATATAAATCAGGGAGAAATAATTATGAAAAACAGCAACGCTTTACAGGCTGTAAAATTTGCACTTTTCTCTGCTTCGGCAGGTATCATTCAGGTATTATCTTTTACGCTTCTTAATGAGCTTATTCTGCCCAACATCAACATTGAAAACGAAAAAATTATGGCTCTGCTCAGTGCAGAATACGGTGTATGCTATCTCATTGCACTTATTCTTTCTGTGTTATGGAACTTTACCTTTAACCGCCGTTTTACCTTCAAATCAGCTGCCAACATCCCTGTTGCAATGGCGAAGATTTTCGGTTTCTATCTTGTGTTCACTCCCGTGTCAACATGGCTCGGTAACACAGCGACAAGAAGCGGAATAAACGAATATATTGTTCTTGCGGTTACCATGCTTTCCAATATGGTGCTTGAGTATCTTTTCTGCAAATTTGTGGTTTACAGAAATCAGGAAAATACAATTGAAGAAAAGGCAAAAAAATAATAACCTTTACGCAGTAATATTTCTTTAAGGAGTATTACTGCTTTTTTCTTGCAATAAAAACTGAGTAGTGATAAAATATAAGAAAACTCTTGCTTTAGGAGAAAATTATGAGAAGTGAAAGAATAAGACTTAAATATTACTACAGCTTTTTGGGCGATGGCGGTAAAGACCCTACACTTGACCTTTATCTGCCTTATAATATGCCTGAAATGAAGCGGGAAAAGGACAAAAGACCTTGTCTGCTTATCTGCCCGGGTGGAGGTTACGGTTTTTGCTCTGAAAGAGAAAGTGAACCCATAGCTCTTCATTTTCTCACAGAAGGCTTCAATGTGTTTGTGCTTCGATATTCAGTTGCACCTTACCGTTTTCCGTCTCAGCTGAGAGAGGTTGCGGCAAGTCTTGAACTTATTAACAGATTTTCCGATTTGTGGAATTGCGACACAAAGAAAATTGCAATAATGGGCTTTTCTGCAGGCGGCCATCTTGCGGCACATTATTCTACAATGTACGACTGTAAAGAGGTCAGAGAAGTTTTTCCCGAAAGCAAAAAGGTGAACGCTACAATTCTGGGCTATCCCGTAATTACTGCAGACCCGAAGTATCGGCATGAAGGTAGCTTTGTAAACCTCTTAGGACACAAGCCACAGAACGCCGAGGAAGAAAATTACTTTTCCTGCAACTGTCAGGTAACAGAAAAAACTTCTCCTGCCTTTTTATGGCATACGGCTGAGGATACCTGTGTGCCCTCAATGAACAGTCTTCTTTATGCAAAGGCTCTTGCAGAAAAAAATGTACCGTTTGAGCTTCACATCTACCCTTACGGCGGTCACGGACTTTCAACCTGCGACAAGCAGACCAATTTTAAAGTAAGCGAAATAACGGAATACAACAAGGATTGGCTCAGCAAAGCAAAAAAATGGCTGAAGCTGACTCTTGAATTATAAAGGAGAAAACACAATGAAAACAATTTCAGTTATCGGCCTCGGAAACAGAGGCACGGAATATATGGGCTTTATTAAAGCCTTTCATTCAAAAAAAGCAAAGCTTGTTGCTCTTTGTGACCACCGTCAGCAGGCTCTTGACGATATAGCTCCCAGATTTAAAATACCAAAGGAAAAGCAGTTTGTTTCAACAAAGGATTTCTTTTCTCAGGGTGTAATTTCCGACGCTCTTATTATCTCCACTCAGGATGCAAGTCATTATGAAATTACAAGAGATGCACTTGATACGGGATATAAGTACATTCTTCTTGAAAAGCCCGTGAGCGGAAACAGAGAGGAATACCTTGAGCTTCGTGACAAGGCAGAAGAAAAAGGCGCCCTTCTTATTATCTGCCACGTGCTTCGCTATTCAAACTATTACAGCAAGATAAAAGAGATAATTTCAACCGGTCAGATAGGTGACATCGTTTCTATTAATCACACGGAAAATGTCGGCTACTTCCATTTTGCTCACAGCTTTGTAAGAGGAAATTGGCGTGATGAATACACCTCCACTCCCTCAATTCTCGCAAAGTGCTGCCACGATATTGACCTTATCGCCTGGTTTATGGACAGTCCCTGCACTTCGGTAAGCTCTGTAGGCTCGCTGAAATATTTCTGCAAGGAAAATGCTCCCAAGGGCGCAACTGAATTCTGTATGGGAGGCTGCAAGGCAAAGAAAAACTGTCCCTACGATGCAGAGGCATTTTACATAACCGACCCGTTTTATAAGGCAAAATTCATCAAGCATATGAAACGCACGCTTACAGGTAAGGCTGAAAACAGCAGGGAAGATATTGTGAACGCAATAAAATACGGCGATTACGGAAAATGTGTATTCCTTAACGATAACAACGTCTGCGACAATCAGATGGTTACAATGCAGTTTAAAAACGGCGCCACTGCAGTGCTGAGTATGAACGGGCATTCAAACAAAATGTTCCGTGAATGTCATATTGTGGGAACAAAGGGTGAGCTTATCGGTTACGGCACAAAGCTCAGAATGAACATTTTTGGCGGCAGGTCGTCAGTTGTACACACCGGTAGTCCTGCAATAAGCGGTCACGCAGAAGGAGATCTACGTCTGATTTCAGGCTTTATAAAGCTTATTACGGGTGAAAACGCTGACCTTACGGATATCACCACAATTGATGCAACGGTAATAAGCCACGATATTGCTCTTGCAGCAGAAAAATCAAGAAAGAACGGCGGAGAACCGGTCATATTATAATAATCAGGCTGAAGGCAGCGCAATTTGCCTTCAGCTTTTCTTTGTATATAAAAACAACTTTTCGTGTTTTGTTGACTTTTCTGTAACGCTGAGATATAATAAACCAAAGGGTGATTTTTCCTGCAAAACAGAAAAGGTTCTCCCAAATAAAGGTAGAAAACTGAAAGGAAAAAAACAATGAACACTATTGACAAAAAATACGAAGCACTGTTTACTCCGTGGAAAATCGGTAACGTTGAAATCAAGAACCGTATTGTAATGTGCCCTATGGGCGGCACATCACTTTTCGGATGGTTTGAGCTTGGCGGTTGCCACTTTGACAAGGAAGCTGCAAAGCTTTTCCTTGAAAGAGCAAATAACAACGTTGGTCTTATTATTCCCGGTATCGCACCTCTTCGTGATACATTCTGGGGCAAATGGTTGTGGCAGAACCCCAAGATGTTTGAAGAGCTTAAGGAATTCATGGATGAAATTCATAAGACAGGTGCAAAGCTGTTTATTCAGCTTACAGCAGGCATGGGCCGTTCATGGGCTATTACCGAGCTTATTGCACCTCTTCATAAGAATAAGTTTACCCGTGCTATTATAAAACCCATTATCGACACATCTCACGAGCTGGCTTCTCCCAGCCCTCAGAAATCACGTTGGGCACACGATATTATCTGTCCTGAAATGACGAAAGAGCAGATTCACGAAATTATTGAAGCATTTGCAAAAACAGCAAAGCTCTGCCGTGATGCAGGTGTTGACGGTGTTGAAGTTCACGCAGTTCACGAAGGCTACCTTCTTGACCAGTTTGCAATTGAATTCTTCAACAAGCGTACTGACGAATACGGCGGCTCCTTTGAAAACAGATATCGTTTTGCAGCTGAAGTAGTTAAAGCAATCAAAGCTGCTTGTGGTGACGATTATCCCGTTTCACTTCGTTATTCAGTTGAATCAAAAATGAAGGGCTTCTGCGAAGGCGCAATGCCCGGTGAAGAATATACCGAAGTTGGCCGTGCAATGGCTGAATCGGAAAAGGCTGCAAAGTATCTTCAGGATATGGGCTACGATATGCTCAATGCCGATAACGGTACATATGACTCATGGTACTGGGCTCATCCTCCCATGTATATGCCTCAGAACTGTAACCTTGACGACGTAGCTCATATCAAAAAGTTCGTTGACATTCCCGTTGTATGTGCAGGTAGAATGGAACCTGATGTTGCTGCAGAAGCTATCGGTGAAGGCAGAATCGACGGTGTAGGTGTTGCACGTCAGTTCCTTACAGACCCCGAATGGATTACAAAGCTTATTGAAAACAGACTTGAGGACATCAAGCCCTGTATCTGCTGCCACAGCGGTTGCTTCAACTTCTCATCATCAAAGGGTCACGCAAATACTCAGGACCTCTTTGATACAATGGGTCTTGCACGTTGTGCTCTTAATCCGCAGACAATGCAGTCAAAGAAATATAACATCAAGCCTGCTAAGAAGAGCAAGAAGATTGCTGTTATCGGCGGCGGTATCGGCGGTATGGAAGCAGCAATTGTTTGTGCTAAGCGCGGCCACAAGGTAACTCTCTATGAAAAGAGCGACAAGCTGGGCGGTGTATTTATCGCAGCTGCAGCTCCCTCATTCAAGGAGAAAGACCGTGACCTTATCAAGTGGTACATCCGTGAAGTTGCAAAGTATCCCATCGAAGTTAAGATGAACACAGAAGTTAAGGACATCGCTTCACTTGGTGCCGACGAAGTTATCGTTGCAACAGGCTCAAAGGCAAGAACAATTCCCGTTAAGGGTGCTGAAACTGCAATTGAAGCAGTTGATTACCTTCTCGGCAACAAAGAGGTTGGCGAAAACGTAACAATTATCGGCGGTGGCCTCACAGGCTGTGAAATCGCATATGAGCTTTATCTTAACGGCAAGAAGCCCACAATCGTTGAAATGCAGGACGACCTTATTACAACTCCCGGTGTTGCTCTTGCAAACACAAGCTATCTCCGTGATTTCTTCAAGACAAACAAGGTGCCGGTTCACCTTGAAACTGCTCTTTCAGAAATCAAGGACGGTGCTGTTACAGTTAAGGATAAAAACGGCAAGGTATTCGACATTCCCGCTGATTCAGTTATTATGTCAGTCGGTTATGTGCCCACACCCGTCTTCGAAAAGAGCAAGCACGTTCATGTAATCGGTGACGCAGCTAAGGTAGGTAATCTCCGTACCGTTATCTGGGGCGCTTGGGACGTAGCAATGAAACTGTAATACAATTGCGTGCTTCGAGAAAAAATTCCAAAGGTGCTGAAAATCGGACATTAAAGACTTGTTTGTTCGGTTTTCGCGCTTTAATGAAAATAAAAAGGAGAAGATTATCATGATTTTAACTCAGGAACAGCAGGCCATTCTTAACGGCTCAAAAGGCGAAACAATGGCTAAAGTTATGAAAACTCTTGTTATGTACGGTGAAGCTTTTAACGCTGAAAAGCTTGTGCCTATTACATCAGATTACAACCATCTTGTAACTTCATTCGGTCTTAAGGTTATGTCACCTGTATATGACCTTATGCAGACACTTCTTGATGCAGGTGTTATTTCAGGTCAGAAATTCTCAGTTGACCCCAGACCTCTTGATAAAAATGTTCCCGCAAACTTCCTTCAGAATCTTATTTTCAATAAGTTCATGTACACAAAGCAGGACTTCTATGAAAATCAGCTTAAAGACCTTGGTCTTATGAACAAGGACGCTTTCACATGTACCTGCTATATGGACGAAGTAGGCAACAAACCAAAGAAGGGCGACATTCTTTCATGGGCAGAATCAAGTGCTGTTGTTTATGCTAACTCAGTTCTCGGTGCAAGATGTAACCGTAACTCAGGTATTATCGATATTATGGGTTCAATCGTTGGCTACGTACCTTACTTCGGTCTTCTTACAGACGAAGGCAGAAAAGCTACTTGGGTTATCAAGGTTGAAACCACAAAGAAGCCCGAAGCTCAGCTTCTCGGTTCAGCAATCGGTATGAAGGTTATGGAAGACGTTCCCTATGTTATGGGCCTTGATAAGTGGATCGGTACAGAGCTTAACGATTCAGCCTGTTCATACCTCAAGGACTTCGGTGCTGCTACAGCTTCAAACGGTGCAGTAGGTCTTTACCACATCGACAAGCTCACTCCTGAAGCAGCCGAACTTGGTGAAAAGCTTATCGCAGAAGGCGCTAAGGAATACATCATTGACGACGCTGAACTTAAGAGAGTTCAGGATAACTATCCCGTTATCTGGAAAAAGCCCGACGCTGCTCCCAAGCTTTGCTTCGTTGGTTGTCCTCATCTTTCACTTCAGCAGCTCAAGGACTGGACAGATAACATTGAAGCTGAACTTAAGAAAAACGGCAACAAGAAGGTTACAATTCCCACAGTTCTTACAGCAGCTCCCAAGGTGCTTGAAAAGTTCAACAAAACAGAATATGCTGCACGTCTTAAGGCAACCGGCGTAATCACATCATACATCTGTCCTCTTATGTATATGAACAATCCTCTCTGTAAGTCTATGCCTGTTATTACCTCATCAAACAAGCTTCGTACATACACAACATCAAGATACTACAGAGATGAAGAAATTTTATGTATGATTACAGGAGGTAAAAAATAATGAAACAGTTTAAAGGTAGAGTTATTACTCCCGGTGAAGTTACAGCTGAAGCAGTTGTTACAACTGAAGGCTTCAACACACTTGCATCATTCCAGAACGCACTTCAGTTCGGCGATAAGGAAGTAAAATGCGGTGACCAGAACAATAAAGACCTTTACGGTAAATCACTTCTGAACAAGGCTCTTTGCCTTCCTCAGACAATCGGCTCAACAACAGGCGGTCTTGTACTTTACTGTGCTTGTGCTCTTAAGAAGAATCCTGCTTGTATGCTTTTCTCAAATCCCATTGACTCTCTTGCAGTTGCAGGTGCAGTTCTTGCTGATGTTTGGGTTGACGATTGTACAATGCCCGTTGTTGACTCACTTGGTGACGAATTCCTCAGTTATGTAAAGGACGGAATGAAGATCACAATCAAAGCTGACGGTGTTGTTGAAGTAGACTAAGCTATTAATAATAAAAATGCTGAACAATCAAGGTTGTTCGGCATTTTTTTTATTGACTTGAATTACTTAAAATGGTATTATTAACCTGGTAGAAAATAATATGAAGAGGTGCATTATGACAAAGAAAATTCTTACAGGCAATTGGCTTTTAAAAGATACTTCAGGTGAGTACTCACTTGAGGCGACAGTGCCGGGCACAAACTATCTGGATTTAATGAATGCTGGTATAATTGCAGATCCATTTTACGGTGAAAATGAAAAGGATGTTTACTGGGTAGCTGAGCGTGACTGGACTTATGAAAAGACCTTTGAAGTTACTGCAAAAGAGCTTCAGGAAGAGAAAATCACACTTATCTGCAAACAGCTTGACACAATCTGCAGTCTTTATCTTAACGGTGAAAAAATCGGTGAAGGTGAAAACTGCCACATCGCTTACGAATTTGACATAAAGAAGTATCTTCAAGAGGGCGAAAACACTCTCAGCATAACTTTTGAGTCACCCGTAAACTATGTAAAAGAGCGTTATGAAAAAGAAAAAACTCCTCCAAACTCAAACGGACAGAACGGTATTGTAAGAATCAGAAAGCCTCAATGCCACTTCGGTTGGGACTGGGGACCTGTGCTGCCTGTAAGCGGCATTACCGGTGATATTTTTATTGAAGCGAGAAGCGAAGGCAAAATCACCGATATGAAAATCCGCCAGAAGAAAAACGACGACGGTTCATTTACTGTAAGCGTTAAGCTTGACTGTGACCTTTATGAGAGCGAAAAGGCAGAAATAAGCCTTCTTTCCCCTGAGGGTGAAGAGCTTAAGCTTAAAGGTTACGAAGGCGAATTTACCGTGAAAAATCCTGAGCTTTGGTGGACTCATGAAATGAACGGCAAAAAAGAGCAGGCTCTTTATACTGTTAAGGCTGTTCTCAAAAAGGGTAGAAAAGTTGTACACACAGCCGAAAGAAAAATCGGTCTTCGTACAATTGAGCTTGACAGAAGTCCCGACCAATACGGTGAAACCTTCCGTTTCATTCTCAACGGCGTGCCCATTTTTGCAAAAGGTGCAAACTTCATTCCCGGTGACTCACTTCCCACACGCTTTACTGCGGATAAAATTGAATACCTTCTTGACACAGCTCTTTATTCAAATATGAATATGATAAGAGTATGGGGTGGCGGTTACTACGAAAGCGACACCTTCTATGACTTTTGCGACAAAAAGGGTATTCTTATCTGGCAGGACTTTATGTTCGCTTGTCAGGCTTATCCTTTCTTTGACGAAGCTTTCCTCGCCAACGTTAAAAAGGAAGTTGAATACAACGTCAAGCGTCTTCGCAATCATCCTTCACTTGCACTGTGGTGCGGCAATAACGAAATCGAAACAATGTCAATGGGCTGGATTAACTTCCCGAAATATATAAAGTGGACAGAAATTTTCTTCCATAAGATGCTTCCCGTTGAAGTGAGAAAATTCGATGAAGACACACCCTTCATTCCCGGTTCACCCTGCGGTACGGGCCATATGAAGGAAGTTGACAGCGACAACTACGGTGACATTCACCTTTGGGCAGTATGGCACGGACTTCAGAATATGAAGTACTATCGCAAGAGAATGACACGTTTCTGCAGTGAGTTCGGATTTGAATCACTTCCCGACATCAAGACAATACGCACCTTTGCTGAAGAAAAAGATTACGATATTCATTCACCCGTATTCTCAGCTCATCAGAAATGCAATTCGGGTAACGACAAGATGCTTTATTACATAGCTTCACGTTTCCGCCTGCCTAAGAAGTTCGAAGACCTTATCTACCTTTCTCAGGTAACTCAGCTTGAATGTATCAGCGATGCAACTGAGCACTGGCGCAGAAACAAGGGCAGATGCAACGGCTCAATTTACTGGCAGTTCAACGATTGTTGGGGCGTATGCTCGTGGGCTAGTTTAGATTACTACGGCAACTACAAGGCTCTTCAGTACAGAGCAAAGCACTTCAACGCTCCTGTTTCCGTTTCAATTGAAGACAAGGACGGCAAGGTAAATCTCTTTATCCTCAACGATAAAAATGAAGATAAGAAGGTTACTCTTAAGTGCAAGATTTTCCACTTCGAGAACGGTGTAATTCAGGAAAAGAACCGTGACTTCACAGTTGAAGCGCTGAAAAACGAAAAATGCTTCACCCTTTATGAAAAACAGCTCAAAACCAAATATAACCTTGATGAAATCGGTGTAAAGGCTGAGCTTTATGAAAACGGTGAGCTTCTCAGTGAAAAAACTTATCTCTTCAAGCCTGAAAAAGACCTTAAGCTGAGAGCGCCTCAGATGAACCTCAGCACTGCAATTGAAGGTGACGAAATTGCAATTACCGTAAACAGCGATATTTTCGCACGTCTTGTAAGAGTAGAAAGTAGTCTTTCAACTTTACCTATTTCAGACAACTACTTTGACCTTCTTCCCGGTGAAAGCAAAACCGTTACAATGAAGCTTGATCCCGATTTCACTGCCGAAGAGCAGATGAACAGCTTCAGTCTTATGTGTGCGAACGCAATTGAACCCAAGAGCAGCGAACTTTATGACTTTAAGGAAAGAGCAAGAGTGTTTATGAAAGCTCAGAACTTCGGACAGTGGATTTATTACGGTCAGAAGGGTCAGCAATAAATAATAAGGAGAAATTACTATGACAAACTTTATTGCTAAAATTATATCAGTACTTATTTCAATAGCACTCACACTCGGCACAGCATTCGGATTTTTTGTTCCCTCAAAAACAAAGGATGCCTCAACTTATTATAAAAGCGAAATCAAAAATGTAATTTATCTTATCGGTGACGGTATGGGACCGTCGCATCTTCTTAAAACAAAGTCAGACAGAGATGTTTCACTCGTTATGGATACCTTTGAAGAAAACGGCTTTTCAAGAACACGCTCATTTACCAGCTTTGTTACAGACAGTGCTGCAGGCGGAACAGCGCTTTCAACCGGTACAAGAACAGCCAATAAAGCAGTTGGTGTTAACCCGATTGATAAAACGCCGAAGTACTCATATCCTAAAAATCTTACTGAGCTTTGTAAGGAAAGAGGTATGATGACCGGTATAGTTACAACTGATGAAACCACAGGCGCAACACCGGCTTCCTTCTCAGCTCATTCCTCTGACAGATATAATACAGAAGATATTACAAATGACCAGCTTACTTCTGATATTGACCTTATCTGGGGCCATTCAAACGGTGTTGCAACAAAAAGTGTTGCAGAGGCAAACGGCTTTGAGTACATTGTGTCCTATGATGAAATGATGGCTCTTACTGAGGGCAGCAGAAGCTATGCTCAGTTTACAAATTCACTTTGGATACTTGAGCAGTCTGATAAAAACACCCCCAATCTTGAGCAGATGGCTGTTAAAGCCGTTGACCTGCTTGACGACACAGAGGAAGGCTTTTTCCTTATGATCGAGGGTGCTCACATAGATAAGCACTCCCACAGCAACGATGATGAAAAAATGACAGAGGCTCTTCTGGAATTTGACCGTACAATTGAAGCTATGCTTAACTATGCAAAAGCTGACGGTGAAACTCTCGTTGTTGTAACGGCTGACCACGAAACAGGCGGAATCAAGCTTAAAGGCGGCAAATATGTGTTCACAAGCGACGGACATACCAATACAAATGTACCCATACTTGTTTACGGTTCAGACAAAATCGTTTCAAACGGCACAAAACTCAATAACTACGAAATTCCAATGAGAATTGCTTATACCTTAGGTTTTACTGAAGATGAATTTCCGGCAACGGTAATAGTAAAATAATAAAACAAGGGAGGTGCTCTTGATGAGTGCCTCCTGTAATTTTTAGGTTTTCAATCGGTATGCTAAGAGAAAAAACAAGTATACATACGTCAATCGCTACAGAGAAAAACATTTTATTCTCTGATATGTTTATTTTGATTTAACCTTAAGTGTGGCGGTTCAGACGTTTTTTGGGGGTATCCTTGCATATGCGGTTGCCACTCAGAAATAGTAAAAAATAAGAGCTCAAATCCCTTATGGACTTGAGCTCTTGGTGCGGATGTTCATACAGTACTTAATTTTTTGATTGGTAGTTGGTACGCATATCAACAATTACACTTTGATGGGGATATCACCTACAAAATTATACCTTGGCAGACAACATATCCTTATAATCTACTTGCCATTTTATGTATATATTCATCTATTGACTCCTGTCTGTATCTTATTAACATATTAGGACGCGTCAATTCTCTTAAAGCATCTAGTATGTATTCTCTCGATTTACTTTTAATTTCTTTAAAAGTGCTCCAATCAGTTTCGATATCATACAAAAAATCCTTATGAAGTTTTGTCTCAAAAAAAGTATTATTATCAAGTACAAAAAGGGTTTTAGGTAACACCATACGATTACGTTGAGTTGTAAAAATTTCGCTTAATTCTCCAGATTCCAAATCAATGACATTTATAATTTTTTGTTTCTGTAGCAAGTCATTGAAAGAACCATTATAACTGCAAAGAAACTTATGTTCACATTTTATTCCAAATAAAAACTCTGCCATTTTTCGATAACGGACAATTCCATTAGCGACTTCTCTTTGATCAACACTATCTATTGTAGAAATAATTGCTGTTTTCAATGATTCAAATTGTTCATTCAAATGCTCAATTTGTTTGATTTCTTCATTATGTGAACGTTGCTCTATTAACAATCTTTGAAAATATGCAGACCATTGTTTTTTTAGAACTTCTTGTATGTCTTGCAATCTCTCAAATTGGAAGAAATAGTTGCCAGTACTTCTTAATCTTATATAATTTAAAAAGCCGAAAATGTATTGTGCAGTTTCTTGTTTATCTATTGCTGGAAATACAATGTTTTTGATTATTTCTGTATTATTTTTATTCTTTTCGTAAACCTCATGCTCATAATATACTTTCTTTTCAACGAAAGTATAAATAGGTATATTATTCTCAATAGCTTTAAGTACTTCTAATTGCGTTATGGAAATATTTGAATTTTCGGACAAAAAAGTGGCGTCATCGCTTGCATTTTGTAACAAATCAATATTTACTTGATCAAGTGCTTGAGGAACACCCTTGCCACCGAATCTAGAGCCGATAATAACAACCATTAAATCACAATTTATAACTTCATTGATACAACTTGTATGAGTATGAATCCTTGGATCATATAGAATGTCCGCATATTCGCTCATAATGGGTTCATGACCTAGAGCAGTTATAAAGTTTCTTAATTCAGAACGTAAAACAGAAAGATCATAACATGTTGAAGATATAAATACTTTTGTTCCAGCCATAAATTTTTCTCCTTTATTACATATTCTTTTGTTTTAAACATTTAATTCATCTTTTATGATTATAATCCAAGCTTCTCAATTTAGAGAATCATCAATTAAACCTTTTGGAAGGTTATTCGCATTATCAGAATCAAATTCTGCAACAAGGCAATCTCTAGACAGGAAATCTGGAAAACCATTGTTTACAACTATCATTTGCATACTATTTTTATTTGTTTCTGCAATTTCATATAGACACTTTATAGTGGCATTGAATATACGCTCGTCTTTAAAATCTTCATTTTCTTCCTTTGAAGCTTGGGCTCCTAAATTTTTTCTAGGAGAGTCAATTATTAAAACTCCAGGATGATTATATTCTTTAGTACCTACTATAAAAATTGATAAGTAATATGCCATAGTAATCAAAGAGACCCCTGCTAAGCTCCCAATGTTATTATATTTTCTATCTCTTACATAAGGAAGATATCTTTTGTTATCAACATAGGCATTACTCAATTTTGGATATTCAAATTTTGATAAAATATCTGCAAACACTTTTGATAATGTAAATATTACTTCATCTTTATTTACAGCATTTTCTTTAAGCATCCTAATGTTGTCCTTTATAATTTTAATGGCTGATTCTTTGCTCTTAATCAATTCTTTATAGCGATCAACTTCTTCAAACATGGACAAGTTTTTTTCCAATTCAAATATTTGCCTATTGCGCTTTCCTATTTCGTAATTAATACATTCGAATTCTTCCAAAAGAGGGTTTACATAATCATTTGTTAAATGTTGTAGTTCTATTTCTTCCTCTTGAAGCGTTCTTTTACATGTGTTTTCTTCATGAATTAATGAGTCCAATTTTTTGTCCTCTGATTCTATAAACTTTAAAAGTTCCGAAGCTTTTCTTTTCAACATTGAGATGTCTTTTTTTGTAACAAACAATTCGCTATTCTTATCGCTCTTTTCACTACCACACAAACAGCACACTTCCACAGAAGAATTATTCTCTATAGGTTTTAAACAATTGGGGCAGAACAAGAATTCATATTCATTGAATGCAAAATATCCTTGAATAGCTAACTCTTTTTTTTCAACTTCACTTTTATACTGATTATACAGTAATCTTAGTTTACTTAAATACTGTATTTGGTCGTTCTTTTTTTGTATTATATCTTGAATTTCATTTTTTAGATTAGCTATATTCATTCTTAAAGTTAAAGCATTTTGTGAAAAAGATATCTTTTGTTTTTTTAGAGCAGAGCGTTCCAACTCTAACCCGCATATTTCCTCTCTGATACATTTTTCTTGTTCAAAACAATCTTTAAAACTTGCAATATCTACATTCTTTAAAAATTCTTCAATACCTGATAATTTGGTTGACAATACTTGTAATTCGTCTTTTTTGACTTCCAAACTATTTCGATATTCCTCTAATCCTTTGTCATAAATGTTAAATATTATTTCAAAAGTTGCCTTTCGTTTAAAATCTTTGTCATATGAATTTTCTCCTAATATATCTTCGTTATCTATTTCTGTTTGTTTTAAATAACAATATTTATATATATCTCTAAAACTAAAAGATTGACCATATATAGTCATATCTGCTAAACCTAATTTTTCAATCAAAAATGAAGAAAGAGATTTCGGATTTCGTGGAGAATCTATTTCACATCGGCTATAAAACAGAAATTTTCCTTTTTCATTTTCATATTTTTCAACCATTATAGGAGCTTTGAAGTTGAATAATTCTCTTCTAATGCGATATGTATCTTCGCCTATTTTAAATACTAATTCTACAAGTGAACACGAATTACCTATTTCTATATAAGATTTGTGATCTTTTGCGCCAAAAGCATAATCGATCATTTCCAAGATAGAAGTTTTACCGGTAGAGGTGTGGCCAGAGATAAAATTAAATCCATTTCTAAACTTGATAGTGTAGTTTTTTCTCGAACCAATCAAGGTTAGTGATTCTAATATCAATTTAGTTGTCATTAGTTGTTCCATCCTTTTCTTGATATTAAATTGTTTTTTCGGCATATCTCTTCGTTTATCTTAGTATCGGATAGTTTTTTTACTATTGGCATTATTATATCTGACAAAGAAATCAACTTCTCTTTATATGGACTCTCTATTTTGCCAAGAACTTCTTCACCCGTTTCTGAAATAGTAAAGATTTTTTCTTTACCATCAACAATGTTCACGAAACCTTTGGCAATTAAATAATTAATTGTTTGTCGATATTTAATTACATCAGGATGCCAATGAAAAAAAGAATAATATTCGTCAACATTCATATCTATACCAAGGTCTTTAACACTATCCTCTAACATTGTGTATGGAAATTTAAAATAGTAATCATATAGTTTAATTCTATTTTCTGTTAACTTTATTTTGTATTTTTTTACCGCACTAATAAGCACTAATATTCTAACACAATCAGTTATGTAATCAGAAAAATTTGTGGTCATTTTATTCTCCCTCTTTTAAATATTTATCTAGTTTTTCTCTATAATCTTTTAGCCAACCAACGCTGCATTCTTCAGCCCATTGATGAAGAATACCTTTTTTGGCTATTAAGCTTATTTCAGGTAACAAAGGACAACTCAAAGTTGTCGTATCAGCGTCTTCAATCCTTTCATAAGTGCGCGACAATAATTCATTACCGTCCAAATCATCCTGATAACGCCGATATTGCGTTTCCCAAAAAGATAAGATTTTTAATTTAAGGTTTTCTAAAAGATTAATTTTATCAGTATCACCTTTGCTTTTAATTGTATATTCCATAATTTCGGCATTAAAATAATCTTGTTTGCAGCTGTCAATTAATTCTATGTTTGCCATTTCCAGTTTCTTCACAAAAAGCATATTATCATACAATTTATCTTCGCTTTCTTTAATTAACATTATGATTTCTTCTGTTATACGCTTTTTTTCCTCGTTCATACCTTCCAAGATCATTTGCAAATTTTGTCTGATATCATCATCAAAATTTTTTTCGTATATGTCAAACTTTTTTAATTGTGTGATTAAATATCCACCATCAAATAAAGAGATATCAATTCCTGAACTTTTCTTTTTTTTCGCACTCCATGTGCTCCACCATTTAAACTCTTTTGCAGTTAAACAACATGGTACACAAAGAACCCATTTTTTCATCTTATAATTCTTAGAATTTACAGCACTTTCAAACGAACTTCTTATCTGTTGTTTTTGGCTATCACCGATACCATCAATAAAATATTTGCACTGATAGTTTTCTATTGGCTTACTAAAATCTCCAACTAAAACATCAATACCACTGTCACCTTGGGATACCCTAATGTTGTGAGCATTTTCACCGAACCAAGCATAGAATAATTCAGAGCATATTTTTTCAAATATTCCACGTGCCCCTTCATCACCATAATTATCTCTTAAATACCTAAAATCGTGTTGCATTAGTTATCCATCCTTCGTCTTTTGTTACTATGATATATTTCCTTCGCTTTCTGATTTTTTCATTACTACATTGCTTAACAAATCTACGGTCTTTGAAATTTTTGATATTATTTTTTTATTGTTTTTTACATTATTGAATTTATCTGGTGACGCAACACATAGGAAACCGATTATTTCTGAGTTTATACTTTTATTATTTTTTATTGGAAATGTTATTGTTGTTTGACAATTAGTATACTTGGGATTTTCGTTTATGTAGTTACTTAAAGATTCGAATTCACTTAAATCTGAAACAAAGAAATATTTATTGTTTTCTACTAAAAGCGAATTAAAATCAGTATTGTTTTTAACTATATATTCATATTCAGCGGCAGAAGGATATGAAATCCATTGTTCTACAATACTATCTTCTATTTTTAACGTGTTTTTTTTCAATATATGTATGGATATTTTCGTTGGTGCTAACGGATACAGTTTTTTGATAAATTCAGAAAGATGACTTAATAGTTTTTTTACCTCACTTTCATTCGTAATTTTACTATTTTTTATCATTGTTTTGTTTTTGTGTTTTTCTTCTAAAGAAACATGTCTAATATGTTGATTGTATCTTACACTAACTATCAAATTGATCAACGCTGCCAAAACAGATACAGATGAAATGACGATAGACATATATTCAAACATTTTCCTCAGCCCCTTCTTTGTTAGTAATAGATTGTTTGCCAATTTCATTAATTAATGTTTGTTTAAATATGTAGCTATTAGCTGAAGCACAGCTTATTGTTGATGCGACAATCATCAAAACTGAAGCAATAACGCTGCGTATTTCTTTATTTGCAGAATCGTCCAATCTAGTCAAGCAATATAACAGCACCTGTAAACATACGGATATTATACAAAATAAGAATGTCCATGATATACCATCATCTTTTTTATAATCAATTTCAAATAAATCCAACAGCATTGGGATTGTCAAAGAAAAAAGAGACAGTATAATCTCACCATTGCTTATTGCATCAATAAACTTAAAAGAATCGCTGTATGCACTAACAGCAAAACCCATTATAAGTGGTAGTAATGTACCCACTAGCATTAAACGAATCCATTTGTTTTTTATTTGTTTATATCGTTCGTTTTGTACACCTTCAAACTGTATGCTTTTCTTCCGCTTTAATTTTATCATTAGATTCACCGTCCATAAATATACGTTTAATTAAAGTTGTATTATTAGTAAACTTTTAAACTTATTCTCCTTTATATATAAAGTTATAGATTGTCTGAAAGGTAACATCAAAACTTCAAAAAAAATCAAATTTTGTCGAATAGTACAAACAAACTTAATTAAATTTATGCAACATGACTACACAATAATCATCTCATTTAATTTCGTTATTATGCTCGTCATATTTATGCAATTTTAAGTATTTATTAAGATAAGTGCGATATATTATAATAAATTGCTAATAGAGAGCACTCTATGGCAAAATACATGTAAAGGAGGTTAATTGTTGTACAAGTTAATATTCGAATTTTTGACAGGACCTTTAGGGTTGCCGATTCAGTGGTATTGGGAGTACATAATACTTGGTATCATCGGCGCTATTGCGTTTAAGATTGCTTGGGAAGTTTCACCGGGCGGAAGATTTGGTTCTGAAATTCATTGGTTTGTTCGTATTATCGCATTTGTCATCTTATGGGCAATTGTCAGAGGTGCAATTGCAGCTGTTCAATGGCTCATATCAAATTGGGCTTTAGCTTTAATTGTTTTAGTCGCATTGATTAGCTGTATTATTTTGGTTGTAAAAAAACGAGAACTGAAAAGAAGAAAAATAGTTTAATGTTGAAGTTTATATTAGTTAATTAGAGAATAATTTATAAATTCATATAGTCCACACATTCGACAACACCTCCTTTAATTTGTACAATGAAGCTACAAAATTAAAGGAGGCTTTTCTATGAATTTACCTAAACACATCACAAACGAGCAAACAGGTATCCGCTACACCCTTCACGGCGATTACTACTTACCCGACCTAAAACTACCCGAAAGTAAAGACAACCGTCCTATCGGTAAGTGGGGACAGCTCCATCTCAACCACCTCAAAAAACACTGCAAATCAATCTATTACACTTATCTTATGAACGGTACACTCCACGATTATCTTTGCAGTATTAACGTCCAAGCGGAAGATATGTTCAATCACATAGTGTCGCACATGGCAGAGGCTGACGGTACGGATGAGAACTTAAAAGCAACCGACCAAATTAAATGGATGGGTCTTATGAACAATTATCGTCACTGTGCTGAAGATGTTGTATTCGACTCTATTATTTACACCTGACAACACTGTAAAATATTGACTTTTCATACTGTCAGTGCTATACTGATAAAAAACATTGAAAGGCAGGTGGACAAAATGATGAAAAGAATTTACTTTGTGAAGTCAGCTACCGTTTTGTCCGTTTGCAAATAATACTTCTTTTATACGGATTTATGCGTTTCTGATTTCACGGTCAGAGACGCATTTTTAATTTTATAAAAGAGGTAAAGTAATGAGCGAATTAAAATTTGTAACGGTTAAAAACAAGAAAAAACACCACAAACTCCTTGAATGCATAATGCTTCCCTATTGTCGTGAACTTGACAGTAATGTAGGCAGAGAAACACCCGAAGAAACACTTAAAAAGTTTATTGCAAGTATAGTCAATATATCTGAAGATAAAGACAGATTTGTAGAGCTTTGCTATCTTGGTGAAGATTTAATCGGCTTCGCTTACGGCAAGATTGACCGTGAGGATCACAGAGGTTATGTAAGACCCAGTTGGGGTTATGTGATGGAGTTTTATGTTAAGCGTGAATACAGGCGAAGTGGCTACGGCAGAGAGATATATAAGCATCTTGAAACCCTATTTAAGTCAAACGGCGTCAGTAAGATTTGGCTGACCGCCGATCCCGTCACGGGTGAGCCGTTTTGGAGTGCGGTTGGTTTTACAAACAGCGGAGATAAATCTCCTGAAAATAATCTATACATATATGAGAAAAATATTTAAGAGGAATAAACTATGAACTACCCCAAAATGATAATATTCGACTACGGTCACACTCTTTTATATGAACCTGATTGGAATACTGACCGAGGCAACGAAGCTCTTTTAAAATATGCTATAAAGAATCCTAACAACTGTACAGTTGAAGATATAACCAAAGGTGCAGAGCTTATTTTTGGTGAGCATGTTGCAAAGGTGCGAAAACATGGTTATGATATCAGTGGACAGATTGCAAACAGGACGCTTTATGACTATCTTGGCATAGAATTTTCGATATCACCTGTCGAAATGGAAACTGTGTTTTGGGATAATGCGTCATCAGGTGCAATTATGCCCGGTGCCGATAAGATGCTTGATTATCTTAATGAAAACGGCATCAGAACGGCAGTTATCAGCAATCTTTTATGGTCAGGTGAGGCTCTTAAAAAGAGGCTCAACAGACTTCTGCCTAACAACAACTTTGAGTTCGTTATGACATCAAGTGATTATTTTATCTGCAAGCCAAATCGCATAATGTTTGATATTGCACTTCAAAAAGCAGGACTTTCTGCAGAATATGTATGGTATTGCGGTGATAATCCTCAGAATGATGTTGAGGGTGCAGCGCAGGTTGGTATTTACCCCATTTGGTATGATAACTCTATTGATAAGGATTACATAGACAGAGCAAACGAAAAACAACCTCAATGTGATCATTTGTATATTCACGAATGCTATGAAATGATTGAGGTGTTAGAGAACTTAAAAACCAAAGGTGAAGAATGATGAATATTACATACAAACAATTTGAAGATTGCTACGCAAAAGCTGTTGCCAATCTTCAAAAGCAATGGGAAGCCGAAGCAATAACCTATGGCTTTGTTGTCGATACTGAAGATGAAATCTTAAACTATGATAACGAGTATTTTTATGTTGCTCTTGATGGTGAAACTGTTATTGGTTACGTAACGGGAAAAGTGAAAGTAAACGATAAAAACAACTATATGAATGTGTTTACGATGGACGCAAAATATCTTCAAGTTTATGATTTGTACATTGCTCCTGCATACAGAAGCAAGAGTATTGGAGCAGAACTTTTAACAATAGTTGAAGAAAAAGCAAAGAAAAATGGCGTTGAACATATTTTTCTTTCATCTGCCACAATAGATTCAGAAGCAGTACGCAGATTTTATGAAAAGAACGGCTTCAAAATATGGACTACAACATTTTATAAGTAAAACTATTGAGAGGTGAAGGAAATGAAAATTGCAATTTTAGGCTATGCTGGAAGCGGTAAAACATATCTATCCGACTACATAGCTAAAAAGAAAAATATCCCCATCCTTCACCTTGATGATATCAAGTGGGACAAGGAATGGAAGCCTATAGATGATTCAGTTGTACTGCCCATAGTTGCAGATTTCATGGCACAAGAAGATTGGATTATTGACGGTTACTATACATACCTGATGATGGACGAGCGATTGCAAAAAGCAGATAAAATAGTTTTGCTTCAGCTTCCGAGAATGACTTGCTTTTTCCGAGCAGTTAAACGAACAAAAAGTCGCCAACAAGACGGTTACGCCAACGATATGAATTGGTGGTTTGTGAAGTTTACTCTTTTCGGTTGCAGAAACAAGGAAAGACGAAACTATTATGCCGAAATTGCAGAGAAGTACAGAGATAAAACTGTTGTTTTGAAAACAAAACGGCAGGTTGAAGAATTTATGAGGAGTATATAATATGCCACAACACCCATTCCCACCCTTATATGACAAAAACTCAAAAGTGCTTATTCTTGGCAGTTTTCCGTCGGTAAAATCCCGTGAGCAGATGTTTTTCTACGGACATCCGCAGAACAGATTCTGGAGGGTTGTTTCTGCCGTTATGGGTACTGATACACCTGTAACCATTGAGGAAAAGAACGACTTTCTGCACGCAAATCATATTGCATTGTGGGATGTAATCGCCTCTTGCAATATAACAGGCAGTTCCGACAGTTCAATTAAAAATGTTGTTGCAAACGACCTTACGGAGATACTCAAAAACGCTGACATCAGACAGATTTTCGTCAACGGCAAAACCGCCGAAAAGTATTACAACAAGTACATCCGTGACACTATAGGCAGAGAAGCTGTTTGTCTGCCCTCAACTTCACCTGCAAATGCTGGTTGGAGTATGAATAGGCTTGTTGAGGCGTGGAGAGTAATTAAAAACTTGACAACAGAAGATTGATGTGATATATTTACGAAAAATACAGTAGCGAGGCAAACTGATTTGAACGCATATCTTTCAAACAAAACAGAAATGTATATGCTTTGGCTTGCACCATATTATGGCTGCAGGTCTATACCTCTATATTCATTTTCGGATACGTAACTGTATTTTTATAACGATATGATTATAACGGTGTAGGCTTTTCAAATAAGCTTACACCGTTAATTTTTTATTAAGGAGGAGTTTTTATGAAACTTTCAGAATTGTTCAAAAAGAAGTCCGAGCCTGTAACAACAGGAAACAGCGTTATTGATTTTTACAATAACTACGATGAAGAAGGCAGACTGATGCGTAAAAGCCGAATGCCCGAATTTCTTACTACAATGAAATATATTGAAAAGTATCTTACACCAGGTGCAAAAATAATTGAAATAGGTGCAGGTACAGGCAGATATTCTCTTGCACTTGCGGAAATGGGTTGTGATGTTACTGCGGTTGAGCTTGTTCCGCACAACATTGAAATAATGAAGAAAAAGGTAACAGCTAATCACAATATCAAAATTTTTGAAGGCAATGCCTGCGATATGTCTGCTTTTGAAAGTGAAAGCTATGATATTGTGTTGCTGTTAGGACCTATGTATCATCTTTTTACTGATGAGGACAAACATAAGGCTCTTGGCGAAGCAATAAGATTAGCAAAAACAGATGGTGTAATCTATGCTTCTTACTGTAATAATGATACCTCAATTTATAAGTTCTTTTATAAAAACATCGTCCTTGATTATTTAGAAAAAGGTCTTATCAAAGAAGATTATCATACAGTTTCTGCACCCGAGGAAATATTTGAGCTGTACCGTAAAGCTGATATTGATAGGCTTATGGGAAGTCATAATGTTACAAGGCTTCACTTTGTAGGTGTTGATATGTTGTCTTACATATTTGATGACAAATTCGATGATTTAAGTGACCGCGAATTTGAGGAGTATATGAAATTCCTTTCCGTCCTTTGCGAACGTGAGGATTGTGTAGGAATGTCTATTCATATGCTTGATGTGTTCAGAAAAAATTGAGAAACCGCCTTACTTGTGTTTTGCAGGTAAGGCGGTTGATGTTTTGTTGGGAGAGTTGTACAAATTGAGTAGGTGTGAATTGTGGGTTTCGACAAAGTTCAATATTTTTTGAGAAAATGGTGTTACTTTTTATAAGAACACTAACTATATTAATAAGAAAAACAAAAGGGAGTTGTATCAAATGGAAAAGGAAACATTGATAGTGTCAGTATTAAGTATAATTATATCAACGATAACGTCTTTGTTGATATTCTTTTTATCTAAAAAGATTTCATCGAAAAATTACTTAATAAAAGAAAATATAGTAAGTGATTTGCTGTGTTTAGAAGGAGTTTTAAATTCAATATGCGTTAAGGGTTCGGTAGAATATTATTTTTCTAATATTGATATAAGAAATGAAATAGAATTCGTTAATTCTTTTTTGAGCTCACCTACAATGAGTTATGTATTAGCTTTTGACAAAGACGAAAAAAATCATCTTTTTTATCATAATTTATTAATGATAATTGATAGTAACAACAATGCTTCCATTGCTTCCGTGCCTGCAAAAAACGCACTAGAAACTCTTCATAATCTATGTGCATCTGATACAGTAATAAGGATGAAAAAATTTAATATTACTGATTGTTTAAACATAATTACTAATGAAAAAATACAAATTAATCAATTTATAAAAACAAGCAAAGATAGTATTTCAAGTTTTTCAGAAAAAAGAGATGATGTTGTTCGAAGAAAATTTGAACATATAAAAAGCAAAGGCATATCTGATCCTTTCATAGATTTGTTTTTAATCATACTTAGAAAAGAAGAATTTGAAATTGACAACATAGAAGAAAAGCTAAAAGAATGCAAAAATAAATATGGCAGACTTGATGTAACAGATAAAGAATTATTAGAAAAATATTCGAACGAATTAAGTGATTTTAAAGATATATAAATTGGGTTAGTTTTTGATATTTACCAATTTTGAATAGAAAAAAGATAACTTTGTTGGTAAAATATATTTACCGCATCATGTTTCCATTATCAAGAGCCGTTACACTTCTTCTCTTGACAACAAAAACATTCTGCGCTATGTTGAAGTTACGAGGGTAATACCCTCGCCATATAACCTTTAAGGTTATCAAAAGAAGAATGTAATAATTCAAAATTACACTCCCCTCCACCAACTTTCACCCCTTTTCGACAAACGAAAAATGTATAATAAAAGCAAAAAGGACAAGGAAAGGTAAAACTATGGACAAAGAAATTTTGCTTGAGCTTCTCGGTGTCGGCAAGGAACATACCGCTGAGGAGTACCGTCAGAACTTTTTAAAAGATGATTTTTCGGCTCGTCGGCGGCACAGTGATAAAGATTATGAAAACGGCACAATTTCACTTGAAGACCAGGAGCAAATGGGTAGAGTGCGAGAAATTCATGGTGCGGCTTGGAACGGTTTAGCTAAAGAAAAAGGTCTTAAATATGACCCGGCCGCTTACGGAAAGGACAGCCCTTTGACGGTGCTTCGTGATAATAACGGCATATATGTTGCAGAGATATTGTATGACCTTGCCGAGCAGAACCCTGATGCCATTGAAGAAATTCTTGCAGGAGCATTTGAGCATCGCCCTGAATTGTTTCTTGAACCGGGTGCGGCGGATGAATTTCTGAATCAAAGAATGAGCGACCTTATGGATGCGATGGCTTTTAGTGAAGTTGCAGAAACCGTTGACAGTAATCTTACCCACGAGGACTTTTCAAACCGCAAGCAGAATTATCCAAAACAAGACTTTAACCGCAAGTGGAATCACACCCGAACAAAGACACAGGTTGTGTCGATGGGTGATGTGGATGAGAAATATCCCGCAGAGGATGCCTTTGATATTGCCGAAGCAAAAGCAGTAATCGGAGCATTACCTGACGAGGACAGAAAAATACTTTTGTTACACATTCAAGGCTACACTCAAGATGAAATTGCGAAAAAGTTAGGGTATAAGACTCACAGTGCTGTTGGTAAGAAACTCAAAAAGATAAAAGCAAAATTTAAAACAACAGTAACAGTATAAGATTTCTCCACCGATGAATAAGTCGGTGGAGATTTTTGTTTATGTAAAGAAAAACTGCCCTCGCGAGGAGAACAGTTGAATAATATTCGGTTCTATAAATTGAAAGTTGATTTTATAAACTCAAAATGTTTTTACTAACATCAGGCACATTCTCACCTATGTATATGTTACTATAATTTTCGAAATCTGCCCTTGATGTTGTTCCTGTCAATACAGCTGCAAATTTAACTTTTGCATTTTCAGCAGTTTTGGCATCGACAACGCTGTCACCGATGTAAAGTATATCAGTTTTTTCTACGCCTAAATAATCTATAAGCCATAGTAATCCTTCGGGGTTAGGTTTCTCTATTTTTACATCTTCCGCACCAACAATTACATCTATCAGGTCAGATGCATTATGTTTATTTAATATCTGCTCAATTCTATAATGAAATTTTGTCGTTACAATAGCACATATATATCCATTATCCCTTAAGTTTGTTAAAGTATCTTTTACCCCTTCGTATAAACTCGTATTTTCAACCATAACTTTATCTGCTTTTTCTTTAAAGAATTTTGCGAATTGTTCTGCTTCTTGCAAATTCTCGTTTCCGGTCAAATGAAAATATGTATCTTTTAACGATAAGCCTATTGTCTTTTTTATTTCATCGGTACTTTTAGGCCTATATCCTAATTGTTCTAATGCATAGTTTATGCTTAATACAATACCATTTGTAGAATCTCCAAGAGTATAATCGAAATCAAAAACAATAACTTTAAACATATAAATTCACCTGCAAACTCATATTCGTTAAAATAATTATACCATTCCAAAACAAACAATTCAATATTTTGATTACACTTGTTACCCTAAAAGTAGCAGGTGTTTTTTATGTCCAAAAATTTTTTCTACCTCCTTGGAACATTTTGTATGCTCTTATGTCGTATATAGGTGAAGGGTAATTTTAAACACAGAAAAGATGGCATTAGTCTTAGCAAGCACTGGATTTGTGCATACAAATCCGCTTGTTAAGGACACCCTAACACCCGATGAAAGGAGGATAGAAATGAAATTAACCAAAACCTTGTACTGTTACCTTGACGATGAAGAATTAAAAGAGCTTGATTCGGATGCGACTTCGTTAAGGCTCACACGGTCAGAATATGTACGAAAACAAATACGAGAAAGTGAAATGATACCCACACCGATAATGAACTACACATCTTTTATTCAAACATTAAACCCAATTCTTGACCGAGTTGAAAGTGTCGCAGACCGATTGTGGCACAAAGTAGTTTTTGATGTTCCGATGCTACGGGAAGCATTAAGGGACATTGAAAAGCTAATACCGAAAATTGAAAAGGAGATGAAACAATGCGAACAAGAAACAACCGAATAGCGGTACGCATAACAAATGAGGACTACGAAAAAATACAGGGATATGCGAAAAGGAGCTTCTTCCCGAAAGAAGCACTTCTGCGGTACATTATCGCAGGTTACCCGATACAAGAGAAACCAACCCAAGATGCCATAAAGTTTCTTGTGTATTCAGAAAGGTCGGCTCTTTAATCGGAAATCTTTGTCTGAAATATGATTTAAAGAATACACCGATAGGTGAAGAACTTGAAGCCGTAAAGAAACTAATGTACGAAACAGATAGAAGCTTACACCGTATGCACTATGTGCATTATGATAATAAGCTTAAAAATCAAATCAGAAAAATTAAAAAGGAGGCTATTAAAAATGGCAAGTAAAAAATTAAAAGCACCGGTAAATATACCGACAGAAAAAATTCATTCATTTGAGGGACACCCCTATAAAGTATTAGACAACGAGGAGATGGCTCTGCTCACCGAAAGCATAAAGGAGCAAGGGATATTATCCCCTATAATTGTAAGACCTATTGAAGAAGCAGAAAAAGAATACGAGGTGATAAGCGGACACAGACGCTTACACGCGGCAGTAAAGGCGGGGATGAAAACAGTTCCTGCTTTAATTTACGCCATAAGCAGAGATGAAGCGGCGATTATGCTCGTTGACAGCAATCTGCATAGAGAACATATTTTACCAAGCGAGAAGGCGTTTGCGTATAAGCTTAAGTATGAAGCATTAAAAGCACAGGGCAAACGTACAGATTTAACTTCGTGCCAAGTTGGCAAGAAGTCGCGAACTGATGAAGAAATAGCAAAAAACACAGAAGACAGTGCAAGACAAATACAAAGATATATCCGTCTGACTTATCTTATCCCTGAACTGCTTGACCTTGTTGATGAAAACAAAATAGCACTTACGCCTGCGGTAGAACTTTCCTATTTAACAGATGAACAGCAGTACGCTCTCCTCGGCACGATTGAGGAAGAAGAACGCACGCCGTCATTCTCACAAGCAGTCCGTTTCAAAAAGTTAAGTCAAAGTAATGAATTGGACACAGAGCAGATTGAAACCATTATGCAAGAGGATAAAGCAAATCAAAAAGAAATGATAAAAATTCCTCTTGAACAGTTACAACAGTTTTCACCAAGAGCGGATAAGAAAGAGCTGGAGGAGTTTGTACTGACAGCTTGTGAGTATTACAGAAAGTTTCTGATTAAGCAGAGGGATAGGGATGCGAGGTGATCAGATGAAGAACAAAATCAAAGGATTTATTTATGGTATGGGTTGCGGTAAATCAGTTTATGAATTCAACAACGTAAAATATATTGTTGAATCAAAATTTGAGCCCCTTGAAAACAAAACATCAATAAAAGACCGTTTTGGCAAGTGTGTCACAGATTTGAATAATAACGCCACTATGGATATAATTAAACCGATATGTGTACTCGACTGCCGGGAAGGAGGACTAAATGCAGTCGAATAAAAAAGATAAAGATATCATAGGTATCACAGCATTGTATTGCCGTTTGTCACGAGATGACGGTATGGAGGGTGACAGTAACAGTGTTTCAAATCAAAAGAAGCTATTAAGCAAATATGCCAAAGAAAATGGATTTACTAACACAAGGTTTTATGTTGACGACGGTTATACCGGTACAAACTTCAACAGACCCGGATTTCAGAAAATGTTAGAAGATATGGATATGGGCTATATATCCGTAGTTATCGTAAAGGATATGTCGCGACTCGGCAGAGATTATTTGCAAGTAGGTTATTATACCGACAGCTACTTCCCTGACCGTAACATTCGTTTTATAGCAGTTAATGATTGTGTTGACAGTGCAGACGGAGAAAATGAACTTGCTCCATTCCGTAATGTTATGAATGAGATGTATGCAAGAGATATTTCAAGAAAGGTGCGTTCATCTCACCGTATTAGAGGAAATGCAGGAGAGCCTTTGTCACAACCGCCTTACGGGTATTTAAAAGATCCGAACAACAAAAAGAGGTGGATAATTGAACCTGAGGCAGCTAAAGTAGTGCGCGATATATTCCGTATGCGACTTGAAGGGAAAGGCAATGAAACCATTGCTCGAATACTTCAAGAAAGCGAGATAAAAATACCGATGGCATATTGGTTTGAGAGAGGTCTTGGCAGAGGTGGAAAGAAAAGTCAGCCTAATCCTTACAAATGGTGTAAATCAACCATTGCAAGAATACTTGCACAGCAAGAGTATTGCGGTGATGTTATCAACTTCAAAACCTACTCAAAATCTTTCAAGAACAAAACCCGTATAGAAAATCCTATTGAGAATTGGGCAATTTTCAAGGATGTTCACGAGCCTATTATCGATAGAGATACTTTTGAACTTGTGCAGAAACTTGTAGGCAAAACAAAACGCCGTTCAAGGAAAAAGCCTGAAGAAGAAAGGCATATGTTAAGTGACTTGTTATACTGCGGTGACTGCGGAAGCAAACTGTGGTTTCATATCAAGAAAAACAAGATACCACTTCCTTGTTTTAGTTGTTCCAATTACAAAGGCGACAGAGGTACTTGTCCTACGACACATTTTATCAGAGCCGACTCTATTGAGTATGTTGTTATGAAAGAATTGCAGAGACTTGCAAAGTTTCTCAAAAGCGATGAACTTGCCTTCGCTGATATGCTTGCAGAGAAAACCAACAAGGATATGATAGCAGAACAGAAGCATCTTCAGGAGGAATTACAGAAAGCCGTTGTGAGAAATGATACGGTTCTAAAGCTATATGAAAAGGTTTATGAGGACAATGCAATGGGTAAGGTAACTGATGAATGGTTTATGCAATTATCACACAAATACGAGGTGGAAAGCTTGAACTTAAAACAAAGATATCTGAATTAAAAGAACAGATAGATAATTTAAGCTCTATGGAGCAAAACAAAGAAAGCTTTATATCTGCTGTCAGAAAGTTTATGGAAATGAAAACTCTTACGGGACCTTTGCTTCGTGAACTGATAGACCACATTGATGTTCATCATATTGAAGGTAAGGGCAAAAACAGAACACAGAGAGTAGTTATCCATTACCGTTTTGTAGGCTATATTGAGATACCGAACACTGACGATGAAAACTATATAGCAAACACAAGACAAGGGGTTGCAGTGGAGTATATCCCACAATCAGCATAAAACAAAAGAGCAGGCTAAAAACCTGCTCGATACATAGAATTTCCGTGCATAAAAAGAGTGAGTGCTCATAAGTACTTTATGAACACTCACTATGGTGCGGATGCTCATAAGGGATTTACTCAATACAAGTAAAAAACGGCACAGACATTATATATTCAGCAGCCGCTGACAAAGTTAAAGGCGGATGTACACGGAGGAATGAAAGAGGCAGAGGGTGTTACAAAAAACTTAAAGAAGAAAACAGCTTGAATGGATACAGAGAATGAACAACATTCAGCAACTGGAATAAGAGTGTGTAGTGAGCAGATTTGTGTATAAACCAAATAAGTGCAGTAGTCCCAGAGCTACTGCATTTATTGGTTTAGTTATTCAAATCTAAAAGAAAAATCAAGACAACTGTTGTGTACGGCTACATCTGACAATTATTCTCTTTGCACCGCCATAAGTACAGGTATAAAGAATAAGGTCGTCTCCGTTGTCTTTAACTTTATCAACATCCGTTGGCATAAGAAGATCTACCGAATCAACCTTGTAATGGTGCACAACAGCATCCATATCAGTGAAGACAACAGCGTCTCCCTGATTAAGGCGACCGATATACTTGAAATGAACAATGTAGTTATGGGCGGCTATTACGAGATTATCCGTCTTTGTGCTGCCGTAATATCTGCAAGGTGAAATCTTCAATCTTCCGTAATCCCACTCTGACATAACGGGCAAATCAAGCTGCAAGGCAGGAATTGACAAATAACCTATATATCCGTAACCGTCGATTTCTTTAATTACCATTTCTTCATCGAAAGGGTCTGTAATTTCTTCTGTCAGTTCGCTCTCAGCAATACTCAGACGGATTGACTCAATAAGCAACTCTGAACTTTCCTGAGCTTTTCTGCTTTCATAATTATTATAAATCAGAAGCCCCATAGCAAAACCGACAAAGATTACACCGACAGACATAAGAGTGATTGCTATCTTTTTTCTCATACTGTTTCCTCGTCTTTTTTGCCGAAATTAAGCATTGACCATCCGAGGCTGAAAAGCACCAGACCTACCACAGAAAATACCGGTACGGGCCAATTAAGCTGACCTGTATCTATCAACTCCTCAGGCTTTGTGGTACTTTCTGTTTCTCCAGTCGGCTTTGTTGTATCATTCGGCTTAGTGGGGTCAGTCGGCTTTGTTGTGCTGCCGTCAGGTGAAGTGGTATCCTCGTGATTGGTTGTAGTTTCATCTTCTGAATTGTCGTCTTTATTCCTGATAATTACTGTCATCTGAGATATTTCATATGAAGCACTGTATCCTGCAGGAACATCGGTTTCAATAACATTCCAGGAGTGGTTTTTATCAAGATTATCCCATCTGTGATACCAGTTATTTGCAGCGCTGAGAACAACAGACTCAACAATTACGCCGTCTTTTATAAGAGAAACGTTTATGCTATCGGGAGTTTTACCGTAAGTTTCCCATATTTTTTTGACACTGATATATGTTTTTTCTTCATCAGTATCATCTTTATCTGCTTCAATTTTGGGCGTTGCATCAATGCTGTATATCCACTTATTCTGAGTTTCGTCTTTCATAGGCACTGTCACAATAAAAGGCGAGGGATTAAGATATCCGTCTTTCATTCCGGCAGGAACAATAAGATAAGCTCCCGACTGAAGATTTCGGAATGTGACTTTGCCGCTAATGTCAGTTGTTTTTTCTTCAAAAGCTATTGCATTAACTGCTGCGTGTACCATAAGATGCACGGGTAAATAAGCATCTGAAAAGTTACCTGTTTCCATACCGCAGTTTCTGAATTCATCGGTATAAACAAAGGAGATTTCTTCGTCTTTGAAATAAGCTGAAGCAATACGGTAAATTCTGAATGAGGCACCGCTTATGGGTTCTTTGCTGTCTTTATCAAGGGCAGTAAGTGTAATATCACCTCTCAGCTCAGGTGAAACGGCAGCAGTACTCAGTGAAAAGAGAGTGAAACATATGACAATTGTAATGAGAACAGCGACAATTTTTTTAGCTGAGATATTCATATACTTTCACTCCTTTCTTTTGAATTATTTGTTTGGTTGAGTTTTGTCTGTCTTGCTTTTCTTGCTGTTTTTATTGCTCTTTCTGCTCTTATAAAGCAGCACCATGAGCAGCAAACCGAGCATAGGTGCTGCAACGGCAGGGGTAACAATCAGCGGGTCTATCTGATAAGCTTCGGTAATTACATTGATAACTCTGTCAGGTTCAATATTTTCTATTCTGGTACCTCGCACGAGCATTCTGTGGGTATTGATACCGTAAGGTGTGCAGGTGACAAGGGTACAATAATCTTCGCCCTGTACAATATTGAGATTGTCGGTTTCGTGAGGAAGGACTATAAGAATCTGATCTACCTGATAGGTTATGGTTCTGTCGAGGATTCTTATGGTGAATACATCGCCGACTTCAACCTTGTCGAGATTTGTGAAAAGCTTTGCTGAGGGCAGACCTCTGTGTGCAGATAAAACCGAGTGGGTACTCTTGCCGCCGACAGGAAGTGTGGAACCCTCGACATGGCCGACTGCAGAGTTGAGAACCTTGTCGCTTGTGCCGTGATATATCGGCAGCTGCACCTTGATTTTTTCGATAGTGATATAACCCATCATACCGTCACCGTTAACATCAAGGGTATCATAATATTCCTCGGAGATATTTTTATGATTCATAAACGGGAAAGACATATTTCTGATTTTTTTGTTGTATGAATCCGCCTTGGAAAAATATTCGGTATAATCCTCGGGAGTCAGATCAACAATAAGGTCATCGTAGTTGACAATAGCTTGGGATTGTCTCTTTTCATTCCAAAAGTCACTTATGCTGGGGTACAGAAGAACACTCAGACCTACAAAAAATATGGCGACAAGGGCAATTGTTGAGGCACTGCCGCTTTTTTTCTTTTTAGATGCCTTGTTTTTAGGAGTTTTGTTTTCTTTCATATACAGTCTCTCTTATTTAAAATTCTCAACGTCATCACTGATAATTCTCAGAAACAACGGTCAGAATTTTATTTTGGGGTATCACCCTGCCGACATTAAGCCAGCAGGGATTTAATTATTGTCCGTCAGCTCTTAACTGCTGAATCTTTTGGCTCAGAGTCAAATGCTTAGTTATCTTCAGACTCAGAACCGTCTGATTCTTTATCCCTTCAAGCGAAGGAAGCCATTCTCTTCTTTGAAACGAGAAGAATGAATGCTGCAGCCATAAGAAGACCGCCGACTACATAGAAGATAGTTGTACCGATACCGCCTGTTTCGGGAAGGAGTGAACCTGTCTTGTTTTCAACTTCGATTGTTGCGGGAGCTTCTTCGTTGATTTCATATGTAGCTGTGAGATCACCTTCGTTGTATGTGCTTGTGATGACAACATTAAGGTCAGCAGCAAGCATGTTGTAACCTGCGGGAGCTTCTGTCTCGCGAAGCTTGTAAGCGCCTTCGTCAAGACCAACGATAATGAACTTACCGTTTTCATCTGTTGTGATATCTGTAATTTCACCAGTTTTGTCATACATATATGTGGGAACACCATCAGTATCTGCAACCTTTGTGAATGTAAGAGGTGCATTATCCTTGAGAAGCTGGAATGTAGCACCTGCAAGGCTTACCTTGTTTTCACCATCCATAGTGTACTTGAGTACATCCATTTTCCATGTGTATGTTGTTGTCTTGTGTTCAGCTGTTTCCCATGTGCTGTCTTCACCGTATGAAAGGTAAACTGTGTTGTCGTTACCGTCAACTACGATGTTAGCATTTTCATTGAGAGTTGCTGAGTAGTAAACTGTGAATGTGTCACCCTTATCAAGACCTGCGATGAAGCTGTTTTCGAACTTAACATCAAATGTGTGACCGTCTGTTGCAGGATATACAACTGTGTAGTTAGCAGCATCTACTACTGTACCGTCAGCAAGCTTTACAACAACATCGTTATTGAATGTAAGACCTGCTTCCATGGTATCGTGCATTACATAGTTTGTTGCACCAACACCAACTGTGATTGTTGACTTGTAGTTAACCTGCTGGTCGATGTCAGCATCGTTTACCTTGCCCCAGCCTTCGTCGGCGTTGTTCATTTCGCTGTCTTCCTGAACGAACTTGTCGATGTCAGGCTTTTCGTTCTTTTCATGTGCATTAAATGTGTTATCAACATTTGTAAGAGCACAGATTGTACCGAGTGATGTGTCGATTGCATAGTAACCGAGAGGAACTTCAGTAAATGTTACATCACCGTCATTAGCAGCTGTTTTTGTTGCTGTTGCAGCAATGCCCTTTTCCTTTGCGTAAGCAACAGCTGCCTTAGCAAGCTCTGCTTTTCTTGCATCTGTTTCTTCGCCGTTCCATTCGATTGTGCCGGTATCAGCGTTTGCCTTAAGGTAAGCTGCACCTGCACCTGCAAGGAAATCTTCCCAGCCAGCAACTACAGTGTAACGACCCTGAGTTGTGCTTCCTGCTACGGGAGCAAAATCTAATATTTTATAGATATTGTACTTTGCGCCTGAAAGTGCATTGTCGATTGTGATTGTGCCTGTGCCGGCTGCGAGTGCGATTGTTCCCATTGAGAGAACGAGGGTAAGTGCTAATAAAACTGCAAACAATTTTTTCATAAAATTACATCCTTTCTTTTTTTAATTTGCAATTTTCTCCATTTTTGCATTCTCCGTCTTTTTACGTTCGGGAAATTATGTCAACCTCCTTTCCCGTTTACGACGAATTATGCTATACAAAACCGGAAAAGCCATAAGGCTTATGCCGATTATTGCCAAAGGTAATGTGCCCGTACCCCCCGTTTCGGGAAGCACAAAGCCGTAGGTGTAGTTTTCCACAGCAATAAGTGTTGTAACTGTCTGAATAATACCGTTAGGGTCAGGCTTGTAGAAATAAAAATATACGGGCTTTTCAAGCTTCATATATCCCTCAGGCGGAGAGGTTTCCACTAATGCATAGGGGCCGTCGACAGTAAGGTACTGTGTTTCAATTTCTACTGTACCGTCATCTCCCGTTGTGTATGAACCGATGTAGCCGAGCTGTTTGCCGTCTTCCGTTTCCATATATCTGTTAACACCGGTAGGCAGTGTGGCATTCTGGTCACCCACAGGTCCGTAAAGCAGGAATCTTACATCGGGCAGTGGCATATCAGTATCGCCGTCCTGCTTAAGCAGGGTAATACTGTGCATTGAACCCGACGCATCGCCACTGTGTTCCTGAACGTGGAAGGTAGCATCAATAATGTCAGTTACCTGAGCGCTTGCGTTGATGCTTACGCTGTTGTTTACCGAAACAAGACCGCTTTCAGTTATAAGGGTTGAATAGTCAATTCTTATATGAAGCTCATCAGGTATAACGAATGTAAGCTTGTTGGAATCCTGATCGTAGGTAACAGAGTAATTATATTTATTCGTACTGTCAAAATCAATCCAGTTACCGTCTTCTTCATAGTAGAGCTTTATCGACTCCCAATAAACCGAAAGATTAGGTGTCATTGTATCTTCAATTACAAGTTCGTCTACGCCTTTAAGAATATCAAGAGAATAGCGGTTGATATGAATATCGAAATCCAATCTGTTATCCTCCTGAACCGCGCTTTTATCAATGAGCCCTGTTTCAAACTCTGTGCGTTCTGTTACGGGCCCTGAAGAGCCGTCTTTATCCCACTTGACCTCAGCCGTATTATCGAATTCATACTTGCTGTGTTCTGTTGTGTAGAGATATTCATCTTTAACTTTGAGCTTGTAAGTAAAGATATGTTGTCCACCACCCATATTTCTGCAATATGTATAGTAGGTATCAAGAGTTGAAAGCCACTGATTGTCCCAGGCCAATCCGCAATTAGGATTACAGCTATCAAACTTAAACTCTGTTGAAGCTATTTCCATTGAATTACCACTGACTGTGCCGTTGTATCTGTAACGGTTAAGCCAGTTGTTTGAATTCCACGGATCGTAACATGTTACTGTCAGTGAATTAGGCACATACTCAAGTCTTTCATCGAATGTATCTATAAAGTAAGCGATATCTGCTGAAGCAAGGTAACCTCCGTTTCCGTTTGTGCCCGGTATTGTGCTAAAGAAAACAACCGTATAATCAATAGTGCCGTCTTCGTTAACTACAGATTTCTTGGAAATTTTAGGTGAATATTTATAGTTTACAGAATGTTCCGTCTTTATTACATTTGTATAATTCAGCGTCACCTGATTGGCAAGTGAATAATTTTCAAGAAGTACATCTTCAAGCGTCTTGTTGCCGCTGAGCTCACCTGTCCATTCTGTACCCGTTTTTGCATCAAATGGTATCTTGTATGTAACTGTAAGAACAGCGTCTTCATCCAACAACCACTTTGATGAATCGTTGGTTGTTTCAGAAGTATTGAAATAAATTTTAAAGGTATGATGCATATCATCTACAGGAGCAACGAGAATATAAGTGTTTTCAACAGGGCCACCTGCTACATGGGGCGTAAAATTTATTGTGCGTCCGCTTTTTGTTACAGCAGTTATAACCATATACTCTGGTATGTTTTCTATATACAGATAACCCGCTTCGTTATTTCCGTATTCCCAGAAAGCTGCATTATCCGTAAGATAGAAATTACCCCAATTTTTAATTGCTCCCGGCACATCGGCTTCAATAGTAAAATATGCATATTTGCCATCATTACCGTATGCGTTTTTTTTGACATGGGGTATAAATCCGACAACATCAGCTTCACCGCCTGCGGTTTCGTACTTACCGTTAATAGTAGCAGAAACGCTATTATTGTATTGATGCTGTTCACCCTCTTCCGGAAGCTCGTAGGTTGTGTAATAGAAAATATCAAACATATAGCCGTCGGGCAGAGGAATGCTCATTGAATTACCGTTAATGGTTACATTATCCCAGCTTAAATGTTGGTCCGCGAGAGGATAGCCCCATTCATCATAGTGTTTAATAAGAATAGGCTGTTCTGTATAGTACTGAAGACCTTCACCGAGGGTATCGATAACTACTGTTCCCTGAAGATTGCTGTTGTTTTTCTTGATCGCAACCTCCCATTCAATAACAGGAACATCGTTGCCGCTTGCATCTTTGAGAACGGTCTGTTTACCGTCCTTTGTCATCTTTTCAAGTTCAACCACAACCCAGTCTTCTTTATATGAATCCACTGTAGTTCCATTTGAGTCTTTACCTGCGCCATAAGCACCGTTACTGAGACTCACGGTATCGTTTGAAATAAGATTATCATCTACTTTTGTTTTGTATGTAATCAGATAACCCTCACCGGCAGAAAAATCAGGAAATCCCACAAGTCTGCAACCACTATAAATCCCTCCTGTGATTGCGTCTGCAATAGTTGGCTGCGGATCAACAGGATTCCCGTCAAGATCCGTTACAACCACTGTGTCTCTCAGTATCTGATGCGTGTTCCACGTGTAGTCTTCTAGAGTAAAATCTTTAACCAAACCGTGAGTAGCTTCCACTCTGACAGTATACTCCATAGTATGATTATCCGCATCATACTCTCCGTGGGTTTTGCTCATATCTATGCCTGCACCGCCGTCAATAGCAAAGTTTACTGTTACTTTGTCGTTGAATACAACTTCCGTTGTAGTGCCTGCCCCAGTTGAACCTACCGTAGCATTGAACTCAATAGTAAAGTCTACGTTTGAATATTTTGCACCGAAGCACACTCCGGTTTCATCATCATCAAATACAACAACAAGCCGTCCGTCTGCATAGATAAAATATCTGCCGACATTTTCAATAGTTCCGTTTTCTGTTTTCGCTGTAATGGGGTGCCAATCCTCAAACTCTTCACAGTGAATGTTTTCGGGAATCTGATAATGAAGCTCGTGATGGTCGTCGTGCTGGAACTGTATCCATGGACTACCTGTATTTTTCTCAGCAAATTCCATTAAAACAACGTAGGTCTGTCCGATATATATAGTTGAGTTTTCGTCTATTACTTCGCCTTCAGTAGTTTTGAATTGAACAGCTTTGACTACACTTGTAAGGTCGTTAATATATATGATGTCATGCGTTGAATCTGCGTCTAAAGGAGCAGCCATCATAAGCACGGGCGGCCTTTCAGTTGCTTCCTCCTTTTTGCTTGTAGACTCTTCAGTTTCTTTCTCGTATTCCTTATCCTCAGCAAAGCTGAGCTCACTTGTAAGTCCGTATCCGATAACATTATCGGAATTCTCAATATTTTCGGTTTTAACCCTGTTGTTGCTGTCACCCATTATAACAACAAGGCTTTTGCTGTCGGCCGATAAAACTACGCCAACAGTATCCGTGACCTTGTCACCGTCAGTGTCTGTAAAAACAATATCGCCCCGTTGCGGTGTATATTCTTGAACGGATGAATAAATATTTCTTTTCTCCCAGGCAAGTCTCATTGCTTCGGCACCGGCAGCTTTCAACTCATCTGAATTGTTTATATTTGAATAGTGCAGGCAGAAGGAAACGAACATTACATTCCACTTGCCGTAAGGGTTTCCGTACCACTCACCGTAACGTGTGTATCCGTTTCGGTTGCCATCTAAATCAAACTCAAAGTTATTGGCGCTTTCTTTGTATCCCACCTGAGACATTGCAACAGCGATGAGATTTTCAGGGATATTATTTGTTATTTCAACATTTTCAATAGTCCTGAGCCAATCGCTGACAGTTTCAACATCGGCACTGTAATCGGGATAGCATTCCGATGTATGCGTATGCTCTTTTCTTGTACATACAAGAAAAGTCTCATAGCATTCATTGTTGTGAGTATGAGACACAGAATAGGTTTCCCCGTAATCAGTAACATCCTCTGCATCTTCGATGGTAGCTTCAGTTACAGATTCTTCTGAGGTAGTCTCTTCAATGGTGGTAGTCTCAGTTGCGGCTTCCTCGGTTGTAGTTGCTTCGGTGGTAGTTTCCTCAGTCTGAGTTGTCTCCTCCTGCACTGTCTCATGCAAGGCTTCATTAAAACCGCAGACAAGCTCACTTGTGTAGCAATCAGCACCATGACTGTGTTCTTCAACTCCGCAAAAAGCTTCACCCGTAACGGTAATGCCTACAAGCTTGAGCCACCAGAAAACTATTATTGCAACTATGAATGCTGTAAGTAAAAATGCTGTGGCAAGCTTTTTGCTGTCCATTCTGAATTTTTTATGCTTACCAAGATAATCTCTGTTGACACCTTCCAAACCTGCCACCTCCTTTTTATTTTTAACAATGTCAATCTATCAGGCTGATACTGTCAAAGGGCCATATCCTGAAAAATATTTTTCCGATAATATAATCTTCGCTCACCAGTCCTATTACACTGCTTCGGCTGTCTATTGAAGTTGAACGATAATCACCCAGAACAAAATAATGATTATCCGTAACATAGCAAGGGAAGGTTATATCACATTCGCCCAAGGCTTTATCTGTGACATAAGGCTCATTGAGAAGTATGTCGTTTACATAAACATTTCCGTTCTCATCAATATTGATTTTATCTCCCGGCAATCCGATAACTCTCTTAATCAGAAGCTTGTTCTGATATGAGAAACAGCAAAGCTCTTCTCTTTTAAGATTTGTTGTTTTTAAAAGTATTACTATTTCTTCGTCGTTGAGGGTCGGCTCCATACTGCTACCGGAAATCTGCAGAACGGGTAAAGCAAGAGTTGCAATAAGTACTGCAACGGCTGCAACAACAATGAGAGAATACATCGTGCTTCTTAGCACCTGCTTATATTTCCGATTGTATTTTTCTCTGAGGATTTCGTTTTCTATTTGTTCAGCTGTGGGAATTGACCCGAAACTTTTTGATTTTTTCCTTACCATTGGCGGTAACGCTCCTGTGAATGGGTATCAGTTTTGTTTTCTTTTTTCAAGTATGCTTCTTATTCTTCCTCTGACAGAATTTTCTAAATCAGCAGGAAACACACCCAGTTTGTCATCGTTACGAGCAAAAAACGATAACATTTGTCTGTAAATTTCAACATCCGGAAGTGAGCCTGATACAGCAGGGGATTTTCTTTCTCTTATACCGGTATTGACTGAATCTGCCTTACCCGAGGTTGCTTTAAGAGAGTCCGTAATACCGTTTGCATATTCAAGAGCCTTCTCAACCTGATGGGTTATTACAGAAAGATTTTCTATATTACGGGCTGTTTTGTTTTCGACAGTCAATCTGTCGATCTGCTCTTTAAGTTGCTTGTTTTCCTTGCTGGCATCAAGAAGTAATTCAAGCAGTTCTAGACGGCTTAATTTCCTGAGTTCTTTATCTGTCATACAAATCGCCCCCCTTGATTTTTCCGAATGTGAGAATACAGATGACAATGATCTGTTTTTAGTTATTCATCATAAAATATACCACATTTTTACTGCTTTTTCAAGTAATTTTTATTTTAAAAGCCTCGTTTTATTCTGCGTTGTAAATAGATGTGACCCATTTTTTGTAAAAAATAAAGTCAAAGTATAGTACAATGATTTTTGAAGCCTTTGGAGTGGAGCGTAGCGGAACGGAAGAGGCTTCAAAAAATCGGTGGTTATGCCGAAAGTTTCTCGTTAAGAATCTGAACAGGACTTTTTCTCCCTAATGTCCGCATTGATTTATTGTTAC